>CAIOLO010000145.1 GCA_903859155.1 uncultured beta proteobacterium
GGCCAATACCTATCGCGCCTACCTCCTGGAAACCCGCGAATTCGAACCGCGCGAGACTCTGGCCGATCTCATGGAGAGTCATTATCTGAGCGCCTATTTCGGCGGCAACGAAAAGAATCTGGATTTCGCTCGAAAACTGATCCTGGCCAAGCAGCGCAAAGCGGCGCTGGCCTTGAACGAGACGATACGGGTGCTGGGCAGTAGCGCCGACCCGCGCCGCGTGATCGGGCAGATCGCGCGCGAATTCGATATCCGGCATCTGGCGGTGAACAAGCAGAAGATTGCGGCGCTGCTTCCCGAGGCCAGGGCCGCCACGGCCTCTTCCGGCTTGTTCACGCAACTGCTGGACGAACTGGGCGGCGCGTTTGCCTCCGAAGGCGAGGACCTTCCCCGGAACCGGCCCGTGGAGGGGCCGCCCTGCAAGGCGGAATTCGACGGCAGGAATTTCATTTTCCGCTCGGAAAATGAATTCCGCTCGTGGTTCAGGCGCGACGTCCTGCCGGTTGCTGAGCAGCTTGCCCTTTAGGGGAAACGGAAAAGAACTTCGCCGGCGTTAATCCGGGCGCCGCGATATCACGTACGACTCGTCCCAGAACCACAATCCGCCGTGCTTGCGCACCACTTCGCGCGTGACATCCAGGTAGCGCCGGTCGCTGATCACGCCTTCGAGGCGCGCGTCCTCTATCTGCCCGACATAAATCGCGGCGTTCCAGGCGGCGAACAGTGTCGAGGTGCCGATGGATTCGGTCACCTCGCTCGGCAGGGAATGCATCTGGTAGCGGAACAGCGAGCGTGCATCCGAGTAGGTATTGAAATTGTAGTTGCGTGCCGTATTGCCCAGTTCCGATTTCACCGCTTTCAGCAATTGATGGCGGTCATGGATGTAGGGATTCTCTCCCGGCCATATGCCCTGGAGTATTTCCAGTCCCGGGTCGTTGCCGTGCGAATGTATCGATAACAACCGTCCGCCGGGGCCGAGGCTGCGCGCCAGCGGCGTGAGCACGCGCTTGACCTTGAAATCCAGCGGTGCCCGCGCCCGGAACGGCTGTGACGCCAGGACCAGGTCGTAATCCGCCCGACCGGCGCCGCGCCTGGGTATGACCTGATCGAGCAGAAAACGGTGATCCTCGCGATAAATAACCATGACCGCGGGCCTGTCGTAGACCGGATTGCCGCTCTTCCTGCTCGGCGAGGTACGCCAGTTTTCCGCCAGGAACGGTTGCAGCGCGGTGACCTGTTCCTCGAACTCGTGGGAGGTTTTGCCCGAGAGCGCGACTTCATGCCACACCAGGCTGGTCGCCTCGGTGAGCGACTGCGGCACCAGCCATGGTGCATCCATGTAATTCATGTTGGTGAGAACCAGCACCGTTGCCGGATGCTCGAAGAACCGGTCCGGCATCTTCTCCAGCGCCAGGCGCACATCCTCCAGGCTGATTTCCTTGCCGACGATGTAGAACGGCATCGACTGGAAGCGGTTGTGCATGGCCCGCATCACCCGCGTGAGCACGGTGCCGTCGCCGATGCCCGCGTCGAATATCCGCACCGCCGGCGGGCGCGGGCGAAGGTTGCTCAGTTCGCCGCTGACGCGGTCGGCGACCACCCATTTTTCGGAACAGGTGTTGACGAACAGCAGGTATTTCTGGCGGTTGTCGAAAAAGCGGAAATTCTTTCCTTCGGTGGCCGGATTGAGAGGATCGCCCTCCGCCGCCACCGGCGAGGTGTCGCCGCCGGCGCGGCGCGGTTTCACCAGGAACGGGCGGCCATTGGAATCGGCAGGCGGCGGGTTCGTGTTGATGAAATTGCGGATCCGCTCCAGGGTTGCGGCAGTTATCCTGCCGCCGTCGCGCATGCGGTTGACGAATTTGCCGTCGTTGACCGCCAGTTTGCCGAAGGTCGATTCGGCCATGCCGGCGTTGCGGCAGTATTCGGTGATCTCCTGCAGTAATTCCACCGCGTCCATATCCCCCTCCCGAGAGCCATTATTGCGCGGCAGATTCTCGGATCAGGTGGGCAGCTTTGTCAACCAATTTATATCCCACCAAATGGGTGGGAATGTGAGTGGGATGTTGTGTGAATGGTAAGTAAATGAATTAAATGGGTGTTTGTAATGGCGCTGTTGGGCGCCGGGCAATCTCTACCATTTTCCCTTGGGCAAGCAGCAGCATCCGTGCCCGATTGCCGGAAGGGTCTGCGATTGCGCATGCGGGCTTGCGTGCCGGCTACTGTCCCTTGTAACCGGCATCCTTGACCACCTTGGCCAGCACTTCGGCGACTTTGCGGTCGGCTTTCATGAACTCGGCCATTTCATCCGGGGTATTGCCGATGACGTCGTAATAGAAAGCATTGATATATTTCTCCAGGTAATCGGGGCTCTTGATGATCGTCACGATCTCGTGATTGACACGTGTGATTGCCTCGCGTGGCGCGCGCCCCGAGGCGACGACGCCGAACCAGTTGCGAATATTGAGATTGAATCCCTGCTCGATATAGGTTCCCACCTCGGGGAACGCCTTGATGCGCGAGGTGCCGTTGACAGCCAGCACTTTGATCTTGCCGGCCTTGGCGTGGGGCAATGCGATGTTGGGTACGGCAACCGCCATGTTGACTTCGTTGGCGAGCACCGCCTGAAGCGCGGGACCGCTGCCTTTATAGGGTATGTGGACGATTTTCGTCCCCAGTTCCTGGTTGATCGCCTCGACCAGTTGATGCGCGCCGCCGCCTTCGCCAAAGGATCCGAAATTGAGCTTTCCAGGATTGGCCCGGGCATAGGCAATCATTTCGCGAAAATTGCCAAACGGCGAAGCGCCGCTTGCCATCAGCACCGGCCGGATCGCCACAAGCTGCGTGACCGGCGCGAGGTCGCGCTCCAGATTGAAGGGCAGATCCATCAGGTAAGGCAGTACCGTGAGGTCGTTGGACACGGTGCACAGGATGTGCGCATCGACGCCCGCCGTGGCGCAGGCATTCATGCCGACGGTACCGGTGGCGCCGGCCCGGTTTTCGACGATCACCGGCTGCCCCATCGCCTTGGACAGCGCGGGCTGAATGCCGCGCGCCAGCGGATCCTGCGGACCGCCTGCGGGAAAGGGCACGATGATGGTGATCGTTTTGTTCGGAAAAGTTTGCGCGAAACCTGGGGGAGTGCCCAGACCGAGTACCAGCGCCGCGACAGAAATCGAGATTGACCGGACCATGCTTCTGCTCCTTGTGGTATCTGCAATGGACTTGCAGGCGGCAAATTACTCTGGCGAATAACCCGGTGTCAATGCGGGATGCGGATATGCGGGGTGCGGACTGTCGGCTGCCTCATTCGTCGGCCTTGATGCCCAGGTGCCGGATGTGAGCGGCCCATTTCTCCCGCTCGGCCTTGAGCCGCGCGGCAAACTCTTCGGGAGTATTGAAGATAGGCACCAGCACCATGGCATCGAGCCGCGCGGCAAGCCCGGGAAATTTTTGCGCCAAGCCGGACGCATATACAATGTTCCCGGACTTTGGAGCAGAAAAAATTTCATTGGCGCGGCCAATGGCCTTCACAATACTTCCAAGAGTCGCAGCGGGGATAACCGCTGCGGCGCGTGCCGGCGCAGCCTTCCGGCACGGTCGCAGGTTTTTGATCCATTCATTGAATTTGCCGATTGAGGAGAACTGATGAGCCCATTGAAACGCGTTCTGCTGCTGGCGCTGGTGAGCGCACCCTTGCTGCATCTGCAAGATGGCCTGGCACAGCAGGCTTATCCTTCGGGCCCGATCCGGGTGATTGTGCCCACCGCCGCCGGTGGACCCACCGACATCGTCCTGCGCGGTCTCAGCCAGGGTTTTGCCGCCCGCAACGGCCAGAGCCTGGTGATCGAGAACCGGCCCGGCGCCAATACGATCATCGCGGCCGAGGCCTGCGCGAAGGCGCCGCCCGATGGCTACACCCTGTGCACCTTTCCAAAGTCCACGATTTCACTCAACCCGGTCCTGTACCGCAATCAGAAACTTCCTTATGACGCCGAGAAGAGTTTCGAGCCGATCACCAATCTGGTGGTCGGGCAGCAGGTCCTGGTGATGCATCCTTCCATTCCGGGCAACAGCTTCAGGGAACTGGTGGCCTACTCGAAACAGAATCCGAGCAAGATCAACTATGCCTCCGCCGGCATAGGCTCGAATGTGCATCTGACCATGGAACGGATGATGCTCGAGACCGGTGCCAGATTCACCCACGTACCCTACAAGGCCGCCTCGGAAGCCCCGCTGGCATTCGAACGCGGCGATGTGCATCTGATGTACCTGATCATCGGCAATCCCGGCGTGATGGAGCAGATCAGGTCCGGTCAGAGCAAGCCGTTGCTCACCTCGACCGATGCCCGCAACCCCATGCTTCCCGAAGTGCCCACATTCGCCGAAGCAGGGCTTTCCAGCCTCGATGCGCGCAACTGGTTCGGCCTGTTCGCGCCGGCCGGCACGCCCAAGGAGATAGTCGCCAAACTCAGCGCAGACATGGTCGCCATCCTGCGTACGCCTGCGTTCAAGGACAGGTTTCTCACCCCGATCGGCATGGAGGCCATCGGCGGTACTCCCGAGGAATTCGCCAGGTTTCTCGTCGACGATCGCAGGCGCGGCGCGGAACTGGTCAGGATTTCCGGCGCGCGGCTGGATTGACCGGCGGCGGCCGGGCGCTGGCGGCGAGGTTCAACTGCACACGACGTTGAGCAGCGCCTGGCGCCCCTCGATGTTGACTGCCTTCAGCGCGCGTTCGAGCGCGGGCAGCAACTGGTCCGGCGCGCTGACTTTCTCCCCATAGCCGCCGGCCACTTCCACGGCTTTTTCGTAGTGGTTCGCCGTGTCGAGGTAGGTGAGCGGCGGGCGGCTCGATTTTCTGGCGTAGCCATCGGGCATGACGCGGTTGGTGGAATTGCGCACCGCCTGCCAGACACTGTTGTTGAAAACGATGTGCAATACCGGCAGGTTCGATTCCGCAGACACAAAGTGAGAGGAGAGCGGATTGCCGAACATGTACGAGCCGTCGCCATAGGCGCCGATCACCAGCTTGTCGGGGCTGGCGAGCTTGGCGCCGAGCGCCGTGCCCATGCCCGCTCCGAGCCCCGAAGCGGCGGTGGCGCTGAACAGTGTCGCCGGGCTGGTAGTCGTGAGATATTCCTGCATCAATCCGGATTCGGTGACCACCACGGTGTCGTCGCCCTTGACCTGGTCGATGCAATGGCTGATCCAGGCAGGATGGATCAACGCGCGGTCCCGGTTAGCCTGCAACAGGCGCGCGCGCTCCTCCAGCATGCGCTCGCGGCGCACCGCGAGCGCGGCGCGGCGTGCGTCGACTCGTCCCGCCTTGACCCTGGCCGCGCCGCTCATGGCGTCGGCCAGTTGATCGAGCCCGAGCCCGATGGCCGAGGTCAGCGCAATGTCGCTTTGATGGCCGCGGATCGGAATGGCGCTGTAGAGCGGGTCCGGGGCCATGTTGATCACTGTCGCGCCTTCGCGCAATTTGTGCTGGTGCGGCAGCCACGGCACCACGGAATCGAGCACCAGGATCACGTCCGCCTCGCCCAGCATGGGAGCGGGATCGAACCCCAGATTCATGGGATGGTCGGTGGGCAGCGAAACGAAGCGGTTGCGGTATTGGATGACCGGCAGCGCATGGCGTTCTGCCAGTCGCGCCAGCGCTGCCATGACATCGAGGGCGCGGCCGGCCGATGCGGCGATGATCAGGGGCGCCTCGGCGTTCGCCAGCAGGGTTGCGACGCGCTCGAGCGTCACCGGGTCGGGTGCGGGCGGCGAAGCCGGCTGCAGCCCGGCGCGCGCGCGATAGGTGAAATGATCCATGCGGCGCGCGATCACCTCGCGCGGCAGGGTGAGATATACCGGGCCGAGCGGTTCCGATCGCGCAATCGACAGTGCGCGATCCACCACGGTCTCAAGCTGTTCGGCATTGCGAAGCTCATAGTCCCATTTGACGCTTTCGCGCAGCATCCCCGCCTGGTCGAACATCTCCTGCGTCCAGTTGATGTCCATGTCGCGGTGGCCCTGGAAGCTGTCTTCGTTGATCGGCGTGCGCCCGGCTGAAAAAAGCATGGGTACGCCGCCGCGCGCCGCATTCATCAGGCCCAGCAATCCGTTCGCGGTGCCCACGTTGGTGTGCACCATGACCGCCTGGGCGCGTCCTGACACGAGGTAGTGGCCGATCGCCATGTGCATCGCGGTGTTCTCGTGCGGACAGGTGATCGGCGTCGGATGCGGCGCGCCGGTCGCCTGAGCCTTGCTCAGGGCTTCGATGATCGGGCCGAAATCCGAGCCGGCGTTGGCGAACAGATAATCGATGCCGCGTTCGGCCAGCAGCGTGATATAGGCATCGGCAACGGTGACGTCGGAGAGGATTTTTGTGCTCATGATTTCCTGATCTTGCCGATGAAACCGGTGCCAAAGCCTGCTTCATGCGCAGCCCAGCCCCCGGCCACGCGGCCGCTGAAAAACGACGGTCCTATCATGGTTCCTTCCAGGCCGGCCTTGCCGTTGATATGGCCGCCGGCCATTCCCGCCACCTCGCCCGCCGCATACAGCCCCGGGATCGGTTCGAAGTGCTTGTCGAGAACGCGGCAGTGCATGTCGGTTTTCACCCCGCCCAGATTCTTGCGCGCCAGCGGAAACAGCTGGATGGCCAGGTAGGGCGGTGCGTCGAATTTCTTGCAGGCCTTGAGCGGTTTGCCAAAGCGCGGTTCGCACGCCAGGCCCGCCTCCAAAGCCCGGTTGTATTGCTCGATTTCGGCAAGGAAGGTCGGCACGTCGACCTCGATTTTGCGTGCGAGTTCCTCCAGTGTCGGCGCGCTGCGGATGTAGGGAGAACGCTCGAGCAATTCTTCGATCCGGTCGCGCCGGATCTTGTCTCCTTCGCGATAATAAGGATCGGCCACCTGCATGTTGGCGGTCATCCGGCTGTCCACGATCGCCCAGGCGTGGGGTGGCGTCTGCCTGAGCAGCGCCGGCGTGGCCGAGGGTGCGCCGGAGCGCGACTCATCGTGGAAGCGGCGGCCTTCCTGATTGACCCAGATATAGCCGGTGATTCCCCTGAATACCAGCCCGCGGCTTGCCTGCGTCTGGAGGTAGTCCGGCGTGGCATAGACGTAGAACGAAATGTTTTCCATGTGTGTGAAGAACCCGCCCAGTTCGCGGATCAGGCCGTGACCCAGTCCGGTGGCACCCGGTCCCGAGCCTTCCATTATCTTGAACGGTTTCAACTCGGGCCTTGCCTGGAGCACCATGTCCAGGTTCGAATTGAATCCTCCGGTGGCGACGATGACCGCCTTGCTGCGGATTTCCGTGGTCCGGCCGCCGTCAGCGGGCTTTAACCGCACGCCGCCGGCGCGTCCATCGACAGACAGCAGCTTGTCGACGCTGGCGCCGGTGAAGATTCGTGTCGCACCCTGTGATTTCATGCCGCCGATGAGCGCATTCATCAGCCCCAGTCCGTTGTTGGCCGGGCGATGCCAGCGCGGCACGCTGTTGCCTTCGTTGCTCTGCAACTCCAGCCATTTGACGCCGTAGGATTCCAGCCAGAAATACAGATCGTGAAGCGCGTGGTCGATGTAATACCGTGCCCATTGTTCGTCAGCGGCACCCTGCCCGCACTTTATCCAATCGTCAAATGCGAGATCGGGTGAGTCCTGTATCCCCCTGGATTCCTGCAGCGGCGTGCCGGGCACGCAGCAGCCGCCGCCGGATATGGCCGCCGTGCCGCCGAGGTCGTCAGCCCGTTCAACCAGCGCGACCTTCGCGCCCGTTGCGCCCGCTTCGAGAGCCGCTGCCACGCCGGCGGCGCCGCCGCCGATCACGGTAACGTCGTATTGCAGTAATTCAACTGTCATTGTGATTCCTTCCTGTTTGATCCGGTCCGATACGTCCTGGAGTTCATTCCGGTTCGATGCCCGCCGCACGTATCAATTTGGTGTAAATCGGGATTTCGCGGGCGATGCGTTCTGTCATTTCTCCGGGCGTGCTCGTCGTGATATCCAGGCTGAATTTGTCGGCCAGCTTGTCGCGGGTCTCCGGCGAGAGCAGCCACTGCACCACCTCCTGGTTGAGGCGGTCGATGATCGGGCGCGGCACGCCAGCGGTCGTTTGCAGGCCGAACCAGGTGGAAATATCGTAGCCCGGCACGCCCGACTCCATCACGGTGGGCAGGTTGGGCATTGCGCGCGTGCGCTGTGTACCCGAGGAGCCCAGCGCGCGCAACTTGCCGCTGCGAATGCTGGGCGCGCTGGTGATCGGGCCTTCGAACATGAGTTGCACCTGGCCTGAAATCATGTCCACCGAGGCGGGCGCGCTGCCTTTGTAGGGCACATGAACGATGTCCAGATCGGTACGGCTTCTGAACAGTTCCATGGCGAGGTGCTGTCCGCTGCCCACGCCTACCGAGGCGTAGGACAATTTGTGCGGATTGGCTTTGATGTAGGCGATGAGTTCCTGCACATTGGTCGCAGGGATGGCAGGGTGTACCAGCAGGTAGAACGGCGTGGTGAACAACATGCCGACCGCGGCAAAATCCTTGAGGGGGTCATAGGGCAGGGTCTTTTTCGACGCAGTGGTGAAGACCATGCCCGACTGCGTGCCATAGACCAGCGTATGTCCGTCCGCAGGCGCCTTGGCGGTTGCCTCCAGTGCGATGACCTGGCTCGCGCCGGGGCGATTTTCGATTACCACCGGCTGTCCGAGGCGCTGGCCCAGGTGTTGACCCATGGCGCGAGCGAAGGTGTCGCCGAGCCCCCCTGTCGTATAGGCCACGATGAACCTGATCGGTTTGCTCGGGTAAGTTCCCTGTGCCGCGACCTGCGCAGCAACGCAGGGCAGGGCACAGCAAAGCGCGGTCAGTCCGGCTCGGATTGCACTCATCGTTGTTTTCCTCGATGCAGGGCCCACCAGGTCACTGTAAGCAAAATTCAAATAATCCTGTACGGTGATCGGTTTGCCCGGGAATGTTCAGTGAAACCGGCAGTCAGGCCGGCAATCGGAGTCAGCACCGCGATGGCTAGCGTGCGTGCCAGAACGATGCGCCTGCCCCTCATTGTCAATGCCGTGTGTATTGCAGCGGGCAAGTTACTCTGCTGAATATCGCATTGTCAATGAGCGCCACAGTACGCCGGGCCTTCTTCTTCGGTACCATTGACCCTTTTCAGTCCCTTGCAAGGAGCAGCAACATGTCCCGTCCCGTAATTCTCACCGCCGCGCTCACTGGCGGCGCCGACACCGCGCACCTGAATCCGGCCATTCCCGTGACCCCGGAGCAGATCGCCAACGAAGGCATCGCCGCGGCGAAGGCTGGCGCGACCATCGTGCATATTCACGTGCGCGATCCCAAGACCACCAAGGCCAGCCTGGAGCTTGCACACTACAAGGAGGTGGTGGATCGCATCCGCGAGAGCAAGGTCAATGTGCTGATCAATCTCACCACAGGGCCTGGCGCACGCTTCACCCCCGGCGATGTCGATCCCGTGGGTCTGGGACCGGGCACCACCATGAAGAGCCCGGAATTCCGTGTCCAGCACATCCAGGAACTCAAGCCTGATCTTTGCAGCCTGGACATTGCCACCATGAACTTCGGCGAATACGCATTCGTCAATACGCCGCCGCATCTGCGCAAGATGGCCGAATTGATCGGCAAGACCAAGGTGAAACCCGAAATCGAGGTGTTCGACCTGGGTCACGTACGCCTCGCTGCGGACCTGGTGGCCAAAGGCATGTTCAAGGCGCCGCCGCTGTTCCAGTTGTGCCTGGGCATTCCCTGGGGCGCACCCGCCTCCACCGAGGGCATGATCGCAATGCGCAACCTGCTGCCAGCCGGCGCGGTCTGGGCGGGGTTCGGCATTTCGCGCTTCCAGTTTCCGATGGTGGCGCAGGCGGTGATCCTGGGTGGCCATGCACGCGTCGGGCTCGAGGACAATCTATATATCGAACAGGGCAAGCTTGCGCCCGGCAACGCGGCGCTGGTCGAGCGTGCCGTCGAGATCATCAAGGCTATCGGCGAACATCCGGCCAGTCCTGACGAGGCGCGCAAGATACTGGGCATGTAACGCATGGCCGCTGTCAGCAAAGGTCATTCTGCTTTCAAGGGGCGGCTCGAAGACCGCCGCATGACTACCGGTTCGGGGCGCTATGCCTCGGACTGGAATCTGCCGGGACAGGTCTATGCGCATTTTCTGCGCGCCGATCGTGCACACGCCGAAATCGCGCTGCTCGATGTCGCGCAGGCGCGCGCCACCCCCGGCGTGCTTGCAGTGCTGACCGGTGACGATGTGGCTGCGGCGGGGATGCAATCCACGCCCGCCAGCGTGCCGCGGCCGGGGCGCGGCGGAATGACGCTGCGCAAGCCGCAGCGGCCGGTGCTGGCGCAAGGGCGGGTGCGCTACGTCGGTGAACCGGTGGCGATCGTTGTCGCCGAGAGCCCGGGCCTCGCCCAGGATGCCGCGGAGAAGATCCGCGTTGATTATCGCGATCTGCCCGCGGAGACTCGCGGCGTGGATGCCATCGCCGCCGGCGCGCCGCAACTGCACGAAGTCGCACCGGGCAATATTGCGTTCGAATTCGAGTCCGGTTCCCTCGAGGCGGCCGGGAAGGCATTGCAGGGTTCGGTGCATACCGTGAGCATCACGCTCGACAACGCCCGTGCGGTGGGTTCGCCGCTGGAGCCGCGTGCCTGTCTTGCTCTTTATGAACCCGAAGGCGAACATTTCGTCCTGCATGCCTGCACCCAGGGCGCGCAGGCGCATGCCCTGCAGATCGCGGGAATATTCAAGGTGCCCGGGGACAAAGTCACGGTCGTCGCGCGTGAAGTCGGCGGCGGCTTCGGCGTGCGCAACAGCGCCTATCCGGAGGAATGCGCTGCGCTGCTCGCCGCGAAAATCACCGGTCGAGCGGTCAAATGGACCGGCACCCGCAGCGAGATGTTTCTCTCTGACACGCATGCGCGCGATGTGGTGGCGCTTGCCGAAGTGGGGCTGGACCGCGATCTGCGCTTCACTGCTTTTCGCTTCCGCTATCTGGCCAATGTCGGCGCCTATCTTTCTCCGACCGGCGCATTGAGCAACAGTATCGGCGTGCTCAACTGCATCACCGGCGTGTACGACGTGCAGACCGCCGGTGCGCTGGCGCTGCTGGGATTCTCGAATACCGCGCCCACCGGCGCCTACCGCGGCGCGGGCCGCCCGATCATGTCCTACATGATGGAGCGGTTGGTGGATCAGGCTGCCGTCGAAATGAAAATCGATCCGGCCGAATTGCGGCGCAGGAACTTCATCGCCGCGGATAAATTCCCGTACAAGCTGGTGTCGGGCAGCGAGTACGACAACGGTGATTTCGCAGGCGCGATGGACAAGGCGCTGGCTGCCGCCGACTGGAGCGGTTTTCCCGGGCGCCGCGAGCAATCGCGCCGCCAGGGAAAGCTGCGCGGCCGCGGCCTGGCCACCCCGATAGAAGCCTCGGGTGCGGGGTTCACGCCCTTTGACGCCGTCGAGATCCGCTTCGATGCCGATGCCAATGTGGCGATGTTCGCCACCAGCCAGAACCAGGGGCAGGGCCATGAGACCGTGTTCGCGCAACTGGTATCGGCAGTGCTGGGTGTGCCGATGGAATCGGTCAGCCTGCATACCGCCGAACGCGACATGAAGCTGGCCGGTGGCGGCAGCGGCGGGTCGCGCACGCTGGCGGGCATCGGCAACGGTCTGCGCCTGGTGGCATTGCAGGTGGTCGAGAAAGGCAAGCAACTGGCGGCCCGGGAACTCGAGTGCGCACAGGCCGATATTGAATTCGCCGCAGGCGAATATCGCGTCGCCGGCACCGATCGGCGCACCGCGTTCGCTTCCGTGGTGAAGAAATTCGCGCCCGCCGCCGGCCCTCATCCGCTGGATACCTATTACGAGGCAAAGACCAGATCCACCTATCCCTATGGCTGCCACATCGCCGAGGTGGAGATCGATGCGGAGACCGGCGCGACGGAAATCGTTTCCTATGTCGCCTGCGATGATTCGGGCACGGTGGTCAATCACCAGATCGTCGAAGGCCAGGTCATGGGCGGCCTCACGCAGGGATCGGGACAGGTAATGGGCGAGCATGCGGTCTATGACCGCGACACCGGACAACTGCTGAGCGGCAGCTACCTGGATTACCCGATGCCGCGCGCGGGACTGGTGGGTGGCTTGAAGCTGCTCGAGCATCCGGTGCCGACGAAGACCAATCCGCTCGGTTCCAAAGGGGTGGGGGAATCCGGTGTCACCGGTTCGCTGCCCACGGTGATGAACGCCATTCTCGATGCGCTGCGCCAGTCGGGCGTTTCGCATTTCGACATGCCCGCGACGCCGGATCGCATCTGGCACGCGATTCAGGCGGCCCGCGCGGGCAATCCGCGCGCCCTTGCGGTCGCGGAGTTCGTTCCGCCGCATTGAGCGCCTCAGCGATGCCGGAATACCAAGTACTGATTGCCGGGGCCGGGCCGACAGGCCTGGTGATGGCCAATATCCTGGGCAGCTTCGGCATCGCCACGCTGCTGGTGGAGGCCAATGCCAGTACCGTGAGCGAACCGCGCGCCGTATCGATCGATGATGAGTCGCTGCGCACCATGCAGTACCTGGGCCTGATCGACAAGGTGCGCGCGCAGATCGTGCCCGGTTACGGCTCCTATTACCATTCGGCGGCCGGCGCCTGCTTCGCCAGAGTGCTCCCGGATATCATGGATTACGGATTTCCGCGTCGGTCCGCGTTCCGGCAACCGCTGCTGGAGGCCCAGCTGCGCGAGGGCCTGGGGCGGTTCCCGTGCGTGCATACCCGCTTTCGCACGCGGGTCACGCATCTTCGCGATGCGGGCGACTCGGTCAGTATCGATTTGCGCAGCGACGAGGGTGTCCTGGAGACAGTGCGCGCGCGCTATGTGGCCGCTTGCGATGGCGCCCGCAGCGGCATTCGCGAGGCCCTGAAGATTCCCATGGGCGGCAGCACCTACGAACAGCGCTGGCTGATTGTCGACCTGGCCGGTTCCACCGACCGCTTTCGCCACACCCGCGTCTATTGCGATCCGGCGCGGCCGGCGCTGGCTTTGCCCGGGCCGCACGGCACGCGGCGTTATGAATTCATGCTGCAACCGGGCGAGTCGCCGGAAGATCTGCTGGTGGAGTCGCGGGTGCGCAGCCTGATGGCGCGGCACAGCGCCGAGGATGCCGGTCTGGAGATCACCCGCAAGGTGGTCTACCAGTTCCATGCGCGCATTGCGGCGCGCTGGCGCGCAGGAAATATTTTTCTTGCCGGCGATGCCGCGCACCTGACGCCGCCGTTTGCCGGGCAGGGCATGAACAGCGGTGTGCGCGATGCCCACAACCTGGCTTGGAAGCTCGCGCTGGCGCTGCGCGGCGAACTGGGCGAGGGCGTCCTCGACACCTACGAATCCGAACGCAAACCGCATGCCTGGTCGCTGATCCAGATGGCCGTGACCATGGGGCGGGTGATGATGCCGGTCTCGGCAATATATGCTTTCGCCACGCAGTGGGGTCTGCGGGCGCTTAGCCTGTATCCACCGGCGCGCGATTATGTGATGCAGATGAAATACAAGCCCAAGCCGCGATTTGACGACGGACTTATCGTGCATGGCGTCGGTGCGCAATTGTGCGGGCGGATGTTTCCGCAACCGATGGTCGAGACCGAGGATTCGCGCCTGGTTCCGCTTGATGAAATGCTCGGCGGCGGATTCTCCATGGTCGAACTGGAAGAACCCGGCGTCGTGCCGCAAGCGCTTGGCGCCGCGCGCCTGCCGGTGCGCCGCGTCCGGGTGATCGGGCGCGACGAGCGCTTTGTCGCCGATGCCGCGGTCCTGGCCGGTGCCGTGCGCGTGCGCGATGCCAGCGGCGCGCTCGAACGCGCGCTGAGGGCCTCGGGTGTGCGCGCCGTGGTGCTGCGCCCCGACCGCTACGTGGCCGCCGGCATTGCCCTGGCCGCAGGGCCGCAGGAGGCGGATCGCGCGCTCGAGGCCATCGTGAGACTCTCGGAGCGCAAGCCGGCCGTTGCCGGACCGCCGGCGGCTGCGGAACTGGTGGTGACGCCATGGCAGGCCGGCCGCTCGTAGATCGATTTATTTGAATGCATTACAACAACCTGAGGAGCACAAAGTGAGCAATGAACTGATATCGAAGCTGGACGGCCCGGCGCTGCGCATCACCATCAACCGCCCCGCTGAGGGCAACGGCATGAGCGACGACATGGCACGCGAACTGACGCAGTTGCTGGAGACGGCGCACGAATCGGCGCAGTTCGTGGTGCTGAAGGCCGCCGGCAAGGATTTCTGCATCGGGCGGGCGTCTATGGGCAGGCCCCCGGCGACGCCGGTGCTCCCCGAGGCGCTGGAGCGCCGCGACCAGAGCGAGGTGGTGTTCAACTGCTACGGCGCGTTCCGCCGTTGCGCCCTGCCGGTGGTCGGTATCGTGCAGGGCAGGGCGCTGGGATTCGGCGCCTCGATCGCCGCGCTGTGCGACATCACCATTGCCGCGAGCGACGCCAGGTTCCAGATTCCCGAGATGGGCCACAACATCATGCCGACCATGGTGATGTCGGCATTGATCGACCGGGTGCCGCGCAAGCATCTGGGATACCTGGTGTATTCGACCGATGTGGTGTCGGCCGAGGATGCGTTCAAGTACGGACTGGTGAGCAAGGTGGTTGCTCCCGGAGAACTGGAAAAAGCCGAGGCCGAGATCGTCGCCCGCCTCACGGCCACGCCGCAGCCGGCGCAGACCGGGGTGAAGGAATACCTGCGCACCGCAGGCGACATGCACGTGGCCGGCGCGGTGGACTTTGCGCGAAACATCCATGCGGTGGTGAATTCCTCGTCGAAAATGGCGCGCAAGTAGCGCACTCATGCCGGGATCCCATTAAAAGTTCAATATTGGAATAAAAAATATCATTTTAGCTACGTCGTTAAATATGATATTTTATTAAAACTTTTGAAATTGAGGGTTCCGCGGCGTGGCGCTTACACCACCAGCCACGCCCGATTCCCGCAAATCTCAGCAGGCCGGGTGAAAACCGGCCTCTGCCTGCCGCTTTCCTTGATCTTGATCAATCACCGCCCCCACCGCCGCGTCATCCTGTTACAAGGTAGATGACGGGCGCTTTGCCCGGAACAAGTACCCGCGCTCCAGGCAGCGATGCGGCAGTCTCGTCGGGTGGTTCTGACCGGCGCGCATTTCGCCCAGTCCCAGGAAGCTTCAACCATGAACCTGTTCGATGTCTGCAGCAGCGAGTTGATCACCGCGCCGGATTCGGCGACGATCATCGAGGTGGCCTGGTTGATGCGCGAAAAACACGTGGGCGCGGTGGTGGTGATGTCCGAAACCTTGCCGCGCCGTCCGATCGGCATCGTCACCGATCGCGATCTGGTCATCAAGGTGCTGGCGTTTGCCGACCGGCGCAGCTTCGGATCCATCGACCAGGTGATGTCAACCAAGCTGGTCGTTTCGCCGGGCACCGCCGGCATCAACGAGGGCGTCGAACTGATGCGCGACCGCGGTGTGCGCCGCCTGCTGGTCGTCGACGAGAACGGCGGCCCCAAGGGCATTGTTTCCTTCGACGACCTGCTGGTGGTGATGGCCCAGATCACCGGCAACATGGCCCAGACGATCGTGGCCGGTTTGTTGCACGAGGGCAAGACCTCGGCCCCCTGAATGCCTGCGGCGGATCGGCGATGAGCCACCAGCATTGAATTTCGCCTAAAATCGGCGCGTCAAGGAAAAGCGAGAAGCCATGCCCATATACGAGTATCAATGCACCGCCTGCAGCAAGGAATTCGAAATGCTGGTCCGCAGTTCGGGGCCGCGCCCCGAGTGCCCGGCTTGCAATAGCACCGAATTGCGCAAGAAACTGTCCTCCTTCGCCGCGGTCATGGGCAGCAGTTCGTCCCAAACGGCGTTGCCGGCGGCCTGCCAGTCCTGCCCGAACTCCGGCGGTCCCGGGGCCTGTGGTTTGAATTGACCGGACCTGGACCCGTGCCGGCAGGCAAGCGCGCCTCGCGGTTGGTGCTGCTGCACGTCGCACTGGCAATGGCGCTCGCTGCGTGCGTCCAGGGTGAAGTCCGTCCCGTCCCGGGTGAAGCTGCCGCATGCCTGGTGCCCGGCAGTTGGCACGGTCTGGCGCAGGGCGCACCGCAGCCGATATCCGGCGCCGAGGTGCTGGCGTTCGCCGCGGGCCGTGATGTCGTCCTGCTGGGCGAAAACCACGACGAATATGACCATCACGCGTGGCAGTTGCAGACCCTTGCCGCGTTGCATGCCCAGCGTCCGCGGATGGTGATCGGCTTCGAGGCATTCCCGCGCCGGGTGCAGGCGGTTCTCGATAAATGGATCGCCGGCGAGCTGAGCGAGTCCCAGTTTCTGCAAAGCAGCGAGTGGGACAAGGTCTGGAATTTTCCTTCCGCACTCTATATGCCGCTGTTCCAGTTCGCGCGCATCAATCGCATCCCGATGATCGCCCTCAACGTCGAGCGGGATTTGACGCAGCAGATCACCAAGAGCGGCTGGGACGGTGTTGCGCAGGCCAGCAAAGAGGGCGTATCCCGGCCGGCACTGCCTTCGCGCGCTTATGTGGACACGTTGTTCGACATCTACAGGGCACACCCGGGCGCGCGGCAAAAAAACGACGAGGTCAGCCGCACCGAGCCGGCTTTTCTTCATTTCGTCGACGCCCAGACCACCTGGGACCGGGCCATGGCCGAGGCGCTGGCCGGCGGCTTGCGTGCCGCACCGGGGAGCGCTCCGCCGATCGCCGTCGGCATCATGGGCGTGGGCCATGTGCAAAGCGGCTATGGCGTGCCGCACCAGCTTCGCGACCTCGGGGTTTCACGCATCGCGGCGCTGCTGCCTGTGACCGCCAGGGGCGGCGACTGTACAACGCTCAGCAAAGGATATTCCGATGCGGTGTTCGCGCTGCCTGCGGTGCCGTCCGAGGCCCCGCCGAAGCCGCGGCTGGGCATCAGCCTGCAGCGCACGGACAAGGGCATCGAGATTGTCGAAGTCATGGACGGCAGCCTGGCCGAATCGCTGGGCATCCGCAAAGGTGATGTGATTGTGTCGATTGCCGGCACTGCCGCGACGCAGGTCGTCGGTGTAACCGCGGCGGTGCGCGCCCAGCCGGCCGGTACCTGGCTGCCGCTGACGATTCGCCGCGACGCGACGATGCAGGAACTGGTGGTGAAGTTTCCGCCGCTGCCGTGAAACCGCGGTGGCGCGATGTGTTTTTCCTGGCGCTGAGCGTTGCGATCACGCTGTGCGCTGCGGATGTTTATGCCGGCATTCCGCGCCTCGATCTGGAGGTGCGACTCGACCCGGCATCGCGGCAGTTGCGCGTGGTCGCGCAGTTTGACAATCCCGACGAGCGCGGATTTCTGCTGCATCGCTCACTCGAGGTTCAGCGGGCTACGGTGGGTGGTGCTGCGACCGTGCCGCGACGCGCCGGCCGGCGGGGCGAGGCGGTTCTCTGGCAGATCGCCGCCGCGAAGGGCGCGCGCGTGCGCATCGAGTACGGCGGCAAGCTGCCCGAACTGGATCGCGCGCTGGACGCCCGCGGCGTGCTCGGCGCGAAACCGCCAATGGCATCCGCCGAGGGCAGCTACCTGCCTGCCTCCGGCGACTGGTACCCGGCCCCGGCGCCGCTGTTCACCTATCGCGTAAGTCTTTCGCTGCCTTGGGCGCAACGCGGCCTGGTGGCAGGGCGCCTGGTGTCGGAGTCCCTGCCGGAGGGAGACGCAGGACGCTATGCGGCCGTGTTCGAGTTCGATCATCCTGCCGACGGCATAGACCTCATGGCCGGGCCCTATGTGATTCGCGAGCGGATGGTCGCGCGCGAGGGCGCGGCGCCGTTGCGGTTGAGGACCTATTTCGCGCCGGCCATCGACGCGCTTGCCGAAGCCTATATCGAGGACAGCCGGCGTTACATCGAACTCTATTCGCAGCGCATCGGTGCCTATCCGTTCAGCGAATTTTCCGTGGTATCCAGCCCGCTGCCCACCGGGTTCGGCATGCCCACGCTGACCTATCTCGGCGAGTCGGTGCTGCGCCTGCCGTTCATCCGTGCCACCTCGCTGGGCCACGAGGTGCTGCACAACTGGTGGGGAAACGGCGTCTTTGCCGATGTTTCGCAGGGCAACTGGTCGGAGGGGCTGACCACGTTCATGGCCGACTACTATTACAAGGAGCGCGATTCCGCCGACACGGCGCGCGAGGCGCGCCTGGCCTGGCTGCGTGATTTTGCCGCGCTGCCCGCGGATGCGCACGCGCCGCTGGCCGCGTTTCGCTCGCGCACCCATGGCGCGACCGCCGCGCTGGGCTATGGCAAGGCGGCCATGGTGTTCTTCATGCTGCGCGACCTGATCGGCGCGGCGGCATTCGAGCAGGGCCTGCGCCAGTTCTGGGAGTCGCGCCAGTTCAGTTTCGCGTCCTGGGAGCATCTGCGTGCCGCCTTTGAGCAGGCTTCGGGACGACCGCTGCGGGAGTTTTTTGCCCAGTGGATCGAGCGTGCCGGCGGGCCGCGCGTCTGGATCGAGAATGCCTCGGTGCGTGAGGGTCGCGACGGCGCGCAAATTGAACTCGAGCTCGCACAGTCCGCCCCGGCCTATGCGTTGCGATTGCCGCTCGAGTGGGTCGGTCCAGGCAGATCCGAGACCCGCTTGATCGAGGTCAATGGCGAGCACACCACGGTGACGCTGGATGCGGCCTGGCTGCCGCAGGGCGTGCGCCTCGACCCGGACCTGCGCCTGTGGCGCGTGCTCGATGCCGAGCAATTGCCGCCGATATTGCGGCGCTGGATTCTTGCCGACGCACCGCGCCTGGTGCTGGCATCTGCCGCGCCCGAGGTGCGGGCTGCGGCACGGTTGCTGGCGCAGGGTTTTTTCGAGCAGGCGCCACAATTGGTCGAACCGGCCGTGCTGGCGGCGGGATCGGAACCGGTGCTGCTCGCCGGTTTGCACGCGGATATCGATGCAGCACTCGCGCGGCTCGGATTGCCGCCGCGGCCCGCCGCAATTGCAGAACGTGGCACGGCCCAGGTGTGGACCGTACAGACTCCGGCCGGGCGTGCGCCGCTCGCGGTGGTTTCGGCACGCGACGCCGAGGCGCTGCGCCGGATTTCACCGGCGCTGCCTCACTACGGCGCCCGGAGTTATCTGGTATTTGACGGTGCCCGCATGATTGAGGCGGGCGTCTGGCCAGCGCCGGGTCGGGTGCTGCCGGTCACTACTCGAGCGGCAACTGTTGCAAAGTGACGGCGCGCTGCGCGCGCGCCGGAATTATTTCTGCAGTGTGGCTTCCTCGATCAGCACTTTGTAGGAGTAACCGGAACCCAGATCCCGGTTGGTGTGCACCACCCCTTTGACGGTCACGACATCGCCGACCTTGGCCTGGTCCTTGGTGGTCACCAGCACGTCGTCGCTACTGTTCGCGGCGGAACCGGTTCCGTCGCGCAAGTGAACCCAGTTCTTGTCCATGATTTGCGCGTTGTATTTCACAACGGTGCCGCGGACCAGAACCGTTTTGTCTTTGAGTTCATCGCGACGGGTGTTGATTTCGGCCACCGTCCGCGCATTCGGGCCGGTTGCTTTGGCCACCTTGACATTTCCCACCGGTGCCGCCTTGGCGATGCCCGCGTGCGCCGCCATGACGTCGCCCTCCGCGCCGGCGAGCGACCCGAAGACGATCTTGTCGAAGGTTTTCTTCATCGATTTGCTCTCGAAATTATTCATGAGCATGGCGTTTTCGATGGTGACTTCCGCGCCTTTCTTGATCGGCGTTTTGTTGACGGCCGCCCAGGTTTCGCCGTCCTTGGTCTTGAGGCGCAGATAGGTGTAGGCCTCGACGTCCTTGACCTCGAGCACCGTGCCTTTGACGGTGACCGCGGCGGGCGGTGCGGTGGCCGGTGCTGCCGCTGCGGCCGGCGCCGGCTTGTCGGCGGCCCAGTTTGTACTGGCGCCAAACAGCATCAGGGCCAGAATGGAAAAAAACGTTTTCATGATTTACCGCTCCCTTTTTGGAAAATATTGCACATTCCGGCATGTTAATCCTGCCGCCGCGCCAATTGCCTGATATCGATCAAATACAGCGAACTACGCACATGCCGGCCTGCTCCAATAGGCGTTACCATCAACCCATGGAGACGATCGAATTCCTGTTGAATCAGGCTCATGTCGAGCTTTGCCAGTTGTTGAAGCTGGCGGGCGTCGCGCCAAGCGGGGGAATCGGCAAGCACATGGTCGCCGCCGGCGAAGTCAGTGTCGATGGCAAGCCCGAGAGCCGCAAAACCGCCAAAATTCTCGCCGGACAGACGGTCCAGTGCCGTGGCGTCACCATCCGCGTGAAGGCGCCTTGAAATGAACGATCCGAAAAGCGCCCGGGATGCCGATTCGCGACTGGAGGAGATCGAGTCCAAGCTGATGCTTGCCGAGGATCTTCTCGATACCCTGAATCGCACCGTGTACCGCCAGCAACAGCAAATCGACCGCCTGGAGCATGAACTGCGCGGGGTGCGCGAGCAGTTGCAGGTATCCGGCATAGCCGCTGCGCCGAACTCGCTGCAGGAAGAGTTGCCGCCGCACTACTAGGCGCGGCGCGGTTCCTCTGGTGCTGCGGCAATTGCTATCATGGCGGCGCGGTTCTGCCATGCCCCCGGGAAATCCGCCACTGAATAAGGAGTCTCCAAGATGCTGCCACTTGTCCGATATGCCGCCGCTGCAGCGGCCGTGCTGTCCGCCGCTCATGCCGCCGCGCAGGCCTGGCCTTCGAAACCGGTTCGAATCATCACGGAAACCGCCCCAGGAAGCGTTTTCGACACGGCATTCCGCGCGCTGGCGCCGCAACTCGGTCAGCAATTGGGGCAGGTGTTTGTGATCGAGAACCGGCCCGGGGCCAGCGGCATCGTCTCAATGGAGTCGTGCGTCCGCTCGTCGCCAGATGGCTATTCGGTGTGTGGTATCTCGACCAATGGCTATTCCTTCACTCCGCACCTGTTCAACAAGGTGCCCTATGACGTCGAGCGTGATTTCAAGCCGGTTTCGAACGTGGTCCTGATGATTGACGGCCTGGTGACCTCCGGCGCGCTGCCGGCGACCTCGCTGCAGGAATTGCAGACGCTGGCCGTGACCCGGCCGGGTGGTTTGAACTTCGGCACGCTCGGCGAAGGGTCCTCGGTCGATTTTTTCCGGCAGTTGCTCGGCGAGCAGTGGAAAACCACCCTGGTCGGGATTCCCTACAAGGGCGGCGCCAACCTCACCGCCGCCGGGCTGATGTCCGGTGAAATCGACCTGTCCTGGGGATCGCTCGGGAGCTGGATCGGCGGCATCAACGGCGGGAAGATCAGGTTGCACGCGGTCGCCGCCTCGAAGCGGTTGCCGCAATTTCCGAACATTCCCACGTTTGCGGAGGCGAAGCTGAGCGGCATAGGGCGCGTGTTCTACGGCGTGGCGTTGCAGGCCGGGACGGCGGACGCCATCGTCGCACGGTTGAATGCGGAAGTGGTCAGGGCGTTGGGCGAGCCCAAGGTCGCCGAAGCCATCGCGGGCCGCTTTCTCGAGCCCGATCCGAGGAGCATTACGGATTTCATCGCGTTTCTCAAGGAAGACCGCGAGCGCGCCGGCATGCTGGTGCGCAAGTACAACGTTCCGCGGCAGTAGGGGCAGGATCGGCGCGCCGGCGGCTAAATGATCCGGTGAGCGCGGGATCTGCGCGATGTGATTTCGCCGCAGGAGCGGGATTCCTGAGGATTCACGAAACTCCCTGCGCCGCAGGTTTTTGCCAGGGATCGACGTGGGTCATCACGTTGAGCACGCGATGATGCTGCAGCACCCGCAGCCTGGCCGCGACCGCGATTTCGTGGCCCGCCGCGACACTGACGGCGGCCTCGATTTCAAGGTGTACATCGACGACGATCATGTCGCCCATCTTGCGCGTGCGGATGTCGTGGGCGCCGGCCACCCCGGGTGTCTCGAGCAGCGTCCGGCGGATGGCGTCGACCTCCTTTTCGTCCGCCGACCGGTCCATCAGGTCGTGCAGCGCATCCCAGCCGAATTCCCAGCCCATCTTGGCCACCATGAATCCGACGATGAGCGCGGCGATCGGGTCGAGGATCGGGTAGCCAGCCAGGTTGCCGATGATGCCGATACTCACCACCAGCGATGATGCCGCGTCCGAACGCGCATGCCAGGCATTGGCCACCAGCATGCCTGATTTGACGCGCTTGGCCACCGCCAGCATGTAGCGAAACAGCAGTTCTTTCGCGACCAGGGCGCCACCGGCCACCCACAGCGCAATGATATGAACCGTCTGCACGCTTTCGGGGTCCTCCAGCTTGCGAAAGGCCGACCACAGCATGCCCACGCCGACGGCCAGCAGCAGCGTTCCCAGCACCAGCGAAGCGGCATTCTCGAAACGCTGGTGCCCATAGGGATGGCCTGCATCGGCGTCCTTGCGGCTGTGGTGGTTGGCGAACAGCACGACGAAGTCGGCCACCAGGTCCGATAGCGAGTGGATGCCGTCGGCGATCAGCCCCTGGGACCTGGCAAGCATGCCCACGGCAATCTGGCTGACGGTCAGCAGGATATTGACGCCCACGCTGACCCAGGTGCTGCGCGATGCGGCCGCGGCACGCACCGCGGGCGTGTTTTGCGCGTCTTCGGTGTCGTCGGCAATCACGGTGAACTTCATGGAGGGGGCTCGCGGGACCTGCGGATGGCAGCCGGCTTCATGGCTGCCGAAGTGAGCAGTCTACCGGTTGATGGTACTTGCCGGAGGGGCAATTGCAGAGTGAGTCAAGTGCAGTGCAAATCAATTGTCCCCTGCGGAATCATTCCGCCGGCGGCATTCAGCTCATGTGCCATTCGCTGTTCGCGTCGGGCACACGCGCTTCGCCGGGATGGCCGCCCAGCGAATAAGGGATCGACAGGAAAGCAACGCAGATCACCAGCACCAGCGTCGTGGCCACCGCGCCGACCCATTGTTTGACGACGAATTTCAGGGATGCATCCATGGAAGCTCTTGTGATTTGAATGTTTCGATGCGGCCAGTGTGGCAGCCCAGTCTTAAGGCAGTCTTAAGGCGGCCTTAAGGCGGCCGCTGCGTCTGGCGGGGCCTGGCGGCTTAAGAAAACCCTAAGACGCCGGCCGCAACATGGGATCACTGCAAACCGGGAGTCGCCATGAATCATCCGACCGTTATCCGTTATCTGCATGCGGCGCTTGTCGCCGGCGCAGTTCTTTCCTCTGTGGCGCAGGCCAGCACGCCGGCCCAGTTGCTGGCCGATTACAGTGCCCGCGCCGGTTCAGCGCCGTCGCCGGCACGCGGCCGCGCGCTGTTTACCGCGCCGCAGGGCAGGGAATGGAGTTGCTCCACCTGCCATGGTGCCGTGCCCACCCAGGCCGGCAAACATGCCTCGACCGGCAAGGCGATCGGCGCGCTGGCGCCGGGCTTCAATGCCGAGCGCTTCAGCGACGCAGCCATTACGGAAAAGTGGTTCCGCCGCAATTGCAACGATGTGATGGGCCGCGAGTGCAGCGCCGCCGAAAAGGCCGACGTGCTGAGCTGGTTGCTCACCTTGAAGCCGTGATTGCCATGACTGACTCCAAAAACCTTACCCGGGAAACCTGCCATGAATGAAATACCGCGTCTGCGTTATCCACGCATTGTGCTGGGCCTGATGGTTGCAGCTGGCATTGCCGGCGCGGCGCTGGCCGATGGCGGCAAAAGCGAGCAGGGCGTGCCGCTGTCGCCAAAGTATCGGCAGGAATGTGCGGCCTGCCATGTGCCGTTCCCCCCCGGCATGCTGCCGGCGGCCTCCTGGCGGCACGTCATGGCCGACCTGCCGCGTCACTACGGCACCGATGCCTCGCTCGATCCGGCAAGCACGAAGGAACTGTCCACCTGGATCGCCGCAAATGCCGGCACCTACAAGCGGGTCAGCGAAGAGCCGACCCAGGATCGCATTACCCACTCAGTGTGGTTCGTGCGCAAACACAACGAGGTGGCGGCCGGCACCTGGTCGCTACCGGCGGTAAAGGGTCCCTCCAACTGCGCCGCCTGTCATCCCCAAGCCGATCAAGGAAATTTCAATGAACACAGTGTCCGCATCCCGCGCTGAAACCGCGCATAGCAGTCCGGTGCGCCGCAAAATCCTTGTCTGGGACGCCCCGGTGCGTGTTTTTCACTGGCTGATGGTGGCGAGCTTTGCCGGCGCCTGGCTGACCGCGGAGAGCGAGCGCTGGCGGATGGTGCACGTGACGCTCGGCTACACCATGGGCGGGCTGGTTGCGTTTCGCATTCTCTGGGGGCTGGTGGGTACGCGCCACGCGCGCTTTGCCAGCTTCGTGCGCGGCCCGGCCGTCGTGCTGCGTTATATCCGCGGCATACTGCGCGGCGAACCGGAGCATCACACCGGCCACAATCCCGCCGGTGCTCTGGCCATCCTTGCTTTGCTGGGACTGACACTGGCGATTACTGCATCGGGCTGGGCCAGCTTTAACGAAATCGGCGGCAGATGGCCGGAAAAAGTTCACGAGATGCTGGCCAGTCTGATGCTCGCCATCGCGGCCGCGCATGTTGCCGGCGCGCTGTTTACCAGCTGGCAGCACCGCGAAAACCTGATCGGCGCGATGATCAGCGGACGCAAGACGGCGTTGCCGGAAGAGGGCGTGCGCCGCGCCTGGAGTTCTGTGGCCGCGCTGATGCTGGCCTCGGTGCTGGGGTTCTGGTGGCTGCAATGGCAAAGCGTGCCCCCGGGCGGCAGCCTTGCCCAGCTGCCGGTGATTTCGGCAATGGCGAGGCAGCATGATCACCACCATGACTGAGGCGGGTCCGGCGTGACACAATTCAGCCCATGCGCATTCTGCTAGCCGAAGATGACACGCTGCTGGGCGACGGCCTGCAGGCGGGCCTGCGACAACTTGGCTTTCGCGTTGACTGGGTGCGCGACGGCGAGGCCGCGGAGCGTGAACTGCGCGCGCAGCCGTACGCCGCTGCGGTGCTCGATCTGGGCCTGCCCTTGAAGGACGGCATGCAGGTGCTCGCGGCGGTGCGGCGCGACGGCATCAAACTGCCGGTGCTGGTGCTGACCGCGCGCGACGCGGTGTCCGATCGCGTCCGCGGGCTCGATGTTGGCGCCGACGATTACGTGGTCAAGCCGGTGGACCTGAATGAGCTGGCGGCGCGTTTGCGCGCGCTGGTGCGCCGCGCGCACGGCCAGCCGCAGGAATGCCTGATGGCGCAGGATATCGTGCTCGACCCGGCGGCGCGTACGGTGCAGCAGGCGGGCGTGTCGCTCAGCTTGCCTGCCCGCGAGTTCAATCTGCTGCATGCGCTGATGCTCAATGCCGATCGCGTACTCTCGCGCGAGCAGCTGGAGCAGCACCTGTACAGCTGGGGACAGGAAGTGGAGAGCAACACCATCGAAGTGCACATCCACCACTTGCGCCGCAAACTGGGCAATGCGCTGATCCAGACCGTGCGCGGCGTGGGCTACATGCTGCTGCGCGGACCGGCAAAACGATGAAGCCTCCCCGTTCGCTGCAGGGCCGGTTGCTGGCGCTGGTCCTCGGCCTGGTGGCGCTCGTCTGGATGGTGGCCGCGGCGATGACCTGGATTGATGTGAGGCATGAACTCGACGAACTGCTCGACAGCCACCTGGCGCAGGCCGCGTCGCTGCTGGTGGTGCGGCAGTCGGGCCGGGTCGACGATGATGATCAGCATATCGACGCGCCCACCCTGCATCGCTACGCGCCCAAAGTGGCCTTCCAGGTGTTCCAGGACGGCCAGCTGATATTGCATTCGGCGAACGCGCCCGCCCTGCCGATGATCGAGGCGGGCGAGCCGTTCCGTACCGGTTTCAAGACGGTGCAGATCGATGGCACGGCATGGCGTGTGTTTGCGGCCTACGGCGCAAAAAGCGACATGCGGGTGCATGTCGGCGAGCAGATGAGTTCGCGATCCGAAATCCTGTGGGCGGCATTGCGCAGCATGCTCTGGCCGATGCTGGTCGCGCTGCCTTTGCTGGCGCTGGCGGTATGGTGGGCGGTGTACCGCGGCGTGGCGCCGCTGCGCAGGCTCGGCGTCGCGCTGGCCGAGCGAGCGCCGCATGCGCTGCACCCGGTGGTCATTGCCGACGCGCCCTCGGAGATGCAGCCGATGCTGGCCGCGCTGAACGGCCTGCTCGAGCGCATCGCCGGATTGATGGAGTCGGAGAGGCGCTTCACCGCAGACGCGGCCCACGAACTGCGCACGCCGATCGCGGCGATTCGCGCACAGGCCCAGGTGGCCCTTGGCGAGACGGACGCAGGCGTGCGCCGCCATGCACTGGAGGCGACGCTGGAGGGCTGTGACCGCGTCATTCGACTGGTCGAGCAGTTGCTGACCTTGTCGCGGCTGGAAGCGGGCGCCGCACCGCCGGTGGCCCGGCTGGACCTGGCCGCGCTGGCGCGTGGCGTGGTGAGCGAACTGGCGCTGCAGGCCATCCAGCGGCAGCAGAGCATAGAAGTCGATGCGCCGGATGCGTGCCCGGTGCAGGCAGACGCCACGCTGGCCGCGGTGCTGGTGCGCAACCTCGTCGACAATGCGATCCGCTACAGCCCGGCGGCTGCGACGGTGAAGGTGACGGTGTCGCGCCAGAAAAACCATGTCCGCCTGAAAATAGAAGACAGCGGACCGGGCCTGAGCGCGGCGGATCTGCAGCGCGTCGGCGAGCGATTCTTCAGGGTCATCGGCAGCGGACAGGCTGGCAGCGGACTGGGCTGGTCGATCGTCAAGCGCATCGCGGCGGTGCATCAGGCGCCGGTCCGCATCGACCGATCGGCAGTACTGGGCGGATTGGCGGTCGAGGTCGATTGGCCCGCTCAAGTATCTGCTGCGGGTGCCGATAAATAGCATTCCGGAGTATCTTCCAGTCCATCCGGCATTATTCATGAATGAGGCCGCGGCAGCCATTGCCCCCACTGCGACGCTGGAAGAGCAGGCCGAACGCATCTCGGGCGAGCTTGCGATTCAGTCCTGTCCCGCCATCCTCGGGCGCTTGGCCAATCTATTGTTAGGATGCGGCAAGAAAAGCGTATTCCCGCCGGACGACACATGAACAGCACTTACACGGATGAAGAAATCGAGCGCTGCACCATCAGCGGGCGCAACGAAATTATTTTTCATTTGCGTGAACTGATCCGGCACGGTGGACGGATTGCGGTGAGTTTCGACGAGGGCAGGAACGGTTTTCTGACCATCCTGGTCGATGTGTCCGAAGTCGATGGAATCCTTTATTTCGACATCGGGGGCAGCACTGAAATCAACAGTGCCTTCCTGCATGCCAAGCGTTACCTGTTTTCCGCCGTGACCGACGGCATACGCATCCAGTTTTCCACCGCCCAGGCGGTGGAAATGTCCTATGGCGACCAGCAGGTGTTTGCGGTGCGCCTGCCCAAATCCCTGCTGCGCCTGCAGCGGCGCAACCTGTTTCGCATATCACTGCCCGGCAGCAAACCCTGCCTCTGCCGGATCCGCCGCGGCACCCCCGGCGAAAGGGCGCTGCAGATTCACGACATCTCCATTGGCGGCATCGGCATTGTGTCCAACGAGCCCCTTGAGTTCGAAGCGGGGGATGTGCTCGAGAATTGCGCCATCGACCTGCGTGACAGTGGCATGCTGCTGGTCAGCCTGGAGGTACGTCACGTCAACGCGAGGGAACTGCGGGCGGGCAAGCAGGTGTGGAACATGGGTTGCCAGTTTGTCAACCTCTCCGGTTCCTACGAGGCGTTGATTCAGCGCCTGATGGTCAGGGTTGAATCCGAGCGAAGGGCATTGCTGCCCGGTTGAAGCGGCCGGCGGCAGGCGCAAAGAAATCCCGGCGCCCCGGGGGCGCCAGGGTCAGGCTACTGCCGCGGCATGGCAGCCGCCAGCCAGTCGGCCAGACGCCGGCCGGCCTCTTCTGCCGTCGCCGACAGGGCGCGCACGCCGCCTTCGGCATTGGCGCTGGGGGCGGGCACTTCGATGCTGAAACTCTGTTGCGCCGCGAGTTCGCGGCCGCGCACCAGTCGCGCCTGCAACCGCAATACGCCGCGGCTTTTTTCGGCGCTGTCGAACACCTGGCTGAATTCCTCCAGGTCCAGTCGCAGCAGGTAGTCGGTGCGCACGCCGTCGGCGGGCGTCACCACCGCTGCTTTGCTGGCCTGCTGCAGGGAGGCGCGCAGGCGCTGTGTGAGCAGCGCCGCGGGCGGCATCACCCAGCGGCTGTTGGCATAGGCGAGCGGACGGGCGGCATCGGCGTAGGCAAGCCGGTAATAGAGGTTGGCATTTTCCATCCACAGGGGCGAGCTGACTTCGGCGACGGTGAGATTGACGGCGATACGCGGTTCGGATTTTGCAGGCGCCGCCGGGCCGAAGTCGTAGGCGGCAACATCCCTCGGCTGGGGGGCGATGCTGCAGGCGCTCAATAAGAACTGGCAGGCCAGCAGGCAAGGCAGGATTGCGATGCGCATCATGTTCACTTCCCTCCGCTAAAACCGGGTTCGCCGGGACCTGCTCGCGGCGGCGACGGACCAAAAATGAATCCATGCGGCTGCTCGACCACGGTGGTGACCACCCGGTCGACCGCACGGTCGATGGCCCGGGCTTCGCGCGCCAGGTCGTCGACCAGCGCGTTGACGCGAGGCACCGACTCTTCATTCAGCGTGCGCACCATGGCACCGGCGTCCCTGGCGGTGCCTGCCACCTGATCGAGGGTGCCGATGCGCTGATCGATTTTCAGCGCGATCTGGTTGGCGCTGCCGAGCAACCGGTCGGCGTTGTCGGCGACCTGGTCCATGCGGCGCAGGCTGACACGGGCCTCGCTGGCAAGCCCCCTGGTTTCAGTGAGCAGTGCGGGCAGGGCGTCGAGTGCCGGTTCGATCTTCTTCACCACCGTCCCGGCGCGCTGGGTGAGTTGCTCGAACCCGGCAAGGCTGCTGCGCAGCTTTTCCTCGCCGTCCTTGTCGAGCAGGTTGCCCACTTTGCCGGCGATATCCGAGAGCGTCGAGAACAGGGTTTCGCCGTCGTCAAACAGCGACCGTTTCATGCGCAGCTCCGCCGGCTTGCCGCCCGCTTCAACCAGCTTCTCCCCTGGCGGGCCATCCTCGTTCAATTGCACGTAGGCGAGGCCGGTTATGCCCTGGTAGCCCAGCTGCGCAAAAGTGTTCTTCGTCACCGGTGTGTCCGGATGCACGCCGATCTCTATCTGCACGCGTCCGGTGTTTCCCGACTCCAGGTGTACGGCATTGACCTTGCCGACATCGACGCCGCGATAGCGCACTGGCGCCTCGCTCTTGAGGCCTGTCACCGAACCCGTCGTATACATGGCGTAGCGCACCAGCTGCAGCTCATCCTTGTTGAACCACAGGACGACCGCGACCATGGCCGCGCCCAGTATGAGGGTGAAGAGTCCCGCAGCAAGGGCATGAGATCGGTTTTCCATGAATGTCTCCGTTGCTAGGTCTGGTTCAGTTTTATCGATTCGCCCACGGCGGAAAGAGCCCGCAGTCCGCGCTCGCCGAGGAAGAAGTTGATGACGAAGGGGTGCTTCACGGTGATGGCCTCCTGCAGCGAGCCGTACACGATGACGCGCTGATCGGCCAGCACCGCGATCTTGTCCGACAGCGACACCAGCGTATCCAGGTCGTGCGTCACGATGATCACGGTGAGGTTGAGCTTGTGGCGCAGCGACTGGATCAGTTTGACGAAGCTCTCGCTTCGGTCGGGGTCCAGGCCTGCGGTGGGCTCGTCGAGAAAGATCAGTTCCGGCTCCAGCGCCAGCGCGCGTGCCAGCGCGATGCGCTTGACCATTCCCCCGGAGAGGTCCGAGGGCATCTTGTGCGCGTGGCTGCGCTCGATGTCGACCATGTCGAGCTTGAGCATCACCATGTCGTGCACGAAATCGTCGTCGAAGGCGCGCAGTTCGCGCAACGGCAGCGCGATGTTGTCGTACACCGACAACGCGCTGTAGAGAGCGCCCCCCTGGAACAGCACACCCCAGCGCTTGCGGATCTTCTTCAGCGTGCCCGAGTCCGAGTCGTGCAAAGGGATGCCGAAAACCCTGACACTGCCGCGCGCCGGCTGTTCCAGGCCCAGCATCTGGCGCATCAGCGTGGTCTTGCCGCTGCCGGAGCCGCCCACCAGCGAGACCACCTCGCCCGCCTGCACGGTGAGGTTCAAGTCCTTGTGCACCACATGGTCGCCGAACTGCGTCCACAGGCCCTCGACTTCAATGATCGGCGTCATTGCAGCGAAATTCCCACGTCGGCGAACATCACCGCGAAGATCGCATCGGCGATGATCACCACGGTGATCGAGGTCACCACCGAATTGGTGGTGCCGATGCCCAGGCTCTCGGTATTGGGCTGTACCCGCAGGCCGTAGTGGCAGGCGGTGAGCGCGATCAACGCGCCGAACACCACGCCCTTGCCCAGGCCCAGCCACAGGTTGATCGTGGGCACCGCCACCGGCAGGCTGCTCAGGAAGGAGTGCATGCTGATGCCCAGTTCGTGGCTGGCGGCGATCGAGCCGCCGACCAGGGCGATGCCCGAGGTCCACAGGATCAGCAAGGGCAGCGCGATGGCCAGGGCGATGATCTTGGGCAGGATCAGGCGCACGGTGTGCGGGATGCCCATCACCGACAGCGCGTCCAGTTCCTCGGTGACGCGCATCACCCCGAGTTGCGCTGTGATCGACGAACCCGAGCGTCCCGCCACCAGCACCGCGGTGATCACCGGCCCGAGTTCGCGGATGATGCCAATGCCCAGGATGTTGACGATCAGGGCGTTGGCGCCGACCGCCTTCAGTTGTTCCGAGGACAGGTAGGAGAGCACGATGCCGATGAGCATGCCCACCAGCGCGGTGACCCCCATCGCCTGCGCGCCGACGCGGTACAGGTTGGCCGAAATTTCGCGCCAGGGTCCGCGCGCGGGGCGGCGCAGCAGGGCCATCGAATCGATCAGCACCTGGCCCAGCAATTGCACCATGCCGGCGGCGTGATCCAAGCCGCGCAGCATGCGAGCGCCAAGCATGCGCACCAGCGCCAGCATGTCCGCGGCGGATTGCGCCTGCGCGCCGACCCCCGGCGCATCGAATTTGTCGAAAAAAACCTCGATGCCCGGGGCGAACGCCAGCTGGGTCGGGCGGCGCCTGGCCCAGGCGCGCCAGATCAGCAGCGCGCCGATGTGATCCATGCGCTGCACGCGGCTCAGGTCCCAGCGCACCCCGGCGCGCGCCGCCTCGCTCAACCGCAGCTGCAGGTTTCTGGCGCGGGCTTCCAGGGCGCGGATGTCCCAGGCGCCGGTCAATTCCACGGTGCAGGCGCCATCGGCGCCGCGGATTTCATGAACTTCGGGATGCTGGACGGGGGCTGTGGGTGCTTGTGGCATGACTAGCTTGCGTAATTGCTCGACACACCCCTCCCAGGGCGAGACTGGAAAGCTACCCGCTTTCGCTGGATAAATCAATTTTCAAAATCGCAAATTCCGGTTGCGCAGCCCCTATGCAGCCGCTGTGGCACCGGCAGCGGCATTCGGCCTTAGAATCGGCATCCTGGAAACTTGGCAGGATGGAAATGGTGAAGCTCATGATGAACCGGCGCTTCGATTCCGCGCGCCGTCGCGCCGCCGTGCTTTTTCTGGCCCTGTTGCCGGCGATGGCGGGCGCCCAATCCGTTTATCCGGACAAGCCAATCCGCATCGTCAATCCGTTTCCCCCCGGTTCCCCGGTGGAGTTCGTCGGCCGCCTGGTGGCCGACCGCCTCGCCAAGGCCTTTGGAAAACCGGTGCTGCTGGAGAGCCGCGCCGGGGCGGGCGGCACCATAGGCGCGAATTTTGTCGCCAAGTCGGCGCCTGATGGTTACACGCTGCTGGTGACCACACCGTCGACCATTGCAGTGGCGCCTTCGCTTTACAAGTCGCTGCCATACGATCCGGTGAAGGAATTTGCCGGCATCTGGTCGGTCAATTCGGCCGGACTGGTGGTGGTGGTGAATCCCAAACTGCCGCTGAGCAATCTGGCCGAATTCCTGGCCTACGCGAGGGCCAATCCCGGAAAAATCAACTACGCCTCATCCGGGGTCGGCACCACGCAGCATCTGGCGGCCGAACTGTTCAAGACGCGCACCGGACTGGACCTGCTGCATGTACCCTACAAAGGCGGCGCACCGGCCTCGACGGACCTGATGGCGGGCCACGTGCAGGTGATGTTCGACGCCCTGTCCAATGTGCGCGCCGCGGTGCTCGATGGGCGTCTGCGCGCGCTCGCGGTGCTGCGCGGCAAGCGCGCCCGCGCGCTGCCGGATGTGCCCACGGCGGCCGAGGGCGGGGTCAACAATGTCGAGCAGCCGGGGTGGATCGGTGTTTTCGCGCCTTCTGGCACGCCGTCGGAAATTTTAGGCAGGCTGGTTGCCGTCACGGTCAGGGAAATGTCGGACCCCGATGTGGTGGCCAAGCTGATGGGCGCCGGCAACGACAACGAATACGTCTCCGGCCCGGCGCTGACGAAGAAACTCGCCGAAGACAACCTGCTGTTCGCGGAAATCGTCAAGCGCGCCGGCATCCAACCCGAATAAACCGACCCCGGGCACCATGAAAATAGAAAAAATCGAGGCCATTGCGCTGTCCATCAAGCTGCCGCGCGATTTCAAGGGCAGCATCTACAGCGTGCCGCAGAAAAACGCCGTAGTGACGCGCATCACCACCGACGAAGGGCTGGTCGGGCATTGCGTCAACGGCGAGGGCGAGGCCGCCATCCAGCCGCAGATGGTGCAGATCATCGACAAGGAGATTGCGCCGCTCTTGATCGGCCAGGACCCGATGCGCATCGAATCCCACTGGGATGCAATGTGGCGACGTGCAACCTGGCGCGGCGGGCGCGACATCCGCACCGCGGTGCGCGCGGTGGCTTGTGTCGACAGCGCGCTCTGGGACATCCTCGGCAAGCACGCCAAGCTGCCGCTCTACAAACTCTGGGGCGGCGCGCGCGACCGCCTGCCCATCATCGCCATCGGCGGTCAGTATCACGATGACTACCAGCCCGCCGATTACGGCCGCGAAATGGAGGAGTTCCGCGAATTGGGCCTTGCCGGCTGCAAGTTCAAGGTCGGCGGCAAATCGCCGCGTGAGGATTACGAACGCACACTGGCCGCGCGCCGCGCGGGCGGCGAGGACTTCGTGCTCTGCGTCGACGCCAACCGCGGCTGGAGCCGCGCCGATGCGCTGGCGTTCGTGCGGCTGTGCCCGGCGCTGAACCTGCGCTGGTTCGAGGAGCCCTGCGGCTGGGAGAATGACCGCCACGACCTGGCGCTACTGCGTGCGGTGACCGGCATGCCCATCGTCGCCGGCCAATCGGAGATCACCGCCGAGGATTGCCGCGACCTGATGGTCGATCGCGCCATCGACGTGTGCAATCTCGATGCGAGCTGGGGCGGCGGCCCCAGCGTGTGGTTGCGCGTGGCGCGCATGGCGCAGTGCTTTGGGGTACAGATGGGGCATCATGGCGAGCCGGTGCTGGGCGCGCACCTGCTGGCAGCGGTGCAGAACGGCACTTACATGGAAACGCATCACCCCGAGCGCGATCCCATTTTTCACCAGATGGTGCAGGGCAGGGGTGATATCGTGAATGGCGACTACGTGCTGCCGCAGGCTCCGGGCTGGGGTCTGGAGTTCGATGAGGCGTTCATCCAGCGGCATCGCGTCAATTGAAGGAAAGATTGACGCAACACTGAAGCCAGCGGCCGAGGGCTGCTTTTTCTTTGTCGGTCCGCCAGGGCGGTTCAGCATCAACCAGAGTGTCATGGGCAGCACGCCCGTCGACCCTGCCGGGGGCGTCGCGCCGGTGGCCATGCCGGGCGTCGCGCTTTGCACGAGCTTCGCTCAGCCAGGCAAAGGCGTCGCAGTGCCGAAATAAAACCATTCCTCCCCGGCGGCGGCATTGTCCTTGGGAAGCACGATAAATCCATTCTCGGGCGCCGGCAGGATTTCGCCGCCGGCCAGCATCGCCATGGCCTCGCCCTTGGCGACTGAATCGAAATGCTTCCACGGCCGGGCAAATGAGGCGCCTTGCTCACGACGGTAGACGCTTTTCATCCTCACCCCGCGCTGCCGGCCGGCACTGGCCTGCACGTCCAGGCCCAGCGTGGCGAGGCAGCCCTCGTCGAGCATGTCAAGGTGCCACAGGGCGCGCAGGATGGCCTGGTAGCCGATCTGCGCCGCATCGGCGTTGTGATGGTGTCCGCATTCGAGCGTGACCGCCAGCGCCCCCTGGCTCCTGGCATATTCCGTGGTCCCCTGCGATTCCCTGCTGCCATCACCGCCGCCGAAGGCTTCCGACCAGCCGCAGACGAAGTCGGGTACGCCAAGCGCCCTGGCGTAGGCCAGTTCGCGTGCGTCGTTGCCGCCGAGGAAGATGAACGGCCCGCCTTGCGAGGTGTAGGAATGCAAGTCGAGCAGCACCTCGGTGCCATCGAGCAGGCCGCAAAGAATGGGATCGAGATGATCCTCGTAGTGCCGCTTTTGTTCTTTCGGATAGAGGTGGCGGTTCAGGTTGCGCTCGACGAAGCGCACGCCCTCCCGATAGGCCCTCGGATTGGCCACCGGCACCAGCTGGAGAATGCCGCGTTTCAGCACCACGAGGTCGCGGTCGATGTCCGCAGCCAGGCGCGCCACCGCCTCCGCGCCGCAACGCTCGTTGCCATGCACCGCGCCGAGCACCGTCAGCGCGGGGCCCGCCTGCAGCGGACGGTAGGTTATGATTTTCACAGTCATGGCTTTTCCATTCTTGTTGGCTGGCCGGCGGCACATTGGCGGCGGTAGATCCGGCTTGAATCCCGCATCGGCACTACATTTTCATCTCGAATCTGTTTATATGATATCGAGTATGCCGGCGAGCGCGCCGGCGCCGATCAACCACAGCGGATTCAGACGAGTACGCAAGACCAGCAGCGCGGTGGCGAAACTCATCACCACGCCCCGCCAGTCGCCGGAGAGCGTGGTCAGCATCACCCATGCGGTCGATAACATCAGTCCAATCACAACGGGCGCCAGTCCGCGGCGCACCGCCAGCGCCAGAGTCGCCTCGGGATTGCGCGCATTCAGATGAATCACGATCGAAGTCAAGATGGTGCCGGGCAGAAACATCGCCACCGTCAATGCCAGCGCACCGCCCCAGCCCCCGAGCACTGTGCCCAGCATCGTCATCACCATTACGTTGGGACCAGGCGTGGCCTGTGACAGGGCATACACCTCGCCAAACTGGCGCGCGGTTAGCCAGGCGTTCTGTTCGACGACGTGGCGCTGAATGTCGGGAATCGCCGAGGTCAGGCCGCCGACCGCCATGAACAGTATCGGTGTGAACTGCCAGAAAAGGCCGAGCAGATCGTCTTGCTGGCTCATTTGTCACCCCCGGCAGCATTGCCCATCGCAAGCCGGTTAGCCACGATATCGCGCCAGGCAATGCCCACTGCAATCGGTGCCAGCACCAGCATCACCGAGACCAGCGGCCAGCGCGCGGCGCCGATTGCCGCAAAGGTCACCAGGCTGAACAGCCAGGGCCGCAGCCGGCGCGGCATGGCCTTTGCCATGCTGTAGGCATTGGCGATCATCATTCCCACCACCACGGTAAACATGCCGGTCAGCGCCTTATTGACCAACGGCTGCCCGCCGAATTCCAGGTACAGCATGGCAACGCTCACCATGACAAAAAACGGTACGCAGATAAAACCCAGTCCTGCGGCAACCGCGCCGCGCACGCCGGCAAAGCGATGCCCGAACATGAGCGACAAGTTGTACAGATTGGCGCCGCCGGGGATCAGCTGCGCAATGGCGAAATGCTCGGCAAACTCTGTCTCGGTAACCCACTTGCGGTCATCGATCAAACTTCGGCGGAGCCAGAACATGGTTCCGCCGAAGCCGAGCAGGGTTATCTTGGTGTAGAGAAGGTAAATCATCCACGGCGTGATGGCGCCGGGTATTGGATCGGTTTCAGGCTTCGCAGGCAATTCAGGCATGGCAAATCCTGTTAAACGCTTCTGGTGCCGGACAAGGTCCCATCGAGTGGGGGCTATGCAGTGTATTTCCCGAACGCCGCTTACTTGCGCGCCCAGTATTCGGAGGAAGCCTTTGTTTTTGTCAGTGACTGAGCATCCTCGAATCCAGGCGCCATCGATCCCGCGGTGCCGGCCATTACCTGATGATGATCGATATTGAGGGTGCGAATCCAGCTTTGCTGGCCGAAGGTAAGGCCAATGGCGCATCCCAATTCCACCAGTTCGGGTTCGGTAAAGTGCGCATGCATGCGCTCCCAGTATGCATCGTCCGTTGCGGTGCGCCAGACAATGGCCTCGGCGTATGCCAGTGCCGCCTTTTGACGGGCATCGTATTTGACTGATTTCTCGAAATTCATCAGGTCGTCGTAGTGTGCCTCCTGCAGACCCTCGCTCGCGCCCTTGATGGAGCGTTGGTTGCCACAGAATTCGCACACGACGGAACGCGACACGTAGACGCGGCACAGTTCCTTGATGCGGTGGTCCAGTACGCCGTTCCTGAAAACCTTGTCCCAGGAGTTGGCGAAAAACCAGAAACAATCCGCCACGTGCGCGCGCACCGCGCTGCTCTCCGGCCGCGGTGTGCCATCGCGCGCGCAGCGCTCCATCTCGAGGCGCATTTCAGGCGTCATTTTTTCAAGAGGGACATAACTGATTCGAGGGGTAGACATGGTATTTGACCTTGAGGAAGCTGGAGTCCGGCTATTATCGTCGTTGCAATTTATTTTGGCATTCGGGGAGTCGCTCAGGATCTGCAGCTTTCGGCCAAAAGACCGATCCGGGCGGCAGCGCAACAACAAGCAGACCACGGCAACCGGTTGCACTCCATGGAATTTTGCTCAAGTTGGGGGCCGAAGTGCCGTTAATGCAGATGAGTGCGACTTTGCGCATTCACAACCACCAAAGGATCCTTCCATGGAAGTAAATGCTGTTGGTAGTAGCGCCAACTACCTGCTGGCCCAATCCGCCCAGCAATTGCCTGAAACGGCAGAGGTCAAAAAGTCGGGCGGGGAAAGCGATGGTGATTCGGACGACAAGGAAACCAAGGCGGCAAAAGCTGCGCCGGCTGCCAGCGTCAATTCGAGCGGCCAGAAAACCGGCCAGATCATCAACGTCGCTGCATAAGCGCGACCTGCATGCGGTTTCTCCTTCGGGGGAGGGCGCATGCCGCATTCAATCCGCGCGGCCAAGCGCTCGGCATGCAGGCCGCTGCGAACAGGCGCGCAGGCCGCCGCCCGCGGCCGTTATCGGCAATCGCGTTTGCGTGCGCAGCGCCAATGTCGATACTCAGTGCGCGCAAACAAGGAGGGACGTAATATCCAGATGATCCACAAACCGGTCGCCGTCGAGGTTGCAATACGGCCATGTCGATATCTTGATGAAGCAAAAGGTTAACGCAAAAACGCTGGCGTGGCTGAAAGCGAATCCCTCTTTGGAGGAGCTTTGCTCCAGATATCCGGATGATTGGGCGGCGGTGCAACAGGATATTTCCGTCATTGTTGAGCGCGGTGTTGCGCAAGAGCTGAAGATTTACCTGGAGCGCCTGTCAAATGATGCGGCGTTGGCCAGAGGTTCTTCCGGTGACCGGCAAACGGCTGTGTCAAAGTTTGTTCGCAGCCGGATGGCGCATGAGTCGGTCAGAAAATTGTGCCTGGATATGTTGGGCACGGAGGCAGGGGCAACGAAAGGCAAGCTGCGTTTCAACCTGCTCAATGGTTATATAGCCCAGAAGCTGCTGTTCTCCAGAGGGTGGGAGCGCAAGCCGGTTTCCCTGTTCTGGTTCCGCCTGTTCTGGCCGCTTGTCTGGCAGAAAAGGCGGCTTATGCCCCTGGTACAACCCAGGGGAATCTATTGTTTCTATTCGCGCGCCTTGGTCGAGTCTCTGGCCCGGATGATTGCTTGCAGAAGTTGTGTGGAAATCGGCGCCGGAGACGGAACGCTTGCGCGGTTTCTGAAGAATCAGGGTGTCCAGCTGACGGCGACGGATACGCATGACTGGAAACATGTGGTGGAGTACCCTGGGTGGGTCGTCAAGAGCGATGCTCGCGCGGCTCTCGCTACCTATAGCCCGGAGGTGGTCATCTGTTCGTGGCCGCCGTCGCAGAACGATTTTGAACGCCACGTGTTCAATACGCCCGGCGTGCAGCTTTATATCGTCATCGGCAGCCGTTACCGGTTTGCATTCGGCAATTGGAAAGACTACCAGCGGCAATCTGCTTTCGACATCGAGGAGGACAAGAAGCTGGGGGCGCTGGTGTTACCCCCTGAATTGGGGGGCGCCGTTTATGTCTTCCGGCGAAAGGCGACTGTCAACGGCAGCTAAAGGCGCGGGGGCGGCCAATCAACCCGGCGCCTTCCCCACATTGGCCACCGTGCCACATCTCGACTCTGCTGTAAGAATTGGGCAGGATCGGCTCTCGGGGTGCGGTCTCGGGGTGCGGTGGCGGCAAATGCCAGTATTTTCGCCAATATGAACCAGGTTAAATCCGCCGCGCCGTCAATTGCCCACGTCAGCAGGCTTCGGGACAAAGCGCGCCCAGTCTCCTCTCGCGATGGCTTGCGGTGGCAGCATCCGACCCTGGTAGAAGATCTCGACGTTTTTTCCTTCCACGACCCGGATGACCTCGCCGGAGGCGATCGGGACGCGCTGTGCCGCGCCCCGGGCGAAGTCGATGCGAACACCTTCGGATTCGGCCTGCTGCTGTTTCTTCATCAGTACCGAGGGTTCGTTGCTGTTGATGAAGAAATAGTCCGGTGACTTGTTCGCATTGAGGCCCTGCACCCGGATCACCTTTTCGACGGGAGGGGGGGGCGCAGGTGCTGCGGCCGCAACCGGCGTCCTGTCCGGCTGCGGCGCGGCGCTTGCCGCGGAGGAGGGGGGGGTGGCCTCAACTGCGGGCTGGACCGCGGCGTTGTCCGGGCCGCCATCGTGGGGTTCGGTTTGCATAACATCAGACGCAGCCACCGTCGGTTCAGGCAGGGCGGCCTCGCGTATGGGTGTCACGGCAGTCGATGGCAGGGGTGAGGTCTCATTCGTCCCGATGGTGATGGCGATGACGATGGCCACGAGCAACACGACCGTGGCAAGCAGCATGCCGGCACGCAATTTCCCGCTCGTTTGCCGGACCGGCGCGGCAACGGTCTCGGCGGGGGGCGCCACCACGGTTGCGTCGCGGGGCTCCACCTCCCGTGGCTCCTCGTTGCGCTGGGATATCAGAATTTTATCCCAGTCCAGCTCCAGCAATCTAGCGAAGCGGCGGGCGCACCAGGAGCGGGCCGAAGGACCGGGGAAGGATACGCCCGAGCCGCATTCCAGCGCGCGCACCTGCTTTACCGACAGGCACAGGTTCTTTGCCACGCTGTCCTGCGAAAGGCTGCGCCCGGTGCGCCCATCTAGGAGCACCTTGCCCACGCCGGGCCAGTTAATGTTGTCGGTCGAGGTCATGGTTTGGAGTTCGAATGTGGAGAGTGTTGCCGCCTGGACATCGGCAGCGTGTGTTTGCGTCGGTTGGAGGAGCGGCAAAGCGCGTTCATTGCGATCACGTTCCTGTCTGAGGATAGAACCGGACCGACGCGCAGTGCAACGAACAAAATATTGAGATTGTTTAAGCGGATCAGGCGATGCGTCGCCTCGGCCGGAACGCGGTGGCAGTGCGGAGCGGTCATATTCCTCACCCGGGGATCCCCGAGACCTTTTTTATCTGGCTCCTGAAATTGGCGATGCGCTCTTCCAATTCAGGCCGTGCGTTCATCAGCTCGCCCAGCTCGCTTTCATCGGTTTTCGCATCCGGTTCGCGTTTTGCAGGTTCCCGGACGGAGATGCTGATGCGGACCCGGTTCCCGGCCCAGCCTTCGCCTATGAATTGGGCAAGCACCTGCACCAGCGCATAAGTCAGCAGCATGGCGGTAACCGCCATCAGAGTATAGAAATACAACAGCAGAATCGCGCCGGCGGAAATGTTGCCGCGGCTCAATCCGCGGGTAATTTCCCTGAACGACCAATCCCACGTGCTCGCGCTGATCCAGCCAACGCCGCTGTGCGCGAGCTCAAACAGGAGCAGCAATGCAAACCCATGCCAGAGAATCAGCAGCAGCCACAGGGATGTCGCCGATATCCGCGGTGCTTTCATGGCCCGCTCCGCTCCTCGCTGCAGGACACCAGCGAACTGACGATCTCGCGCATCAGATCGACGCGGATCTTCTTGGTTGCCAGGGACTGCTTTTCGCATTCTTGCGCGACCAATATGTGCTCGTTGAGCAGATTTCTCGTAAGGTGAATTTCACCGTCGAGTTCCTGCAGGGTTTTCTTCAGCCGGTTTCTTTCATCCAGCTTGACCGAAAGGCCGCGCATGATCTCCACCACGTCGTTCAACTCGCTCGAGGGTTCGCCGTCGGAGAGCGTGGAAAACATTTCCCTGATCGCGGTGCTGAGCGAGAGCAGGTCCAGGGGATTGGGGAATACGGGCTCCGGCGCCTCTTCTGTCGCGCCCGCCGGATTGCCGGCTTGCACAGGGTCGTCGGTTCCTCCAGTATTGGCGATGCCCTTTATGCGCAGCAGCTTCCCGTTACGGTTGAAATGAAACACCTTGTTCAGGACGGCGGCGTCGCCCGCGTCGGGATCCGGCGTCGCCGTATCGGCTTGCGAGCCGGGGCGGGATTTGCGCGCCCGATGGTCCTGATCGGTAATCGAGACGATGGGCGCCTTTTCCCAGCCGCTTTTTGGATCGAAATGTTTCATGTCTTGACCTCGCAACTGTCGTCTGTCGATTGAAGCAGCGTAAAGTTCCGTCAATCTATCGCTGGAGGAAAGCAAACCATTTCTTGCCCAGTGGCGGCGCGGAATGCTTCTCGGCTTCCTGTTTTTCCCGTACCATTTCACGAGAGGCGACGAACTTGTCGAGCAGCCCCCCCCCGTTGGAGCGCGCGATCATCGCAACCCCTTTGAGGGTTTGCGTCTTCTTCTGTTCCTTTTTCAGGACATGCTCGCGAATCAGTTGCTCGATTTCTTCGCAGACCACCAGAAACGAAGTCTTCAGCGCCTGGTTGGTGTCCTTGAAGAAATAGTTCTTGCCGAAAGAGTCCTGGGCGGCCTTCGAAAACAATACCGGGCTGGTAAGGCTGAACGGCACCGGAAATTGGCAATTGTTGAAGAAGTCGCGATGATTGCTGATGCTCAGCAGCCGGTTTGGAACCAGGATCACCCGGGGGGCCTGCAGGTTGGTCGAATTGAAAACGCGGGAAAAACGGGTGAGGAAGTCCATCGCGCTGGCCAGTTCGATGCCGGAGAGCGAGGTCGGTATGATGATGAAGTCGTAATCGAAAAACAGGCTTTCCGGGAAAATGTCGACCCAGGTCATATCCGCGATGACCACTTCGGAGGTGGTGCTCGCGACGCGCAGCGCCTCTTTCGCCTTCAATATGCCCATTCCGGCGGACTTGTAGCCGAGGGCGTCGCAGACTGTCACGCAGGTGCTTGATTGGCAGCGAAGCAGCCAGGAACTCGCAGTCGCCTGGTGGTCATAATCGATCAAGGTGACGCGCCTAGACTTGAAGTCGGAAAAATACGCCGCGAGGTTCGCGGCGAGCGTACTTTTTCCAACACCGCCCTTCTGGCTGGTGACAAGAAGCTTTACATCGTTCATGAAAGATTCGCCTCAGCGTTGTTGCGAGTCGCTCCAATTCAGGGTCACACTGCCACAGATTGCATGTTTTTTATGTAAAGAATTATTAACGTCGACCGGGCGTCTCGCGCTTCTCCGGCTCGCCTGCGGCAGCCTGGGCTTGCGCGCAGGCGAGCCACAACAATGCAATAGGCGGGCAAATGTCTGCTTCTAAAGCGAAGCGGAAGGGCGGTCTGGGTTTGCTGGCGCCAGCTTTTGCTCGCGCTCAGGCGTGAATGAGCCTGCGCCTGCTGCAAGGCTTGCGGTTGGGCGCTGGTTGCGCGCTCAAGCTGGGGGCCGCACCACCAGTGCCACGCCGGCCACGGCGACGAGCATGCCTGCGATCGCCAGCGGCGTCAGCGTCTCGTCGAACATCAGCCAGGCGAGCAGCGCGGTCACCGCCGGCACCAGGTACATGAGGCTCGATACCGCGGTCGCGGCGCCGTGCCGGATCAGCAGGAGCAGCAGCGAGATGGCGCCCAGCGACAGCACCAGCACCAGCCAGCCCAGCGCGAACAGGAATTCGCCGCTCCACACCACCGGGCGGGTCTCCAAGAGCAGCGACAGCGGCAGCAACAGCGCCAGCGCTGCGATGAACTGCACCACCGATTGCGTGCGCAGGTCCTGCTTTCCGCAGAAGCGCTTCTGGTAGAGGGTGCCGGCGGTGATCGTCGCCAGCGCGACCAGCGTCACCGCCAACGACTCCCCGCTCACCACGCCCAGATCGATCTTGTTGAACACCACCATGAATACCCCGCCCAGGCCCAGCACGAAGCCGGCCCACTGGCGGCCGCTGACGGATTCCCCGTACAGCGGGCCGGCCAGCGCGGTGAGTATCGGTTGCAGGCTGACGATGAGCGAGGACAGCCCCGCGCTCATGCCCATGTCGATGCCGACGAACACCCCGCCCAGATAGCCCGCCTGCAGCAGCATGCCTGCCACCGCGACATGCACGATCTGTATGCCGCGCGGCCAGGGTGCGCGCATCGCAAACGCGATCAGGCTCATCAGCGCGATCACGACGATAAAGCGCAGCGACAGGAATTTCAGCGGCGGCGCATAGGGCAGGCCGAACTTCGCGCCGATGAAGCCGGTGGCCCACAGGAGAACGAACAGGGCCGGCATGGCCTGCGTGTAGAGCTTGCTGTTTTTCGGGTTCATGGGCGAAGTATCGCCAATTTTGCGACTTTGCGAGGCGGCGTCGCGGCTTTTTGCCCGGGAGTGGCGGCGACAATCGCTATAATCCGCGCAGACTATCGAACCCGACAGTGCAATTTACCGGAGGCAAGCGTGGCCCAGTCCAGACCATTCGTCATCGCTCTTGAGGAGCACTACGCAGATCCCGCGGTGCAGGCAAAGTCCGCCGCCGCCGGCGCGCCGCCGGTCACCTCCAGCATGTATGCACGGCTGGTCGAACAACTCAACGATCTGGGCGAGTTGCGCTTGAAACACATGGACGAGGCGGGCATCGACGTGCAGGTCATCTCGCACGCGCCCTCGGCGATCCAGCAGCTCGATGTCGCCACCTGCATCAAGCTGGCCACCGACACCAACAATCTGTTGCACGCGGCGGTGCTGCGGCATCCGACGCGCTTTGCCGGATTTGCGGCGCTGCCCACGCCCGATCCGGCGGCGGCGGCCGCTGAACTGGAGCGCTGTGTGACCAGGCTCGGTTTCAAGGGCGCGATGATCCACGGCCGCACCAGGGGCAAGTATCACGACGACCCGCGCTTCCACCCCATCTTCGAGCGCGCCCAGGCGCTGGATGTGCCCATCTACATCCACCCGGGCCAGCCGCATGAGGCGGTGGCCGAGGCCTACTACAACGACTACCTGAAGGATTTTCCCGCGCTTGCCAACGCCGCCTGGGGCTACACCATCGACACCGCCAGCCAGATCCTGCGCATGATCCTCTCCGGGCTGTTCGACAAATATCCGAAGCTCAAGATCATCGTCGGGCACCAGGGCGAGGGCATGCCCTTCCTGGTCGATCGCGTCGACGAGGCCGTCAATCGCGGCGGCAAGCAGGTCGCCTTCAAGGAAATCTTCTGCAACAACTTCTGGATAACCACCAGCGGACACTTCTCGACGCCGGCGCTCACCTGCACGCTCATGGAAGTGGGCGTGGAGCGGGTGCTGTTCTCGGTGGACTACCCGTTCGTCGAGAACTCGCCCGGCACCCGCTGGATGGAGGGCGTGCCGCTGTCGCGCGAGGACAAGGACAAGATTCTCAGCGGCAATGCGCGCAAACTGCTGAAGATGTAGCCCGGCCGCGCAGAACCTGCAGCCGCAAACGCCAGTGGAGTCCCGACATGCCCATCTATGAATATGCCCCGCTATCCGGCGAATGCAAACGCTGCCGCGGGCGCTTCGAGGTCTACCAGAAAATGGCCGACGAAAAACTCACCGCGTGTCCGGATTGCGGCCAGGCCTGCCAGCGCCAGATCAGCGCCGTCGCCCTGGGCGGAAAATTCAGCACCTCCGACAACGCCATAGCAAACACCGGGTTGACCAAGTACAAGAAAGTCGAAAAGGGCGTCTACGAAAGGACTGTGGGCGATTACGGCTCGGAGATCCTGCACCGGACCGGCAGTTAGCCGCGGGCGCATATCCCGCTACGAAATTGAAAACGCCACGCCACGGCGGCGAGATATCCGCCAGCGCCTTTTCCTGGCATTCGAATTCCTGCCTCACCTGCGCCAGCGCTGCGGGGGTATTGATCTGCGTCAGTTCATGTCCTTGGCAACCGGGGAGCGGCATGCGCCTTCCTTTTCCAGCCAGGCCGCCACGCGCAGGGCCAGGCCTTCCTTCCACGGCGCGGCGATCACCTGCACGCCGATGGGCAGTTGCGCATTCCACACCGGCACCGCGACCACCGGCAAGCCGATAAACGAAATCGGCTGCGTCAGCAGGCCGATATTCGGGCGCAGCGGCACGCTCTTGCCGTTGACGATGCCGGTTTCGGTGCCCAGCAGCGGCGCCGCGAACGGCGTCGCCGGCGCCAGCAGGATGTCGATGTCGCGAAACAGTTCCAGCATGCGCGAGCGGTACCAGGCGCGAAAGCGCTGTGCCTGCAGTATCCACAGCGCCGGGATCAGCGCGCCGGCCAGCAGGCGGTCGCGGTTCAGCGGTTCGAAATCCGCGGCGCGCGTTTTCAGGTTTGCGAAGTGCTGCGCCGCGGCCTCGGCCGCGGTGATGAGGTAGGCGCTGGAACGGGCGCGCGCCGCTTCGGGCACGATGACCGTTTTGTCCGCGCCCAGGGCGCGCGCGACCAGGTCGCGTGCCGCGAGCGCCTCCGGATGCGCGATCTGCTCGAAGTAACCGCCGGCCATGGCGATGCGCAGGCCGGCGATGCCCTGGCTCAGGTGCGGCAGGGTCGCTTCGGCGGCGCGGTTCGAGCAGGCGAAGTCGTTCGGATCCGGACCCTGCAGCACGTCGTAGCAGGCGGCCAGGTCGGCAGCCGAGCGTGCGAACGGACCGGGGTGGTCCAGGCTCGCGGAAAACAGAAAACTGCCGCTGCGCGGCAGGCGGCCAAAAGTCGGTTTCAGTCCGAACAGGCCGCAGAACGAGGCGGGAACGCGGATCGAGCCGTTGGTGTCAGACCCCAGCGACAAGGGCACGCAACCGGCCGCGACAACTGCCGCCGAACCGCCCGAGGAACCGCCGGCGGTGCGCCGCCGGTCGTGCGGATTGCGCGTCGCGCCGTAGTGCGTGTTCTCGGTGGTGAATCCATAGGCGTACTCGTCCATGTTGGTGGCGCCGATCAGGATCGCGCCGGCCGCGCGCATCCGCGCCACCAGCAGCGCGTCCTGTGCGGCAGGCGGGTTGGTTTTGTTGATGATCGAGCCCGCCAGCGTGACTTCACCCTGGATGTCGTACAGGTTCTTCACCGCATACGGCACCCCGGCCAGCGGCGGCAGCGTGTCGCCGCGCGCGCGCCGCGCGTCGATGGCCGCGGCTTCGGCAAGCGCGCGCGCGCGCGTCAGGCTGGTGTAGGCGTTGATCTCCCGATTCCGCGACTCGCTGCGCTCAAGCGCAGCCTGCGTAATTTCGAGCGCGGAGGCAGCGCCGCTTTTTACATCTGCGGCCGTCGCCAGCGCGCCGGCGTCAGGATTTGTCATGCGAGAACACCGCGGCGGGTTCGACCTCGTGCGGCAGCGGGAAGTCCATCACCGCTTGCGCCATTTCCGCGAGGCGCTCGAGGTTCTGCACCACCCCCGGTCGATGCGCGGCATCGAGCGGCAGACCGATGGCCAGCGCCTGCGCGTCGACCAGCGCCGCGATGGCCGGATTTTCGGTATTCATGACCACTCCTTGTGCCGGTTGGGTATTGAATTCTACTGGCATCGGAAGGCGCGCCAGCCGCCGAAGGACGAAATATTGCAGGCGTCCTCCGCAGCATAGCCCTCGCAGAGGAAACCCATGACGGTACTGCCATCGGCCGGCTCCGGCGTGCGCCGCACCCAGTGGCGCCGGGATCGAGGCGACGCAGGCCGGGGTGCGCAAGATCAGCCTGCACCAGCTGTTCGCGGCCAAAGCGGCGCACCGGCACACCTGCTCAGGCCTCGCGGCATGCCATGGCTATATCAAAAAGGGATTAAAACTTTGCGTAAAGAAACGCCAATAGGACATTTTTTTCATAAAATGTTTGAAAATAAGTCATTGTAAGCGGGCAAAATCCGGGAAGAATTCGCGCATCAGGAATTCTTCCAGGGCGGCGCTGTCCTTCTGGCGCGCCGAGAGCGTCACGCTGCGGTTGCTGACGGTTGAGTCCCAGCGGAAATCACCCTGTTCGTACTCGCGGATGGTGGCAATCATCCGGCGCACCACCGCAATGCGGATGTCGCTGGCGCTGCCCTTGCGCACTTCGATCACCTGGCGTGAATTGCGGTTGATGTCGCGGTTCCATCCGTAGAACACAAAATCGGCGGAATCGTAATAGATGTGCTCGATCTGGAATATTCCGCCGGAATCCTTGCGTTGCTCGCCAAAGGTCGGCGCGCGTCTGGAATTCAGGTTTTCCGCGACGATGCGGTTGCGCCGCGTATTTTCATCCTCGGGAAGCGGCGGCGCGGGCGGCGCGACTTCGCCGCGGGCGCGCCGCCTTGCCTCGATCAGTGCCGCCAGGTCGCCGACGAGCGGCGCGCGCGCCGGGGCCTGCGGATTGGCCGCCGGGGTTGGCGGCGGCGGGGCTGGCGCCGGAC
>CAIOLO010000146.1 GCA_903859155.1 uncultured beta proteobacterium
AACCAGCGGCTCGAAGCGCTGCGCAACGCCCTGATGGACAAGGCCCTCAAGGCCCCCACCCGCGTGCGCTCGGCCGCCTGGGTGGATGAATCGGGCACGCTGCGCGAGAACCTGCGCATCGACTCCGACATCAGGCTGCGCGGCATTCGCGTGCTGTCCTATCTGGAGGAGTCCGGCGCGCTCAAAGCGGACCTGGTCGCCGATGCCGCCGCCGCGCTTGCCGCCACCGACGGGTGCCCGCAACCGGCCGGACGCTTCAAGCGCCATGCGGCGCTGATCCAGACCCATGCCCCGGCCGACGGCAGGCTTGGCTATCACTTCGTGCCGGAGTTGGCCCAGCGTGCCGAAAAATCGCTGCTCGCGCTGTTTGCCAACGACGAGGGCTGGGTGGTGACGCCCTCGGTCCTTGCCCACACGGCCTACGAGCGCGTGCTGCTCGGGCCGGATACGCCCGTGGCCACTCCCTACGTCATGCGCCTCAACCTGGAGGCGGCCAAAACGGTATCGCTCGAACCGACATCCCTGGCGGGCGCGCTGCACAGCCTGCGCACTCTGGGCGCCGATGCGCCGCGCCTGCCGGCAAAACCGCTGCTGCTCACACTGCGGCTGGAGGAAAGCCGTTCAGGCCGCGTGCTCTGGCAGGAGCAGACCAGCCTTGATTACCCCGCCTCCGAGGTGAGCATGGTGCGCCAACCCCTGCCGGCCGCGACCACCCGGAGCATCGATGACACCCTGCTCGACTGGCGCCTGGCGCTGGACAAGGCGCTGGCATGCGAACCGCTGCAATTCGCGGTGGCCGCGGCCGAGTCGGGCGAACTCACCATTCAGGCCGGCAGTCGCAGCGGCGTGCGCATCGGCGACCAGTTGCTGTTGCTCGACCGCACGCGCACCCCCGGCAACCTGCTCGAAGCCGGCGCACTCGACCGCGCCGCGCTGATAGAAGTGCAGTCCACCGCTGCGAACCGGTCCCGGGCAAAACGCGTTGCGGGCCCGGCACCGCTGGGTTCGTCGCAACAACTGATCGCGATGCCGCTATGAAACCGGGCCCCGCACGGATACACCAATCCATGCACCACCGCATGCGCCACCGCCTGCACGCGCCACCTGGCGACACACTCTGTAGGCACGCAGTCTCCACCTCTGCGCGTTTTGTCGTTTCAACTCCGCCGCTGCACCGTACAGGGCCTGCAGCGGCACTGACGGGAAAGCCGACGTGAACACACCCTTCTTTGTTGCCAAGACTTTCATACTGCTGGCCGGTTCGGCGGCGTTGCTGGGCGCAACGCCGCTTGCAGTGGCCGCCGAGACGAGCGCGGTTGCCACCGAGACCGCAAAAACTGCCGCCGCGCCGCCCAGAAGCGGCGGCGTGACGGTGAAAAAGGGCGACACACTCTTACGGATCATTGCGCGCCATCTGGACTACCTGCCCTTCAAGCTGGCAATCGTGCGCACCGCGGTCATGCAAAAGAACCCCGCGGCTTTCAAAGATGGCAAGCCCGAGGGCATGGTTACCGGAGCGGTGCTGCAGTTGCCCACAATGGAGGATTTTCGCCGCATGCTTGCCTCGCTTGAGGCGGTATCCGAGGACGCGCACGCCGAGCTGGAGTCAGATCCCCGCAGAGGATGGGTGCGCTTTCCTTAACCATGTGCCTGGCGCCCCTCCCGTGTGCCGGCTCCTGCCCATGCACCACAGCCAGGCGGCAATGCCGGCGCTCGCATGAACGTGCCGATCCGCGGCGCAAGCAAACCACCCGCGCCGAACGCGGGCGCGATCGGCGCGGCGCGGCCGATCGCGCTGCTGGTGCCGGCTGCGGCGGTGCGCGCACTTGGCCTCGCCGCGGGCGTGGTGGTCGCAGGCACGGTCGCCTCCCGCGGCAGCGCGCTGGTGCTGGTATTGGGCCAGCTTACCCTTGCCCTGCCGGCCGACAGCCGCGCCTCACCGGGAGATACGTTGCGGTTGCGCGCATCCCCGACAACGCAGGGCTGGGTGCTCAGGACCGACTCGCCGGCCCCCTCGGGCACGGCGGCGACAGCCGTCCCGACAACCACAGCAGTCCCGACAACGGCACCGACAAGATCCACGGCTGCGGCGAGCGGCCCGGGTGCCACACCCGCCAACGCCTGGGGCGGGGGGCCGCTGCCCGGGGCACGGTCGGGTTCCGCCCTGGAAGAACCGGTGCGATCACCCGCCACGGTTATCGGCGCGGCAGCGTCGCTCCCACCCAGCCTGCTGCAGCCTGCATCGGGGCCCGCCCGCACAGCGGCGGGCATGCCGATGACGCTCCCGCCGGGCTGGCGCGCCCTGGGGCAAACTCCAGACGCGACACCCTTGCCGGGGCCCGGGTCTGCACCAGCAAGGCCATTGATCCGCAGTGCAGCGCAACCTGCGCAGGCCGCCGCAACAGCACCTGCGACCATGGAGCCAGGCCGCGCCCGATTCGAATCCGCCGCGACCACAGCAACGGCCGAGATGACCTCCGCCGCGACGACCTCCGACATCACCTCAGATGCGCAAGCGACACCGGCACACACGACACGGCCCGCTGCACAGTCACCATCAGCGCCCCTCCCCGGTGAAGACCGCCCCTCCAGATACACCCCAGGCGGGGACTCCAAGGCAGCTCAAGCATTTTTGCCGCAAAGCCGTGACCCGCTTGCCCCTTTGTCACCTGCCCCTTTGTCACCTGCCCCTTCGTCACCTGCCCCTTCGTCACCTGCCCCTTCGTCACCTGCCCCTTTGTCACCTGCCCCTTTGTCCATGTCGCCGGCGGGTGTGGGGTTGCGCAACTTTACGCAAGGGGCCGTCGCGGACATACTGGCGGCAGCCGTTCACGGAGAAGCGCGCGTGTTTGGAATAGATCAGGTCACGACTGCGGCAAAGCCTTCCCTGCCGGTTCTGGACAGCGCCCCGGTGCGCATGTCCGAGCCGGTGGCCCGCGACCTGGGGCTGCGCGACGGGGAGGTGGTCCAAGGCTTGGTCGAGACCCACGGCGATGCGCTGAAGCTCGTCCTGAGGGGACTACCCATCGAGTTGCCAGCCGGACGCGGCCTGGTTGCCGGGGACACCCCCACCTTCCGCGTCGTCGAATCGCCCACCGGTCTGCTGCTGCAACCGGTGCAAGTGCTCCCGGCCGCCGCCCCCGCCTCAGCCGTGGCAGCGCAAGGCATGCCCGCCGCCAGCCTGCCCGCGGCAATATTGTCCATGCTGATGCATCCGCTGGAATCACCGGCGCTGACGCAGCTTTTTTCCGGCGGCTTCATCGCCAGTGCGCTTGCGGCGGCGAACACACCCGAACTGTCGGCCTTGTTTCGCAAGGCGCGCCCGACGATGGCGAAACTGAGCTCCGGCTCGCTGCGCGAGGCCGTGGCGGATGCGGGCTTGTGGACCGAATCCGCGCTTGCCCGCGGCAAGCCGCCCCTGGAATACAACATCAAACTGTTGCTGCGGCGCCTGCTCAAGGCCAGCCCCGGCGACGCCCCGATCAGGGGTACGCTGGAACGTGCGATCGAGGACATCGAGTCCTCCCAGTTGCAGGCAGTCCAGGCGAAAACGCAGAACGAACTGATGCTCAACCTGGTGATCCCGTTTGCCGATGCCAACCCGGTGCGCCTGACTTTTTCCCGTCCGGCGCCCAGCCGCGAACAACCCGATCCGCCCTATACCGTCAACGTCCACTCACGCAACGACGTGCTCGGGGAGGTCTGGCTCAAGACCGCCATCACCGCCAGGACACGCATCGATCTGACCATGTGGGCGCTGCTGCCCGCGGTGGCCACGGCGGCAAACAATGCCTCGCGCGCGCTCGGCCTGGAACTGGAGAAGGCCGGGCTCAGGATGAATTCGTTCGTGGTCTACAACGGCGCGCGGCGCGATGCCGAGCCCGATACCGCAGCGCCGGGCGCCATTCTCAACTTTCAGGCCTGATGCCACTTCCATGAAACCCACCAAACAGGCAGTGGCACTGGAATACGGCCAGCGCGAAACCCCGGTACTCAGCGCACGCGGCAGCGGCGAACTGGCCGAGCGCATCATCGAGGAAGCGCGCCGGCGGGGCGTCTACATTGCCGAAGATCCGCAACTGGTGGGCCTGCTGGCCCAGCTTGAAGTCGACCAGGAAATACCCGAGCAACTGTACACCGCGGTCGCGGTTATTCTGTCGTGGGCTTACTGGTTGCGCGGCATGGTGCCTGGTGACGAAAAAACCCGGGCCCCCGGAGCTCAGACTTCTTCGTAACCGCGCCCGCGCCGATAGCCCGACATTTTGCCCAGACGGTCATACACCTCAACCGAGGACGAACTCTCGCTGCTCTGGAGCACCCGAAGGGTGGCCCTGATGGCCTCGAGCCTGGCACGAATCAGGATGTCGTTGCGCTGGTGAGCCTCGCGGCAAGCGGACATCAGTTGCTGGAAATGCTCCCACTGCGAACCCTCGGCCGGACCCGACTGCGCCTCTGGCGCACCCGCCGCGGCCGTGAGCCCCTGAACCAGATCGGCAAGCGCGGCGAGGGTTTGCTCCTTGGGCGCCTGCAGGCTCTCAAAGCCCGGCAGATCCTGTGCACTGAGCGCCTTGAACTCTTCCTCGAGCAGGCCGCCGAGCCGGCGCGCCTGCTCGCAACCGGCCGCAAGCGCGCCAGAAATACCCTGCTCCAAATCAGCCGCGCTCAAATATCAGCCGCCCGAGACCGCATCGGGCGGGTTCGCGTGACCGATCATCTTCTCCAGAGCCACAAAGCTCTCCGCGATGCGTTTGGCGTCCAAGGGGTAGTTACCCGAAGCGATCGCCTGCTTGATGGTGGCCACCTTGCCCTGGTCGAAAGCGGGCTCCGATATCAGGCGCGCGGCCTCCGCGCTGAAATCGATCTTGTCGCCACCGGCTGCGGGCGCGGGCTCGGGCTGCGGCTTGGACTCCTCCAGCCGGTTCTTGAGAGGCTTCGCATAATTGGGGCTCACCGGCCCGGTATTTGCGGTATTCGATATGTCGCTTGTCATGACGAATATGTCCATAGACAGAGGGTTATAAGCAGGATTTCCGGGAATGCATTGATGGGATCGACAGCAGCAGAGGTTTCTTGAGCCGCGCTCCCAAATAAAACCCTGCCAGAGTGCGCAAAGGATCCTGCAGTTGCCGCTGCAGACCTGTTTTTTTGTTTTTGCATCATATCGTTGCCATTTTCCCCCATTGCCGGCCCACCCCGCCCCGATGGCGCCTTTTTCACATGCCGCGCGCGGTATTCTTGCCGGTCACGACGGCGCTCAAGGTGCGCCCCGATTCGGGGTTTTTGAGTTGCACCTGCTCGCCCAGTTTTGCGTCCTGCAGCGCCTCGGCGCGCAGCGTAACCTGCAACCCTCCGGAGGCGCCGACGGTCAGAAGCACAGACTGGCCGCGGCGCACCAGTATGGCAGGGCGCAAGTCGCTCGCGCGCAGCGGTTCTCCGACACGCATGTTGCGTGCCAGTTCGCTGAACTCCAAGCCGCTGAATTGCGTGTAGTAGCGCTGTGCCGAATCGCGGCTGTTGATCAAACCCGGTTCGAACATGACAGCCTCGACCAATTGACCCGCCGCCAGGCTTTGCCGCGCGATGAGCACCAGCCTTGCCTCGGATAATTCTTCCGCAAGGAGAATGTGTCCCGCCGCCACGTCGCGAACCACGCGCGAACCCTCCGCCGGCGCCACACCCGCTGCCGCCCCGGCTGGCACCAGGGCGCGCGGCACAGTCTCGAGCCGGAAAGTCTCGGGCTTGAGAACCTCACCGGCTTTCACGTTCCCGATGATGCGCAGCACCCTCAGTGCATCCTCCAGATCCCGGGGCAAAATGGGACTGCCCTGGGGCAACTCGCGCTTGAGGATGCGGCCCACCACGCTCGCCCGGTCCTCGAAACCCTCGGCACCGGCGGCCGGGCGCGAGGCGAGATCGGCCTCGACAAGAACCCGGCCCTGCTCGAGCGGACGGCCCGCAACAATCATGTTTCTGGGCGTGCGCACGCTCACCTGAATAAATACCTGCCACACCGGCGCGTCGCAGCGTGCCCTGACCAGGTCACGGGCGGGAAAAGGAAAATCAAACCGGGCCCCCGCCGGGCACGCTGCGATCTTCAAGCGCCCGTCCAGCGGGGCAATCTCGACCCGGTCAGCGGCAACCCCCGCCTGGACCCCGACCCAGGACTTGATGTCCTGCAACAAGCGCTCCCGCGCCGCTGCCGCCGGTTCGGCCGCGAGTGTCGCGCATGCGACCAATAAACCACAAAAAACAAAAAGATACTTTGCAACACTTTTAACCATGTCAATAGTTTGACAACGAACATGCGCCGATGCAACCGGCCTTCGACAGCGGCCTTCGACAGCAGGGGCCAGGAGTAATTCGCGGGCTGGCACGACGCTTGCTCTAAAGGCAGGGTGCGACCGTTTTGCGACACCAACCATGAACTGTGGAGCCTCACAAGAATTTACCTCGCCAACACTTTGATGGATTAACAACGTTGCAAAACTGCCCATGAAAATATCAACAGAACTGGCTACGCCACCCAACTCCAACAGCGTCGATGCCTGGCGCTTGCCCGCCCGCGCCAGTGGCAATGAATTCCAGAAAATCCTGATGGGCATTGCCCAGCCACGGCGAAACCAGGGCGCGCCAATCCCCCCGCCCGCCGCGAATCCCGCACCGGCGGCTGCGAGCGCGCAGGCAGTTGCAAGCGCGCCGACGGCACCAAGCGCACCGGCCCCTGCCGTCGTCACCGTGCGTGATGGCGACACGATGGTGAGCATTGCCCAGAAAGTGCTGCAGGGGCGCGGCCTTGGCAGCAGCCCCCAGGCCTCGATGCGCGCCGCCTTGCAGCTTGCCAAGGACAACAACCTTGCCAATCCCGACTTGATCTACCCCGGACAGGCCATCGATGTCTCGTCGATCGCAAACAGCGGCATTGCGCGTGAACTGCCCGCGACCTCAGCCCAGCCCATCGCACGCATCGACCTCAAGACGGGCAGGACTGTCCGGCCGACCACCGCCGCCAGACCCCTGGCCGCAGCACAGCCGCCGAACCCGCTGCTCGAAAAAACGCTCGACCGCGCTGTAAATCTTCAGTACATCAGCGCGGCAGAAAAGAATGCGGTGCGCAGCAAAATCCTGGAGCTCGCCGCCGAGCACCGCTTTGCCCCGGACGACCTGGCTGTCGTGACCCTGATAGAAAGCGATGGCATGAACCCCAAGGCAAGCAATGGACGCTGCCAGGGGTTGATCCAGTTCTGCGACGGCCCGAACCGTGGCGCCGCCTCGGTGGGCTACAAGGACAACCCCAAGGCGATACTCGATCTGAGCGTGCTCGACCAACTCGACCTGGTCGGCAAGTACTTCACCGAAACCGGCCTCAAGCAATTCAGCAAATCCCGGCCCGCATCGCTGGATGATCTCTACCTGACCGTGCTCACTCCGGCGGCGCGGCGCGAGCGCGGCCTGAACACCGATCTGGAGATTGCCGGCCAGCAGGCTGTGAGCCTGCGCACCGGGGGCGACGCCGCCGCGCCGATTACGCGCGCATCGCTGCTGCAGGGGCTGCGACAGAACGCCCGCGACAAACTTGCAACGACATTGGTTTCGCCAAACCGCGATGCAGCGCCAAACCGCGACGCAGCGGCATTCCTCCGCGTGAGCGCGCTCGATTCCAAACAAATCAAGAAACCGCTCTGAGAAGCCCAGCATGCACATCGCCTGCCCGACAACCAGCAACTCCCGCAGCAGCAGCGACCTGCGCGGCAACAAGCTGCCACCCGATGGCAAACGCCCGGAGCGGCACGGCAGAAAGTTGCCGCAACACCGCCGCCTGCGCGCTCGCAATGCCGATTCCCGCTGCAAAGCGCCTTGGCACAAGCCTTGCTGTAACCCAGCTGAGATCTGTACGCGAAGCGCATTCGACACAATTAATCAAATCGACACACGCACACACAACTTGAGCCGCCCACTATGAATATTCTTTCAGACACCTTCGGCATACACGAGACCGCGCTGAACGCAAGAAGCAAACAGCTGGAATTGCTCGCGGCCAACCTGGCCAATTCCGATACCCCGCATTTCAAGGCCCGCGCCATCGACTTCAAACAGGTGCTGGGCCAGGTGCAGCAGGACGCGCTGAAGACCACCGACACGCGCCATTTCCCGCTCGGGCAGGACGAGGGTAGCGCCGACGGGGTCAAGTACCGCGTCCCTTTCAACGCCGGGGTCGATGGCAACACCGTTGAAATGAACGTCGAGCAGGCGCAGTACGGCAAGGCGGCCACCGACTACCGTGCCACCCTGATGTTCATCGAAAACCGAGCCAGCACCATCAAGCGTGCGCTGCGAGGAGAGTAAGCACCATGTCCATCAGCAACATTTTCGGCATCGCCGGCACCGCCCTGAACGCCCAGATGGTGCGTTTGAACCTGACCGCATCGAACATCGCCAACGCCGGCGTTGTCGCACCCAGCGAGGGCGAGGCGTTCAAGGCGAAGCGGCCGGTGTTCCAGGCGCTGCTCGACAAGCAGAAGCTCAACGCCGGCGCGCAATACCTCGGCGGCGTCAAAGTGCAAACCATCGTCGACGACAAGACCCCGGCGCCGACCATCTACGACCCCACCCACCCGCAGGCGGACGCCAACGGCTATGTCTACAAGTCCAATGTCAACGAGGTCGGCGAAATGGTGGAAATGCTCGCGGCCTCGCGCTCGTACCAGAACAACGTCGAGGTGGTGAACACGGCGCGCGAACTGATGCTGCGCACCCTCGACATCATCAAAACCTGACCCGCAAGCAGGAGAACAATCCAATGACTATCGCAAACACCGCATCAACCAGCGCGACGGCAAATCTGGCCAGCATCACCCGCACTTCGGACGCCAAAACCGCCATCCAGGCAAAGGGTTCGGACATCATGGGGAAAAGCGATTTCCTCGCTCTGTTCACGGCCCAGCTGAAAAACCAGGACCCCACCGACCCGGTCAAGAACGAGGCGTTCGTGGCGCAACTGGCGCAATTCTCCCAGCTCGAGGCGACCACCAACATGGCAAACGCACTCACCCAGATGGCCGCCTCCACGCAAGGCGACCGCATGATGACCGCCGCCGGCCTGATCGGCCGCTCCGTCACCGCCGCCGGCCTGCCCGCCATCCTCAGTGGTGGCCAGCCAGTCAACGGAACGGTGAGCCTGCCCAACGGCGCCAGCGCCGTGCAACTGGATATTTTCGATGCCTCGGGCAAGCCGGTGCGCAGCATGGTGGCCGGAAGCCAGCAAGCCGGAACACCCGCTTTTACCTGGGACGGCCTGGACAACAGCGGCAACACGCTGGCCGACGGCGCCTACAAGGTCACAGCGACAGTCACCGTGGCGGGCGCGAAGGGCACGGCCCCGGTCAACATGAGCAGCACGGTGCAGAGCGTGAGCTCCGATGCAAGCACCAAGGACCTTGTCATCAAGGTCCAGGGCGGCCAGAGCATACCGCTGGCCAGTGTCCTCAGCTTCGGCGGCTGAACTCCGAACCATTCTCCAGATCTGACAAAAGGATAACCCCATGTCTTTCTATACCGCATTGACCGGCTTGAACGCCGCCACCGCCCAACTCGAAATCACCAGCAACAACATCGCCAACGTCAACACCTCGGGCTTCAAGCGTTCGCGCGCCGACTTCGGCGACATCTTCGCCACCTCGCCGCTGCAGAAAGCCTCGAGCGTGATCGGCCAGGGCGTTGCATTGAAGGGCGTGAGCCAGGAATTCAGCCAGGGCAACATCCAGGCCTCGGCCAATGCGCTCGACCTCGCGATCTCGGGCGACGGTTTCTTCCAGCTGAAATCGGCCGACGGCCTGCAGAACATCTACACGCGCAACGGCAGCTTCTCGCTGAACGACCAGTACAACGTGGTGAACTCCGCCGGCCAGGCACTGCAGGCGGCATCGGTCGATAGTAGCGGCAAGGCCGACCTGAGCAACCTCGATCGACTGACGATACCGAAAAAGACCGCCGGCGACGCGATGCAGACCTCGCAGGTGCAACTGGGGCTGAACTTCCCCGCCGACGCCAAAGTCATCACCGAACCGTTCAACCGGACCAACGCCGCCACCTACAACAAGACCACCGCTCTGACCGTGTACGACCAGGGCGGCAACAGCTACCTCGCCACCGTCTATTACGCCAAGACCCAGAACGCGAGCCAGGCCGACCCGACCAACAAGTGGCAGACCTATGTCTACATCGGCGACACCGAAGTCAACGCCGCGCTGCTGCAGGCGGCCGACACCAACGGCGAAAAGCTCTACGTCAACAAGTACGGCCAGCTCAAGCCCGAATCGGCGGTGGCCGACCAACTGGTCAACCGCAAGACCCAGATGTTCGAACTGGGCAACCTGAACGACACCCGGACCTCGGTGCCCGCCACCATCACCGGCAACACGGTGGGCGAGTACGACCTGACAACGCTGGCCGGACTGGACTTCAGAACGCTCAGCACCGAGGACAAAGCAACGCTGGCCAACCTGTTCGAGATCAAGGTGGACGGCTCGGCCGCTGCGGTGAAGATGGACCTGAGTTCGCTCATCGCAGCCTCCGCAGCGGATTATGCCGCCGGCGGAACCGGAAAACTGACCGGCGTGCGCATCGCTCAGGAAATGACCAATGTGCTGAAGAGCGGATTCGGCGACGGGCGCTACTTCGATTTCAGCAGCCCCAATAACGCCAAGTTTACCCTCCAGGGCATCGACACCGCCACCCCCCCGGTCACAAGTTCGTTGGCGATCGATTTGACCGGTGCCTTCACAAACATGAAGCAAGTAACGGAGGCACAGGCGGTCGCCGAGATCCAAGCGAAAATAGACGCCACTGTCAGTGCCGCCACTTCTGCTCGCGATACCGCCACAGCCGCCATCCCCGCAAACCCAACGCTAGAGGCGGCCGCTGTTGCCGCCGAGGCTTTGGCCAATACTGTCGGCAAGGTAACCGTGTCGTACGACGACGTTGCCCAATGCTTCAGGTTCGATCCGGCAGAAAACACCACGCTCAACATACACGGCGGTGGCACTGGGACAAACGCCTCCGGCAACGACCTGCTCGGGCTGTTGTCCTCCAATACCCTGGTCAACGCCGACGGCAGCTACGCCACCAGCACCGGCGGCACGGTCGTCCCCAACGGCGACCTGATCCGCGCCGCGGCCGACCAGCGCTACGGCATGTCGGTCACATTCGACAGCGTCACGCAGAAATTCACTTTCCTGTCAGGCACCACCGGCGACGCCTCCACCGTAGAGATCACCGGAACCGACGGGTCAGATCCCAAAACGATGCAAGCCCTTGCCACCAGCCTGCTCGGCATCAGCGCCGACCTGACAGCCGACAAGGTGGCCGCTTCCACCACCAACGCCGTGCGCGGCATCGTG
>CAIOLO010000147.1 GCA_903859155.1 uncultured beta proteobacterium
CGAGATTGACCCGCAGTCCATGCAGCAAGCGTCGGTCCGGCGCAATAACATCCAGATGACCCGCTGGCTCAGGTCCCTGGTGCCCGCCACGGAAACGGTGGAGGCCTTGCGGGTCTTCGATGCCGGCGGCGATCTGCTCTATGGTAGCGAGGAAAAAGCCTCCCGGATCAACATCGCCCAGACCCCCTATTTCCAGAAGCTGAAGTCCGATCCGGCCGTCGGCGAGATTTACTCCGACAAGATCATCAGCCAGGTAACAGGACATGCATTGACCCTCAGGGCTAATGCCATACGCGACGCCAAGGGGGCGTTCCTGGGGATTGTCGTGATCGGTGTCAAGCTGCTTGGCATACAGGAACATTTTTTCAGAATCAACGTTGGGCACACTGGAATGGTCGGGCTGTGGCGCTTCGATAATGGCGCCCTGGTGGCGCGAGTACCAATGCCGCTAGAACTAGGCAACGAGTCGGTAGAGGACCATCCTGGGCGACGAGCCATTCTCCAGGGTGAGCTAAGCGGCACGCATGCACGCCGGTCGACACCCGACGGCATTCAGCGCATCTACGCTCACCGGGTGATCGGCGAGCAGACGCCCTTCTTTGTAGAAGTCGGCCTGGGCGAGAGCGACTATCTGGCCGAATGGCGCCAGAATGCGGTCATCTGGACTTCCTCCTGCCTGCTGTTTCTGCTGATCCTGGCAGTGGTCTGGTATCGGCTGATGTTTGCGCAGCGTGCACAGATCAAGAGCGAACAGCAGGCGAGCGCCACGGTGGACGCGCTCTCGGCGAGCCTGGTGATCCTGAATGAGGAAGGGGCCATCATCGCTGTCAACCGCGCCTGGCGGAAGTATTCGCAGGCCAATGGGGCCGAATCGGCCTGCATCTGCGAGGGCGTGAATTATCTGGCCGTGTGCGATACGGCAAGCGGGGCCCATTCCGAAAGCGCCGCCGAAATGGCGGCGGGCATCCGTTCGGTCCTGCGGGGCGAGCGCGATAAATTCGTGCTGGAGTATCCCTGCGCCACTCCCACGGAAACGCTCTGGTTTTCCGTTTCGGTGACACCTTTCTCAAGCGCGGGCGTGACCCGCGCGGTTGTGGCGCACGAGGACATCACCGAGCGCAAGCGCAAAGAAGAAGAGTTGCACATTCACCGGATGGAACTGGAAGACGCGCGTCATCAAATGGCCTCCATGCTCGAAGCCATCCCCGACCTGCTGTTCGAGGTCGACCTGGAGGGCAGGCACCATAATGTCTATTCACAGCGATCTAATCTGCTGGTCGTGCCGTTGGAGCAGATTTGTGGCAGGACGGTGACCGAAGTCTTGCCCCCCGCGGCCGCGCAGGTTTTCATGGCGGCATTGCGCGAGGCACATGAGCAGGGAAATTCGCATGGCGGGCAGTACGAATTGCAACAGGGAGAGGAAAATCGCTGGTACGAGATTTCTGTTTCGCGCAAATTAATAGAACCGGGACAGCCGCCCCGTTTCATCGTGCTGTCGCGCGACATCACCCAGCGCAAGCAGAACGAGCAGGAACTGGTGCAGGCGAAGCTCGCCGCCGAAGCCGCCAACGTCGCCAAGAGCCGCTTCCTGGCAACCATGAGCCACGAACTGCGCACGCCGATGAACGCCATCCTGGGCATGGCGCAGGTGTTGCGCATGCCCGACATTTCCGAAGCCGAGCGGCGGGATTACGCGAGCACCATCCTGAGTTCCGGGCATACGCTGCTCACCTTGCTCAACGACATTCTGGATCTCTCCAAAGTCGAGGCGGGCAAGGTGGAACTCGAATCCATCGCC
>CAIOLO010000148.1 GCA_903859155.1 uncultured beta proteobacterium
CAGCGGCAGCGGTGCCGCGACCACCTTGTGCGGTCCGGTTGCGCTGATTCGCTTTCGTCATCCGCCGGTGAATTCCCTGGGGCATGCAATGCGTGTGGGCGCGCACGCCGAATTAAAGCGCGCCATCGAGGATCCTTCGATAAAGGCGGTAGTTCTCGCCGGCGAAGGCCGTGGATTTTGCGCCGGCGCGCAGATCACGGAATTCAGCAACGGAGAAATTGCGGCTTATCCCACCGCGCATGATATCTGGGCAATGATCGAGGCCTCGCCGAAACCGGTGGTGGCGGCAATCCGCGGCTATGCGCTGGGAGGGGGGCTGGAGTTCGCCATGGCCTGCCACTATCGCATTGCCGCGCCCGATGCGAAGCTTGCCGCGCCAGAGGTGCGGCTGGGTCTTTTGCCCGGCGCGGGAGGCACGCAACGCCTGCCGCGGGCAGTGGGCGTGAGGCGGGCCCTGCAGATGATGCTCGAAGGCGAACGCATGCCGGCCGGCGAGTTTGCCGGCACCTTGCTGATCGACAGATTGGCCGACTGCGATGTGCTCGAGGCGGCGCTGGACTTTGCCGGCACGCTGATCGCGGAGCACGCACCATTGCGCCGATTGCGCGATTTGCCGCTGTCATTTCCGAAAGCGGAAGCTTTTTTTGCCGCCGAACTGGAACGGGTCGCGTCCGCCTGGCCGGGCATGTTCGCGCCGCCGGCCATTGCACGATGCGTCCAGGCGGCGCTGAGCCTGCCCTTCGAGGAAGGCCTGCGGTTTGAGCGTGCGAAATTTCAGGAACTGGTGAGCAACGACCAATCCAAGGCCTTGCGCACGGCGTTCTTCGCCGGGAGCCGGGCCGGCGGGCGGTAGTGTTCTTGTTGTCGGGCGTCAAGGCATAGCGCAACTGCGGCTTTCGACCCTGATGAGAAACATGACTTATGCATAGACGCTGACGCGTTTCTGATCGGATATCAGCCGCTCATCAGAACATTCATTCGGCGGAAGTCAGTCCGCCACAAGTGATTCGCAGACGATCAACCGAACTTGCTTTGTTCGGTTTTCAACCGCATAAAATTATTTTCCGAACAGCCCTTTGACAGCACTGCCAGCCCTGTCCAGCGCTTGACCGGCGGACTTGGCGAGGCTATCGAAACTAATCGCCGAAGAAAGTTTTTGTTTCAGCGCCTGAATGATTTCCTGGCCCAGTTCACCCGGCGGTATGCCACCCTTGGTCTTGCCGAGGTTACGCAGCGCAATGTCCGGCAGGGGCACAGAAACCGTCTTGCCCTGCATGAATGCGGCGCTGGCCTGCGCGTTGGCATCGCGCACCGTGAGTTCCTCGACGATCAGTTTCTTGCCGCCGCCATCGCTTTTTTTCTCCGACGGACCGAGATAGGTCGCGATGTTCTTCTGGATGGCGGAGAAGTTGGTCATGGCGTCGCCATTTTCGTAAATCACGTCCGGGCCTTTGATCACGATCTTGCGGATCACCACTACGTCCCTGGTCAAGCTGGCGATGTCGATTCCGACCTCAATCTCGCTGACCTTGAATGCGTACGGGGTCTTGAAACCGGCCGGGTTACCTATGCTCAGGTTGCGGATAATGCCGGTGCCGTCGCTACCGTTAATCTCGACCGCGCCAACACTGACTTTGGCCTGTGTCATCGCGCTGCCATAGGTGACAAGGACATCCTTCACCAGGTCATTGATGTTGCTGCGCAGCCAAAATAAACCTCCAACGACGAGTACGACCAGCGCAATCAAGACTATTCCCAGCTTTTTCATCGTTTTCTTTGTGAAGGAATATCGGAGCGGGAATCCTAACAATCTTCCCCGGACGACGCCAGTGCGCGGCGCCACCCAGGCGCCACCCAGGCGCCACCCATCGCCGGGCAAGGAGGATGTCCTCAGTCATTGCGAAGCGCGCGCGGTTAAGCCAGAAAGATCACCATGAAGGCCCGCGATGGCGAGCATGATCCAGCGCAATGCGTCGCCAAGCCAGGGGCGCGAAATGAGGGGGCGAAATGAGCTTGTGTCAGCGATCGGGATGCGGCATAGCGGTAAAACATCACTCCGGTTCGATCCCCGCCTTCTTGGTCGCATCCGACCACTTTTCCTGCTCGCTCTTGAGCAGCGTCATGACTTCATCCGGGGCCACCCACCGGGGCTCGACGCCCATGGCCGACATCTGATTCTTGAACTGCGGCTCGGCCACGACGGACTGCAGCACCCCCGACAACTTGCGCATGATCGGCGCCGGCGTACCCGCTGGTGCGAAAACGCCGTGCCAGATGCCGACATCGAAGCCGGGCAGCGTTTCGCTGATCGCAGCCACGTCCTTGAATTCGGCATGTCGGGTTCTGTCCATTGACCCGATTGCCCGAACCAGGCCCTGCTGCACCTGCTGCTTGATCGGGGCAGTTGTGGCGACCAGCAGGGGAATGTGCCCGCCCAGCATATCGCTGATGCCCGGTCCGGTGCCCTTGTAAGGCACGTGGATAATTCGTACGCTTGCGGCGCTCTTGAACAGTTCCATCGCCAGGTGATGCGGTGTGCCGGTGCCGGGCGTTCCGTAGGAGAGCTTGTCCGGGTTCTGCTTCGCGTAGGAGATCAGCTCCGAAACGTTGCGCGCGGGCACCGCCGGATGGCTGACGATTAACATGGTCATGGTCGTTATCCGGCCCACCGCGGCGAGGTCCTTGGTGGCGTCATAGGGCAGGCTCTTGTACAACGACGGGTTCATGGCAATGGTGTTGCTGCTGAACAGGAGCGTGTAGCCGTCGGGGGCGGATTTGGCGACGGAGTTGATACCGATGTTCTCGCCGCCCCCGGGCCGATTCTCCACCACCACAGGCTGGCCGAGCGACGCAGACATTTCTTTCGCCACCACCCGGCAGATGCCGTCCATGCCTCCTCCAGGAGGGACGGAGACGATTATGCGCACCGGCTTGGAAGGATAGGGCTGTTGTGCCTGGGCAGGTAGCGCCGCGGCCCAGAACGCGGCAATGGCGAGAATGAGTGCTCGTTGGTTCACGAGATGCCTCCAAGAGAGTGAAGAACTGCGGGAGTAGGAAAACAATCCAAGGCGTGGCCTGCAGCGGCGTATGAATCGCGCGTATCAATCATGTTTCCGGCCGTGAAACTCACGCACATAGGCAATTATGAACCCTGTCGGAAATTTAGGATTTCGCAATCTGCGCTGCTACGCGCCGCCCGCATCCGACCAAAACGACAACTGGAGGCGGGCGTTTTTCAATACACTTGCCAATCGCGCTTCCCGATGGGCTGCCTGTGCCGAACACATCCGAAAACTTCCTCAATCCATTCGCCGGTTTTGACCTGAGCGCGCTGCTCGATACGCGCGCACGCGCGCTCGGCAGCCATCCGTTTCTGGTGTGGTCGCCATTCGAAGGTTCGCCACGGACCTGGACCTATGCGCAGTTCGCCGATGAAGTGGCGCGCATTGCCGGCGGCCTTGCCGCGCGCGGCGTGGAGAAGGGCGACCGGGTCATGGTGTACCTGGAGAACTGCCCCGAGACGCTATTGATGCTGTTTGCCTGCGCGCGTCTGGGCGCGGTGCACATGCCGGTCAACGCCATGGCTGCAGGTCCGGAACTCACCTGGTACGCGCACTCGAGCGGTGCTCGCGTTGCCATTACGCAGCCCGGGCTTGCCGGCACCCTGGCCGCGCATTGCCCCGATCTGCAATGGATTGCGGTGACCGCGACCGACGCCGGCACGCCGCCGGCTGCCAGCCCCGACCATCGGGATGAGCGCTGCAGCAGTTTTTCTTCGCTGCATTCCGAGCCTTTGCCGGCGCGAGCCCCTGATCCGGAATTGACGGTGCTCATCATGCATACCTCGGGCACCACTTCACGACCCAAGGGCGTGGTCTGGACACACGCGAACGCGCTCTGGGGCGCACGCCTGGGTGCGTTGCATCAGGCATTGCGCGCCGAGGACGTGTACCAGATCTTCCTGCCGCTGTTTCACGTGGTGGGTCTGTCCTGGTCTTTCCTGCCCGCCTTGTGGGCCGGCAATACGGTGGTGCTGCAACCGCGTTTTTCCGCCAGC
>CAIOLO010000149.1 GCA_903859155.1 uncultured beta proteobacterium
CGCAGCTTCGCCGGCGTCAGAAACACGAACACATTCGCGATGATGATGGTCACGGCCATGAAGTAAAAGGCCATGATGAGACCGTACTTGTCGGCGATCAGGCCGCCCAGACCGGGTGCGATCGCCGCGCCCAGCGCCTGCACGCCGAACATCACGCCGATGGCCGTGCCGCCCATGTTCTTGGGCGCGCTGTCGAGCATCCAGGCCTGCAGCACCGCGCGCACCGCGTACAGGAAAAAGCCCAGCAGCGCGATCAACAGCACGAAGGCATGTGTCTTGCCGGCGAAGGCCATCGCGAGCAGTACCACGCAGGTCATCCCCATGCTGGTCATGACAACGCGTCGCGGACCCATTTTGTCGGAGAGGTGTCCGGCGATCGGCGCGGCGGTGAAGCCGGCGATCTGCAGCGCGAACATCCACACGCCCACCAGCCAGGGCGAGTAGCCCATTTCGTAGGCCAGATACACCGGCAGAAAGGTGAGCAGCGCCGACTGCGTCATGTTGCGGAAGGCCGAACCGAGCAGCAGCATGTTGACGCCGCGGTCGGTCACCAGGCGTTTCAAACCCTGCATGTAGTCGGCCAGGCTCTGCGATTTGCCGCTGTCTTTGGAAAAATCATTCTTGCCGCCGGACTGGGTGACGCGCAGCGTGCCCAGGAAGGCGAGGATGATCACCGCCATGACCACGCCGGGCACCACGTTGATCATGACGATCTGGCGCCAGGTCAGTGTCACCAGCAGCGCGCCGATCACCAGCGGCGCGAGCGCATCGCCGACATTGGCCCCCATGCCGTGTATCGCCAGCACCAGCCCCTTGCGCTCCGGATAGCGGCTCGCCAGGGTCGGAATGGCGGCCGGATGCCACAGGTTATTGCCGACCCCCACCAGCATCACGCAGATGAGCAGCATCGGATAGTTGTGCGTGAAGCCGATCAGGAAATAGGGCACGCCGATCCAGAACAGCGAAATCGCCAAGAGCAGCGCTTTCTTGCCCACGGTGTCGACGATCATGCCGCCGGGAATGTTGGATATCGCACCGGCAAATGCCTGGCAGGTCATCACCAGGCCGATCTGGCTGTAGGACAGGCCCAGTTCCTTGCCGATCAGCGGCAGCAGGATATAAAAAGTTGCCGGATACCAGTGCGTCAGCGCGTGGCCGACGGTGACGATCCAGACTTCCTTCATGGATCTTGCCGGGGCTTGCTCGTCGGTGGTGGCGACCGCTGCAGTGTTCATGCGAATCCCCAGCTAAACAGGAAAGATTCGCAATTGTAGGGGATTTTGCCCGGCTACAACTCCGCCGCCAGCAGCTTCAGGTAGCTGCTGGCGGGGTGTCTGCGGTCCGCCCGGCCAGGAGGCCACCATTTTCCGGTCTGCGCCTGCGATAAATCGCCATTTTTCCGCCAGGCGGCACGGGTGCGTTGCAGCATGGTCGCTGCCGCTTCACGCATCTCGAGTTGCCGCTTGATGTCTACCTCGATTGAGAATTCCTGCCGTTGCATATCAACTCCCCAGTTGCCGAAGGCCGCCATCATGGGCAGCCGTCGTTGCAGCAATGTGAAACCGGCGTGAATTGCGTCTTACAATTCCCGCCAACAGCCAGGTCGGAGAGCGCATGAGTCTGGGGGTAATCGCGGCGGTGTTGTTCGGGGCGCTGCTGCATGCGCTGTGGAACACGCTGGCCAAACGCAATGCCGGCCGGGCGGGTGATGCCGTGGTGGTGGGCATCATGGCCGGAATCCCCGCGGCGCTGACGCTGCCCTGGAGCGATATGCCGCTGCGCGCCGCCTGGCTGCAAATCCTGGTCTCGGCGATCATTCATGTGGGCTACTTCAAGGTGCTCGCCGGTGCCTATCGGGGCGGCGACCTGAGCGTGGCCTATCCCCTGATGCGCGGATTGCCGCCGCTGGTGGTGGCAGCCGCCGCGGTGTCTGTTTTCGGCGAGTCCTTGTCCGTTGCGGCCTGGTGTGCGTTGCTGGCGCTGATCGTCGGCGTGCTGCTGCTCGGCTGGGAAGGGCTGCGCGGCGGTGCGCTCAGCAACAGCGCAGCGCGATTTGTCGGCATCCAGATCGTCATCATCGTGGTCTATACCCTGGTGGACGCCTCGGGCGTGCGAGCGGCGGGCAATGCCTGGAGCTACATTGCGTGGATGTTCGCGCTCACTAGCATCGGACTGGTGCCGTTTTCCCTGGCCTCGCTGCGCGGCATCGGCGCCGCGGGCGCACGCGCCGCAAGCGTGGCGTTGCTGGGCGGGCTTTGCACGCTGGGTTCTTACGGGATCGCGCTGTGGGCGATGACGCGCGCACCGGTGGCGCTGGTGGCCGCATTGCGCGAGACCTCGATTCTGATCGGCGCGGTGCTGGGGGCAGGGTTGCTGGGCGAGCGTTTCGGTGCGCGGCGCTGGATTGCCGTGCTGATGGTGCTCGCCGGTGTCGTCGGCATGCGGCTGGTGTAAGCGGCCACGCATGGAAACCGGGATATATGCCGCACCTGTGGAACGCCCGGGAGGGACTGGTAACCCACGCTGTGCCGGCCGGGGCGTTCGCAGGTCCCCTCGGATTCAATGATTGAGGAACAGAGCATGACTCCTTTGCAAACACTGCGGCTAGCCAAAGCGCTCTCCGGAAAAACGGCATTGTCGCTATTGCTGGCGCTGACGGCCTGCGGCACGGTCGCGCCCGCGGAGAGGACCCCGGAGGCAGCCGCGGTCGTTTCTGTGCGCCTGATCGGCTTCAACGACTTTCATGGCAACCTCGAGCCGCCTGGAATACGCATCAATGCGCCGCGCGCGGATGGCTCCATGGTCGCGCTTCCCGCGGGCGGCGCGGCGCATTTCGCCAGCGCCATTGCCTCGCTGAAGGCGGCCAACCCCAACCACGCGGTGATATCCGCAGGCGACCTGATCGGCGCCTCGCCGCTCACCTCCTCGCTGTTTCTCGATGAACCCACCATCGAGGCGGTCAATCTCATGGGCATCGATTTCAACGCCGTGGGCAATCACGAGTTCGACAAGGGCCAGGCGGAACTCCTGCGGATGCGGCATGGCGGATGCAAAAAATTTACCGCGCTCGAGCCGTGCCGGATCAGCCGCAATTTTGCCGGCGCGAATTTCGAATTTCTCGCCGCCAACACGGTGAAGGCCGATGGCGAAACCCTGTTTCCCGCCACCGCCATCAAGAGCTTTTCAAGCGGCGCCCACTCGACCAGGGTCGGATTCATCGGCATGACATTGAAGGGAACGCCATCGAGTGTCACGCCGGCGGGCGTGGCCGGGCTGAGCTTTCGTGACGAAGCGCAAACCGCGAATGCCCTGATCCCGGCGCTGCGCGCGCAGGGCGCACAGGCCATCGTCGTCGTCGTGCACGAAGGCGGCTATACCGCAGGGGGCTACAACGACCGGAACTGCCAAGGCATGACCGGGGGGATAGTCAAGGTGCTGGAGAACCTCGACCCCTCGGTGGATGTGGTGATCTCGGGCCATACGCACCGCGCCTACATCTGCGACTACGCGACCATCAACCCGGCCCGGCCGTTTCTGCTCACCAGCGCAGGCCAGTATGGAACCCTGCTCACCACCATCGATCTGAAAATCGATACGCGTGCCGGTCGCGTCATCGACAAGCGCGCCGACAATGTCATCGTGCAGGGCGCGGCGAGCGCTACTGCTGTTGTGGGCGGCAAGGCGTCGCATCCGGACTATCCGGCATTCGCGCCGCACCCGGCGGTTGCCAGCCTGGTGGCGAAATATGTACAGGCTGCGGCGCCGCTGGCCGGGCGCACGGTGGGGCGCATTACCGATTCCATCACCCGCAGATTGGCGCATTCGCGCGAACAGGCGCTGGGCAACTTGATCGCCGATTCCCAGCTTGCGGCCACGCAGTCCCCGGCGAAAGGCGGTGCGCAGATCGCGTTCATGAATCCCGGCGGGGTACGCACCGATTTGCTATTGACCGCCGGCGGCGCCGTGAGCTACGGCCAGTTGTTCGGCATTCTGCCGTTTGGAAATTATCTGGTGGTCAAGACCTTGAGCGGCGCGCAGATCCGCCGGCTGCTCGAACAGCAATGGGGCAGCGGCGCGAATTCCGTGGAA
>CAIOLO010000150.1 GCA_903859155.1 uncultured beta proteobacterium
CGTCCACTGATTCGGCCCGGTCTGCCAGGTGTAGTAGTAAGCAGGATCGCCCGGCTCGCACACATACGTGTTCGACATCCCCGGTTTGGCCGGACAAGCGGAGAATGCCGTGTCGAACAAGCGGCCGGTCATGATGCCGTTCGGAAACATGGTGGTCCCGGTAGGGAAGTAGCTCGAACTGCTGATCACCATGGCGGTCTTGACCCCGGTCTTGGTGTGCTGCAGTCCGCCGCCGTCGAATGTATAGCTTACGGTGTTTGCGCTGCTGGTTGCGAAAGAGAATTGCTGCCCGGTGTTATTGCCGAAGGGGCTGTTGCCGGTACCGTCCATCTTCTTCGGTAATCCTTTGAAGCCGGTAGCGGGAGAATCTGTACCGATGGAGCCAGTGGTCGGACACTGGCTGAGACAGTACAGGTTCTTGCTTGCCAAAGCGGTATCACCGGGCAGGACTGCCGACTGCGTGTAGATATTGACCGCGTCCGCTCCAACGTGCGCGCTGCCGGTCGGGGGAATATTGAGGTTGCCGCCGAAGGAATTCGAAAACCCCATGATGCCCTGGTTCAGGAAGACCTTGGTCGAATCCAGGCTGATCGTAGGGTCAAGGGCGGCGACCACGCAGCCGTTGCTGCCGGAGCAATCCTGCGTCCCCGTCACGGTGAAACTGCTGTTCGCTTTGCTCCAGACCATCACCCAATTGCCAAAAATGTTCAGGGCTGCAGGCGGGGTATTGGGCGCGTAGACCTGGGTAAAATTGCCGCCGAAGTTGAAGGGGATGCCGTCCATGTCGTCCAGCGTTTTCGCGGACTTGGTCCATTTGGTCAGCTTGCCACCGAGCTTGTTCAGGTTGTAGGCGGTAGTGTTGCTGGGACGCTGGTCGGCGATGGTCAAGCCGGCGATGGGCTGCGCGTCAGCCAATACATTGAGATCGACCCCCTGGAAGTTGATGCCGTAGTAACCGGCAAAGCCCATGTAGTCGGCGCCGGAATAGGTTCCCTTGATCGGAAAGCCGGGGTGGGCCACGTCCGCCCTGAGGCCGGTGGCGTTGTTGTACGTGCCATAGCGCCAGACGGAGCGGTTGACATTGGTCGAGGCGCGGTCGAAACATTGATCCGCAATGCCGTCGCTGCGCCGGAAGTAACTGCCGTTGTAGGCGAAGTTGAAGTTGCTCGCGTCGCCGCCGCTGATGCTCATGGTGCCGGCGCCTGCGCTGGTCGACGTGGCCGTCAATGCAAGCGCCGTATCGGAGCTGCCCTTGTTTCCTGCGCTCCTCTCGAAGAAGTTCAGCTGCCCGCTCTGCGAGTCGATGTATCCGTTGAACACGGTCGCCCCGCTGGAGGACAATTTGCCGATGTAATCCAGGCGAAACACGCCGTACGGCGGAACCTCGGTGGGCGACTGGGTTGCGCTCAGGTACATGTTGACGTCCACGCCTCTGCCCTGGCCATCGGAGGTCGACATCCATGCCTTGCCGATCATGGGGCTGCCGCTCACCCGGCTGACATTGACGATGGCGTTCATGTAATTCGCCGTCGTGGTCGCGCCGGAGGACGAGTCGCTGCTCGAATTGCTGGCACTGGCCATGCTCGTCTTGTCGCACTTGGTCTTGTCCACCAGGGCAATGTAGTCACCGAGGTTCACCCTGTCGGCCAGGCGCATCGCGTTGGCGATGCAAAGCACGTTGTTGAGATTGGTGATGCCGTCCGAGGTCTTGTCCTGCACATACTGGTTTTGCGGATCGGTGTAGTAAGCCGTGCCGGTGGGGGGCGCTGCCCGCACACCCGAGGCGGCGGCTGCCATGGCGAGCAGGATCAGGGACAGCAGTTTGAATTTGAACGTTCCGGTTTGCATGGCGCCCTCCTAATTTGCGCTGACGACGGAGACCGCCGCCGGCGAGGCCACGCCGTCGGTGCTGCCGGTGCTGCCGGTATCGGCAGAACCGCCACCGCCACCGCCGCCACCGCCGCATGCGGTCAGAGCAAGTGCCAGAAACAGTCCGATACAAAAATAAACTGGAGCTTTTAGCATTTCCTGATCCCCTTTTCCTATAGCTAAGCGGGCATGAAAAAAGCGAGCGAAGCAACCCGCCGGAGTGCACAAATCTACACTCGATGACTTCCCGCATGCGTTAAGAATGTTTAAGCCCCGCGGGCCGGGAACCCGGCTGGCGAATGCCGCCAAGGCGTATTCAACGAGATACGAAGCCCGTCTGCGCGGGGCCTGTAAGAAGACGCGAGACTCCGGTCTGCGCCCTTAAAAAACAAGCTGCAGATCAAACAGCCCTTCGCCGCGTTCGATCGCAATCAGACGCAGCAGTGGCGCGAGTTGCTGCAGATGTTGCGGCGCTATGCGCGCGGTGCCCTGAAACACGGACTTGCCGCCAGCCTTCCAGGTTCCGTTGCCGTCCAGTTGCAGCGGCCCGCGCAGGGTGTGCAGGGACGCGCGCGCCGCGGCGCCTTCGCCAGCGAAGCGCAGTTCGTAGTCGCCCAGCGGTGACACCCGCGTGAACGCCGACCCGGCGGCGCGCCATTGCAGCGTGGCGTTGCCGTGGATGGCGCCTGGCGCGAGTGAAAGCCGCTCAATGTGCAGCAGCACCTCACCGAGAAGCCCGAGCGAGGTCAGCTCCGGCACGCCCAGGCCCAGCGCCGCCGCCGGCAAAGCGATATCGGCATCCGCCACCTCGACCCGCGCCGTGGAAAGCGTCACGGGAAAGTGCTTGCCCGGTTCCTCCAGTTCGACTTCGCAGCGAAGTTCCCCGCGCAGCAGGTAGGCTGGCAGAACCTGCCAGGCGATGTTTTTTGCGACGCTTGAGCGGTGCTTTTCATCGCGCAGTTCGATCAACCCCGCTCCCGACCAGAGCGTGCCGCGGGCTTCAACGAGGCGCAGCCTGCTTGCGCTGGCTGCCTGCAGGGCTGCGTCGATCAAGCTTGCCGGGGCGGTGGCAATCAGGCTGAGGGCATACGCGCCCAGGCCCAGGCCAAGCAGCGGCCAACGCTTCACTGCGCGCGGGCGGCGGTGAAGGTGGCGGTGATCCCCACCATTCCCGGCGTGGACAGCGCTTCGATGCGCGCGGCGTCCAGGCGGATGTGTTCGGCCTGCAGGCTTGCAACCCAGGCGAGCCAGTCGGCGAAGGCAACCGCTCCGAACACAAGCTGCACCTGATTCGGGTCGGGCGCATCGATGCGCAGCAGCGCGCGCGACAGGCCGGCCGCATCGGCCCTGGCCTTTAGCAGCGTGCGCAGATCGCTCGGCGGTGCCACGGGCGCCGGTGCCGCGCGCACCCCTGAAAGTTCGGTCGCATCCATGTCAAGGCGTTCCGCCTGCGCGCGCAAAGTGGCAGCCGAGGCGCTCAGTTGTGTGCGTGCCCGGTTCGCCGCCTGCACCAGCCACGCGTACAACACCACCGCCACGACCGCGGCCAGCAGGATGATCACGGCCCGGTCCCGCGGCGAGCGCGAATCGCGCAGTTTGCGCAGCCACGCCTTCATGACGAACGCACCGAGAGGATTACTGTGGCAGCACCGCCGCGCGTTGCGGCGGCGGGCGGCTCGACCAGCACGCCCGCCTGCAGCAGCTTGGCCACGATGCGGCGCACGCCGGCCTCGTCGAGCGCCGCAAGTTCCAGCGTCATGCGACCGTTCTCGTAGGCGGCAATGCGCAGGCCGCCCGAGGGCAACTCCTTCAACGCGACGGCGATTTTTTCAAACATCGGCAGAAAATCGCTGCTATCGGGCTGGCCGGCGGCGTGGCGCGCATCGGCCAGTTTGCGTCGCATCTGCAGCGCCGGATCAACCACCGCGACCGCATCGGGAAACGCGCTGCGAAAACGCGCCTCCATTTGCCGGCGCAGGCTGCGCTGTTCGGTGGCGAGCAGCGACCAGTCGGCAATCAGCGCCAGCGCGTGCAGGATGAGGGCAAGGCCCGCGATCCATGCCGCCGGCCGCAGGCGCGTCAGGGCGGCGGGGGTAATGCCCCAGGGCTGGCGCTCCTGTGCCAGGCTGACGCCGGCATCGGGCGGCGCGGTGCGCGCGTCCCAGATTCCACCACGACGCAGCGCCACGCCCAGTTCGCGCTGCCAGGTATCGAGATCAGGCGCCGCATCGGCCGGAATATCGGTGCCGAATTCATAGATTGCGATCGACTCCGGCATCTGGTTTCGTGCTATCGCCTCTTCGAGCAGCAGGCGCAGCGACAGCGGCGGCGTCTGCCGGTCGCCGCAATCGGTTGCCGCGCCCTCGAATTCGCCGCTGCGCACGAATCCGTCTCGGCCATTCCAGGCGAGACTCCATTCGCGCGGCGTCCAGGGCAACATCAGGCTCTCGCAGTGCACTTCATAGCCGCGGATTCCGGCCGTGCCCAGCGCCTCGCGCCAGGCTTTGAGTCCGCGCCGGTCCGCAACCGCAAGCGCATCGGCGTCCGCGGCACGGCCAAGCCAGCTCACCTGATTGGCATCGGGCTCGCCCACGGTTTCCTCTTCTACCGCATAGGCGAGCACCGATCCTGCGCGGCGCCTGGCCGAATGCGGCAGGCGCGCGCGCGTGATCAGGACATCTGCGGCCTGCAGCACCAGCTGCACGCGCTCGACGCGCTGCGGCAACTGCGCCAGCGGCCCCTCACCGGTAACCGGTGCGAGACCGGGGCCGACAAGCGCCCAGCGGCATTGCCGCGGCGCGCCTTGCAACGAAGCGCAGATGCGAAGCAGGCTCATCGGTATTTGCGCCAGACAATCACCGGCCATCCGGTCCGCAATCGCGCCAGCAGCACCTTGCCGCTTGCCTGCGCGCCACCAATACTTACCTGCAGGCTTGCCAGAAAATAATTGCTGCTCACACTGATCTCCTCTGCCGACACCACGACCCCCCGCGGAAGCCGTTTGAGAAAGTCGTCGCGGTCGCGATAATAAGCCCGGTCGCGCTGAGCAACCAGCGCCCGGGCCTCGCCAAGATCCAGGCCCTCGGCCAGCGCGGCCAGCACTTCGGGCGGCGCGGTGTTCACATTGACCGCTGTGGCGCCGGGCAGTGCCGTGACGTAGGGCAGCAGGCGGGCGCGTACATTGTCGTCGAAACCGCGCACCAGCGCGAGCTCGGCCACGTCGATCAGCGGCCGGTTGGCCGCGAGATAAGGCGGGTCCGCGGCGAGATAGTCGGCGTCTTCGGCGCCGCCCTCCGGTTGCGGCTGGCTGTCCTCGTCAATCCAGTCAGCCAGGGTGTAGGCCAGCCCGGCGGGCAGACCCAGCGTTGCCAACAGACGCTGGAATTGCGCGAGCCGGGCAACATTGACCTTGCCGTCGCTGACCAGATTGTTGAGGTTGAAGGCGCCCTGCTGATCCTCGATATGTCCCAGCAGCTCGCCGTTTTCAACCGGCATCGGCGGCAGGCGCAGCGCCCAGGGTTCGCCCAGATGATCGACCTCGCTGGCGTGGCGATCATCGTCGAGCAGGGCACGCGCCCAGTCCGCGCCGGCCTCGAGCACGGCCACCGCCTGCACATGCTCCGATGTGAGTTCTATCTGCCGCGACCAGGTGCTTTGCGAGACCATCAGGGCCGCTGCCGCGATCGCGGCGAGGGCGACCACACCCATGGCGAGCACGATGGCGACGCCGCGCTGTCGGGTAGTCATGATTGCAGCGCGAAGATGCGCACGATTTCTTCGTTCGAGGCAAGAACGATGCGCAGGCGCACCGCCTGCGGAAGGTGCGGGGCGGCCGCCGACCCCGGCCAGAAGTCCAGCCACACCAGAGCGGGACTGAGGTATTGCAGCTCGAAGGTTTTTACTCCGGACAGAACCGGGTAACGGCTGGGAAGCGTGTTGGGCGCGACGTCAATGCCCGACCACAACCACAATTCTATTTCGTGCTTTTCGTTCAGCCGGTAGGCGATCCGCCGCGCGCTGTCGACGCCGTCGGCGGTGGCGAAACGACTGAATTCCACACCCGACTGCGCTCCCGCAACAGCTTCTCCGCGCCACGCCGGCGCGATACCCCCGGCCGAGCGCACCGGGCGCGGCGCAGCCAGATGCACGTCGCCTTCGAAGCGCGCGAAGAATTTCGCCACCTGCCGCCATTTGTCGGTCTCATTCCTGACGTGTTCGCGCGCATCGAGCACCGCCCCGAGTCCGCGATAGGACATCAGCGCCAGCAGCGACAGCACCAGCAGCGCCGCCAGCAGTTCGATCAAGGTGAAACCGCGCCTCGCCAAGGTGAAGCCGCGCGTCTGATTCATTTGGCCTGATCCGGCGCGTTGACAATGAACCCGGCAAGGTGCGCCAGGGAATGCGTTTCTTCGGCGGAGGCGAACACCTTTACATCGATGCGGCGGAATGCCGGGTTCGGCGTGGCGATGACCTCTTCCCGCCAGGCGAAGTCGAGGCCGCCCTCGCGTGCGCCGCCGCGCTGTATGCCCAGCGGCAGCCAGTCGCGGCGGGCGCGATGCTCTGCGAGCAGGTTCTGCGCAACCCATCCGGCCAGCAGCCGCGAGCGCAGTTCGCCGACATTGGTCGTACCCTGCCCGGCCACACGCAGCGCCGACATCAGCGCTATTGAGATAATGGCCAGCGCGACCAGAACCTCGACCAGCGTGAACCCCGATTGCCTAGCGCCGCGCCTGCTTGCCATCGACGTTTTCTTCGCCCGGCAGCGCGCGCACATCCCCGATCGGCGATCCGGCGACGGCATAACGCTCGCTGCCCAGTGACATCGCGACTGAGAAGGCCAACGGCGCGCCATGCGAGGCGAACTCCAGGCGCATGGCGCCCTGCGGTCGCATGTTTTCGACGCGCAATCCTGAAATCGCCACATCCGGCGGCAGGCTGCGCGCGCGCAGCAGATCGCTGTCGCGGATCTCGCTCCACAGCGAACCCTCGCCCTGGCGCCAGAACCGGTAGCCCGATCCCTCGGCGGTCCAGGAGATGGATTTGCCGGTGAGTTGCGCTTCAGTGGCGGCAAAATCGAGCAATTGCGAGAGCCGCTCCGCCTCCAGACGGAGCACGGCGCGATCGTCCGGCCGCGAGATGACGCTGACCAGCCCGACAAAAAGCCCCATGACCATCAGTACCACCAGCATCTCGATGAGCGTAAAGCCGCGACCTTTTTCCAAACTGCGCACGCGCTTCATCGGCGCCGGCTTAGAGATTCCACGAGCCGATGTCGGCGTCGTTGCCCTCGCCGCCGGGCGCGCCGTCGGCGCCGTAGCTGAAAACGTCGATCTCCCCGCGCAGTCCGGGACTCAGGTACTGATAGGGATTGCCCCAGGTGTCCTTGGGCAGTCGCTCGAGATAGCCCCCTGCCTTCCAGTTGAGCGGGATCGGCGCGGTGGCCGGCTTGACTATCAAGGCCTGCAAGCCCTGTTCGGTGCTCGGGTAGCGCTGATTATCGAGCCGGTAGAGCTTGAGCGCCTGCATCAGGCTGGCGATATCCTGTTTGGCCGCAATGATCCGCGCCTCGTCCGGGCGGCTGATGATTTTTGGCACCACCAGGGCGGCGAGAATCCCCAGGATGACGACCACCACCATGATTTCGAGCAAGGTGAAACCGCGTTGTCTGTGCTCCCCGATCAACATCGCATCGCCATTTTCGTCAATTGACTTTCCCGAGATCAAAAATACTCATGCCGGATTTTCCCGGCCGCGCGGCGGCGGCGGCATGCGCGTGTTGCACTGTGGCGGCGGCATGCACACGTTGCGCTGCGGCCGCTAAACCGCCATTATATCGCCCCCAAAGATGCAGCCGGTCGTTTCCCGCTTCAGGCCTATGCTATCTCAGGCGTTAAGGACGGATGACGTGGCAATGCAGCAACTCCCGCTTGAACGTTCCGGTTTTTTCCTGACGGTCGTGATTTACGTGCTGACGCTGGCGGCGCTGGCGCTGCTGGGGATGGTGCTCGCCTACTGGACCTGGGCGTGGTTGGCCCCGCGCGCCGAACCGCGCATGCAGGCTGCGACAGTGGCTGCGGGCAACCTGGCCTCCGCCGGTCTGCTGTTCGGCCAGGCGGCGCGCGACGCCGCCGCACCAACCGGAATTGCGATCCGGCTGCTCGGCATCGCGGCCGCCTCGCGCGGCCGGCTGGGCAACGCGGTGGTGCAACTGGATGCCAAGCAGATTCTGGCGGTGAGCGAAGGCGGCGACGTTGCGCCCGGCATCCGGCTCGCTGAAGTGCATCCGGATCATGTGGTTTTGGAACGCGGCGGTGCGCGCGAAACGCTTACCTGGCCGGACAAACGCGCGCCAGGCGCAAGCGCCCCTTTAACGGTTGGTAAATGACGCCGCGTTGTCCGCCGGTGGCGTAATCGAAAGAAATGCTATGACACATTGCTGGCTACGAACAGGGTTTGCAGGTCTTGCCATGACCATCATGGCGGCCGCCGGCAGCGGTCAGGCATGGCCCGCCGAATCAGCGCCTGCCAAGCCCGCTGCCGAGGCTGCGCCGCGACCTGCCGGGCCGGACCTTGTCACACTCAATTTCGTCAACGCCGATATCGAGGGCGTGGTCAAGGCCGTCAGCGAAATCACCGGCAAGACCTTTGTCATCGATCCGCGTGTCAAGGGCACGATAAATATCGTCTCCGTCAAGCCGATGTCGCGCACGCTGGTCTACGAGGTGTTCCTGTCGGCGCTGCGCCTGCAGGGCTTTACCGTGGCCGAGGAACGCGGCCGCGTAGCGATCCTGCCCGAGACCGACGCCAAATTGCGCCTGAGCCCGACACTGGGCAGCGGCGAGCGCGCCGCCTCTGGCGTGGACACCATCCAGACCCGGGTATTCAAGCTGCAGCACGAATCGGCCACCCAGATGGTGCCGGTGCTGCGCCCGCTGATCGCACCCAACAACACCATTACGGCCTACCAGAACAGCAATACGCTGGTGGTCACCGATTACGCGAGCAACCTCGAGCGCATCGCAAAAATCATCGATTCGATCGACCAGCCCAACGACTCCGACCCGATCATCATCGCTTTGCAACATGCGTCGGCGCTCGATGTGGCGCAAACGATCAACCGTTTGTTCGCCGAGGCCGCGCAGAACCAGGCACAGGGGCAGGCCGATCCTACCCAGCGCTTTACCGTTGCCGTTGACGCGCGTTCGAACAGCCTGCTGGTGCGCTCGGGCGATTCGTCGCGGCTGCTGCGCGTGCGCCAGCTGGTGGCAATACTCGATTCGAGCACCAGCGTGGCCGGCAACATGCACGTTGTTTACCTGAAAAATGCCGAGGCGGTGAAGCTGGCCGAAATCCTGCGCGCGATCTACAGCGGTGATCTGGCCGGCTCGCAGGCACGCGCCACCCAGCCCGCGGGCGCGGCAGCGCCGGGACAGACGCCCTCGCCGCTGCCGGCGCAGGTGCAATCGGGCGGCGCGTCCTCGGGCATCATTCAGGCAGATGCAGCCACCAATTCGATCATCATCACCGCCCCCGATGCGGTCTACAACAACCTGCGTGCCGTGCTGGAAAAACTCGACGTGCGCAGGGCGCAGGTCTATGTCGAGGCGCTGATCGCCGAGCTCACCGCCGACAAGGCGGCCGAGTTCGGCATCCAGTGGCAGGACCTGACCGGGTTGGGCCAGAATACCGCGCAGGTGTTCGGCGGCACCAATTTCGGCACGCCGGCGCAAAACATCGTCACTCTCTCAGGCACGCCGATCGCGGCCGGTCGCGGCCTCAATGTCGGCGTGGTCAAAGGCTCGATTACGCTGCCCGGGGGCGCGCAGGTGTTGAATCTGGGCATGTTGATACGCGCGCTCGAGAGCAATGCCAACGCCAACATCCTGTCCACGCCGACGCTGCTCACCCTTGACAACGAGGAGGCGAAAATCATCATCGGCCAGAACGTGCCGTTCATCACCGGGCAGTACGCGGTATCGGGAGCGGCGACCACGCCCACGCCGTTCCAGACCATCGAACGCAAGGACGTCGGCCTGACCCTGCGCATCAAGCCGCAGATCTCCGAAGGCGGCGCGGTGCGCATGCAGATATTCCAGGAGGTCTCCAGCGTGCAGGACAGCAGCAACGCCTCGGGTCTGATCACCAACAAGCGCTCGGTCGAGTCGACGGTGCTGGTCGATGACGGCCAGATCGTGGTGATCGGCGGGTTGATTCAGGACAGCTTCAAGGACGGCGAGGAAAAAATCCCGGGCCTGGGCGACTTGCCCCTGATCGGCGGTCTGTTCAGGTACAGCACTCGCCAGCGCACCAAGACCAATCTCATGGTGTTCCTGCGGCCGACGCTGCTGCGCAGCGCGCAGAGCGCCGATTCGATCAGCCGCGACCGCTACGATTACATTCTGGGCGAGCAGATCCGCGCCAGGCCCGCGCCCAACGCGCTTCCCGATATGGGCTCGCCCACGCTGCCGCCCCGCCAGAGCGCGCCCCAGCCGGGGGCCGGCCAAGCGGCGCCGCCCGCGCCGCGATGAGCAAACCGGCCCTCTCCTACGCCTTTGCCAAGGCCAATGGCATCGTCGTCACCGGCTTGACCGGGGAGACCGCGCAGGTGGCCGTTCGCAGCGGTGCCCACGCCCGCGCGCTGGCCGAAGTGCGCCGTGCGCTGGGCGTGCCGCTGCAGGCGCGGCGCATCGAGGCGGCGGTCTTCGACGAGCTGGTCGCCGCGCTGTATAACGGCGCCGATGCCGGTGCCGCGGCCCTGGCCGACGACCTGGCGCAGGACCTGGACCTTGGCCGGCTGCTGCAGGAAATCCCCAGGATCGAGGACCTGCTCGACAGCCAGAACGATGCGCCGCTGATCCGCTTGATCAACGCGCTGTTCACGCAGGCGCTGCGCGAAGGCGCCTCCGACATCCACATCGAGCCGTTCGAGACGCGGTCGGTGGTGCGGCTCCGGATCGATGGCACGCTGCGCGACCTGATCGAACCGGCGCGCGCGCTGCACGGCGCGATCGTCTCGCGCGTCAAAATCATGGCGCAACTGGATATCGCCGAAAAGCGCCTGCCGCAGGACGGGCGCATCACGCTGCGGGTGGCCGGCAAGCCGATCGACGTGAGGGTATCGACGATTCCAACCGGGCACGGCGAGCGCGTGGTGCTGCGCCTGCTGGACAAGCAGGCCGGGCGCCTCGACCTGTCCAAGCTGGGCATGGACGAGGCCACCCTCGCGCACGTGGACAGGCTCATCCGCGAGCCGCACGGCATTGTCCTGGTGACCGGCCCGACCGGATCGGGCAAGACCACCACGCTCTATGCCGCGCTCTCAAGGCTGGACCCCAAAGCGCTCAACATCATGACCGTCGAGGACCCGATTGAATACGACCTCGACGGCATCAGCCAGACGCAGATCAATACCCGCATCGAGATGAGCTTCGCGCGCGCGCTGCGCACCATCCTGCGCCAGGACCCCGACGTGGTCATGATCGGCGAAATCCGCGATCTGGAGACGGCGCAGATCGCGGTGCAGGCCAGCCTCACCGGCCATCTGGTTTTCGCCACGCTGCACACCAATGATGCGGTAAGCGCTGTCACCCGGCTGGTCGATATGGGCGTGGAGCCGTTCTTGCTGGCCTCGAGCCTCATCGGCGTCGCTGCACAACGCCTGGTGCGCCGGCTGTGCCTGGAATGCCGCAAGCCTGCCGACACCGATGCGGCGCACTTGCGGGCACTGGGCTTTGCTCCTTTGCAGGGCACTTTTTTCAGCGCACAGGGTTGCCCCGCCTGCAATCGCTCCGGCTACCGCGGCCGCACCGGCATCTATGAATTGATCAGCGTCGATGACGGTCTGCGCCGCCTGATCCATGACCGTGCCGCCGAGCAAGTGCTGCGTGAGTATGCTGTCGCGCGCGGCATGCGTTCCTTGCGTGATGACGGCATGCGCTGGGCCGCCTCGGGTGCGATCAGCCTGGAAGAGGTGGTGCGCGTGACGCGCGACTAGCCGCCGGCCATGGAAGCATTCCGCTACGAGGCGCTGGACGCGGCCGGGCGCGCGGTATCGGGCGTGGTGCAGGCCGATACGCCGCGCCAGGCACGCACGCGCTTGCGCGAGCAGGGGCTGCACCCCACCGCGGTCGATCTGGTGCATGCTCGGGCCCGCCAGACTTGGGCGCGCGGGCTGTCCTCGGACGAACTGAGCCTGGTGACCCGGCAGATGGCGACGCTGCTCGGCTCCGGCCTGACCATGGAGCAGTCGCTTGGCGCGTTGATCGAGGAGGCCGCGGCGCCGCTGACGCGCGAGATTCTCACCGGGGTCAGGACCGAGATCAGCGGCGGGCTCTCGCTCGCAGCCGCGCTGGGGGTCTACGAGCGCAGCTTTCCCGATTTCTACCGCGCGCTGGTGCATGGCGGCGAGGAATCGGGCGCGCTGCCCACGGTGCTGCAACATCTGGCCGATTATCTCGATGCGCGCCAGGCGCTCAAGCAAAAGACCGCGCTGGCGCTGCTCTATCCGCTGCTGGTGACGCTGGTTGCGGTGAGCATAGTCACCGGCCTTTTGATGTTTGTCGTGCCGCAGATCGTGCAGGTGTTTCAGCAATCGCGGCAAAGCCTGCCGCTGCTGACGCGCGCGCTCATCGCGCTGTCGGGCTTTTTGCATGCGGCCTGGCCTTATATCGCTGTGGCCGCTGCCGCTGCCGCGGTCGCCGCGCGCCTGGCGCTGCGGCGCGACGCGCCCAGGCGCCGCTGGCACGCGCTGTTGCTGCGCGCACCCTGGGTGGGAACGCTGATCCGCGGCGTCAACACGGCGCGTTTCGCCAGCACCCTGGCCATACTCGTCGGCGGCGGCGTGCCCCTGCTCTCGGCGCTCGGTTCATGCGCGCGGGTGATGACCAATATGGTGATGCGGGAAGCGGTCGATGCGGCGATCGCGCGCGTGCGCGAGGGCGAGAGCCTGGCGCGCGCGCTGGGCGCGACACGGGTGTTTCCGCCGCTGATGGTGCATCTGGTGGCGAGCGGCGAGTTGAGCGGCAAGCTCGAACAGATGCTGGGGCGCGTGGCGCAACTGGAGATGCAGGCGCTCGATCGGCGCCTGGCGGTGTTCCTCACCGTTCTCGAACCGGTGATGATTCTGCTGATGGGCGGGGTCGTGCTGCTCATCGTGCTCGCCATTCTGCTGCCCATCATCGAGATCAACCAACTGGTGCGTTGAATCGCACCGGGGTCTGGTGCTATATATTTTTTCCGTTGAATACGCATTTGCCAATACCAAATACGTGCTAGCAACGCTGGGCGTACGCGTCGTACCGGCATCGGCTGACATGTCTAATCTGCGAGCCCGACGTCACCCTGTACGTCCTGATGCTGGATTGGTTACAGATATTTTTTGCAACAATTTATTTCCATTTCCGCCCAGATATTTTTCTTGTATTAAGATTTATTAAGCATAAGCTGCCGCACCAGAAAAGTCTGGTTTCGCCTACGGCGATGGGGTTGTTTTTTTTATTAATCTGGGGGGCACCAAGTGCATTGCTATTTATCGTCTAAAAAATGCGGGGCCGGTCTGTTTGGCCTCTTGCTGGTGGCGGGATTGACCGCCTGCGGTGGTGGCAGTAGCGGCGGTGGCGGCGGCGCCAGCACGACATCCGTCGGTGGTGTAGCCGCAAGCGGCGCACCGATTACCGACGGAACAGTCACTCTTATTTGCGGTGACGGCACTTCGCTCCCGCCGGTTGCCACCGACGCGACGACCGGCGCCTATTCGGTAACTCTTCCGGCCACTTGCCTGCCTCCCTACGTCCTCTCGGTAACCGGCACGATCGGCGATGCGCCGGCAACGATGCTGGCACTCCTGGCCACTTCGGTTGCAACGGGAACTGCGGCGGTAGCCAACATCACCCCGCTCACCCATGCGATGGCCGGGTCGGTTGCCAGCAGCGGAGATCCGATGGATCTGGTGACCAACTTCACCACTGAGAAGGCCAACATCACCGCAACTTCGGTCAATTCGGCCAGGGCGACACTGGTGGCGGCAATCACCAATACCATCACCCAGGCAGGCGGTGATCCAACGACTTTCGATCCGGTCAGCACTTCGTTCAACGCCAACCGCGCCGGCCTCGACAAGATGCTCGACAACCTGCAAATCCAGGTGATCCCCGGTGGCGGCGTTACCATCAGCAGCACCGGCGCGGTTGCCATGGTCGATGACATGGCGAGCAACGCGAGCGCCACTGCGGATGCGCTCGGATCCTCAGCGTTCAAGTCAGCGACCGTGACCATCAGCAAGACTGACACTGCCAGCACCGTGACCAAGGTGCCGGTCGCCGCGACGGGCGTGACCATGCAGGACAACAGCATCGGCGACCAGATCAAAGGCTTCTTCAACGCCTGTTTTGCCCAGAACGCCGCCACGCGCGGATCGATCGCCGCCAACACGGTGTCCACCGTGTGTGCAAACTTGCCGATCAGCAGCACCTACCTCCATGATGGTCATAGCAGCACAGTTGAGTTCGACAAGTATCTGACCAGCTCAAAATACGACAATGCCAAGTTCGCCCCGCCGCAAATAATCCGCTTTTTCAGCGATACCGCAAGCGACAGGCGCGCACTGGTGAAATTTGGACTGACACGCGCCGATGGCCAGATTGAAGCCATGACCACGGTGGTGGAGAGTTCCACCGCCAATACCGGCGGCCGAGTCCAATTGCGCGGCAACCAACGCGCCTTCAAGGTGTTCACCAACGGGGTCGCCCAAAAACGCATTCAGGTCGCGACCAAGGGCACCACCGTGGCATCGACCTTCTACCAAACCGCGATCAATTTCAATTTTGGCTTCGCGGATGGCGGGGCAGGCGGCACGGCAGGAACCGGTACAACCGGCCGCAAGGTATCCAACGTGCGGGTCAAGGGGCCGGCGTTGCCTGCAGCCGGCGTGTGGCTCAATCCGCGGCTTGCTGGCTGCGATTCCTACTATGCGATCGCGTCCGGGTTCGACGTCACTCCCGTAAGGTGCACCAGCCTGTTCACCCTGTCCAGTCGCGCCGCAAACACGACCGACACCGACAACTTCAGCGCCTTTTATGCTGGTTCACGGGCCGATTTCAATCCCACCGGCAAAGTAACTGATGCCAACCTGCTCAACATTCAACCGAACTCGGCGTACACCTACGAGATCTGGAGACAGGGTACCGCCAGCACTTCGCCGCCAGACCTGGTGTGGATCGACCGCCTGCGCAGCCGCCCGCCCACCATGGGCACTGTCGCGGCAAAAGACGGCGAAATCGACAAGGTGCGCTGGAACACCTTGGCTCAAAGCACCATCGATGCGATAACCCCTGCCTCGGCTTCGGCATTTACCGGTGGCGCTTCTTTCACGGTAAGCTGGACCAACACAGCGAACAACCCCTCGGCGACCAACCTTCAAGTGCAGCTTAACCCCACCGGCAGCTCGCTTTTTCAGGACTCGACGTCTGTGTCGCCTTCGGCAACCACAGTCGCGCTGACCAACGGCGGGGTGGCGTGGCCCAGCGTAAAGACGACAACGACCTCAGGCTCGACTTTTGCGCAGCTGTCGTATCGCAACCAGTACGACACCCAGATATTTTCGTCCTGGGCCTATTGATTCAAGCGCAGTACCAATAAAAAACCCGGGCCTGCCCGGGTTTTTTTTGCCTGTTTGAATAGTCGCTAAAACACCGGCCAAATAAATGGCCTTGCACCAGTGCCCGGTTTGGGTTGTCTCGGGGAGGAAAAAACAACGGCTGCAATCGTTCGGCGCCTCCCATAATTGGCGAGGACAAGCGCCAGATGGTACGAAAAGCATACTTGGGGCTATAGTCCGGCTCAGGAAAACAATTGAAGATGAATCTGCATCCGCGAGAGCGGCGTCCTGGCGGCGTCGCATGAACCAGGGAAAACCCGGCCCGGGTAGCATCGTTCCGTATCTGCTGCTGATTCTCAGCACCGCCTCCTGGGGAGGCAATTGGGTGGCCTCACGCGCCGTTTATCAGGAGGTGACCCCGTTTGCGATGGTGTTCTGGCGCTGGGGCATCGCCGCGCTGATAATTTTTCCGTTTGCCCTGCGGCACCTGCGCCGGGATCTGCCCGCAGCGCTCACGCACTGGCGTCGTATCCTGTTCTTTGGTCTTGCCGGCCCCGCGGCATTTCCCATTCTCGGATATCTCGGCATCCGTTACACCACGGCAGTCAACGCCTCCATTCTCAACAGCTGCGTGCCGCTGATGACGATTCCCATCGCGTGGCTGCTGTTGCGGCACACCGTGAAGCTGCCGCAGGTCGCCGGGCTGATTTGTTCGCTGGCCGGGGTGCTAGCCATCATCACCGCCGGAAATCCGGAAAATATCGCCCTGCTCTCCTTCAATCCCGGCGACCTGCTGATCCTGAGCGCCGTGGTGCTGTGGGCCATCTACACGGTCATGCTCCATCGGCGCCCGCCGATGCACCCCCTGTCCTTTCTTTTCTTTACGGCGCTGGTTGCGATTGCCGTGTGCGTGCCCTTTTACGCCAGAGAAATTGTTTCCGGGGATACCTTTGCGGTCAACTGGCGCACCCTGTCCGCGGTGGGATACCTGGCGCTGTTTCCCTCGGTGATCGCCTTCATCTGCTGGAATCACGCGGTCCCGCTGGTCGGGCCGAATATCGCGACATTCTTCTATCCCACCGCTCCGGTATTCGGCAGCATGGCCGCATACATGGTGCTCGACGAGCAACTCCATGTCTACCACCTGGCCGGGTTTGTGCTGGTGCTGGCGGGATTGGTCCTGAGTCTTTTCCAATTCAGGTCTGCGCCTGGAGATGCGGAAAGACGGGGCGTGAAATGAGCCGGGCTCGGATGCTCAAAAAGCCCGTCGGTGCTGATCTACGGACAAACCGCAACGCAATCGCCGAAAGCTGCCGGATGCGGGTCAGAACGACGACTTCAGCCTGAGCATGCGCTTCGATGCAGCGCGAGCGTCCTTGAGCAAGGCGTCCCAGTCCTCGGGCGGACGACCACGGTCGAGCATCTTGCGAAACACCCTGTAGGCATCGTCGCCGGACTCGTAGGCGCGCCTGGTGTCTGTGTCATTTACCCAAGCATAGACTATGATTTTTTGCGCGGCATGAAACCGGAAGAACAGCCGGTATTGCTGAAAAAACTTGGCCCGAAACCAGTGTTTGCGATCATCGCCCAGCGTGCCGCCTTGTCGATATTCCGGACGTGTCGGATCCTCTGGAATAACCGCAAACGCCAGTTTGGCAATGGCCGCGAGGCGCTTGCTGCTGTTCTTGTGCTTGTAAGTCCTGGCGTCCCTGGCCTTAAGGGTTTCGATCTTCCCGATCAGCGATTCCACCTGGTCGAGAAACAACGGGTGCGCAAAGAGACTCCAGCCATTGACAACTAACGGCGCGCCGGCCGGGATCATTCGTCGGCGGGATCGAGGGCCGCGCCAAGATCGACCTTGACGCCCCTGGTCAGGGCGCGCATACGCTTCGCCAGCCCGGCATCGATCGCCTGCACATGCCGAGGATGGGCGGCAATGTCGCGGGCGAGGAATTCGAGAAATGCTCCGAGCAAGGGATCCTCGGCGACCTCTGCACGTTGCAGAACAACGGAGCCGTTGCTTTGCACCACATAGCGAATCCGGTCTCGCTTGCCGAGTTTGAGCGCACGACGCACGCCGTCGGGCACCGTGGTTTGATAGCGGTCGGTCAACGTGGATTCGAGTTCCAGAGTGGCAGGCATGGCGAACTCCCGGGCAATGTCAGCAATTAACGAAAACATGGTAATGCGTTTGCATTGCCGCGTCAAACAAAGCCGACACGCTGCAATCGCTGCATTCGGCGCTGCATTCGACCATGTCAGGCGATGTCAGGCGATGTCAGTATTGGTATCACCCCTGGGGAAACTCGACTGTCGGCGCGCAAGCAAACCCGCGGGACGGTTATCCGCTGGGCGTAGTGGTCGCCCGTGCCTGGTTAAGCAATAACCTGCAAAATAACCTACTTGCCAAATATAACCCACTAGGTCCGATGAGGTTCTCATCGTTTCGTTCAAGGAACTGGTGATAACGGGGAGCTGAATTTTCTGGTCTGTCGCCAGACTTCAGCAAACCTCGATACTGCCCGAAAGAAGGGCCTCTTGAAAAATTCTTGCCACTCTGGCTGCGTCTTATGATTGCGCCGCGGTGATCGGCAGTATCGTCACCACAGTCACAGCGAGATCAGGCCATTGCGAACCGCGTACTGCGTCAGTCCGGCGGGATCGTGCAGGTCGAGTTTGCGCATGATGTTGCGCTGGTGAACCTCGACTATCCCCAGGGGGATGTACAGGCTTTCGGCGGTTGCGCTGGTGGTCTCTCCCAGAGCGAGCTTTTTCAACACCTCGATCTCGCGCCAGCCGAGTTTGACCTGCGCGCCCTCGCCTGCGGGGGATTTGCGCAGCATCGCCACCACCTCCTTGCACAGGTAGCGCTTGCCCGCCGCGACCGTGCGGATGGCGCGCAGCAACTCCTCGCGGCCGGCCGTCTTGTTAACGTAGCCCTGAGCCCCGACGGCCAGCATCTGCTCCACGAAGTACTGGCCCCGGTGGGTCGACAGCGCGAGCACCTTCACCCCCGGGTTCGCTTTCATGATGCGCTGCGTCAGTTCAATGCCGTCGAATCCGGGCATGCTGATATCGGTGAGCACCATATCGGGCACGAGTTCGAGCACCCGCGCGAGCGCCGTCTCGCCCTCGCCCGCCTCGCCCAACACCTTGATATCCGGCTCGCGCTCGAGCACCACGCGCACGGATTCACGCACGGCGTCGTGATCGTCGACCAGCAGCAACCGTATCATTTTTCGTCGCCCTCCAATCTTGACTTCACCACGGGCCCCGGCGCCGCTGCCAGCGACAAGCTCACCGTCGTACCTTTGTCCGCCTGGCTGTCGACGCACAGCGCGCCGCCGATGAATTCGATGCGCTGCTTGATGCTGAACAGTCCGTAGCTGTGCTTGGCCGAGGGCTTCATCGCCTGCGCCACCTCGAAGCCGACC
>CAIOLO010000151.1 GCA_903859155.1 uncultured beta proteobacterium
CCCAACCCAATACCAAACCGGCCTATGTGTTCGTCGAAGAAGTGCTTGCAGGCACGGCCGCCCTGCCGGTGGCCGGCATCGCCCAGGAAACCACCGAGCGCGTGAAATTCGTCGGTTTCACCACCGACCCCACCAACCTCGTCGATTTGTTCGCACTGGACCAGGACCAGCGCACCGGGCAGATCACCGAGCGCCTGCTGAGCACGCAAAGCCCGATGAGCAACGCACAACTGGGGCGCTTTCGCACGCCGGCCAACAACGGCGGCATCTACCTTCCGCCCACGCGCATGTATCGCGCCGTCAGCCGCACGCTGTGCGCGGACCAGCCGGCCGGCGCGTTCACCGTCTGCCGCCTTGAAGGCAACGGCAACGCGGCCGCCAACACCTTCGCCAACGGCTTGGTTGCGGGACAGTTTTCCCTGCCGAATTTCGCATTCATCTTTCCCGAAAACCTGGTCTACGGCCAGACGCTGGTGCCGAACAATTTCCAGGATCTGCCTTTCCTGTATTGCGGTTCGGGGCCGCTCGATGGCTCCGGGACCAATTCGCCGGTGGTCGGTCAGCTCGACCCGGCGCCGTGGGGCGTGCCCATGCAAAGCCCGATTTTCAGTTTCAGCCTGTGTCCGGATGTCAAACCGGTGTCCGCGCCGCTGGTATTTCCGAAAGTGGTCGGGGCCGCCGACACGGTGATCATCAACAACGCAACCTGGGACAACAAGGCCGGCATGGGCAAGATCAACATTACCGCGAGCTCGTCGGCATCGCCCGCGCCGGTGGGCATGTTCATGACGGCGACCATCACCAACAGCTGGATGACGCCGAGCGCGCCCGGGGGCGTGGATAACCCGATCGTCGCACAACTGACGCTGGTGTCGAATACGCCGGCCGAACCCGGTCTGTGTCCGAGCATCGCGCCGTGCTGGAACCTCAGCGCGCCGGGCTTCATCATCGATACGGGTGTGCCGCCGTTCCCGCCTTCGCTGGTGCCGCCGACGTCGATCGTGGTGCGCTCGAGCCGCGGCGGCGTGGCCAGCGTCACCGACGCCGCGATCCGGCAGATCGCCTGCGTGTCGACCACCAAATTTACCTGCCCGTGAAGCGGCCGCAGCGGGGGATGCGCATGAACAAGATGAAGCAGCACTATTCAGGCTCGCGCCTGCAACCCTGGCGTCGCGCGCTGGCGCTGTGCCTCGCGCTGCTGATGGCCAGCCCACCCGCGCTCGCGCGCGGTCCGGGCCGCGCCGGACTGGACGCGCTCATGGATGACCCGGACATGCTCGCTCCGGCGCGCGCCAATCTGCCGGCGAACATGCGCCAGAGCGCCGAGCAGACGCTTTTGTTGGAGGGTTCCTCGGTTTCCGGTGCTGATTTCGGCGTGAGCGGACGGCTCGATATCAGCGTCGGCCAGGATACCGTGGGAGGGGCCCCGGCCGGCATGAGTTTCGGCAAGGTGCAGTACTCCGCCAGCGGCGAGATGATCGTGCCCCTGCTCGGGGTGCCATCGAACGGCAAGGTCAATGGTGTGAACGCGGTGCCGGCAGTTCGTGCCGTGCCGGGACGGGTGGATCTGATTCCGGCGCTGATGTCGCTCAAGACCGTGGAAATTCCCCCGGTGGCCGGCCTGGATGGATTCATCCGCGACCGCCAGAGCGCGATCGTGCTCGGCAAGGCCTTGTTCTGGGACGGTGGCGTCGGCAGCGACGGCGTGGCCTGTGCGAGCTGTCACTACGCCGCCGGCGCCGACAACCGGCTGAAGAATCAGATCGGGCCCGGCCTGAGGGCTGGCGACCATACCTTCAGCCGCATGTTTCCGGCCGAGGCCAACGCCATCCTGAACAAGGCAAGGAGCGAAGGCCGCAGCATCGAAGGGCACCGCTTCAAGCCCGCAGCCTCCGGTCTCGGCGGACCGAACTACACGCTGAAGGCGTCGGATTTTCCGTTCCATCGCCTCGCCGATCCGCTGGACCGCAATTCCGCCCTGCTGTTCGATACCGACGATGTGGTGTCCTCGCAGGGCACCTTCGCCGGGGACCTGACCGGCATTTCCGTCAGCGGCAAGGAATCCTGCAAGATCCGTCCGCTGGACGAATTCAACGTCGGGGGGCTCCTGGTGCGCAAGGTCGCGCCGCGCAATACGCCCTCGGTGATCAACGCCGTTTTCAATTACCGCAATTTCTGGGACGGACGCGCCAACAACGTGTTCAACGGCAACAATCCGTTCGGCGACCGCGATGCCGGGGCGAGCGTGCTCGAGATGAAGTCCGACGGCAGCGTGGTGCCGGTGCGCATCGCCCTCGCCAATGCCAGCCTGGCCTCTCAGGCGGTCGGCCCTGCGCTGAGCGATTTCGAGATGACGTGCTCGGGCAAGTCCTTCCAGATGCTCGGGCGCAAGCTGCTGGCGCAGCGTCCTTTAGCGAATCAGGCCGTGCATGCGCAGGATTCGGTGCTTGCGCCCTTCATCGCCCAGGGCGGGCAGGGGCTCAACGGCACCTACGCCGACATGGTCAAGAAGGCGTTTCATCCGCGCTGGTGGGCGGGCAGCGGGACGTATTCGGGCTTTTCCCAGATGGAATCGAATTTCGCCTTGTTCTGGGGGCTGGCCATCATGGCCTACGAGTCGACTCTGGTGTCGGATGAGGCGCCTGTCGACAGGTTTCTCGGCTGGTCCGGCACCCCGGGCGAGGTGAAGGCGCTCGGCGCCCAGGAGCAGAGCGGGCTGGCGATATTTCGCGGCAAGGGCATGTGCTGGTCCTGTCACAAGGGAGCGGAATTCACCAGCGCTGCAACCGGCCTGCAGCGCAGCAGGGAGGTCAATCTCACCGAGCAGATGTTTGTCGGTTCAAGCCAACTCGGGCTGTATGACAACGGCTTCTACAATATCGGCGTGCGGCCCACCGCGGAGGATATCGGCGTGGGTGACAGGGATCCGTGGGGCAAGCCGCTGTCCTTCTCGCGCCAGTTTCTCGATCTGCTGCGGGGCAAGGACATGCCCGACGCGTTTCAGGTGAGGCCGTGCCTGTTTGCGGTGATGACCGACGGACGCGAATGCTGGACGGCACCGGACCCGGAGCGCACCCGCACCGGCGTGGACGGCGCGTTCAAGACCCCGTCACTGCGCAATGTCGCGCTCACGCAGCCGTATTTTCACAACGGCAGCCGCTTCACGCTCGAGGAGGTGGTGGAATTTTACAATCGGGGCGGCGACCGGCGCGGGCCGGACGGCAACGACACTTCCGGTTACACCGGTCCGAACCAGCCCGGCGGTGGCGGATCGAACTCGCATCCGAGCATTCGTCCGCTGGGCTTGACTGCGCTGGAGCAGAAGAATCTGGTGGCGTTTCTGCGCAATGGGCTGACCGACCGTCGGGTCGCATGCCAGCAGGCGCCCTTCGATCATCCGGCCCTGCGGATAAGCAACGGTCATCGCGGGGATACCGTCAGCGTGGCGGCGGGGGATACGGCCGGACTGGCCAGAGACGACTACATCGAGTTGCCGGCGGCGGGCGCGCGCGGCCTGCCTGCGGGACAGTGTTTGCGCAACGACGACGGTTCGTCGGTGAAGCCGGCAGGTTGATGCCGCGGGCCGTGTTTTTTGCAATTGTTGCCTCGGCAGGGGGCATGCGCTGAGCACTCAATCCCCCAGCGCAACGCCCTCTCTGCGCGGATCGGCCGCGCCGATCAAACCGCGTGGGGTGACAGATATCAGATGGAGCCCGCTGCCGGCATTGCCCAGACGCACCTCATGTCCGCGCGCGGTGAGGGTCTTGGCAAGCTCGCTCGTACTTTGCATGCGTTCCATATCGGTGCCCCGCGCGCGACCGCCGTAGCGCGGCAGGTCGAGGGCCTCCTGCTCCCCCAGTTTCCAGTCGATCAGCGCCACCAGGGTGAGGGCCACGTAATTGATGATCTGCAGTCCGCCGGGTGAGCCCAGCACGTGGCGCACTTTTCCCTGTGCGTCGAAGACTATCGTAGGCGCCATCGAACTGCGCGGACGCTTGCCGCCTGCGACGCGATTCGCGGCGGGCAGGCCCTCGATGTCGGGGAGCCAGGAAAAATCGGTGAGCTGGTTGTTGAGCACGAACCCATGCACCATGATGCGGCTGCCGAAGGCCGATTCCACCGAGGTGGTGAAGGCCACCGCGTTGCCCTCGGCGTCCACCACCGAAAGGTGCGAGGTGGCGGGCATCTCCAGGGTCTGATCCTCGCCGTGGCGCGCCGTCTCTGGAAGTTTGATGTCGCCGTGTTGCGGGCGCTTGTTGGCGGCCTCCATGCGGATGGTGTTGCTGCGCGCGCGCAGATAGGGGCGCGCCAGCAGTTGCGCCAAGGGCTGCAGGACAAAATCCGGATCGGCGAGATAGTAGTCGCGGTCGGCATAGGCGAGCTTTCCCGCCTCGGCAAAAACATGCACGGCATCCACCGACAGGGGTTTGAGTTTCTCCATGGGGAAGCGCTCGAGCATGCCCAGCAGCATGCCCACCGAGGTGGCGCCGGAGGAGGGCGGTGCCATGCCGCACACCTTGTAGCCGCGGTAGGGGGCGCACAGCGCGGCGCGCTCCCTGGCGCGATACGCGCTCACATCGGCAAGCGTCATGTCGCCGGGCACGCGGTGCCCGGCGATCGCGGCCACCATGTCGCGCGCGATCTCGCCTTCATAAAAAGCCTGCGCTCCTTCGAATGCAATGCGCCTGAAGACGGCGGCCAGTTCGGGGTTGCGCAGCAAAGTGCCCGAGGCTTTGGGCGAGCCATCGGTCTGGAAGAATAGTGCGCGCGCAGCATCATCGTTCTTGAGCAGAGGGTCCTGTGCGATGAGCGCCGCGAGGCGCGGTGAAATTGAAAAGCCTTCATCGGCCACCCGGATGGCCGGCGCGAACAGCCGCGGCCAGGCCAGACGTCCGTGGCGCGCATGCGCCAGTTCCATCATGCGCACCAGTCCCGGCACGCCCACCGAGCGACCCGAACCGACGGCCTGAAGGTAGGCCTGAAACCCGCTCCTGCCGCCGGTCGCGGCGAAGCGATCGGCCTTGGCCGCCGCGGGCGCCGTCTCGCGGCCGTCGAAAGAACTCAAGCGGCGCGAAGCGGCGTCGTAGTGCAAAAGAAAGGCGCCGCCGCCGATGCCGGAGGATTGCGGCTCGACCACATTGAGCACCAGCTGCGTGGCGATCGCCGCATCCACGGCGCTGCCGCCCGAGCGCAGGATTTCGATGCCGGCCTGCGCCGCCAGCGGATGCGCGGCCACCACCATCTGGCGTTTCGCGTGCACCGCAGTCTTGGCGATGTGCCCGGTGCTCGCCTCCGGCGCGAAATCCTGTGCGAGCGAGAGGCTGTTGAGGCACAGCAATGCGCAGGCGAGGAGCGCTCGCGCGGCGCCGCGAGTGGGGGCCGGCTTTGCCGCGAGTAGCGTCCGCTCGCCTCTCATGATGTTGCTGCTCGCCGAATCAATGGTGCAGGATCTTGGAGAGGAACTGCTGCGCACGCTCGGAGCGCGGCTTGCCGAAAAAATCCTCCTTCAGCGCGTCCTCGACGATTTCGCCGCGGTCCATGAAGATGACGCGGTTGGCTACCTTGCGCGCAAAACCCATCTCGTGGGAGACGCACATCATGGTCATGCCCTCCTGCGCGAGTTCCACCATCACATCGAGCACTTCGTTGATCATCTCCGGGTCGAGTGCCGAGGTCGGTTCGTCGAACAGCATGCACATCGGGTCCATCGCCAGAGCCCGGGCAATGGCCACGCGCTGCTGCTGGCCGCCGGAGAGCTGTCCGGGAAACTTTTCCGCCTGCTCCCTCAAGCCGACGCGCTCGAGCAGCTTCACGCCCTTGTCGCGGGCCTCGTCGGCGCCGCGACCGAGCACGCGGATCTGCCCGAGGGTGAGGTTCTCCATGATCGACAGGTGCGGAAACAGCTCGAAGTGCTGGAACACCATGCCCACGCGCGCGCGCAGCCTGGGCAGATCGGTGCCGGGCGCGCCCACGGAAATGCCGTCGATGATCACCTCGCCCTGCTGGAAGCGCTCCAGCGCATTCACGCACTTGATCAGGGTGGATTTGCCCGAACCCGAGGGGCCGCACACCACCACCACCTCGCCGCGGTCGACGCGGGTAGAGCAGTCCTTGAGCACCTGGAAGCTGCCGTACCACTTGCTGAGGTTCTTCATTTCTATCATGGCCATGCGGTTCCCTTTCTTCAGCGGGCGATCGCGATTCGGGTCTGCAACTGTTTTACCACCGACGAGAGCGCATAGCAGATCACGAAATACACCGCTGCGGCCAGCAGGTAGGCCTCGACCGGGCGGTTGAAATTCTTGCCCGCGGTCTCGAAGCCCTTGAGCAGGTCGTAGGCGCCGATGGCATACACGAGCGAGGTGTCCTGGAACAGGATGATGGTCTGGGTGAGCAGCACCGGCAGCATGTTGCGGAACGCTTGCGGCAGCACGATGAGGCGCATGGTCTGGAAATAGGTCAGGCCCAGCGCATTGCCCGCATACACCTGGCCGCGGGACACCGATTGTATGCCCGCGCGCATGATCTCCGAGTAATAGGCCGCCTCGAACAGGGTGAAGGTGATGATCGCCGACCACTCGGCGCCTAGCGGGCGGCCGATGACAAACGGAATGAGCAGGAAGAACCACAGGATCACCATCACCAGCGGCACCGAGCGCATGGTGTTGACATAGGCGGCCGCCGGCAGTGCGAGCCAGCTGCGACCGGACAGGCGCAGCAAGGCGAGCAGCGTGCCGATGAGAATGCCACCGGCCATCGCCACCAGCGTCAGCTGGATGCTGAACACAAAGCCGTTCCACAGGAACTGGCGCACCAGGTCCGCATTGAAAAACGACAGGTCCAGCGCGCTCATGAGGGCGCGCTCCAGACGGCGCTCATGAGGGCGCGCTCCAGACGGCGCTCATGAGGGCGCGCTCCAGACGGCGCTCATCGAAGCGTGTGCTCCAGGCGCGGCGCATCAGCGCGCGGCCCCGAGGGTGCCGGGCACGCGCACGCGCTGTTCGACAAATGCCATCAACCGGTTCACCGCGAAAGCGGTCAGCATGTACAGGCCGGTCACGGCCAGATACACCTCGATGCCGCGCGAAGTTTCCTCCTGGGCCTGCAGCGCGAACAGGGTCAGCTCGGAGATGCTGACCGCGAACGCCACCGATGAATTCTTGATGATGTTCATCGACTCCGAGGTGAGCGGCGGAACGATTATGCGAAAGGCCATCGGCAGCAGCACGAAGCGGTAGGTCTGCGGCAGGGTCAGGCCCATGGCGAGCCCGGCGTAGCGCTGCCCGTCGGGGAGCGACTGGATGCCGGCGCGCACCTGTTCGGCCACGCGCGCCGAGGTGAAGAAGCCCAGCGCAAACACCACCAGGATGAAACTGGGCACCTCCTGCAGCGGCTTGTACAGCGACGGAATGACGTGGTACCAGATGAAGATCTGCACCAGCAGCGGGATATTGCGAAACAGCTCGACCCAGGCGTTGGCCAGGCGCGCGAGCAGAAGCGAGGGGACGGTGCGCAGCGTGCCGATCACCGCGCCGAACAGGATCGCGATGATCCAGGCGCAGGCGGCAACGCTCAGCGTCCACCCCCAGGCGGAGAACATCCAATGCAGATAGGTCTCGCCGCCGCCGGTGTCACGCAGAAAAACTTCCCATTCCCAGCGGAAATTCACTTAACCCCCGGCATCGCCAGGCAGCCATCGCCTCAGCGCCGCGAGCAGCGTGGCGCGCTTCACCGGCTTGGACAGGTAATCGTCCATTCCGGCCTGCAGACACTTTTCCCTGGTATCCGGCATGCTGTTTGCCGTCAGGCCGATGATGGGGACCCTGCCCCCGAGCGATTTTTCAAATTCGCGGATCGCGCGGGTGACTTCAAAGCCGTCCATGACGGGCATGTGCAGGTCCATGAGGATGGCGTCAAAGCGTGCTGTCGCGATCCTGTCCATCGCCTCCTTGCCGCTCTCGGCCACGCCAACCGCATAGCCGGCGGAAATCAGGACGAATTTGACCAGTTCCTGATTGTCCCGATCGTCATCGACGAGCAGTAATTCGCCGGTCCGCGCCGAAGCGGTGCCGGCACCGCTCGCCGGGTGATCCGCAGCGCCCGGCCTGGATTCGGGGGCCGCATCGAATTCCAGCTCGATGCGGAACTCGCTGCCCTTGCCCTCTTCGCTGGCCAATGACAGCTGCCCCCCCATCAACCCGACCAGTTTGTTGGCAATGCTCAATCCCAGGCCGATACCGCCGAAGCGGCGCGTGTTGGAATTGTCGGCCTGGGAAAACGGTTCGAACACAAGATCATGATGATGTTTGGCGATGCCGATCCCGGTGTCGCGAATCGCAAATCGAAGCCGGCTGCACGGAGTACCCGCGGATTCTCCGCCGGCCGGTTCCGCCTCGACTGATACAACGACCTCGCCGCTGTCGGTAAATTTGACCGCGTTGCCCGCCACAATGCCAAGCACCTGGCGCATGCGGCCAGGGTCGCCCATCACGCGTTGTGGAACGCCGGGGGCGACCTCGACACGCAAGCCAAGCCCCTTTTTCTCCGCCTCGGCGCGCAATTTGCCGACGACCTCGTCCAGGATCTCGCGCAGTCCGAAATCAACCGACTCCAGTTGCAGGCGTCCGCTGTCGATCCGCGATGAATCCTGGATGTCATTCAGGAGATTGAGCATCGCCCGCGAGGAGCGGTCGATGATTTCGATGTAATGCTTTTGATCCGCGGTGAGTTCGGTATCGAGGGCGATTTCCGTCATGAGGATGATCGCGCTCAAAGGGGTGCGGACCTCATGGTTCATGTTGGAGAGGAATTCGCCTTTGGCTTTGTTCGCCGCCTCCGCGGCATTTTTTGCCTCGAGCATTTCGGCCTCGGCGGCACGCCGTACCTCGTTTTCGGCCAGCAGCTGGCTGTTTTGCTGCGCGATCCTGGCCCCCGCCTGCTCGAGGCCGGCGGCAAGCCGCGCTCTTTCCGCGCTCAGGACCAGTGTTTCCAGCAGTGTCTGATGAAGATAGCGCGCGCTTTGCAGCAGGCCCAATACCATGATCAGGGCCATCAGACCCAGTATGGTGGAGGTGATATCACCGGTAACGAAAAAATGGATGCTAGCCGGCACCAGTGTGAGTGCCAGATGCAGGTAGTAGGCGCTGAGCACGGCCGAGAGGATCGGCACCGCGCCCGCGGCCATGCCGCCGAGCACCAGCACCGTGGCGGACTCTCGCACGATGTCGCCGTCGGGCATGAAAATGAAAACCGTCGCGGTCCATCCGGCGCCCGTCAGCGCCACGCCGGCGATGAACGCGCGGCGCCACAGCGCGGCTTGCCCGGGCAACTGCGCCTGCTGGTTGTACAAAATGGTCAATACGAGGCGCAGGGCGCAAGTCACAAGCATGTAGATAAGCCATGGGAGTGCCGCCACCGAGAGCTTTCCCTGGGCCTGCAGCCACACCAGCAGGGTTGCGGTCAGCGCATTGACCGCAGCGCCAAGCAGCGCGTTCCGGTAGAGAAGCCTTACCTGCGCGCTGGCGATTTCATCGGTCAGGTCGGTGGGTATCGATGCCTGCATGGAGAAACAGTGTTTTCATTTCTCGCGGTTGAGCTGCCATCCTGATTGCCAGCCCACCGGATTGATCCGGACCGCGAGGCGACTTGTTGTTGAAAAAGACGACCTTCCTGCCTGAAATGGTACGCCAATAAACGATCCAGCCGGATTAAAGTTCAACTTTTATGCTGCGCATCGCCTCATTCCGGTTTGATGCCTATGGTTTTTACGATGCCGCCCAGTTTCTCCAGTTCCGCGCGGCCCAGCGCGGCAAGCGCTTCGGGCGAGCCGCCCGCCGGCGACGGTGATGCGCACCGGTTTGGCGGGATAACTCTGCGCGCCTGCAGCAAAGGCTGCGCAAGCGCACGCGATCGCGGCAGCGGAAAGAAATAATCGATTTGATTTTTTCATGTTTTCGTTCCTCCCCGGAGCTACTGTTGCGTGAGACCCGCCGCTTTCACGATGGCGGCGACGTTCGAGTCGAAAGTCCGGAGCAAAGCGGTGAATTGCTGCGGCGAGTTGGTCTGCGGTTCGGTATCCAGGCCCTCGAGCTTGGCGGCGATGTCGGCATCGCGAAAGCCTTTCTGGACTTCATCGGAGAGGCGCGTGACGATGGGAGCGGGTGTCCCGGCCGGCGCGAAAAAGCCCCAGAAACCCAGGGTGAATTTGTAGTCTGCGATCGCCTCGGTGATCGCCGGCACATCGGGTAGGCGCTTGTAGCGCGAATCGCTTAGCACGGCCACAATTTTCACCTGCTTGGCCTCCGCCGCCTGGCGGATGCTGCTGTAGGGGATCAGCGCGGCGGTGACGCGACCGGTGAGGAAGTCGTTGTTGCGCAGGCCCTCGTTGCCGCTGCCATAGGGGATGTGCAGCAGGTCGGCGCCGCTGGATTGCATAAAGCCGATCCACTGCAGATGCAGGGAGGAGCCGATGCCGTTGCTCGAGGCCGATATCTTGCCCGGATTGCGCTTTGCATAGTCTATGAACTCGCGCAGGTTGTTCACCGGCACGGAGCCATGCACCGCCAGCAGATTGGTGACGCGCGCGGACATGCTCACCGGCGCAAAGTCGCGCAACACGTCCATAGTCACGCTTTTCAGCAGGTAGCGGCTGGTGACGATCATGCTGGAGCTGTACATGAGCGAGTAGCCGTCGGGGCTCGCGCGCATCACGTCCTGCGCCGCGATCTGCCCGCCGCCGCCCGCCTTGGTCTCGACCACCACCGGCTGGCCGATGCTGGCGCTCAGGCGCGGGGTCACCAGCCGCAGGGCCACATCGCCGGGGCTGCCCGCTGCCGCGTTGCTCACCACGCGCAGGGGTTTGGCGGGAAAGGACTGTGCAGCGGCCGGGAGCGGCAGGCTCAGGGCCGGCAGGGCGAGCAGGCAAAACAGGATTCTGGTCATGGGTTTCATATGGGGTTCGTTTCCGTGGGGGTTCGTTTCCGTGCGCGGTTGGATTGGGGAATGCTCCGGGGAGCAGGGGCATTGTATGAGAAATCGCCACTGGCAACCCCGCTGCCGCCCGCAGGGTTCCGCGGCGGGACCGTTCTGGTTGCACGGCATTGATTGCGCTATGATCGCCGCCGTTGATAGCGGCCCGATCCAGCACGCAACGAAAGGAGTTTTCATGAAAACAGCGGCAAGAATTGCGGTGATGTCCTCCGCTCTGTTGGTGGCAGGCATGGCCGCCGCGCAGAGCTATCCGTCCAAACCGATCCGCGCGACCATCGGCACGCCCACCGGCGGGCCGGGCGATGTCGTGCTGCGCGGCGCCGGGCAGGTGATCCAGGACGCTTTGGGCCAGCCTTTCGTGGTGGAGAACCGCGTCAGCGTCAGCGGTATCGTTTCGGCCGAGGCCTGCGCCAAGGCGGCCCCCGATGGCTACCAGCTGTGTTCCTGCGATCAGCAGATACTGGCGATCAATCCCTATACGCGCTCGAGCCTCCCCTACAATCCGGCGGACATCACTCCCATCGCGCTCTATGGCTTCCTCGCGGCCGGCATTCACGTGCATCCTTCGGTGCCGGCTAACACGCTGCAGGAACTGGTCGCGATGGCCAAGGCGAAACCGGGGGGCATCACCTTCGGAACCTACGGGGTCACCAGCGCCTCGCATCTGTATATCGAGTGGTGGAAAAAGACCCGCGGCATCGAATTTCTCGAAGTACCCTACAAGGCCGCTTCATTTGCCTGGCCTGCGATGCTTGCCGGCGAGGTGCAGGTTTCTTATTTCGCACTGACTGGCGCCGCGGTGAATCAGGTCAAGGCGGGCAAGGCGCGCACCCTGGCGGTTACTCTGGATCAGCGTTTTGCCGACCTGCCCAATGTGCCGACTTACAAGGAGGCAGGGCTGGAATTTTCGCTGGTCACCTGGTTCGGGCTGTGCACGCCTGCGAAAACACCGCGCGACATCGTCACGCGCCTGAATCAGGAGGTGACCAGGGGGCTGCTGAACAACCCGGCCATGAAGGCGAAGTTCGTGACTTCGCAGGGCGTGCAGTCGGACCCGCCGGCCGGCGGATCGCCGGAGTCATTTGGCCAGTGGATCGCCGCGGAGCAGAAGCGCTATCAGGAACTGGTGAGGATTACCGGCGCCAAGGAAGAGTAGGGTTTCTGCACATATAAAAAACGCGCCTCTTGGCGCGTTTTTTGTTTGCCGTCGATGCTCTGCCGCGGAGGTGCTTTCGGGATTTCGCTGAATGGTCTCGGGCTGTTCGGAATGCAGCAACCGGCTTCGCATTGGCCGACGAATTTCCCGTCAATTCTAAAAGTTGCAAACGCGCAACTTTTAGAATTGACGGGACGTATTCAAACCCGAAGTCTTGGCCTGTCTGTGTTTGACTCCTGGGGACCGCGCGGCAAAAAGCTGGCCGCGCTGCTTCCAACAGTCGGCGCGAGATTTGTGCGCCGACGGTCTCACGAGGGACCGATTCGCATTTCTATTTGACGGCGTAAGACTCCATCGGATTGTCGTTCGGGTTGGCGAACAGGCCTTTGAGCGTCGCCCCCATCGGCAGGTTTACATTGGCGTTCTTGGGCGGGATCGGCGAGGTGAACCACTTGGCGTAGAGTTTCGCCAGTTCGCCCGAAGTCATCATGTTGCGGATGGTGAGGTCCACCAGGCGCTTCATGCCCGGATCGTCGCGGCGGATCATCACGGCGATCGGTTCCACCGACAGCACTTCGCCGACAATCCTGAAATCCTTCGGCTCCTTGGCATTGGCTATCAGGCCGGCGAGAATGTTGTCGTCCATCACGAATGCGTCGGCGCGGCCGGTCTCCAGCAGCAGGAAGGCGTCGGCGTGGTCCTTGCCGAACAGGTCCTTGAAACTGATCTTCTGCGCGCGCTGGTGCTTGCGCAAGGTCTGCACCGAGGTGGTGCCGGTGGTGGTGGCCACGGTCTTGTTGCCCAGTTGCGAGATGGAGGTGATGCCCGATTTGGCCTTCACCGCCGTGCGCACTTCGGTGACATAGGTGGTCAGGCCGAAAGCCACGTCTTTCTGGCGCGCCGCATTATTGGTGGTGGAGCCGCACTCGAGGTCCACCGTGCCGTTTTGCACCAGCGGGATGCGATTCTGCGAGGTGACCGGCGTGTATTTGATGTTGACCGGCTTGCCCACCGTCTTGCTGATCTGGTCGATGATCGCGCGGCACAGGTCCACGTGGTAGCCGGCGAACTGGTTGTTGCCCAGGGTAAATGACAGCGGCGACGAGGATTCGCGCACGCCCATCACGATTTCCCCGGCGTCCTGGACTTTTTTCAGCGTGGTCACCTGGGCATGGGCGATGCCTGCCAGGCCAGCGCCTGCCAACGCGATGGCGGTTACCAGTGTTTTCATTGAAATCCCCCGGGTTGGAAGTATGAGTTTGGGCGTTCTGGCGCGCTCGCTCGGCGCGGTGCACGGAATTCTACGCAGCACCTTCGGGTTTGTCCAAGCAGGCGCACGCAGTGGACAACTATTCGCAAAAGCTTTAACGGACCCGCCTTTTTCATTGTGATACGTACTCTAAGTCAGGATTCGAGCCGATGGCCTGCGCAGGTATTGACCTCTGGCGGGGCCGACGATGTTGCCATTGTGATACACGGGCTCCCCGCGCAGGAAGGTGCTTTTCACGCGCCCGGTCAGTTCCTGGCCTTCGAACGGCGTGTAGCCCTGATGCGATTCGGATTCTGCCCCGCGGACCACAAAACTCTCGTGCGGGTCCAGCAGCACCAGGTCGGCGTCGTAACCGGCGGCGATATCACCTTTGTTGAGCAGCCCGTAGCGCTGCGCCGGATTCCAGCAAAGAAGTTCGGCCATGTGGCTGTAGGACATGCCGCGTTTTGATCCCTCGGAAAATACTCCCGAGAGCAGCCACTCCGTTCCGCCAAAACCCGATTTTGCGAGCCAGATATTGTCCGGATCGTCCTTGGACCATTTTTGCTCTGCCGAGCAGCAGGCATGGTCGCTGACAATCCAATCGACATCGCGATTGAGCACGGCCTGCCACAGCACTTCCACGTCTTCGCGTGGGCGGATGGGAGGGTTGACCTTCGCGTGCACCGCGCATTCACAATCGACGTCAAGCAGCAGATGGCCGACGGTTACTTCGCGTTTGAAATTGATATGCGGAAACACGTCGCGCATCTTGAGTGCCGCGTCGATGGCCTTGGCCGAGGACAGGTGCAGCAGGTTGATGTTCAGGCAGTCGGTTTCGTAGGCGAGGTAGGAGGCGATCCAGATGGCCAATCCTTCCGAGTGCGGCGGGCGCGCGGCGCTGTAGGCCCGCAGGCCGGTGAGTTTGCCTTCGCTTTCGACGATCTTGCTGTAGGCGGTGAGAATTTCGGCCAGCTCGCAATGCAGACTGACGCTGATGTGAGCGGCAATGTCCGGATGCGCATCCATCATGCGGCGCGCCGAGCGCATGATGAACTCGAAGTGCGCGATATCGTAGCGGTCCTCCGGGGCAATCATCAGGAAATCGTTCTGGCTCGATGAGCGCCCGTGCAGTCCGTAGCCGCCGTAGAACATGAAGATCTTGAACGAGGGCACGCCGTACTCGTTGAGCAGCGGCTCCATTTCGTCGATGTGGCAAGGATCTATGGGCGCCACGTGGTATCCATAATCGACCCAGAAATTGCCCTGCGAGAGTTCGAGCGCCTCCTTCATCAGTCCCCGGTTCGGACCGCCGCGGTTCAGGTAGTAGTGTCCGGTGCGGATGTAATTGAGGCTGGAGGTCACACCACCCATCGCCGCCGCCTTGCTTTCGGTCACGGCGTCCTGCGCAAGCGGGTGGTAGATGCCCACATGCATGTGGGCGTCCACCAGGCCAGGGAATGCCAGCTGGTTTCTGCCATCGAAGACCTGCTTGGCATCCTCGGGCCGGATGTCGGGCGCGATGCGCGCGAACTTGCCGTCCTTGATCCCGATGTCGAGCAGGTCTACCGCGTTCCGGTTTGGCCGCACAACGCGAACGTTTTTGATGACTAGGTCGAGCAAAGCTGCCATGGCTGATTCCCCTTGTGTTTCTGTTGCTGGTTCCTGTTATCGGTTTCTGTTGCCGGTTTCTGTTGCCGGTTTCTGCTACCGGTTTTTGAGATCGACTCAGCGGTCGTAGCGCTTTCCCAGGTCGAGCATCTCCCGGGTTCCAAGCAATTCATTCAATTGCGGAAAGTCGAGCATGCGGTCGCGAAAAGCCCCGGTCGAGCCGGTTTTGTGCAGGCTCTCGAAGTAGTCGGTCGCGGTTCGCGACAGGGCACGCACCAGGCCGCCGGGAAAAATCGCGATTCCGAACCCCAGGGCTTCCAGTTCAGGACCGGTCATCAGCGGCGTTTTGCCGCCTTCCACCATGTTGGCAAGTAAAGGAGCCCTGCCCGCAAACCGGGAGGTCGCCTCGCGCATCTGCGCGGCATTGGCAAGTGCCTCGACGAACAGCACATTGGCGCCGGCTTCGAGATAGGCCTCGGCACGGTCCAGCGCGGCAGAGAGTCCCTCGACGGCGAGCGCATCGGTGCGTGCGACGATCAGGGTGTCGCTGCTCGTGCGTGCGTCGACGGCGGCGCGGATCTTTCCCGTCATTTCGCCACAGGGCACCAGGGTCTTGCCATCCAGGTGTCCGCAGCGTTTTGGCAGCGTCTGGTCCTCCAACTGGATCGCCAATCCTGGCGACGCGGCGCGTTCGAGCAATTTCACGGTGCGGATGACATTCAGTGCATTGCCGAATCCGGTGTCCGCGTCGACGATCACCGGCACTTCCACGCGTTCGCGGATGCGCTGCAGCGTGTCGGTGACTTCTGTCAGCGTCACCAGCCCGATATCCGGGCGACCCAGGCGGGTGTAGGCAATGCTGGCCCCGGAGAGATAGAGAGCCTCAAATCCGGCGCGCTCGGCGAGCAGCGCCGACCACGCGTCAAAAACGCCAGGCGCAACAACGATGCGACCCCGCGCCAGCAGCGAACCTAGAGTCATGACCGGATTCCCCTTTCACGGGCGAGGCGTTTTTCCAGGTGTGGCATCAGGCCGCCATCGCGTAGCAATTGCGCCAAGTGCGGCGGTATCGGTTCGCAATCAAGCGACTCGCCGGTGGAGAGGTTTTCAATGCGTCCTGCTTCAGGGTCCACGTTCAAGCGATCGCCAGCGCGAATCCGGCCGGCATTGGCGCACACGATTGCGGGAAGCCCCAGGTTGATGGCATTGCGGTAGAACAGGCCCGCATAGGAAACGGCCACCAAAGCGGCAACCCCGAGGTGCCGCAGGGCCTCCGGCGCCTGTTCGCGCGATGAGCCGGCACCAAAATTGCGCCCCCCTACAACGAAATCGCCCGGTCGCACATCCGCGGCGAAATTCGGCAGGACCGACTCCAGGCAGTGGCGTGCAAGCTCTTCGATGCCCGATTTCATGTATTTGCCCGGTGCCAGCACGTCCGTGTCGACGTTGTCGCCGAAAACCCAGGATGTCCCGCTCATGGCAGCATCTCCCGTGGATCGCAGATATGACCGGCGACAGCGGAGGCGGCCACTGTGTAGGCTGATCCCAGATAGACGCGGGAGGAGGCGGCACCCATGCGTCCCTTGAAATTGCGCGCCGTCGAGGTGATCGCAACTTCGTTTTCCTCCAGCCGGTTGGCGCCATAGCCGGCACAGATGCCGCAGGCGGTGGGCAGCAGGGAAGCGCCCGCATCGATAATCGCATCCAGCGTGCCTTCCGCCCTGGCGATTTCCTGATCGCGGCGCGAAGCCGGCGCCAGGATCAATCTGACCTGGCTTGCGGCACGCCGGCCTTTGAGTACCCGAGCCGCCATGCGCATGTCCTCAAGTTTGGCGCCGGTGCAGGCGCCGATGTAGGCGATGTCGATGCGCGTTCCTGCGTGTTCGGCGACCGGTGCCGCGTTGGCGGGGCTGTGCGGAGCGGCCACTTGCGGTGCAAGCGCTGCCGCGTCGAAGCAGTGATGCGCGGCAACTGCCGCGCCAGGATCACCCTGCCAGCGCGAGGTGTCTATTTTCGTGACACCTGCTTCTTCCAGCCATGCCCGTGTCACCTCGTCGGGCGCGATCAACCCGGTCTGGGCTCCTACTTCGGGGGCCATATTGCAAAGTGTCATGCGCTCCTGCATCGAAAGTGCCGTGATGGTTTCGCCGCTGTATTGCACAGCCTGGTATTGCCCGCCATCGAGGCCGAGCTTCCCGCACATCGCAAGCATCATGTCCTTGGCCGCAATGCCGTCGGCAAGCCTGCCGGTCCATTCGAGCAGAATGGTCTGCGGCACCCGGAGCCAGATTTCGCCGGTGACCAGGACGCCGAGCATTTCGGTCGCCCCGATGCCGAACATGTAGGCGCCGAACGCGCCTCCTGTGGGGGAATGGCTGTCGCCGCCCACCGCGAACATGCCCGGCCGCAAATGGCCTTTTTCGGGAAGGACAACATGGCAGATGCCCATGCCATCGTAGAAATTGCGCACGCCCGCATCGCGGACCCAATCGCGGGCAATCTCGATGATGCGGCGGCTCTCGTCGTCGTGGGCGGGCAGGTAATGGTCGGTGACGACAACAACCCTGTCGGGGTTCCAGACCCTGGCGCCAAGATGCTCAAGCAGCGGTTTGACGCGCCGCGGACCGCCGGAATCGTGCATCAACGCGAGATCGAGTTTGCAGATCACGATTTCGCCCGGGGTGACCGCCGGCTTTCCCGCCGCGCGGGCGACAATCTTTTGCGCAAGTGTCTGGGCTGTGGCGTACGCCTTGGAACCGGCCTCGTTCATGGGCATGGAAACTCGGGATTCGCGGGGTGTTGGTTGTCGTTTGTCGGTGCGGTTGACACAGTGTCTGATCGTATTATAACCTGTTCCAAATTTCAGGAATCATAATTCCGATAGGCGGAATGTCGTTGGCAGCCCCCACAATTTAACGGGATGCGAAGCGGGTGCAAATGCAGAAATACCTCAGGCAGGGTGAACTCCGGTTCTCCGCGGGCTACAAGATGCAGACCCGCTGGGGGGCTGCGGAGGCGGCGATCTTCACGCTGGAATGCGCTGGGGCATCATTGTTTGCGACCGCCTTGTTTGTGCTGGAGTCGCCCGCGGCGTTTGCGGCGGGGGTCGTAATGGTGGCGCTTGCGGTTTTCCTGTTGCTCGCGCATCTGGGCCATCCGGCAAGAGCCTGGCGCGCACTGAGCAACCTGCGCGAATCCTGGATCAGTCGCGGAACTGTGGTCCTGGGCGGATTCCTCGGACTTGGCATCCTTTATTGTCTGCTGCGATTCGGCGCGGGGATGGAGGCCGCCAATGGCGCAGTTCGTGTTACGACCTGGCTGCTGCTTGGTGCCAGCGCGTTTATCCTGGTCTATCCTGGCCTGGTGCTTTCCGCGTCCCCTGCAATCCCGTTCTGGAGCAGCGGGTTGTTGCCGGTGATGTCGGCGGGTAATGGCATGACCAGCGGCCTCGCCTTGTTCATGGTCATCTTGGCGGTGGATGAAACCGCGCCAGCATCCATCGCGCCGCTCTTCAGCCTGCAGTTGTGGCTATTGGTGGCGCTGTCGGTCGTTTTGTTTCTATACGTCGTGGTGATGATCCGCCGTGGCGGCACCGCAAAGGAGTCGGCGAGTTGCTTGCTGACCCGGGAAGCGTGGTTGTTTGCCGGGGCGGGTTGCGCACTGGGGATTGGCATTCCATTGGCAATTGCATTCTGGAGTGCCGGCGTAGGTGCTGCGGGCCTGGTGGTGCCGGCGGCCGTGGCGCGGCTATGTGGAGATTTCGCCATTCGTTATGCATTCCTGCGAGCAGGAATGTTCAGCCCGCTGGTATGAGCGACGAGTGCGCAGATCGAAGAACCGGGATGGTGGCAACATGACAACGATTGCTCCGACTGATGAAAAACCCGGCGACGCCTGGGTGCCCACGGTCTGTCTCGGTTGCTACAACTGCTGTGGCATCAAGGTGCACCGGGTCGCCGGAAAAGTTGTTGATGTATGCGGTGATGAGCATGCAACCAATTCGAAGGGACACATCTGCGCGAAGGGCAAGGCGCGTTTTCTGGATCTGTACCATCCCCAGCGTGTAATGCGTCCGCTGCGGCGGCGCAATCCTGAAAAGGGGATCGGCATCGATCCGCAATGGGAGGAGATCAGCTGGCCGGAAGCACTGCAGGTTGTCACGGACCGGCTTGCGGCGGTGCGCCGGGAGGACCCGCGCGGACTGATCATTGCGCACTTTGACCTGCCCGGATATGGCATCAGCAAGGCTTTCGGCACGGCTTTCGGAACGACGAATTTTCACTGGAACCGGGCTGATTACTGCGGGGCCGCACCGCATGTCGCCAATCTGCTGCTGAACGGTTCGTTCAATGCAGAACTGGACCTTGACCTGTGCAATTACATGGTGCTGTGGGGCACACAACTGGGCCACCTCGCCGAGACCATCCCGCTGCACGCCGCGCAAAAGATGGCCGATGCGCGCGCACGAGGGGCGAGGCTGGTGGTCATCGATCCGTTCTGCACCAATACGGCAGCAAAGGCGGACGAGTGGGTGCCGATCCGTCCCGGGACCGACGGTGCACTGGCGCTGGCCCTGCTCAAGGTCATGGTGATCGAGCTTGGCAGGGTGGATGTTCCGTTCGTCAAAAAGAGCAGCAATGCGCCCTATCTGGTACGCGATGACGGCCTGTACCTGCGTGATGCGGCAAGCGGCAAGCCGATGGTATGGGACACCGGCGCAGGCTGCGCCAGGGTATTCGATGCCCCCGATCCCGGCGACCTTGCCATCGAAGGCACTTATGTGCATGGCGGCGCCGTGGTGCGGCCTGCGTTCCAGTTGCTCAAGGCACATCTGGAAAAGATCTCGGTCGAGGAGATGGCCGAAGCGTGCACGGTACCGGTTGCGACCATAAGACGGCTGGCAAACGAATTCAGCGAAGCGGCCAGGATCGGCAGCACCATCGAGATTGAGGGGCACTCTCTGCCTTTCCGGCCCGCGGCAATTCATTTCAAGCGGGGTTCCGGGGCGCACAAGGGCGGATTTCACAGCATGCTTGCCATCCACATGCTCAACCTGCTGGTGGGCAACCTCGACGTTCCGGGCGGGCAGCGAGGCGTCAATCCGGTCGGTCCTTTCTGGAACGTGCAGAAAGACGCCGATGGCATGCTGGTTCCGGCGGAGTTCATCACCAAGTACAGCCGCCCCTATCCCCCGTCCCGCGCAAGTGTCCCGACCACGTTTGATCTGCACGAGTTGTTTCCCACTTCGCTGTTCACCCGCGGTCTATACCCGCTGGGCATCAACGAGGCAGAGCGATTCGGCATCCCCTACCGGGCAAAGGCGCTGCTGCATTGCCGCACCAACCTGATGATGAACAGCCACAGTGCCGCGGCGATGGCGGCGACACTGCGCAGCATTCCCTTCCAGGTATCGTTTGCCGATCGCATCGACGAAACCGTCGAATTCGCCGATATCGTGCTCCCCGATGCGCACGACTACGAGCGCTGGGACCTGTTTCCCGCCAACGATCCCTATGCGTTTATTACGCCGGGGCCGGGCGACTGGTTCTGGTTGATGCGCCAGCCGGCGCTGCAAGCACCCGAGGGCATCAAACCCTGGACCGAGGTTTACCTGGATCTCGCCGAGCGCCTGGGAATACTGGAGAAGCTCTACGAAATCGGCAATGCAAGCTGGGGGATTGCGCCGGCGCATCGGTTGGAGCCCGGGCGCCGATATTCGGTCAAGGATATCGCCGAGCGGCAGGCCCGGACCATCCTCGGAAGTGATTTCAAGGCTGACAACATCACCGAGTCGGCGTGTTTCATCACGCGTCCAAAGACGCTGGCGGAGGCCTACCCGAAGCCGTTTATGGATGCCCGTGTTCCAATCTACTTCGAACACATGATAGGCGCGGGAATTCAGGTAAGCGAGTTGATCAAGAAACTGGGGCTGGACTGGGACGTGACGCCGTATGCGCCGCTATTGAGCTTCTTTCCCTGTGAGGCGCTGCGTCCAGACGGTGAATACGATCTGCTGATCGTCAATTTCAAGGTGCCGTTCCAGAATCACTCGATCTCCGGGGAGAATCTCTGGATCGACGAGATCTCGGTTGCCAACCCGTATGCGTATAACGTAATGATCAACCGGCGCACGGCAGCCGCAAAAGGGCTCGCCGACGGCGATCGCGTCGCCATCGAGTCGCGGCACGGAAGGGAGGAGGGCACGCTCAAGGTCACCGAGCTGATCCATCCGGAATGCATAGGCATCCCCGGGATTTTCGGACACTGGGCGGCGAGAAAAAAGATATCCAGCGGCAAGGGTGTGGGTTTCAACAATCTGCTGCCCACGCCTGACACCTCCCGCATCGATGTCATCACCGGCCAGATCGATACCTGTGCACGCGTGAAAATTACCAGGCTGGGTGCCGCGACCGAAAGGAGAGGGCGATGAGTCGTTACGGCATGGCAATCGACCTTTCGCGCTGCAACGGCTGCAACGCCTGTGTGGTGGCCTGCAAGGTCGAGCATAACGGACCCAAGGGTATCCTGTTGACGGTGATCATCGAGAAGGAAATGGGGCAGTATCCCAATGCGAACCGGGTTTTCTACCCGGTATTGTGCAACCATTGCGAGAATCCGCCATGCGTTCCCGTTTGCCCGACCAAGGCAACCTTCAAGCGTGAGGATGGTATCGTGCTGATCGACTGGGAAACCTGCATCGGCTGCGGCGCATGCATCCAGGCCTGCCCTTACGACCCGCGGTTTTGTGTGAAAGACAATCGCACCGCCAATCCGGAGGGCGGCGCGGAGTACGAAAATCCCGCAGTCCGGAAGCCGCCAACGGGGGTTCCGGTGAAGTGCGATTTCTGTTACCACCGGGTGGATGCAGGCAGGCAGCCGGCTTGCGTGGAGACTTGCCCGACAGGCGCGCGGATTTTCGGCAAACTGGACGAGGGGGAGAAGCCCCTCAATGAACTGATCAGCCGCAAGAATGTCAGGACGTTGTTGCCGGAAATGGGGACTTGTCCGAATGTCTATTACTTTTAAAGCGCGGCTGAGAAATGAAGAAAATCTGGTCGATGTTCTCAGGAACCGGATCCTCCCGGGGCGGCGCGCGGACGTTGCCGCATTTCCGGGAGCGAGGCGCTGTGCTGCGGAAATTTCAATATGATTGATCTGAGATCCTTTCTGCAAAGCGCAGGCGCAGCGGTTTATCGCCCCAGCGAACCCTTGTCGGTGGTGAGGGAAATCACGGCGCTGCAGCATGCCCTGGAGGCAGCCGGACGCTATCCGGTTATTCATATCGAGCGCCCGCTGCTCGCTGATGGCAGGCAATCGCGGATCGGCGTGGTCTGCAATCTCACGGCAAGCCGCGAACTGACGGCACGGGCGCTGGGATTCGCGGATCATCG
>CAIOLO010000152.1 GCA_903859155.1 uncultured beta proteobacterium
CCTGCTCAGCAGTTATTTCCAGTGCTTGCAAAAACCCGATAAAGCAGATAAAAACAAACCCGTCCAAGACCAGAAAACGTCATGCCAAAATGGCCTCATCTGGCCGCAAATGACTGGCCCTAAGCACCCGCGATTTCACAGCAGGTGCAGGAATGGAAAAATACCCTTCTGCGTGGAGCTGATCCGGCCTCCCTGGAGAAGTATTGGGCTGGATTCAAAAACAAAGAACAGGATGTGCAGGCGCAAATAGCGCGCATACGCGCCCGCTCTGCGAACCCAAAGGCCAACGAACTGATGGACAACTTCGTCAAGGCACACAGAGCAATGGGGGATAGTTACAGCAAAGGCCTGGAGGCCTTCAAGAGCAGCAAGTTTGATAGCAGGGTGGGAGATGCTGCGGTGAAGGGGGTGGATCGCGCACCGACCGACTTGCTGAGCGATGCAGTTGCCCAGGTGCTAAGAACTGCCAATGAAGAATCAAAGGGGGCCAGTGATCGAAGCCTCAATGCCATCTCAACCGCCGTGGTTCTGGCAGTCGTGGCAATAACTATCTCGTTTGCCGGCGTTCTGTGGATGATACAGATCACTATCCATAATCCCACACAGCAGCTCTTGCAGGGCCTGGGCCGTTTGGCTGAATGTGATTTCTCGGTACCGCTGATACTGGGTTCAAAGGATGAGTTGGGCGAAATCGCAGCCAGTGCGGAAATGGTCCGCACCAGCCTGGATAGAATCCTGGGCGACATCAATCACTCCACGGAAGTACTTTCTTCTGCATCCAGCCAACTGTCCTCAACATCCGAACGAGTGGCGGACGGCAGCAACAGCCAGCGTGACTCCGCGGCGGGCGTTGCAGCGGCCGTGGAGGAAATGGCGGTGAGTATTTCATCAGTAGCGGATTCCGCGGAGCAGAGCCGGCAACTTGCGGCAAAGGCGCACGCCAACACCCTGAGGGCCGACCAGAAACTACTGGAACTGATTGGGCTTATCAGTCTTGTGGAAAGCGCGGTGGGAAAGATATCGACGACGGTTGGCGAGTTCGTGGACAGCGCCCAATCCATTTCCGGCATGACGCATCGAGTGCGTGAAATTGCCAACCAAACCAACCTCCTTGCCCTGAACGCGGCAATCGAGGCGGCACGCGCCGGGGAGATGGGGCGCGGCTTCGCGGTGGTGGCTGATGAGGTTAGAAAACTCGCGGAAACCTCTACCAAGACGGTTGGCGAAATAGATAAAATCACGCTGCTGTTGGCTGAGCAATCATCTGTGGCAGCCGATGCCATTCAGGATGGACAACAGGCCTTGCTCGAAAGCCACGAATTGGCCAAGGCGGTCTCAAGCATGCTGGTGGACGCGACACGCTCGGTTACGCTGGCAAACCAGGATATGGATGCGATTGCCTCGTCGGTAAAGGAACAGACGGTAGCGAGCAACGATATCGCGAAGAGTATGGAAGATATCTCTCAAATGGCCGAGGAAAACTCAACAGCCGTCAGAGAGGTCTCGGAAGCTGCCGGGAATTTGCAGCAATTGGCCATGCGACTCAAGGACTCGGCCGGACGATTCAAGCTGGCGTGATGAAAGTCGGCCGAAATCGCCGTCCTATTCGATCCTCACGCCACCATGACAAATCCAGGATGATCGCGCAGCGTCAATTTGTGGCGGGCTATTTTTAAACCCTAAATCGACTCGCCGCAGCCTGCAATTCGCTGGCCAGCTTCTCCAGACGAACTATGCCTTGTGCGCTCGATTCCACTGCCGCGTGATTTTCCTCGGACATCTGAGCTATCTTTTCCACGTTGCGTGCAATTTCTGCGCTCGCTATGCTTTGTTCAACCACGGATGCGGCAATGTCGCTCACGCCATGGCTGGATTGCGCCACGGCATTGCCTGCTTCGGCCAACACGGCCGATACGCTTTCAATATGCTCCAGCGTTGCCTTCAGAGAACTCAAGCCTGCTTGTACCTTGGCTTCGGCGTGGGTGGATTTCTGGTTCAGCAAATTGGTCACACTGTCAATCTCATTGGCAGAGCGTGCGGACTTTTCCGCCAGCTTGCGCACTTCGTCAGCCACGACCGCAAAACCGCGCCCCTGCTCCCCTGCTCGCGCCGCTTCGATCGCAGCATTTAACGCCAGCAAATTGGTCTGATCAGCGATTTCCTTGACTTGATTGGTCATGCCTGCAATGGTGCGGGTGCTCTCGGTAAATTCCTTCACGGAATCGGCGATCTGATTGACCGCCTCTTGCACACTTTGAATTTCACCAAGCATCTCAGCCATATTCGTATTGCCTTGTCGGGTTTGGTTCAGGCTCTTTTCAGACAGTTTGCGTACATCCTCGGTGTTGGCGGCGACAGAGCTGATGCTGACAGTGATTTGTTCTACCGCCGCAGCAGTAGAAGCGGTTGCTTCGCTTTGCGCCTGCGAGCTTTGTGCGATTTGTGCCGAGGATGCCGACTGCTCCCCTGCGGTGGTGGATACCGTCGCGGCGTGGATGAGTATTTGCCGGATGAGATTGGCGAAGCCGTCGATCAAGCCGTTAAAGGCCATCACTGTCTGACCAATTTCATCCGGCGCAAACATTTTGGCACGCGTTGTCAAATCCCCATTTACCGACATCCTCACCATCACCGCGCGCAACTCACCAACGGAGCGATTGATGCCCCGTATGATGAAAAATCCCATTGCACCACCGAATGCCGAACAAAGCAGAATCAATGCGATGGCAAGCGTGCGCATGTTCTTGTAGGTGGCGGATGATTCTTCATGCAATATTTCGGTATCGCGTCTTTCCATCTCGATCAACGCATCCAGCGCAGCAAACAGCGGGGCTTCCAGGGGGGTTATACGTTCCACCTGTATCCGCTTGATCTCGCCAATATCATTGGCGCGCATCGCGGCCAAGCACGGTTTGAGACCTTCTTCGACAAAGCGCCCGCGCACTTCAGCAAATTTCGCAGCCAGTTTTTGGTCTTCCTCGTCGGTCAGCGAGGTCATGAAACCTTCCCACTGTTTGTCGATTGCGGTCTTGTTCTTTACTATTGCCTGAATATATTCGGCCATATTCTGGGGCTGAGAAATCGCATAGGAAATGCTCAGTCGGTTGCTCATATTTGCATTGGCAATGGCGTTCAATTGCACAATAGGTATCAATTTTTTGTCGAATGTCGTTGCCAACGCGCTTTCCATCTTGCCGGAAGCGTACAAGCCCATCGCGCCGATTATCGCCAAGCCTGAGAGCATGGTGGCTTGTAAAATCACCAAGCGCGTACTGATTTTCATGTTGTTAAACACCAGCAACCCCTTTTGTAAATTTCGTATGCTGAAACAGCAGCTCTGTTCGTTGTTTTAATTCACTGCCGTGCGGTTAAATCGTGGAAACATTCATTGTCAGGAGATGGAACTGACGGCCCCCCGGTTCCAAAGACAGTTGAGGAAATTTGTGCTCGGTTCAGTCCAGGCGCAATAAAGCCGGAGAGCGAATTAATTTAAATTGATAACTATCGATAGTCTACACGAGCCCCATTCTAATGGAAATAACAGTAAAACAGTGATACTGTGGTTTCATTTCCGTAGAGCGAAGGATGTGGTGTCAGCGGCCGGTCATGGCCAACTGAGGTAGTCTGATATCCGTCTCAGTTTGAAGCAAAGCCAAAAATGTTTGTCTTGGACTTGTTGCCAGAAAGCGGACACGGTTACGAGGTTCTGCCCGCCCTGATACGGGCCCGGAATTCCCTGTCAGGGGGATTTTGATTCCCTGTTCCATTTTCCGGTTTCTCGTCGGAGAGTCTCTGAATCTCCTATACTGGAGCCGTTTTCGGGGAATCTCCCTCTGTAGAAGGCCGCCTTGCTTGCTGAAATTCCCTGTATTTTTCCCTGTTACCGGGAATTTTTTGCTGAGACAGTTTCGCGCTAGACTGTGTCCACGCCAACAGATTAGTGCAGGTCGCTGACTCTCAATAGTTTCAGTTGCGACGAAACGCCTTGGCTGGATTGTTTCCAGATGAGGCGTTTTTTCTTCCCGGGGTATTATTCGTCGCCTGCATCCAAGCGGACTATTTTGTTGAACATTCCACCCGTCGAACCCGGCACCGTAGGCCCCTGCCCGGTTGCCCCCGATGCCTTGCAGGGCATCAAACGCCAGCAGACCAACCCCGCGCGCTGGAACGGCGCCGGATGGGAGCCGTTTGTTGCGACGCTGCGTGCGGCCGGGCTTGACCTTGCCGAGGGCGCTGCGGCATGCGGCGTGTATCTCACCGATGCCGGCGGCACGGCCTGCGGCTTGCCGCATGGCGTGGTGCTGGCGCGCAGTGCCGGGCAGATCGCGCTGCTGCTGAAGGCCGCGCAGGCCCACCGCGTGCCGGTCACGGTGCGCGGCGGGGGGCTGACCACCGAAGGCGAATCGGTGGCCTTCGGCGGCGTGCTGCTCGACATGACCGGCATGAGCCGGGTGCTGGCGATCGATGCGGCGGCGCTGACGGTGCGCACCGAGGCGGGCATCTACTGGCACAGCCTGGCCGAGGAACTGCGCCGCAAGAATCTGGATTACCTTTCGGCGCCGCTCAACCTGACCTCCTCGGTCGGCGGCACGCTGGGCGTCGGCGGCATCGACGTGAATTCGGCGCGGCTCGGCTGCAGCGCCGACCAGGCCCTGTCGTTGCAGGTGGTGACGCCGACCGGCGACGTCGTCGAGTGTTCGGACGACGAGAATCCGGAATTGTTCCAGCGCGTGATCCTGGGTTACGGCCAGTTCGGCATCATCACCGAGGCGACGCTGCGGCTGCGCCCCTACACGCCGCTCGCCATGCACTACTTCTACTATTCCTCGTTGCGTACCGCGATCGAGGACCTGCAGATGCTCGACCGCAACGACGCCAGCGATTACTCCGGCATCCTCACCATCATGGATTGCGCGGTGAACCTGCTGGTGGCTTTCGATTCCGCGGAGCGCGAAGCGGCATTCCGTGCGAACTGGAAGTCGCGCCTGCGCGGCCATGGCGAACTCGGCTTCGGCCTGTGCATGGCCGGACACTACGCCCTGCGCCCATGGAAACTGCGTGAGGCCCTGTACCTGCTGCAACGCAAGCGCGCGGTGTTTCCCGAATTCCGGCGCGCCGAATACATGCGGGACGGCAAGATGCACGACCGCACGGTGGTGTTCTCGCGTGCAGTATGGAAACACTGGGGTTCGCGCAACATGGTGATTCCCGATCTGGCGATGCCGGCCGACCGCTTCGTCGAGGCCGTCGAACGCGGCAACGCGGTTTGCCGCAAATACTTTTCGCATTACACGCTGTATTGCGTCGGCATCAGGCTGCGGCCGGAGCACCGGCCGCACTACGAAATGTCCTGCATCCCGCCAGGCGCGGAGGGCTGGGTCTACGGCTGCGAATTCGAGCCGATGATCGAAGGCGGCGTATACAGCCGCGACCATTTCCAGGCCTTCAAGAACGCGATCTACGATATCGGCCTCGACCTGGGCGGCAGCTATTACCGCTTCGGCGGCATGATGAAAGGCTATATCCGGCGCGTCTTCGGCGACGAACTGGTGGAGCGGCATCTGGCCATGAAACGCCGCGCCGATCCGGCCATGATTCTCAACCGCGACGTGATTTTCTGATGCCTGCCTTCCTTGCCAAAGTGCCGGCCGCGCCTCGCGACTACTCGGCCTGCAGCGGCTGCAGCCTTTGCCTGCTGGTATGCCCCATGTGGCGCAGCAGTCACGACCCGGTATTCACACCGGAGGGGTTGGCCAAGGCCCTGCAGTGCGGCGCGACGGCGTCCGAACTGGCGGCGCCGATCGCCGCCTGCTCGCTGTGCGGCGCCTGCGATCCGGTCTGTCCCGAGCGCATCGACCTGTCCGGCATGATCATGGACTTGCGGCGGCGCCTGGCAAACGCACTGCCGTCGGATTCGCCGCGTCCGGCGCTGCTGGACGAGCTTCACGCCAGACTGCAACAGGGCGCGCCGGCAACGGCTCCGGTGGCGTCGCGCTCCGTCCCCGTGCTCTTGCCGGGGCCTGTCTTGCGCTCCGACCCCGCCTTGATGGCGCAGGTGCAGGCCCTGCTCGGGATAGCCGTCTTTGACGACGATGGCGACGACATCGCGCTGGCCATCGAGGTCGGCGTCGAGATTCCGCAACAACGCCTGCACGCCTTCCTGGACTCGTTGCGCGGCCACAGCATCGTTGCTGCCGACGGCCTGCTGCTGCGCCAATTGCGCCGCTGGCTGCCAGGATCGCAGCGCATGGGCCTGGGGCCGGCCTTGAGCACCCGGGCGGCGGTACGCAGCAATCTTGCGCCTTCCGATCTCTATGTGATCGAGCCGCGCGCCTTTCATGGCGACTACGAGCGCATGGTCGGCTACTATGACCGGCTGCAGCGCGAAACCGGCTGCAGCCTCAGCCTCGATTTGCAGCGCATCGCGATTCCGGCGTCATCGTCGGGGCTGGAGCATCGACTCGGCCTTGTCCCCAAAAGGGACGTTCTTCGGGGTGTCGCCGACGACGATGTGCAGGCCAGATGGCTGCTGCAGGGGCGCACGCCGGCCCGCATCGTCGTCGAAAGCCTGGCTGACCGCGCCGCCTTCGGGCGCGTCTGCGACCTGCCTGTTGTGTACCTTGCCGAATTGGGGGAAGATCCCGAGATGATGAAGAAGTTTCGACATGCGTTCGGTTGATGTAATCATCGTCGGCGCCAGCCTGGCGGCCGCCGCTGCCGCCAAGCGGCTGGTGGATGCCGGGCAGGAGACCCTCGTTCTCGAACGCAAGGAATTGCCGCGGCACAAGATCTGCAGCGGAATCCTCTCGCCGCGCGGGCACCGCTTCCTGCTGGAAAATTTCGGCCCGTTGCCGCGCGAGACCCTGCACGAGCCGACCTCGTGCCGCGGCGTGACTTTCCATTTTCCCAGCATGGTGTCCATGCCCATGGACTTCTTCGGCGGCAGCACGCCGCATCTGCACCGCAAGTATTCCGACCATTGGGCGATCCAGCGCAGCGGCGCCGAGGTACACGACCGGACCTCCTTCGCCGGGCTTGAGGACAAGGGCGACCACGTTCTGGTGCGCGCCATCAGGAACGGCGAGCCGGTCGAGTACCGGGCGCGCCAGGTGATCGGCGCCGACGGCCCCAGTTCGCCGGTGGTGCGCGCGGTCTATCCGGGCTATCCGAAACAGATTCCGTGGTTCTTCGTCGGCCAGAAATTCCACGAGATCATCGACTGCCCGCTCGACGAGCAGTATTTTCATTTCTGGTTCCACCCG
>CAIOLO010000153.1 GCA_903859155.1 uncultured beta proteobacterium
AAGAAAGGCTCACTTCGCGTCCTGGCAGTGACTTCGCCCGAGCGTCAGAAGGATTTTCCGACGCTGCAGACGGTCGCGGAGTTGTATCCTGGGTTGGACGATGAGTCCTGGATGGCGCTGTCCGGACCCGCCAAGGTGCCGGCTGAAGTCGTGGCAAGGATCTCCAGTTTGGTTGGGGCCGCCATCGCAAATTCCGATCTGCAAAAGAGGTTTCAGGATATAGGACAACAGCCGGCCTATCTGGATGCGTCCGCTACCACAGCGTTCATCAAGCGCAAGACGGTTGATTTTTCCGAGGTCATCAAGCGCGCCAACATCAAGGTCGAGTAATCAGTCCGCAAGGGGCCGATCTCATTGCTGCGCAGGTTGCTGCAACGGAACCACCCAACCTGTCTTGCCCAATCCGCGACCGTATTGGGTTCTACGCCCTGCGATTGGGGATTCGATTCCATGGCTGAGCTACGCCGTTCGGCGTGGGTCGGAGTCATGGCATTAGTTCAATCTAAGCTGAAGTAGCAGGTCTTATCCTCACTGTTGTTGACTACGCGCTTAGCAAGGCCAGTGGCTTCCTTCAGATGGAGGATCCGTGTCGGTAACCGCTACGGAAAGGGCCGCACATGGAGGTGGGTCCGCTGAAATTGAAGATGATCGATCGGAGCAGCAGTCGAAATCGGGACAAGCAATATAAATCCTTCAGGGGGCATCATGCTGAGCCATACAGAAACGTTCGCCAACCACGTGGCAAATGGAAAGTTTGAAGACCTGCCTTCCCACGTCGTCAGTTACGCCAAGCGTTGCATTATGGATTTGGTCTCCTGCGGCTTGGGCGGGCGTAAGACACGGGATGCGGATCTGCTTATCGCGACAATGAAAGAGATAGGCAGCGTGCCCGAGGCGACCGTATTCGGTGACGGAACGAAGCTTTCCTTCATCCATGCAGCCCAGGTCAATCGGCTCCTGGCGAACATACTCGATTACGATGACGCCTACATAAAGGTAGGCCACTTGACGGTAGTAGTGTTCCCCGTAGCCCTTGCACTGGGCGAGCGTCTCCATTCTTCGGGCAAGGAGATCATCAGCGCGGTAGTCCAAGGGTATGAGGCCATCGTGCGAATCAGGGATGCCCTGGACCCATCACGCGAGGCCTATTCCACAACCTTTGAAAAGCCGGATTGCGGAACTCCGTTTGGAGTTACGGTTGTGGCGGGCAAACTGCTCGGCCTAAATGGGGAACAGATGGCGGACGCGCTCGGTCTCACGGGTTTCGCTCGTGCTACCCGCGTGACCTATCCGGATCGAAAGAAAAGGGGTATGCCTCCGTGGATGAAAGTAACCTGTGGCGACTCGTTCATCCCGGGGATACATTCTGCGTTCCTTGCGAAGAATGGATGTCGTGGTGACCGGCAAGTGCTTGATGGAGGAAGGGGTTACGAACTGATCGTTGGCTCCGATCGTTACGATCCTTCAAAACTGACCAGGGATCTGGGCAAGCAGAAATACGGCGTATTGGGAAATGGCTTCAAGTTTTATCCCGCTTGCCGCTACACGTCTTCGGCTATAGACGCCTCTGTGGCGCTCGTCTCCGAAAACCGGATCAACGCGGACGACGTGGACCGGATCATTGTGAAAGGACGCAAACATCTGGTGGACCACTTTCAGATCTATGAGCCGGATAACATTATCCAGGCGGAATTCAGCATTCCGTACGTTGTTACAATGGCACTGATGAGGCAGACCCGTGCCAACTGGTACAGCGACGAAACGATCAAGAATCCGGCGTTCCGCGCATTTCAGCACAAGGTAACAATCCAGGAAGACCCTGAAGCCTCGGAGAAATTTCTTGAGTCGTACACAGCTTGTGCGACCGTGGAGATAATCACGAAAAGCGGCATCCACTTCGAAAAGCATGTGGACCACCCCAAGGGAGATCCGGCGAACCCATTCACGGAACAGGATCACATCGATAAGCTGACATGGATGGCCACCCATCTGGGGATGAAGCAGAGCCAAATAGATGAGTTGCTTCGAACGTTAAACAGACTCGAAGAACTGGACGATATTTCGGAATTAACCCGACTGCTGGTCCCATAGTCGGTCAGTCGGGCTCAAACGGGTACTACGGGGGGGTGCCCCGCATCAGAGTACTTCCCTGTCTGGCGGTCGGGCAACAAGCCGCATCACCAATGCCAATGTTTCGATGGCGCCGGGCGCAAAGCCGTCGGCGCCAATCGGGTGTGCAAATCCTCGGTCACTGCGTTACCGCCTGCTGTGACTTTGCAGTGGCCGCGCAATTTCCGATCATCCAAGGCTCTGGTGATTTCGCGCATCACGACCATAGTTGTGGTGAACAATGCGGACAACGTTAGCCACGCAAACAACGCCGAAATAACAATTATCGGATCGCCGGCAAGGGCAGTGGCCGACCTTCCGCTGCGGCTGGCGCGGCGCTGCCCAGCAGTTTTGCCAGCGTCGGAGCGAGGTCCACGATCTCCACGCGGGTATCGACGCGGCCGGCGCCGATCCAGCGCGGACCGTACAGGAGCAACGGCACGTGGGTGTCGTATTCATGCGGCGAGCCGTGCGTCGTGCCGGTGGATTGCGAGGCGCCAAACAACCAATACGGCCTGACTACCAGCTGAATGTCGGCGGATCTCTCCGCGTGCCAGGTGTTGCGCACCGCCATGAGAAACGGCGTATCCGGCGGCAGAGTATTGCCCTGGATCTCGGCGCGGCTGAACGCGGCCACGATGCCAGGTTCGGCGAGCAGCAGCCGGCGCGCCTCGGCGTCAAACGTGCGGCGATCGGCAACTCGCGCATCGATCAGGGTCGAGTCGAGCAGTATGCCGTCGGCCGACCAGCCCCGCACCCAGCGCCCGGCGCCGAATTGCGCGGCAAGGCCGGCATTCAGCCGCGCCAGTGTTTCACTGACGTTCTGCTGGCCGGCGTTGCGTCCCAGCGAGCGGCTGTGTGCGGGAACCGGGGTGAAGCCATGATCCGCGGTGAGCACCGCGAGATAGTTGTCCTTTCCCACCCGTGCGTCGAGATCGTGGAAAAACGCCTCCAGCATCCGGTCCAGGCGCAGCAGGTGGTCGTGCGACAGGCGCGACTCGGCGCCATAGGCATGGTTGATGTAATCGTGCGCCGACAGGCTCACTGAAAGAATATCGGTGACTGCATCCGCCCCCAGGCTCTCGCCGCTGAGTGCCGCGCGCGCAAAGTCCAGCGTCAACTCGTCCATGAAGGGGCTGGGCAGCAGGGAGGCGTAAAAATCCGCGCCCGGCTTCTGCATGTTCGCGCCGAAGGTCTTGGGCAGGCTGCCGCCAGGGCCATACCAGGGCCGGTCGTCCGGCAGCGATCGCGCATAGGCCGCCTCGGGCCGCAGCGGCGACCAGGCCGTCTTGAAATAAAGATCGGCCGGCCGGCGTGCGTTGAATGCCTTGACCCAGGCCGGGTGCTCGCTCATGTAATAAGTGCTGGAGGCGAACTGGCCGCTGTCCCACATGTACATGTAAGCGGTGCCGGACTTGCCCGCGGGGAGGATGGCGCCACGGTCCTTGGCGGAGATGCCGATCACCCTGGCGCGCGGATCGGCGCGGCGCAGCACGTCGCCCAGGGTTTCGACTTGGAGGTTGCGCGGGCTGGTGCCCGACATTTTCGCGGTGCGGTTGTCCAGATAGACGTAGGCCGCGTCGCCGCTGTTATAGACCTCGGCGCCGGTTGCCGGATCGCGCCAGTCATTGCCGATGATGCCGCTGCGGTGCGGATAGGCGCCGGTGAGCACGGTGGCGTGGCCGGCGGCGGTGACGGTATGCGAATGCCCGTAATACGCCTCGGAAAACCAGGCGCCGCGATCCAGAAACCGGCGCAGCCCGTCGCGGCCGAACTGGTCGCTGTATTCGCTCACCTGGCGTTGCGGCAGGCCGTCGATGACAAACAGCACCACCAGCTTCGGCGTGCCCGATCCCGGTGCCTGGGTGACGCTCTGGGCGCTGCTGCCGCCGCCGAACAGCGCGGTGCAAAGCACTGCGATGGCAAAGACGAGCCGCGCTGCGCGGCGTTGCTGATTGATGCGATCTCTCCCGGATGCGGTGGGCTGTGTGCGACCCCGTGGGTCGCCGGACTAATTATTCTGTATCGGAATATTGGCCACCTTGACCAGGCGGGTGAAGTCGTCGCGCTCCTCGATCAGAAACTTGGCGAATTCCTCCGGCGAGGCGCCGGTGGGAAAGTCGGTTTCCAGCCCCTGCGAGGTGAGGAACTTCGCCTTGAAGCCCGGGTCGGCGATCATTTTCGCCACTTCGGTATTCAAGCGCCGCACGATGTCGCGCGGGATCGCCGCCGGGGCAAAGAAGGCAAACCAGCTGCGGTAGTTCACATCGATGCCGGTTTCCTTGAGCGTGGGCACGTTGGGGAAGGCGGGCAGGCGCTTGTCCGAATTGATCGCCAGCGCTTTCATTTTTCCGGCTTTGACGTGCGTTGCCGCGGCCCCGAGAGCGAAGCCGACAACCTGAACGTCGCCGGCCAGGGCCGCGTTGAGCGCCTGGCTGGCGCTCTTGTAGGGAATGGGATAGAAGGCCGCGCCCAGTCGCGATTTGGCGAACTGCCCCATCATCGCCGCCATGTTGATGGCGCCGTAAGTACCCAGCGTCAGCGACTCGGGCTTGGCTCTGAGCAGCGCCAGCACCTCGGCCATGCTGTTGGCCGGCACCGAAGGCGTGGCCATGATCATGGAATAGAGCGTGCCGGTCTGCACGATGCCGACGAAATCCTTGAACGGGTCGTAGGAAAGCTTGGGCCGCACCACCGAATTGACGATGGTCACGCCGTTGCTCATGGAGCAGATGTTGTAGCCGTCCGGCGCCGCTTTGGCGCAGGCGTCCGCGCCGATGACGCCGTCGGCGCCGTCGCGGTTCTCCACCACGAAGGCCTGGCCCATCACCTGCGTGAGCCCCGCCGCAAAGCCGCGCGGCGGAATGTCGCCGGGGCCGCCGACCGGATGGGGAATGATGATGCGCACCGGCTTGGTGGGATAGGCCTGCGCGAAAACCGCGCAAGAAGCCGCCAGACTCGCCGTGGCCAGGGTCGTCACAATCGCGCGCAATGCCAGTCCCCTGCGGGTCGAATCCATGGTGCCTCCTGTTCGTGGGTGAAGGCCATCATAGCCAAAAAAAATGCCGCGCGGTGTCCGCTGCACAATGCCAGCGTGTGTTTTCGCCCCCGTGCCGGTATTCCCGATTGGACCGGATGCCGGCTCCCGAGTAAGGTTACGGTTCTTGACAAGGAGTGAACACCATGAAAACGTCTTTACCGCTGTGCATTGCCCTGGTGGCCGGCCTGGGACTGGCCGAGGGCGCCCTGGCGCAGTCTTATCCTACCAAGGCGGTGCGCATCGTCGTCGCCGTGTCCCCGGGGCCGGGTGTCGATTACGTCGCGCGCGCGCTCGGACCGAAAATGCAGGATGACATGGGCCAGGCAATCGTCATTGAGAACCAGTCCGGCGGCAACGGCATCATCGGCAGCGCCGCGGTGGCGCGCGCCAACCCGGATGGCTATACGGTGCTGATGGCCACCCCCAGCATGATCATCACGGCGATGCTGCTCACCAAGGATATTCCCTACAACTCACTGAAGGATTTCGCGCCGGTGACCGCCGCGGTGGAGCCGTTCACCTCGCTCATCGTGCACCCCTCGGTTCCGGCGAACAACGTGAAGGAACTGGTCGAATGGATCAAGAAGAATCCCGGCAAGGTGTCCTATGCCAGTTCCGGTGTGGGCTCGGTGTTCCACATGGTGGGTGAATTGTTCAACAGCGCCGCGGGAACCGACCTCGTCCATGTGCCCTACAAATCGGTGCCCCCGGCGGTGATGGCGGTGGTTGCCGGCGAAGTGCAGCTCACCTACGCGGCGGTCTCCAACACCCTGCCGCAGGTGCGCGCGGGCAAGGCCCGGTTGCTGGGCATCCTCGAGAAAAACCGCTTCGCGCGCATGCCCGACACGGCCACCGTGGGCGAGGCCCTGCCGGGCTTCGAGAAGCCGCCGTCGTGGTTCGGCTATCTCGCGCCCGCCGGCACTCCGGGGCCCGTGATCAGCCGTTTGCAGGCGTCGGTGGTGAAGGCCATGGCGGCGCCGGATGTGCGTGCGAGCTTCGACGACCTGGCGCTGGGCATCATCGGCAATTCCCCCGCTGAATTTGCGGCACAGATCAAGAGCGGTTTTGCCGTGTACGCGCGCGCGATAAAGATTGCAGGTCTCAAGCCGGAATAGGGCACTGCGCATAAATTCAGCGAAATTTATAAAAAAGTCTATTGTTGGCATGTTTTTTCAATGCATTTTAATCCGGCATTGAAATAAGTGGTTTGCTCAGGCTGGCGTTCCACTGGTTCGGGCCGGATGAAATGTGCGTTTGTCCTCGGCAGCGCGCTGCTGCCGCTATTCTGGGCAGGCTGCTCGCCGCAGGGGCCTGGCGCGGATCGGGCCGCGGCCGGGTCGGTGGCCGCGGATCCCGTTGCGGCCTCAGCGGGCGGCACCTCGGGCACCGCACCGCCTGAGCCGGGTGCCATCGCTGTCCGGCTCGCCGCAGGCTCGGGCTTTGCGTCACTGCGCATCGACGAGGCGTGGCTTGCCCGCCACGGCCGGCCGGTTCTTGCGCAGGTGAGGATGGTCTGCCGTTACCAGAGCGCGCGCGACCAGTGGCAGCGCCTGCCCGCCACGCCCACGCGCATCGCCTACCGCATGGAGCCTTTGCCGGCCGCTGAAGCACGCTCCTCGGAGCGCGTGTTGTTCGAGTTGCCGCGCGAGCCCGGGCTCTACTGGGTGCACTGGATCGAACAGCATGAAGATGCACAGTCGGCAGGCGCCGTGGCCACCCGTCGAGCCCTGGTGGCCGCGGGTCCGCTATTGTGCAATGAGGCCAGGCCCGAACCCGTGCCACCCGGCAAGGTGGCGGCCTGCGTGCCGTTGCAGGACCGGGCGGAAGCGCGCCTGGTTCCAGATCCTGCGAGTGCCTGCGCAGAACTCCTGTGACGCAATCCTGAAATGCGGGCTGCCAGGACGCAGCACCCGCGCTTTCCCCGCTGCTTGCGCGCGGCTGGCGCACCAGCACCGGCAACGCGCCCCCGCTAACGGATCATTGCCGCCGTTCGGCGTGCCAGGCGCGGTGCGGTCCCGGCCTGCCGGGGCGCCGGAAGTCCTCCGGCACGCTCTGGTGGGTGATCTCGCGCAGCGAGAGCTGCTGCGCAAGTTGCGGGTCGATCGCAAACGAACGCAGGTTGGTCGAAAAAAACAACTCTCCCCCGTCGGTCAGCAATTGGTGGCACTGGCTCACCAGACGAACATGGTCGCGCTGTACGTCCAGCACGCCCTGCATCTTCTTCGAGTTCGAGAAAGAGGGTGGGTCGAGGACGATCACGTCATAGCGCTCGCGGGCGGCCGCCGCCTCTACGAGCCATGCCAGCACGTCGGCGCGCACCAGCGTGTGCCGGCCGCTGTCGATACCGTTGAGTGCGAAGTTGCGCGCCGTCCATGCCTGGTAGGTGTTGGAAAGGTCGACCGTGGTCGAACGGCTCGAGCCGGCCCGCGCGGCATGCACGGTAAAGCTGCCGGTGTACGCAAAGAGGTTCAGGAAGCGTGCGCCGGCCCCGACCCCGGCGCGCTGCGCGATGGTCTCTGCCACCGAAGCGCGCATGGGCCGATGATCGAGGAACAGGCCCGCGTCGAGATAGCTATCGAAGTCGACCTCGAAGCGGTGCCCCGCTTCCTCAATGACAAAAGGCTCTGCGTCGTCGTCGTCGAATTTTTCGCTGATTCTTTCGTATTGCGAGGTGCCGCGCTGGCGTTCGCGGCGCTTAAGATGCAACTGCGCTGCCGGGACCGCGCAGACTTCGCAGATCGCATCGCACACGGCTACCAGCCACGCGGTGTATTCCTCGTCGCTGCGCTTCCAGCCGGTGTCGATCTCCTGCACGTGCAGGTGTGTTTCGGCGCGTGGGGCAAGCGTTTCGAACCAGTCGATGGCGAAGGGAAACTGCGGGACATCGCGGTCGTAGACGCGAAAGCACGAGGTTCCGCGCCGCCGCGCCCATTTGTGCCAGTGGGCGAGGTTTTTGCGCAGGCGGTTTGCAAAGGCCGAAATCATGGGCGGATTATCGCGCGGCTTGCAAAACTGCCGTGCCGGCAGAGGTAATATATGACTGGGCGCCGCAGTGGCGCAAACCGAAAGCCGGCCGAATCATGCGCGTTACCCTGATTAACTGGAATGACAGCTTCAGCGTCAATGTGGCCGAATTGGATGATCAGCACAAAACACTCATTGGACTGATCAATGATCTGAATGACGCCATGCGGCAGGGCAAAGGCAGGGACGTGCTGGGCCGGATATTGAATGATTTGTCGGTCTACACGGCGACGCACTTCCGAGCGGAAGAAAGGTATTTTGCCCTATATAAGTATCCGGATACCTTCAATCACCGCCTGGAACACATGGCCTTCGCCAGAAAGGTGGCGGATTGCAATGACGCTTTTGCCAATGGGAGCATGCCTTTGACCACGGAAGTGCTCAAACTGCTGAGCGACTGGTGGCGGCATCACATTCTGGAAAGCGACCGGCAGTACAGTCAGTTCTTTCGCGAGAACGGATTGATATAGCAGCGGCATCCAGCAGCCCGGGCCGGCCGGAGCTCCACCGGCATCACACGGTTCTGGAAAAGATCTGCGCCTCCGGGTTCTTGCTGGCCAGGTACTGGTCGAACAGCATCGCCACGTTGCGCACGAACAGCTTGCCCAGCGGCTCCACGGTCATGGCAGCGTCGTTGACGCTGACGAAGCCGTTGGCAATCTGTCCGTCGGGTGCGGCCAGCTGCGCGAGTTCCTTCGCGAAATACTGGTCGAAGCGGATGCCGAAGCGCTCCTCGACGGCGCGCTTCTCGAGATAGAAATTGCACATCAGCTCGGTGATGACATGGCCGCGGATCGTGTCGTCATTGCTCAACTGGTAGCCGCGCTCGATGGGAAACTCGCCGCGGTCGATGGCGTCGTAGTAGCGCGGCAGTTTTTTCTGGTTCTGCGCAAAGGCGCCGCCGACGTTGCCGATGGCCGAGACGCCGAAGCCGACCATGTCCGGCGCGGCCTTGACCGTGTAGCCCATGAAGTTGCGCGACAGTGTGCGCGAAGCGAGCGCCCGGGCGAGGTCATCCTCGGGCACGGCAAAGTGGTCCATGCCGATCGCCAGATAACCCGCCTTCAGAAAGGCGTCGCGCGCCAGGCAATACAGTTCCAGCTTCTGTTCGCCCGTGGGCAGCAGCGCCGGATCGAAACCACGCTGCTGGTTGCGTATCCACGGCACGTGGGCATAGGAGTAGGAGGCGACGCGGTCGGCGCGCAGTTCGATCACCGACTCCAGGGTCCTGGCGAAGGACTTCGGCGTCTGCAGCGGCAGCCCGTAAATGAGGTCGACGTTGATGGACTTGAATCCCGCGCTGCGGCTGTAGGCGAATTGGGCGCGCGTCTCCTGTTCGGTCTGATTGCGGTTGATGAGCTTCTGCACCTCGACATTGAAGTCCTGCACGCCCATCGACAGGCGGTTGAAACCCAATTCGCGCAGCAGATCGATCTGTTCGCGCGTGGTGACGTGCGGATTGACCTCTATGGCGCATTCGGCATCGGGCTGAATGTCGAAGCATTCGGTCACCACCTGGTGCAGGGCGCGCATCTCCTCGAGCGTCAGGTAGGTGGGTGTGCCGCCGCCCCAGTGGTACTGGCGCACCTTGCGGCGCCCGCCCAGGCGCTTGGAGGCCTGGCGGATTTCGCGATGCAGGTAGGTCAGGTATTTCTCGGCGACGGTGTGATGCCGCGTAATGACCACATTGCAGCCGCAGAAGGTGCAGCGGTTCAGGCAGAACGGCAGGTGCAGGTACAGCGAGAGCGGATCATCGGGGTGCTGCGCCGCCTGGTCGAGCGAGCGCTGGTAGGCGGCGCCGTCGTAGTTGCCGTTGAACTCGACGGCGGTGGGGTAGGAGGTGTAGCGCGGGCCGGCGCGGTCGTACTTGCGCAGCAGCTCGGGTGTGACCTGGATGGCCGCGGAGGGCGCGCTTGTTGCTGGATGGGGTGGCGCTGTTGACATGGAGTTCTTTGCGTTGGTGCGTCCCGCGACTCATGACGCGACAGATTGGAATGGGCGCCTATTTTGGACGAAAAACGCGGATCCAGCCTTGCCAATAATTTGCCATGATCATGACCGCGGCCAAGGTGACGGTCCGCAGTATCAACTGTCCCGCACCGACTCCGCCACCAGGCCATCGATGTCCGGGCGCTTGCGGATGATGCCGTCGATTTCGAGCTGCTCGGCGACCAGTTCGAGTACCTGCCGATTCGCCTTGAGGCCATACGGGAAGGGGTCGTCGCCGAAAGCGCGACGCTGCGCCTCGAGGTCGTAATCCGGAAATATCGCCCGGGCAGCGGGGTCGCGCCGATAGGCCTCGGCCTTGGAGCGCTCGAAGGCCTGCAGCATGCGTACTGCCAGATCGGGGTGCTGGAGCAGCAAACGTTTCTGCAGGAGCAGAATGTGATTGACCGGCGTGATGCCGATCGCGCGCCGCACCGCTGCCAGGACTTCGATCCATTGCTCGAGGGGGAACTGGCGGATGCCCGGGGCCGCCGTGACTTCCACCTGCGGCAATCCGACCACTGCGTCGAGTTCGCCACGCGCAAGCAATTGCTGCGGCGTGCTGCCCTCGTCGATATTGGTGATCGTTATGCCGGTCTCCGTGCTGTGATCGAATCCCATCGCATTGTCGTGACGCAGACTGGCCGGGCGGGTGTTGATCCAGGTGATTTCCCGTGGATGTATGCCGTAGAGCGTCCGGAGAATGACGCGGATGGCGACGCCGCCGGTCATGCTGAAGTCGGGGATCCCCACGCGCTTGCCGCGCAGGTCGGCAAGGCTTTGGATGCCGGCCGCATCGCGCAAAAACAGGTTGCGATAGATGCCAGCGGGCTTTGAGGTGAACACCGGGACCGCAATCCAGCCGGCGTAGGCGGGATTGGGATGGTCGCGCGTGGCGATGTAGTGCGAAATCGAGAACTCGAATATGTCGAAGTCGTTCCTGGTGAGCGCGCGCATGAACGCGGCGCCGATCTCGCCTGAGTCCCATGCGAGGTTCACGCCCTCGACTTTTACATCGCCATCGAACAGTGGCGCAACGCGCGGGTTCGGATGGAACGAGATCAGCAGTTTGCGTGTCGCCTCGTCGGTGCGGCTGTCGGTCATGATGGCTCTTTTGAAAACAGGATTATTCGATGCGCATCGATTGGCGCGCGGCCTTGTCCTTCATGCCCTGAGCGGGCTTCAGTCGACCTTCGCGCCCGATATTTTCACCAGCTTCGCATACTGCTCAAGCTGCATCCGCATGGACAGTCCGAACTGCTCGGGCGTACCCGCAACGACATCCAGCCCCAGTTCTGCGAGCCGGGAGGTGATTTCGGGGAGCTTGAGCACCTGCGTGAGGAAAAAGTTGAGCTCGCGCACCATCTCCGCAGGTGTCGCCTTGGGTGCGAGTATCCCGATGGTGTTTCCTACGATGCAGGTGGGATATCCGGACTCGGCCACCGTTGGAATATTGGGCAGAAAGCCCGCGCGCTTTTCGCTCACTACTGCGAGCATGCGAAGCTTTCCCGCCTTGACCTGGGCGAGCGTCGACGAAGCACCGGCGAACAAGGCGATGACGTCCCCGGCGAGCAGTGCCGGCACCGCCTGCGCCACGCCCTTGTAGGGGACATGCACCAGATTGGCGCCTGAGCTCACCCGCAGCATTTCCATCGCAAGATGGTGCGGGCTGCCATTGCCCGAAGACCCGAACAGCAGCCCATCGGCCCGGCTTTTTGACATGGCCACGAACTCTGCCACCGAGCTGCCGGAGAAAGCTGAGCCGACGGTCAGAAACAGGTGCGTGTTGGCCGCTTCGACCACGGGAGCGAAGTCCCGCTGCATATCGTAGGGGAGCTTTGGATGGATATTCGGATTGATCGCGAAGTGGCCTGAGTCGGCCACCAGCAGCGTGAAGCCGTCCGCAGGGGCATTCATGACGAGTTCGACCCCGACGATGCCGCTGGCACCGGGGCGGTTGTCCACCATTGCCAGCCGCCCTTTTTCCGACATCTTCTGGGCGAGGGAGCGGGCAAGCACGTCTATGCCGCCTCCCGGTCCAAACGGGACGACCAGCCGGATCGACTTGGCCGCCTGCGACTGGGCCTGGGCGCCCGCTGCGAAAAATGCCAATGCCGCCAACAGCAACTGCAGTGTGGTGCGAATGCTCATTCCCATGCTTTCCCCTCCTTCATTTTTCGGGTGAAGCCTGACGGGCGCTCAATGCGAAGAAACCGTGTACTTTCACCAATCCGTGGCGCACTCGAACGGTCCGTAACAAAAGACTCCCGGGCCGCAACGGATCGCAATTCCGCCGGGCCAAACCATCACTGCTCCAGCGTGCTGGCGGCAAACAATTGCTCCAGGCTGACGCGCTGCGGCGTCAGGCCCTGCTCATGCGAATAGCGGGCAGCCGTCTCCAGCACCAGCCGGTTTGCCTTGACGCCATGGCGCAGCAGCGGCGAGCGCAGCGACTGAGCCGCCTCGGCAGGCAGCAGGCCCGCATCCAGGTGGTACTGCGCCTGTTCCACCCGCTCTCGGTCGGCAATGTCACTCGCGCGCTCGAATGCCTTGAGCAGGTTCAGGATCGCCCAGGGATGCTGGCGCGCGATTTCCGCGCGGATCACCATGCCGTGATTGATCGGAAACAGGCCGGTCTTGCGGAAGTAGCGGACGCCTTCTGCCGCCGGATCCGGAAAGATCGGTTTGATCTCCGGATGGTGCCAAAGGTCGGCTGTGCTGCGATCGACGAGGTTGGAATTGACGATGTAATGGATGGTGGCATCGAGCTCGCCCGAGAGCATCATGCTGCCGATGCTCTTGTCGGCAGGGACCTGGTGAATCGTCACACCCGGCGGCGTCTCGAACCCGACGGCGCTTCGATGGCTGTGCGAGGGCGTGCGCTCCATCCAGAACTCCATGTCGCGGGGCTCGACGCCGAATTCGTGTTGCAGTGCGCCGCGCGTCCATAGCGCCGCGGTCTGCTGGTACTCGGGCACACCCACGCGACGGCCTTTCAGGTCGGCGGGCTTCTCGATCTTGGCATCCCGGCGCACCAGGATTTCCGCATGAAAGAACCGGCGGGTCGTAAACACAGGCAATCCGACCCATCGATCATCGCCCTGTGCCACTGCCATCATCAGAGAGGACATCGACATCTCGGACACGTCGAAGTCCGCAAACTTGAGCTGGCGCCAGAACAGCTCGGACGCAAAGACCTGGCTTGGAATCAGATCGATGCCATCGGGTTTCACCCTGCCGTCGAAGATCGGCCAGGTTCGCGGGTTCGATGCCATGCCGATGCTGAGTTGCAGATTCATGCCCTTCCTTTATAAAGAAAAGATACGAAATTCAGTTCCACTCCTGCCGGGGGACTGGCCGCTGACGACGGCTTGGCGCTGAATCGGCGCCACCGGCCATTGCGCCGGCAAACATACTGCGCCTGCGCCCGACCGATTGCAATATCGTTCGCGCAATTCGCGCAATAATCAACGGGCACCCGACGAGGCTACTTCTTGATAACGATGGTGAACCCGTTGCCGACTTTGTCGTCGACGTCCTCGCTCTCGATTATTCTGAGATTCAATTGCTTTGCCAGCGCGACAAAATCATTCGTCCTCCACACCGACCAATGATGATGGTCGTCTGTCTTGTAATACGTCCAACCCTCCTCAAGCCTGGCGTCTTTTTTGTTTCGGACTAGCTGGTGAGGCAGGACTTGATAGCCGGGGCCGTGCATTTTCTTGCCGGCCTTTTCCATTTTCGCCAGATCAATCGGCCGTGCGTAATCCGAAATCCGGATCCGCCCGGTGGACCTGTCGATCAATTCGCTCACCGGGGTGACATCGCGAAATTTGTCGAACGTGCGGTCTTTGTGCGGGGCGATGATGAATATATAGCCGCCGGGTCTGATGACCCGATACCACTCCTTTAATGCTTTCACCGGATCAAAAAAATGCTCGATGACATGGGACGACAATACGTAGTCCAGCGTGCCGTCTTTAAACGGCAGGTCGTCTCCAAGCGCGACGATATTGACGGTCGCGGGCGCACAGGACTTGGCCTGCCACATCCCGGCTTCATGTTCATCGGAAAAATCGACATTTATCGATCTTTTCAGGGCGAATGAATTCTGCGTGGAAGCCCCGATTTCCACGCCATGCAAATGTTCAAGATAGTGGCTCGCCATGCGCGACGCAGGAACCTTGGGGCATGGGCCTTTGTCGACTTCCACCTCGATTTGGCTTTGCCAGTCATCCGCAAAGTCGCGCAAGTCATCGAGGTAGAAAGCGAGCAGCGCGGCAATGACAAGCAGCACGCCGAGACGCGCCGTTCGCGGCCATTTTGCGGAGGGATTCACTGAAACTGCCGCGCCCGGACTGCTAACGGGCACACGGGCGCGCATTGCCGAACAGGTTCATCGGCGGGTTGTCCCCGTCGCACCAATTGCGCGCCTGCCAGAATTGCTGCGCCCGGGGAGAAAACCGGGTGCGACACTGAATGCCCTGGCGATTGCCGCTGTCCAATCCGCATCACCGCCTCACGCATTCACACGCTGCAAGCGTTGCAGCAGCAGAAGTTGTATCAGGCAGACTGCGGTCAGCGTGAACAGCCCGGCGTCGAATCCGCCGGTGGCGTCGTACATCGCCCCGAGGGTGACCGACCCGAGCACGCCGCCGATTTCGCCGACGGTGAAGTAAAGCCCGCCAGCCGATCCGGCGAAGCGCGAACTCACGTTGCGCGCCTCCAGCAGACAGAGCATGGTGATCGAGGTCATCGCGCCGCGCGCGATTCCCTGAAAAACAAGGCCCAATGCCAGCAGAAGGCCGCCCCCGCTATGGAACAAAAGGGTTGCCACCGCTGCACTGGCAAACAGCGCTGCCAGGATCGAATGACGGTAACCCGGTGTCGCAAGTCGCGGTATCAGCAGGGCGGCAGCGATCCCGACGGTTGTCGGAATGGCCGACCAGAATCCGGCGCTGCTGGCGTCCATGCCGCCAGAGCGCAGGATTTCGGGCAGCCAGTTGTTCAAGGCGTGATTGAAGAAAAAGACGCCCATGCTCATCAGCAGAATAAGCCGCACTTCAGGCAACTTGATCAGGTTCGCGAACAACACCATCTGCGGCGTTTTCGGCTCGGCGGCCAGGCGACGCTCGAGCGCGCGAACCGTCGGGTGGCTGCCGATGGCGAACCAGACCAGGGCGGCAGTGAGCGCGATGCCGGCGTACAGAAACATCACGTAGCGCCAGTGGCCATGCATCAGTGGCATGAACACGCTGTTGGTCGCCGACAGGGAAATGACCAGGCCCAGTGAGGACCCGGTGGTATAGATGCCCATGGCCAGCCCCCGTTCCTTGCCGACGAACCACAGCGATACGAGCTTGGGAGCGCCGATGGATACGAGCGGTCCACCGAGTCCGAACACCGCGACGCCGAGGAACATTCCCAGGTAACCGTCGGCAAGACCACGCAATGCGCCAGACACCGCGATGATCAGCAGCGCAAACACCAGTGTCCGGCGCGGCCCCATCCTGTCGGTCAGCGCGCCGCAGGCCGCCGCGGCCGCGATGTATGCGAGCGGCCATGCGCCGAGGATCGTTCCCAGGGCCGAATGGCTGATGCCAAGATCGAGCGTAATCGGCCGGACCAGCGGGGCGAGCGACCCGACCGTCATGCCGAAGCAGGCATACGCGAGCCAGACGCCGGCGAGAACCGCCCAACGATAAGGGTGTACCGCGTAGTTGATCTCAGGCGAATGTGCCTGATTGTTCAAGGAGGATGGAGGCAATTGGCAAAGCCTGGGAATCGGGTTCGGCCGATACTACTGCGCAAGGCCGACTGCTGCTGCGCGAACCGGAATTACTGCGCGACGAGCGGCATGGCGGCAGGGGGCAGGGGGCAGGTCACAGAAAGTTTTGCCGAACCAAGCCCCTTTTGTCCGCCTCGAAACAGTATGTAACCCCCAAGGGGAGGATAACAAATTGTTACCCTTTAATTGGCTCATTGGGGCTGCAATGCGTTAACAATACAAGTCATCAACTGAGCGGCGGCATCCAGCTACCGCAGGAAAGGAGTCCCGCGATGAATTTCCGAAAACTTTTGATTGCAGGTGCGGCATTTGTCGTATTCAGCGCCGGCGCTTCGGCGCGCGATCAGATCAGTCTGAGCATCGGGTTCGGCATTCCGGCGCCGGCATACGCAGCGCCCGCCCCCGTGTATTACTCGCAGGCCCAGGCCTACTATCCGCCGCCAACCGCATATTACCCGCCTGCCTATCGTGCTGCGCCCTACGTGGTGTATGCGCCGCGCGTGGCATGGTATCCGCCCTCGCCGTACGCTTCCCTCGCCCACCGCTCGCACCATGGCCCCGGACGCGGTTACGGCGGGCATCGTTAACCAAGGAGTATCCAGCATGAAAACCCTTCATTCCATCGCCATCGCCGCGTCGCTGGTGGCGCTTGCCGTCAGTGCGCCGGCCATGGCGCAACACCGGGGCCACTTCGGTGGTGGGCCGCGTATTGGCATTGGCATTGGATTCGGCGTGCCGTTCTACCCGTACCACCCTTACTACTACCCCCCTTATTACCAGCCTTACTACTACCCGCCGGTGGTGGTCGCGCCGTCGGCACCGCCGGTGTACATAGAAAGGCCGGCTCAGGATCTGGACCAGCCTCAATATCAACCCCAATACCAGCCCGTGCCTCAGGCGCAGACCCAGCCGCAACCGCAGCCACAGGCCCAGGCGAACGCCGGACAAAACGACTGGTTCTATTGTGCCGACAGCAAGACCTATTATCCCTATGTGCAGCAGTGCGCCAGCGAGTGGCAGCGAGTGACCCCGCGCCCGCCGGCTCGCTAGATATTGGAGAACATAATGAAACGGCCAATGCAATACGCAACCGTGTTTGCGTTGCTGGCGCTGGGCGCCTGTGTCACCGTGCCGCCCTCCGGACCCAGCATGACGGTGCTGCCCGGAAGCAGCAAGAGCTTTGAGCAGTTCCGCGTGGACGATGCCGAATGCCGCAGTTTTGCCAGCAATCAGATTGGCGGCGCGACGGCGGCCCAGGCGGCCGAGGACAGCGGAGTTCGCAGTGCTGCGCTGGGCACCGCGATCGGCGCGGTCGCCGGTGCTGCCATCGGCGGCAGTCAGGGCGCTGCGGTCGGTGCCGGCACCGGACTGATCGTCGGCAGCGCTGCCGGCACCAATGCCGGAGCGCAGTCGGCGCGCGGTTTGCAGCAGCGCTACGACGCCAGCTTCGTGCAGTGCATGTACGCCAAGGGCCACAAGGTGCCGGTGTCGGGACGATTCGCCGATTCCGCCCCGCAGGACCGGCGCTCCTATCCGCCGCCACCCCCGGCCAATCGCGCCCCTGCGGGTCCGCCAGCCAGTTATTCGCCGGCCTATCCGCCGCCGCCGCCGGGAAGGTAGTCCGAGAACGTCAGCACCGAAGGCGGGGACGCGGCTGCGCGCCAGTCCTCAAGCGTCCCCCGTCAGGCTGCCCGTCGTCCGGCAGCAGATCGCGCGGCGAATGCGGCGTTTCGGCGGTTTCGTATCGGATGCGCCGGATCAGATTGCGCGGGTCTGCCTGCGGGCATCGGGATTGACCAGGTTGGGCGGCGTGTCGCCGGCCAGCGCGGCAACCAGGTTCCGCGCCGCGGTCATGGCCATCCTGGTGCGGGTGGCTTCGGTGGAACTGGCCACGTGCGGCGCCAGCACGGCATTTTTCAGCGCGAGAAAACCCGGGTGGAGATGGGGCTCGCCGGTGAACACGTCGAGCCCGGCGGCGCGGATGCGTCCGGCGCCCAGTGCCTCGACCAGCGCGGCATCGTCGACGATGCCGCCACGCGCGGTGTTGACGAGTATCGCCGTGGGTTTCATCTGCGCCAGTTCGGCCGCGCCGATGAGGTGATGCGTCTCCTTCGAATACGGCAGTTGCAGCACCACGAAATCGGCGCGCTTGAGCAACTCCTCCTTGCCAACCCAGGAGGCGTTCAGCCGCTTTTCGATTTCGGCTGCGAGGCGCGTGCGATTGCAGTAAAGCACCGGCATGTCGAAGCCGGCGGCTCGCCGGGCGATAGCCTGGCCGATGCGGCCCATGCCAATGATGCCCAGCGTGGCGCCATGAATGTCCACACCCATCCATTGCTTCAACTGCCAGCCTTTCCATTGACCGGCGCGAACGGTGGCGTCGAGCTCGGCGACGCGGCGTGCCGCGCCCAAGAGCAGCGCCCAGGCGAAATCGGCGGTGCTGTCGTCGAGCACCCCCGGTGTATTGGTGACCATAACGCCGTGTGCGCTGCAGGCGGCGACATCGATGTTGTTGTAGCCCACTGCGATGTTGGCGACGGCCCTGAGTTGCGGCGCGGATTGAAGCAAGTCCGCGTCGATGACATCGGTGAGGCAGCACACCATGCCCTCCTTGTCGGCCAGGCGCCGCGCCAGTTCCCCCGGGCTGAACGCCGCGTCGCCCTGATTGGATTCCACCTCGCAGGAATGATCGAGAAAAGCGAGCGTGTCGTCGAACACCTCGCGCGTGACCAGGATCCTGGGTTTCATCGTAAGCGCCTGTTGTGTGAGCCGGCGCCAAGATTACCTCGCATTGCAGCGGCTCGCTGGCTGCGGCGCGCGGGCATGGACGGGCGTGCCGACATGGGTTAGCCTTTCTGCTTCGCAGGAGGAACTTCATGAATATTACGTCGAAGGTTTTTGCACGATGCCTGGCTCTGGCGGGCGCATGCTGCGCGGCCGCGGTGTTTGCCCAGTCCTTTCCCGAGAAACCGGTGCGCGTGATCGTGCCGTTTGCACCTGGTGGCAGCGTCGATGCGCTGATGCGCTTTCTCGGACCTTCGTTCCAGGAGTCGACCGGCCAGCAATTGCTGGTCGAGAATCGCCCGGGAGGCGGCTCCTTCATCGGTATGGGCGCCTGCGCCAAGGCGCCGCCCGATGGCTACACCATGTGCTCGACCACCGCCGACAGCCTCACTTTCAGCCGTTTCCTCTACAGCAACATTCCCTTCGACGTGGAAAGCGATTTCACCGGCGTCACCAACCTGGCCACAACCAGCGGCGTGTTGTTTACCTCGGGGCAGTCGCCCCTGAATTCCCTGAAGGACGTGATCGCGCAGGAGAAGGCCCGGCCGGGTTCGATCAACATCGCCACCTGGGGGGCGGGTACCGCGCCCGACCTGTATGCGCGCTTCATCAATCGCGAGCTGGGACTGAATCTGGTGCAGATCCCCTACAAGGGGGCGGGCCCTGCGCTCACCGCCACGCTCGGCGGCGAGGTGCAGGTTTCCTATTTCGGCATCGGCGCGGTGTTGCCGCAGATCCGTGCCGGCAAATTGCGGGCGCTGGTGGCGACCTCGCAGCAGCGCTCGAAATTCCTGCCCGAGGTGCCCTCGCTCGCCGAGTTCGGCATCGATCCGGGCTTCACCAGTTACTTCGGTCTGTATGCGCCGGCGAAAACACCCGCAGCGGCGATCGAGCGGCTCAATGCGGTGATCGTCAGGGCACTGCGCAGTCCGGCGGCGGAGAAATTCCTGGCCGCGCAGACGCTGGAGATCGTGGGGAATTCGGCAACGGAATTCACCCGCTTCATGCAGACCGATCGCGAAGCCGCCGGCCGCCTGATCAGGGGCCTTGGCATCAAACCGACGGATGCGCCCAATTGAGCATGGGGCAGGCGACCCCGGAGCAGCAGACCAGTCTGCCGCTGTACCACAAGGCGATCGACTGGGACTGGCTTTACCGGGAATATCCGGTGCCCGACGTCTACGCGCGCACGCTCTACCTGTGGCCGGCCGAACGCGTGCGCGAGCTGCAGAACCGGCGCTTTCTCGCGCTGGTGGATATCGGCTGGAACAATGGCTTTTACCAGCGGCTCTGGAAGAAGGCCGGACTTGCGCCAGGCGATGTGCGTTCGCTCGATGACATCGATGCGCTGCCGACCTTCAACTCCGACGATATCAAGAACGACCAGGCGGAAAATCCCCCGTTCGGCCTGCTGCCCGGCTATGCCTCGCTGGGGGAGCACCTGCGCGGCACGCCCAGCCGCCTGCAATCGAGCGGCGGCACCACCGGCAAGGCGCGCTACACCCTGCAGGGCATCGTCGAGAACGAGGTCAATTCCATCAGCGCGGCGCGCGGGCTGTACCTTCAGGGGGTGCGACCCGGGGACATCCTGCAGATCCCCGCGACCAATGCCATGGCGAGCCTGCCCTGGGCCTATTCCAAGGCTTGCAACGAATATCTGGGGGTGCTGCCGGTGACCACCGGCAGCGGCGTGGTGACGCCCACGCGCCGCCAGCTGGAGATCGCCTTTGATATCGGCGTCAATTGCTGGATGAGTTTTCCGGAGTATCTGACGCGCCTTGCGCAGGGTGCCAGGGAGGAGTTCGGCCGCGACGTGCGCGAACTGAAGACCAAGATGATCACAACTTTCCTCGGCCCGGATACCGAGGGCACGCTGCGCGCGCACCTGGAGGACTTGTGGGGCTGCCCGGTGTACGACAACTACGGTGTGAATGAAGTCGGCCACGGCGCACTGGAATGCAGCCATCGCAAGGGTCTGCATTTCATGGAGGATCTTTCCTACTTCGAGATCCTCGACACCGAAAGCAGCAAGGCGGTGGAGCACGGCAAGGTGGGCAATCTGGTGGCCACGGTGCTTTATCGCAAGACCTTTCCCATCATCCGCTACAACCTGCGCGACCTGGGGCGCATGCTGTCCACCGACACCTGCGACTGCGGCTCGAGTTTCCGCCGCATGGATCATTTTCTCGGCCGCAGCGACAATATGGTGCGCATGCGCGGCGTCAACATCTATCC
>CAIOLO010000154.1 GCA_903859155.1 uncultured beta proteobacterium
CGAATCCTGTCCGACACGAGCAGAAAGGTCTCGAACTCTTCCGGGAACACGTCCAGTCTCGACACCGAGTACCAAACCTCACCCGACATTTCGGCCTCGAAATTGGGCGGTGGGGGAATGCGCCGAAACTTGCAATCGGTCATGTACTCGATTTCATCGTAGTCGTAAAACACCACGCGACCGTAGCGGGTAACCCCGAAGTTCTTCCACAGCAGGTCACCCGGAAATATGTTGGCAATCGCAAGCTCACGAATTGCATTTCCGTATTCATTCACGGCGTGGTTCACCTGATCTTCTCGCCCTGCCTTCTCGGCTTTCTCGAGGTAGAGGTTGAGCGGTTCCATCCGTCTCTCGATGTAAAGGTGTTTGATGATCAGGTCGTCGCCATCCTCTTCCATCAGTGAAGGAACTTCCTTGTAAAGTTCATCAATCAGCTCTTGCGAGAAACGCCTGCGGGGCAGCGCCACCTTGGAAAACTCCAGGGTGTCAGCCATACGGCCGACGCGATCGACCTGCTTCACCAGTTGATACTTGCGCCTCACCGTGTCGTGATCGACTTCCTTTGAACTGCCAAACACATCCTTGATTACCTTGAATACGTAGGGATAGGACGGCAGGGTAAACACCAGCATCACCAATCCGCGTATGCCCGGCGCAACGATGAACTGGTCTGCCGAATGATGGAGGTGGAAGATCAAGTCCCGGAAGAACATGGTCTTGCCCTGCTTGCCCAGACCGAGCATGGTGTAAAGCTCGGAGCGCGGCTTGTTGGGCATGATCGAACGAAGAAACTGGACATAACCCGAAGGCACCTCCATATCCACCATGAAATAGGCTCGCGAAAGGGAGAACAGCACCGCGATCCGCCAAGCGTCCAGGATGATCGTGTCAAGGTAGAGCTTGCCTGCTGCTGAATGCAGCACCGGAACCGTAAATGGATACTCAAACGCCCCGTTGACCGCCTTGCCGATTACATAGGCACCCTTGTTGCGATAGAAGGCCGAATTGAGCACCTGTATCTGGAGGTTGGCCTCGCGCGCTGGAATGGTGTCAAGATGAGACTCAATACTGCGCAGGATGAAATCCACATCGCGATCCAGATCGTCGAATTCCCGTGCCCACTCGAAATCGACAAAAACCTGGCGAATCGAGGCCCGGAAGCCGACGTCGTTCGGGTAGTAACAACGATAGGTCGGCGGATCGGAGTCAATGTACTCGGTAGAAACCGCCGGCCGCACAAAGATGAAATCGTTGTGGAAATAGGTCCGGTGAAGAATCTGACAGAACACCGAGTTGAAGAAGGTCTCAGCCAGTTCGGGCTGTTTGTGATTGGTCAGCAAACCGATGAACTGCAACTTCGCCTGCTGCCAGACCGCGTCGCTCAAGCCATCGGCATTGAATTCGCGGTGCAACCTCTCCGTGGTCTCCTTGACCCGATCATCATAAAACTGAATGCGATCCCTGACCGCCTGCTGGCCTTCCTGCCAGCGAGCCTCGTCGAAGCGCTGCTTGGCCAGCGCCGAGCTCTCGTGAAACAGGCAATAGTGCCTGTTGAAGCCATCAACAAGCACATTGGCGATGGATTCGGCGATCAGATTGTCGGAGGAACTAGCGGCCATGTACGGAATCCCGGCGAGCGAAGCGGGTTCATTCTACCAGTGGGCGCCGCAGCCTCCTGAAGGCAAGGCCGGTTGAAGCCGGGCGCGTTTTTGGAGGATAATCAATTCAGGTCTCACTCGCATTCTTCCTGATTTTCAACACACAATTATCGGAGCAGGCATGAGTACTTCCCTTATCAAGGTTCCCGCACAAGGCCAGAAAATCGTTCCAGGCCAGCCGATTCCTGACAATCCTGTGATTCCCTTTATCGAGGGCGATGGCATTGGCGTGGACATCACACCGGTCATGCAAAAAGTGGTGGACGCCGCCGTGCAGAAATCATACGGCGGCAAACGCAAGATTTCGTGGATGGAGGTCTATGCCGGCGAAAAGGCCACTCGCCTTTACGGCCCGGACGTCTGGCTGCCGGCAGAAACCATTACCGCGTGCAAGGAATACTCGGTCTCCATCAAAGGCCCGCTCACCACACCGGTCGGCGGCGGAATCCGCTCGCTCAATGTCGCCCTGCGACAAGAGATGGACTTGTACCAGTGTGTGCGCCCGGTGCGCTATTTCAAGGGAATTCCGTCACCACTCAAGGATCCGAGCAAGACCGACATGGTTATCTTCCGTGAGAATACGGAAGACATCTATTGTGGCATCGAATGGCAAGCCGAATCGGCGCCGGCAAGGAAGCTCATCAAGTTCCTGCAGGAAGAAATGGGCGTGACGAAGATTCGCTTTCCCAACACGTCCGGCATCGGTATCAAGCCGGTTTCGCGTGAAGGAACAGAGCGGCTGGTACGCGCTGCCATCAACTACGCCATTGCCAACAAACGCAAGTCCGTGACGATTGTGCACAAGGGCAACATAATGAAATACACGGAAGGTGGTTTCCGTGACTGGGCCTACGCACTGGCAAAGAATGAATTCGGCGGCGTCGAAATCGATGGTGGTCCGTGGCAGAAACTGCCCAACGGAATCGTCATCAAGGACGCCATTGCCGATGCCTTCCTGCAGCAGATTCTATTGAGGCCCGCAGAGTACGACGTGATCGCCACGCTCAACCTCAACGGCGATTACATTTCCGACGCATTGGCTGCCCAAGTGGGCGGCATCGGCATCGCCCCGGGTGCCAACATTTCAGACCTTTATGCCTGTTTCGAGGCGACGCACGGTACCGCGCCAAAATACGCCGGGAAGGATTATGTGAACCCCGGTTCCCTGATTCTTTCGGCTGAAATGATGTTGCGCCACATGGGCTGGGTGGAAGCTGCGGACCTCATCATAAAATCCATGGAAGCCGCAATCGGCGACAAGGTCGTAACCTACGACTTTGCCCGACTGATGGAAGGTGCCAGGGAAGTGAAATGCTCGGCGTTCGGCCAGGCAATGATCGATCGCATGTAAGCTCAAAGCGACCAGGCAAAAAAAAGCCCGCCCGATTTACATCGGGCGGGCTTTGATTTTTCGGAGCCGGAATTACCCGGCCATCGAAAAAATCCAGGACATCAAGGCTTCTGGATGTTCGACGCTTGCTTGCCCTTGGGGCCTTGCACCACGTCGAAAGTCACCTTGTCGCCTTCCTTGAGGGACTTGAATCCAGCCATGTTGATGGCCGAGAAATGAGCGAACAGATCTTCGCTGCCGTCATCCGGGGTAATAAAGCCAAAACCTTTGGCGTCGTTGAACCACTTAACAGTACCAGTTGCCATGTAACTTTTTCCTTAATCAAAAACGAACGAATCGGCCACCGCTGCGGGCTGCAAAACACCGCACCCCGGCCGGGGC
>CAIOLO010000155.1 GCA_903859155.1 uncultured beta proteobacterium
CCCCCGAGTCAGAGGGCAACGCTGATTGTGTGGCCTGGGTAATAGGGATATTTAGACAAGGGGGCCTACGCCCCCTCGTAACTCCCCCGAGTCAGAGGGCAACGCTGATTGTGTGGCCTGGGGAAATAGGGATATTCAAACAAGGGGGCCTACGCCCCCTCGTAACTCCCCCGAGTCAGAGGGCAACGCTGATTGTGTGGCCTGGGGAAATAGGGATATTTAGACAAGGGGGCCTACGCCCCCTAGTAGCTCCTCCGAGTCAGAGGAAAAAAATTCACAGTCCGGGCGACGCAAGGGAAGGGGAGTTGGCAGATGGATATTGAAGCAACGCGCCTTATCATCGAAGCGCTGAAAGAAGAGCAGATTGACCTCTATGTCACGCTGCCCGAGGAACCCACCGTCTCGCTGACACAGGCGATTCAGGCCGATCCGTATTTCACCTGCATCACGGTTGCCTCCGAAGACGGCGGCGTATCGCTGTGTGCCGGAGCCGCCATAGGCGGCAGGCGCTGCGTGTTCGTCACCGGTGTCGCCGGTTTGCTCAAGGGCGGGCTCGCACTGCTGCACATGGGGCCGCAGTACGGCATTCCGCTGTTCATCCTGGCTTCCTATCGTGGCGACTTCGGCGATCGTTCCGGTATTTCCGGCTCCAAGCTGCAGGTGTTCCGCCAGGTCGGAGAACCCTTTCTGGATGCCCTGCGCGTGCCCTACCAGGTGGTGAGCGAGCGCAGCAAGCTCAAACGCATCATCCGCGACGCCCACTTTGCCTGCCGCAGCGCGGACACCGCCGCGGTGCTGCTGTTGACCGGGGAGGTGTTGTGGTAAAGCATTCCGCCTGCATGCAATTGCTATCGGATCTGGTGGACGAGCACACCTTGACCGTCACCAACCTTTCCTCGAATGCGCGCATGTGGTCGGGACTGCGCGGCGAGAGGCCGAGCTTCTACGGTCTGAACATGGGTTTGTGCCTGCCGTTCGCCGTGGGCCTGAGTCTCGCGTTTCCGAAGCGCAAGGTGCTGGCCATCGACGGGGACGGCAGCCTGATCATCGAAACCAGCAGCCTCATCACCGCCGCGGAAGTCAGCCCGCCGAATCTGGTGGCCATCGTGTTTGACAACGGCAACTACACCAACATGGGCGCGACTGCCACGTCAAGGCGCACCGATCTCGAAAAGATGGCCTCCGGCGCGGGTATGCAGCACACCGTCACCACCCGCTCTCTAGAGGACTTCGGCCGCGAAGCCCGGTCGGCGCTGGCAGGATCCGGCATGCGCTTCATCGTGGCCAAGGTGGATCGCGACACCAGTCCGCCGGTCGTGGGCAACTATCTGCAGCGTTCCGAACGGGCGATGAAGGAGTCCTTTGTGGATGCGCTCAAACGTTTGCCGGATTACCCCGGCAGACGATGAGTGGCCTGCGCTAATTCGGCTGGATGCCCAGATCGCGGATGATTTTCCCCCATTTATCCCTTTCGGCCCGATATAAGGCCGCGAGCGCCTGAGGAGTATTGGCGCCGTTATTGTTGGCCCAGGCGAATTTCTGCACCGCCTGGGTGAACTGGGAGTCCTTGACGATGCGGTCCATCTCCCGATTGACACGATTGACAATGTCCGCCGGTGTCCCGGCAGGTGCCGCCAGCGACAGCCAGCCTTCGGATTCATAGCCGGGATAGAACTCCGCCACCGCAGGCGCTTCGGGGAAAGCCGGCAGGCGCTTGAGCGAAGTCACCGCCAACAGGCGCAGCTTTCCGGCTTTGATCAACGGCAGGACGGTGCCGATCGAATTGACCATGACCGGCACGCGGCCCGATACGGCATCCTGAATCGCCTGTGCCGTGTCCTTGTAGGTAATCTGGGTGATATTCATGCCGGCCAATTTGTTCATCCATTCCTGGGAAATCCCCAGAAATGCCACAGTCGAACTATAGGACAGCTTCCCCGGCGCCTTTTTGGCCAGAGCAACCAATTCCGGGAAGGTGTTCACCGCCAATTCCGGATGAACGGCGACTGCCGATGGACCGGAGTCGACAATCATCGCCACCGGAGCAAAGTCCCGGATCGGATCGTAGGGCAGGTTTTTGAGCAGGTGGGGAGCAATGGCCACCGCAACGACAGTCGCGACATAAAACGTGTAACCGTCCGGGTTAGCCTTGGCCGCGGCTTCCGCGCCAATGACGCCTTCACCGCCGGGACGGTTTTCGATGATCCAGGATTGCCCTAGAGCGCGACCCAACTGTTCGGTGGTAACCCTGGCCAGCAGATCGGGAGCTGATCCCGCCGAGTTGGAAAGAATCAGTCGGATGGGCTTGGCCGGCCAGGTTGTTTGGGCGTGGCTCAACCCGGTTAAAGCAAACACCAGAATGCCTGCGAAGAGTCGCCGCACCGGGGCCATAGGGGATATTGGGAGCATGGGGTGTCCTGTATAAAAATATTGATAAAATATATAGTTATCTAGTTTATTTAATCTGGTTTGTTATTTAACATAATACACATTGTGCGCTATTTGGACGGACCTCAATGGCCTGAACCAATAGATCTGTCAGCCTGCACTGAGCATGGAAATAGTCTCGTCTCCCTTCAACCAGCGCCAAGTGCCAAGCCAATCATGGTAACCCTTCGGAAAACGGCTTGGACACGATATGAACTTTTACGGATAGCTATAAGCACAGCTTGACCGGCGTAGCCTGCGGTCATGTTACCGCCACGAAAAAGCGCGGGCGGACTCTTGCATCCCGGCGCCTCATCTGTTGCAATGAGCTAGATTATTTATCCTGGAGGGGGCATGACGAACCGCAATTTCGAACTTCAATGTGGCTGCGGCGGCATTGAAGGACTCAGTGGCAAGCTTTGCAGCAATTCACGCCGCCGATTTATCGGTTCGATGGCCGCCGCAGGCGCGGCTGCCATGCTGCCTTCGGATTTCGTCACCGCGCAGGACAGGCGCCCGCTGATCGATGTGCATCACCATTTCTACCCGCCGGAATTCAACAAGGCGGTCGGCGCATTTTCCGGCGGATTGCCGCCGGTAACCGCCAAATGGACGCCAGCCGCGACCATCGCGGAAATGGACCGCAACGCCGTGTCCATGGCGATGCTCTCGCTGTGGTCGATTCCGGGTGTGTGGATGGGCGCAAATGCCGAGGGCATGCGCCGCTACGCCCGCATGTGCAACGACTACGGCGCGCAAATGATGCGCGACTACCCGGGACGCTTCGGCCTGTTTGCAGCCCTGCCGCTTCCGGATGTCGAGGGCAGCCTGCGCGAAATCGAATACGCTTTCGATGTGCTCAAGGCCGACGGCGTCGGCCTGATGACCAACTTCGGCGACAAGTGGCCCGGCGACCCGGCCTACGCGGCAGTATTCAACGAACTCAACCGCCGCAAGGCCGTGGTCTATTTTCACCCGGTGGCTGCGGCCTGCTGCGGCGGCAATTTTGCCCCAGGGGTGGCCGAGTCTTGGATGGAAGTGCCCTACGACACCGGGCGCACGGTTATGAGCCTGTTGATGAGCGGCACCCTCGCGCGCCTGCCGGATATCAAATGGATCTTCTCGCATGGCGGCGGCACCGTGCCCATTCTGGCCGAACGCGTCAAAGCGCTGGGTGGCAATTTTCCTTCGACGAAAAAAGCCGCCCCCAATGGCATTGACCACGAATTGAAGCGGCTTTATTACGAGACGGCCAATGCCGCCTGGAAGCCGAATCTCTCCGCCCTGCTCGCCTATGTGCCCGTGTCACAGGTCATGTTTGGCACCGACTATCCCTATGTGACTGTCGGCGACAATGCCGCGGCCCTGCGCCGCTACGGCCTGGCCGCCGCCGATCTGCAGGCCATCGAATACGGCAATGCGATCCGACTGATGCCGCGCCTGAAAATCTGAAAACTGCCGGCGCACGGCAAAAGGTGCGCGCGCCGCCGGCACCAGCGACCGTCGCGAACGCCTACTGCGGCGGGATGTTCAGATCCTTGACTATCTTGCCGGTAATGGCTATGGATTCGCGGATGGTGGCCGCGAGTGCCTCGGGCGTTCCTGCCACGCCTACCATTCCCAGGTCGTTCAGGCGCCCCGCGACGACACGATCGTTGATCGCCTTGGCGACTTCGCCGTGGATCCTCCCGACGATCGCCGGCGGCAGCGCCTGCGGACCGACCAGAGCAAACCAGGAAGGCGGCGGTTTGTAGCCGGGCAAGGCCTCGGCGATGGTCGGTACGCCCTGCAACTGCGCCAGGCGCGAATCGCCCATGACCGCCAGCACCCTCATCTTGCCGCCGGTGAGGTTGCCACCGGCCAGCGCAATGGTCGGAAAAAAGATGTCGATGCGGCCCGAGATCAGATCGTTGAGCGGCAAAGCCATGTTTCCGCCCGTATAGGGCACGTGCAAGGCGTCGATGCCAGCGGCGGTCTTGAAGGTCTCGCCCATCATGTGGAAAAACGAGCCCACGCCGTTGCTGGCGAAGGTCAGTTTGCCCGGATTGCGCTTTGCGTAATCAATCAGTTCCTTGATCGAGTTAGCCGGTACCGCGACATTGACCACCAGCAGGCTGGGCGCATAGGAAACCAGGCTGATCGGGGCGAAATCACGGCTGGGGTCGTAGCCAAGGTCCTTGGAAAGATAGACGCTGGAGGCCAGGGCCCCGCTGCTCGAATGCAACAGCGTGTAGCCATCGGGCGCGATCTTGACGACCAAACGGGCGGCAACCAGCCCTCCCCCGGCGCCATTGGTCTCCACCAGCACGACCTGTCCCATCGACTCGGTCATCTTGGCTGAAACCATGCGCATGGCGACATCGCCGCTGCCGCCCAGTGGAATGGTGCTGATGATCTTGATCGGCTTGGTCGGGTAGGCCTGGGCGAAAGCCGGCAAACACACCACCAGTGACGCGGCAGCGGCGGCGAATAAAGCGACAGCGCGAGAACAGTAAATCATGGCAAAGCTCCTCGTAGATTGACGGTTGTCATCGACTCCCACTGCAAACCTGCTCCGGTTTCGGTGACCGATACTGCGATGATCTTCCCACGGATCGGAATCCCGCGCTGCGCAATGCCGTCTGTCAGCCGGGGTGGGCGACGCCTGCACCAGGGCGGCCCCAAAAAGACCGCGCGCTCAGCTTTGGCGGTGATGCCGAGGCCCTCGCGTGTGGTCCTCCCTGCAGAATTCCCGGCCGAGGCCCTCGGATCAACGCGTCTGCCGGGCGGCGCCCAGGATCTGTTTTGCGATTTCCGGCTCAAGTTTCATGAGTTGCTTTATCGCTTCCTCGAATTCGATGCGCGGTCCGGTGCGCGCCAGCACCCCCGCAAGACCGATCCATGCCGGGCTGAACTCCGGGTCGACGCGCAGCGCATCCCGATAGGCCTCCTTGGCGCGCTCCAGGCGGTTGTCGTCGCGATAGGCCTCGCCCAGAAGAAAGTGCGTGGCGGGTGTATTCGAATTGATGCCGATGGCCCTCTCCAGCACCTGTGCGGCGAGTACCGGCTGACCCGACAAACGCAGCGCCTCGCCGAGCAGATTGCGCGGATCGATATCCTCCGGATTGCGTGCGACAGCGCGGTTCAGGACTTCTATTGCCTGCGCGTACAGCTTTTGCTGGATCTGCGCGTACGCGAGAATGACCCACCAGTCGGTGTCTTCCGGATCGCGTTCAATATGCCCCAGCGCCAATGCGCCCAGTCCCGCCCAGTCTTTCTTGATTTCCAGCGCGACGATTTCCTTGGCGGTGACGTCGTCATTGGCCCGCGACGACAATGCCGTCGAGAGCAGCGGTGTGACCGGAATGAAGGGCAGCGCGGCCGCGCAGGCGGCCACGCACAGCGCCGACAATATCGCCGTCAGGCGCCCGCGCACGGCGTGCTCAGGACTTGGTCTGATAAACGTAAGGCTGCTGTTTCACCCTTGATTCCTTGGCGCGCTTGAGCGTTTCCTGGTCCTGGGTGTGGTCCCACCAGATGGCCCGTCCCTTTTTTTGTTCCTCAACGATATTGGGATTTGCCTTGAGCAGGTCGCGCATCATTTTGGTCAGGTCGGATTCATAATATTTGGCCATTTTTTTCACCGCCGTAAAGAATTCCCCCGATTATAACAACCGCCCCTGCCCGCCCGACCCAAATTTCGTGAGCGGCGATTTCACCGCAGGCGGTGGTTCTTCGCCTGAAACCGGCGCGATGCATTGCTCATCATCGACGCGCGCGCCGCTCATGCGCCGGTCGACCTTGTGAAATGCCAGTTCTCCCGTCCCGAGCGGGCGCAGCAGGGTGCCCGCCTCCTTCACCGGCCCCTCCAGCCACAGCGCCTGTTGCTCCCGGGAGATGACCACCGGCATGCGATCGTGTACCGCAGCGGCTTCGGCATTGGCCTCGGTGGTCACCACGGCGTAACTCTCCAGCGGCGAACCGTCCGGGGAAATCCACTCTTCCCAGAGACCGGCCAGGGCCGCCAGCCCGCCCTCGCGCAGATGCAGAAAGTAAGGCTGTTTGCGTCCGTCCTCGGCCTTCCACTCGTACCACCCGTCCACCGGCACCAGGCAGCGTCGGCGGCGAAACGCGGCGCGAAACGCCGGCTTTTCCGCCACGGTTTCGGCCCGCGCGTTGTTCATGCGTGCTCCCATGGCCATGTCCCTGGCCCAGGACGGGATCAGCCCCCAGCGCGCCAGCGCCATCTCGCGCCCGCCGGTGGCCACCGCGCGCACGATCGGGGCGATTTGTGTCGGGGCGATGTTGTAGCGCGCCGGCCAGGCCGGTGCCGCCCGCAGGCCGAATTGCAGGGCGACCACCTCCGGGCTGCTGTGCAAGGCGTAACGACCACACATTCTCGATTCTCCTGTCAGGGCCAGCGGCGGAAAAGCCAGCCGAGCACCGCGTCGATACGTACCGGGCCTGCCGATTGCGCCGAATTGCGGAACCCGCGAAGCGCCGCAGGCCCGATTCAATGCCCCCGGGGGAGATTGTAATGAGTGGGGCGCGACACATGGGCAGCAGCGAGAGTCAATGTCCGCTTGTGTGGTAGTACCCTGCTCGTGTAAACTTCGCGCCCCGTATTTGCGCAATGCGGTCGCTGCCCCGGCTGCTGCGCCAACGCGTTTGCGGCCGCCTGCAGCGCCGCCGCATTGCTTGCGGTCCATCCTCACTTTTACATCGGCACACTGTGATTGTCGCATCCGGTATTTCCATGCAGTTCGGGGCCAAGCCCCTGTTCGAGAACGTTGCCGTCAAGTTCGGCGGCGGCAACCGTTACGGCCTGATCGGCGCCAACGGCTGCGGCAAGTCCACCTTCATGCAGATTCTGGGCGGCGAACTCGATCCCTCGGCCGGCTCGATCGCCATCGACAGCAATGAGCGCGTCGGCCGCCTGCGCCAGGACCAGTTTGCCTACGAGAACGAGCGCGTGCTCGACGTGGTGCTGATGGGCCACGAGCAGATGTGGAACGCCATGCGCGAGCGCGACGCCATCTACGCCAACCCCGATGCCGGCGAAGAGGATTTCCTGCACGCCGCGGAACTCGAGAACAAATACGCCGAATGCGGCGGCTATACCGCTGAAGCGCGCGCCGGCGAATTGCTGCTTGGATTGGGCGTGCCCATGGCCCAGCACAACGGCCCGATGAGCGAAGTGGCCCCCGGGTGGAAACTGCGGGTGCTGCTGGCCCAGGCCCTGTTCGGCGACCCGGACATCATGCTGCTCGATGAGCCGACCAACAACCTGGACATCAACAGCATCCGCTGGCTGGAGGATGTGCTCAACGCGCGCCAGAGCACCATGGTGATCATTTCCCATGACCGGCATTTTCTGTCCAGTGTATGCACCCACATGGCGGACGTGGATTTCGGCAACATCCGCGTCTATCCGGGGACCTACGATGACTACATGGAAGCCTCGACCATGGCGCGCCAGCAGCAGATGAACGCCAATGCCCGGGTCAAGGACAAGATCGGCGACCTGGAGGAGTTCGTGCGGCGCTTCCGCGCCAACAAGTCCAAGGCGCGCCAGGCCACTTCGCGCATGAAGCAGATCGAGAAGCTCAAGGTCGAGGACGTCAAGCCCTCCAGCCGGCAGTATCCGTTCATCCGCTTCCTCATCGATGACAAGGAAAAGCTGCACCGCCTCGCGCTCGAAGTGAAGGGATTGACCAGGGGCTATGCGAAGGACAAACCCCTGTTCAAGGGTTTCAACCTGATGGTCGATGCCGGTGACAAGATCGCCATCATCGGCCCCAACGGCGCCGGCAAGACCACACTGCTGCGCTGCCTGCTAGGCGGCATGGCGGGCGATGCGCAGGGCAACCTGACCCCGGATGCGGGCACGGTGAAATGGGCTGAAAAAGCACGCATCGGCTATTGCGCCCAGGACCATGCAGCCGATTTTGCGCAGGACGAGACCCTGCTCGACTGGGTGGGGCGCTGGCGGCGCAACGACCGCGGCGACGACGACCAGATCGTGCGCGCCACGCTCGGGCAGCTGCTGTTTACCGGCGATGATTCGAAAAAATCCATCAAGGTGGTCTCGGGCGGCGAGGAACAGCGCCTGATATTCGGCAAACTGGTGCTCTCCATGCCCAACGTGATGCTGCTCGACGAACCGACCAATCACCTGGACATGGAGTCGATCGAGTCGCTCAACACCGCACTGGAAAAATTCGCCGGGACGTTGATCTTCGTCTCGCATGACCGGGAGTTCGTCTCGTCGCTGGCCACCCGCATCATCGAACTCAAACCCGACGCAGCCGGCGGACCGGCCACGGTGATCGACTATCGCGGCAATTACGAGGATTACCTCGACTCCCAGGACCTTGCCTGACGCTCAATCTCCGACGAGCACGAACGGCGCCCAAAACAAGGGGTGTGCATAAGCGTACTCGGACTTGCCCGTGGCCGGGACGACAGAGCCCGGTCCGTCGAGCAACCCGAGCATGGCCTGCCTGAGGCTCTCGGCCTTGGCCGTCGGTGCCGCTGCCGCGTAGCGCTTGAACAGGTCGGTCATCAACAGGCGCGCTGCCACGCTGTCCACCGGCCAGTTGGAGACCAGGAGCGCGCGCGCCCCGGCATAGAAGAACGCGCGACCCAACCCGGACACCGCCTCCTGTCCCGCGCCGTCGCCCGAGGCGGTGTTGCACGCCGAGAGCACCACCCAGTCGGCATTGAGCTTGAGCGCAAGAATCTCGTCCATGGTCAGAAGGCCGTCCCCCTCGACACCGGCGACATCCGGCGCGGTCAGCGCCAGTGCCGACTGCGACAGGCCATTGAGTTCTCCGGGCACCAGGCCGTGGGTGGCAAAGTGCACGATGCGCCGGTCTGCGAGATTCATGGTCTTGACCTTGACCTCGTTGGCCTCCTTGTGAAGGATGACATCCTTGGCCATGTCGGCGCCCAGCGCCTTGCCGATCTGCATCAGCTCGTCCTCGGTATCGGGCAGGCGCGGCAGCAGCGCCAGTTCGGCCGAACTCACGTTGTCGGTCTTGGGGGCGCTGCGCAACTTGATGGGAACGCCGCGCGTGGTGGTCGCCGCTGCCGTAACCACCGCGGGTGCCGCGGCGACTTGCAGAAATTCTGCCGCCTGCTCCTTGGAGAAGAACGGATCGCCGATGCCCAGGTACATCTTGCGCTCGCCCCGGGGCAACGGGGTCTTGCGCAGCGTGGTCAGCGCGGTCACCGAAGGCAGTTGCGTCAAGGTCGCCTGGCGGATGAGCCAGGGTACCGCCTTGTACTCATCGAAGGGCACTGCCCCTTTGGCCAGCGTCGGCTCCACCGAAGTCGGCAGCACCGCGAAGGGCAACTGGCCCAGCGGTCCGTGCGGAACGATCAAGAGGTGTTGGCTTGAGCCCTTCCATGCCGCCTCTACCGGTTTCAGTAACTGCTCGTAGAGCTTGCCTGCCATGGCCAGATCAAAGGCGGGAATATCGTTGATGCTGGTGGCGGCAGGGTCGAGCGCCTTGCGCAATTGCTCGACGGTCTTCCCGACCTGCGCCATGGTGAGTGGCACCGAGGCCAGCGCGACGTTGCCGCTCTTGGGCACCGCCCACACGAAGGTCGAGTCCTCGCCGAGGTAAATGGAGATCATGGTCTCTCCCGCACGCAATGCCGCTTGCACTTGCGCGGTCGTCACCGGCTTGGGATCGATGAGTTCGGCGTAGTCGGGGAAGCTCTTCTCGATCTGCGTCTTGATGCCGCTGCGCTCCTTGGCAAGGCCTTCCACGTCCTTGCGCATCTGCGCAATCACACTGGGCAGTTGCTGCGCCGGAGGCGCGGCCAGAAGCGACGTCACAATGTCGGAAAGCGCATTGATTCGCCGCTGCGCATCCTGCTCACGCCGCGCCAGGTCCGCCAGCACCGGATCGCTGATGGTGGTGCGTGCGGCGCTGGCCGCGAGGGCGCGCTGCACTTCGCTGCCGCGCGCAATGTCGGCCAGGCGAAACGACTCGGCGATCGGGTCGATGCCCGGCGTCGCCAACCCGGCGCGGCGCGCCTGCGCCAGCAGCTCGATGTAATTCTCCAGAATCAAGGTGAGCCGCCGCACCTGCCTGACACTGCCCGCATCGGCGGCGATGTCATTGCGCGCCTGTTCGATCAGGATGGGCACCGCCTTGCCGAACTCGGCGAGCGCCTGCGGCCGTGCCCCGCTCTTCTCCAGCGCAATGGCGTAGAAACCGCGGATCTGCGCGGTGCGCGCATCGCGCTCTCCGTAAGCCTGCGCGCTCTTGGCAAGCATTGGCTGCAGCATCGCTATGGCATCGGCACCGCGGTTCTTCTTCAGCAGCGCATGAGCCCAGTCGAGATCGCCGCTGGCAAACTGTGCAACAAGCTGCGGATCGTTCGCCAAACTGATGCGCAGCGCCTCGAAGCTCTTGAGCGCCTCATCCCACTCGCCATTCGCCACCAGGGTCGCACCAAGCGCCCTGCGTGCCCCGATTGCAGGCAGGGAATGAGGCGGCGAGCCGCTGCCTTCGAGGCTCGCAAGTGCTTCCCTGGACATAAGGGTGGCCTCGGCAAAACGGCCCTGCTCAAGCAGGATGAAGGCGAAAGTCTGCATGTTCGTCACGGAATCGCTCGAGAAACGCCCCGACTGTTCCAGAGAAATCTTCAATGCCGCTCGGATATTGATCTCCGCCTCGCCCAGGCGGCCCGTGCCGCGCAGGACTACTGCCAGCCGGCGCAACACAAAACCTCGCACGGTCTGGGTATTTTCCTCCGTGGGTTGCGGTAGTCCCTTGCTCGCGCGCGCCTTCTGGTCCGGCCCGTCAGCGTCAATTTCGCGCAGGGCCTTGCGGTAGGCGGCCTCGGCCTCGACCAGCTTGCCCTCGGCGAGAAACACTTCAGCGCGGGCACGCTCCAGGCTGGTCGCCATGAAATGATGCCAGAGCTGCATGCCGGGTGAGCGGGCGATGCGGTCATAAGTACTCTGGGCAATGCGCAGTGACTGGCGCGCGGCATCGAAGTCCCCCAGAAACGCATTCATACCCGCGGCTTTTGCTTCACCGACAATAAGCAGTCCCGGTAGATTCGCCGGAGTTTGCTTCGATGCCTCACGCAGAGCCTGTGTGGCGTTCAGCGGGTTGCCGCCGAACCACTCGGCAACGGCAAGGGTTTGAAGCAAACTCGGTGCGCTCCGGTCGCCCGAGCTCATGTATTCACGCGCCTTGCGCAGGCTGGCGATGGCTTCCGTGGAATCGCCCAGCTTGTTGGCGGCGCCGGCCCGCTCCGAATAGAACCGAAACAAGACCGCGTTCTCCGTGGACTCCGGCGGAGACTGCTTTAGCGTGGCTCGCGCCTTTTCGATCGCGGCGGCATCCGGCTTGTAATGATCGAGAACCTTGACAATGTCGTCGATCGAGCGCGGGGCCGCGGCCTCTTGCAACTGCGGCGGGGACGCCCCGTCCTGGCGCTCTTGGGCGAACGCGGCGAAGACCGGCATCGCCAGCACCGCAATGGCGAGCAGCAACACGGGGGAGGCAGGATATTTCCAGGCGACCATGAAACCTCAAGAAAATGAAAGTTGTCGATACCCGAGCGGCCGTCGCTCCGGTCGGCCGGCCAGCCCTGCCATCGAGGACGTCCGGTCAACATGCACGCTTCGGGAGCGCTGCAATATAACCCAGCGACGATCATCGCCATACCGCGATTGTGATCAACCCGGTGAGTGCCACGACCGCCCGGTCGCGGCCGGATTACCGGATACTCAAGGAATGCAAGGGCGAACCGCTCGCCTTGTTTTTCCGCGACGGTCCGGCAATCACGCGCTGATCGACGCCCCGACGCGAACCCTGTGCCCGTGGGCACGCCAGAGGGGTGCTGCGGCGCGCCCGGGATAACTTCGTAACGTTTGACCCGCATCAAAGTGCCGCGAGGGGGCATGCCTTAGCTTGGCCCTCTCAGGAACCACCGCCACAGGACCACCCGCCATGATCACCGACAGAATCGACGCGGTCACCCGCATTCCACCGGAGTATATGAAGGCGGCGCCGCCGGCGCCCAAGAGCGTCAAGATCGAGATCTCGCCGCGCTGCAATTACCGCTGCGGCTTCTGCGCACTGCGCACGCGCGAGGTGCAGCCCAAATGGGACATGGACTTCAAGCTGTTCAAACGCGTCACGCGGGAGATGCGCGAGGCCGGGGTGCAGGAGATCGGGGTGTTCTATCTGGGCGAGTCCTTCATGGCGCCGCGCTTGCTGGTCGACTGCATCGACTACCTGAAAAACGAAATCGGCATGCCCTATGTGTTCCTGACATCGAACGCCTCCATGGCTTTTCCGGAGGCCGTCGAAGCCTGCATGAAGGCGGGGCTGGACTCGCTCAAGTGGTCGGTCAACGCGGCCGACGAGGCGCAGTTCGAGAAAGTGATGGGGGTGGCGGGCAAGCTGTTCTACCGTGCATTGGACAACATCCAGGCCGCCTGGGAACTGCGCAAGGATTACAAGACTGGCCTCTACGCATCTTCCATTCACTATGACGGCGAGCAGGCGGCGAAGATGGAATCGCTGCTCAAGGAGCGCATAATCCCGTACGTCGACCAGCACTACTGGCTGCCGCTGTACTCGATGGGCGCGTTCGCCACCACCCGCGAGGCGCAGCTCGGCTATCGTCCGACCGCCGGCAACCAGGGCCGCCTCGAGGCGCTGCGCGAGCCGCTGCCCTGCTGGTCGGCGTTTACCGAGGGTCACGTGACCGCCGAGGGCAACCTGTCGGCCTGCTGCTTCGACGCCACGGCCAACTGGACCATGGGCGACCTGAACAAGCAGTCGTTCATGGAGGCGTGGAACGCCCCCGCGTTCGTGAAACTGCGCGCCGCACACCTGAAGAAGGATGTGTGCGGCACGGTATGCGAGCGCTGCGTCGCCTATTCCTGACTGTAGCCGGCCACGCAATAGAAGATCAGGCAGCTCGCAGCGTCAGAGCCGCGTCAAAGTCCGGAGCTCATCAATCAGAGGAAGCAAGCGGGTTGGAGTGATTTTGCATGGCGACTGGTTTCCCCGCTTTGCTTTTGCCCGGGCGCCGCATCGCGCCCCCTGGCCGCACGTTCTTGAATAGTTCCCGATAGGCGGCCTGCCGTGCCGCCGCGCCGCGTCCGAGCACGGCGTAGGCGGCGTGCGATGTCAGCAGCGCGTTTTCTTCCCCCAGCGCGTGGCAGCGATGGCTCGACCAGCGAAACTGCTCCGGGCTCCTTGCCATGCGCGCACGCACCGGATTCAATTCGATGTAGCGCATGCAGGCGAGCGCATAACGATTGTTATGCACCGGCGTGGCATCGAAGCCCTCCTCCCACAGCGCGCCTTCGCGCTGCCGGCTTTCAGCGACGTGCCGCGCGTAGCGCGTCCCCAGCAAGCGCAACAGCGTCGCGACACCACCCTGGCGCGACGGCGTCAGCAACAGGTGGACGTGGTTGCCCATGAGCACATAGGCGTGCACGGCACAGCCGGTCTGACTGGCAAATTCACCCAGCCAGCCAAGGTAGGCGAGACGATCCCCAGTGCTGAAGAAGCACGCCGCATGCAGGCGGCCGCGCTGAATCACGTGCAGCGTGTGGCCGGGAATCTCGGGACAAACGCAAAGCAGCATGCGGCTGGGCTCATGAGTTCATTGAAGCAGCAACGAGCGGCCAAGCGCAAAGGTTGACTGCGCAGTTGGGAAATCGGCCGCGGAATAGCCGCGGCCATGTCGCAATGCCCCGCGGCAACTTGTAACAAATCAGAGGCTTAAGCAGGCCTCTCGAACTTGTCTTGCCATTTTTCCGGGTACTGTATATAAATACAGTTATGCGGCTCATCGAACCGCACCACTTCGGCAGGATCCCATGGACGAACTCACTCCCCAGCAGCAGAAAATTTTCGATTTCATCAGGAAAACCATCGAGCGTTCGGGCATGCCGCCAACGCGCTCGGAAATACAGCTCGCCTTCGGTTTTCGCTCGCCCAATGCCGCGGAGGACCATCTGCGCAAACTGCAACAGCGCAACGCCATTGAAATTCTGCCCGGCACCGCGCGCGGGATACGCCTGAAAAAAAGCAGCCTGATGAGCGGCGCTTTGAATAACGGCTCTTTGCCCCTCATCGGCCGTGTCGCCGCAGGCTCGCCGATTCTTTCCGAAGCACATGTGCAGGGCCGCTATCAGGTGGATCCAGCCCTTTTCAAGCCGCGCGCCGATTATCTGCTGCGCGTGCGCGGCTCGAGCATGCGCGACGCGGGCATTCTCGATGGCGATCTGCTCGCGGTGCACCGCAGCGCCGAGGCGCGCAGCGGCCAGATCGTGGTGGCGCGCGTACACGACGAAGTCACCGTGAAGCGGCTGCGCCGGCGCGGCGCGAGCGTCGAATTGCTTCCTGAAAACCCCGATTTCAAAGCCATCGTCATCGACACGCGACAGGACAGCTTCGCCATCGAAGGCATCGCCGTGGGCCTGGTGCGCAACGAGCGCCTGCTATGAACATCGCCATGAACCGGCTTGCGCCCCCGCTGCCGCCCGCTTTGCTGAATCACCCCGCGCTGTGGCGCGGCAGCGACCTCGCGCACACGCGTTTCGCCGGCGTGCCCAGCGGCTCTGCCGCGCTCGATGCCGAGTTGCCCGGCGGCGGCTGGCCGGTGGGCGCGCTCACCGAGATACTGCCCGCCCACGAGGGCATCGGCGAACTGCGCCTCCTGGGTACGGCGCTCGCCGCGCTCTCGGCGCAGGGACAGCACCTGGTGTGGGTCGCCCCGCCCTACAGGCCGTACGCTCCGGCGCTGGCTGCCGCCGGCATCGACATGGCACGCCTGCTGGTGGTGCGCACGCGCAGCGAACGTGACACGCTCTGGGCCCTCGAGCAGGCGCTTGCCTCCAACACCTGTGGCGCGGTGCTCGCCTGGCTGCCGGCGGCGCGCGCCTCACAACATGCGGCAGGCAGTTCCTTGTCAGTGGCGCGCTATCCGGAGTTTCGCCGCCTGCAGCTTGCCGCCGAGCGCGGCCAATCGCTCGCGTTCCTGTTCCGCCCTCCTGAATGCGAGAACCAATCCTCACCCGCGGCGCTGCGCATCGCCCTGGACAGCGCGGACGGCGGCCTTGCGGTGCGCCTGTTCAAGCGCCGCGGCGGTGCGTTTAACCGCAGGGTGCTGCTGCCGGCAGCCGCACTGCTCGCGCGCAGGGCCGCAACGACGGCCCTGCCAGCGCTACCGCTGCCGCGGATAAATTCTGCCTTGGGCTTCGCTACGCGCTGCCCGAGCGACACCCTCGCCAGGGTAACCACATGAGCGCCGTGCACCCTGTGACATCCCCTATGGCAGAGCAAACGCCCAACCCCACCCCGCTCTGGATCGGCATCCATGTGCCGCAACTGCCGCTGGAAACCGTGCTGCGCGGCTCGCCTTCACCCGACGCCTGGGCGGTGGCCGAGGGCGATCACATTGTGTTGGCCGATCGTAAAGCGCTGGCACGCGGCATTCGCACGGGCATGCTCACCACCGCGGCGCTGGCGCTGGCGCCGCAGTTGCGCATCCGCGCCCGCGATGCCGCTGCCGAAACTGAAAGCCTGCTGGGCATTGCCGCCTGGGCGTCGCAGTTCACGCCCTCGGTGGCGCTGGAATTCCCCGATGCACTGCTGCTGGAGGTCTCCGCCAGCCTGAGGCTTTTCGGCGGGCTGGACGCAATGTTCTGCGCGCTGCGCACGGGGCTGGCTGAATTGGGTTTTGCCGCGACACTGGGCTGTGCCCCAACGGCCCGCGCCGCATCATGGCTGGCGCGCGCCACTGCGCCCCAGTCGCCCGGCCAACGCATGACGATGCCGCCGACGCAGTCAATCACCACCCTCGAGGCGCTGCAGGCGGCTCTCGCGCCGCTGCCGGTTTCCCTGCTGCGCGCCAGGGCGGACCTGCCCGAGGCACTGGCGAACCTGGGGCTAGCCACCCTGGGAGAATTGCTGGCGCTGCCGCGCGACGGCCTGGCGCGCCGCTTTGGGCAGGGGCTGCTCGATCAGCTGGACCAGGCGCAGGGGGATCTGCCCGATCCGCGCATTTTCTTCACCGTGCCGGCGCGTTTTCATGCCGGCATCGAACTGCCTGCGGAGGTCACGCAGGCCGAGGCGCTGCTGTTCGCCGGCCGGCGTCTGCTGGCGCAGCTGGCGGGGTTTCTTGCCGCGCGCTCAGGCGGGGTGCAGCGCTTCACGTTCCACCTCGCGCATCGCGAAGGCCGCAGCACCGCTATCGAGGTCGGCCTGGTGGCCCCGGCGCGCGACGCCGATCATTTTGCGCTGCTCCTGCGCGAGCGCCTGGGCAAGCTGGTTTTGCGCGAGCCGGTGCGCTCGCTCACGCTGGCTGCCGGAGATATCCAGCCGCTGGCCGGGGCCAACCGCAGCCTGCTCCCCGATGACAAGGCGGCCACCTCGGCAGGCGAATGGCCGCACCTGATCGAGCGCCTGCGCGCGCGCCTGGGAACGCAGGCAGTGCACGCCATTGCGGTGGCACCGGAGCACCGTCCCGAGAATGCGAGCTGCCCGGTTGATGCCGCGGGCCGGCCAGCAGCGGCAAGACAAGCCGGGGGCAAGACAGGCACCGTCAAGCAGGCTGGTGGAACACCAGCCGCGGGCAGGCAGCTGCAGTTTTCCTTCGGCGAGCGGCCTTTCTGGCTGCTCGATGCGCCGCGCGCCCTGCCTGAAAAAAACGCGGTGCCGCAGCACGATGACGGCCCGCTCACGCTGCTTGCCGGTCCCGAGCGCATCGAATCGGGCTGGTGGGACGGTGATGACGTGAAACGCGATTACTTTATCGCGCGCACGCCCAGTGACGCGCTGGTGTGGGTGTACCGCGAACGCCAGGCCGGCTGGTACCTGCACGGCATTTTCTCCTGATGTATAGACCAATAAAGAGATTTAAATATTCATATAATTCCCGCCAATAGTAGTTAAATTATTTTAAATTAATACAATTATATTCAAGCGGCAGCCATGTTTTCCTCCCTGCCCGCCTACGCAGAGCTGCATTGCCTGTCGAACTACAGCTTCCTGCGCGGCGCCTCGCATCCCGATGAGCTGGTGCGCCGCGCGGCGGCCCTGGGCTATTCCGCCCTGGCCATCACCGACGAATGCTCGTTCTCGGGCGTGGTGCGCGCGCACGTGGCGGCCAAGGCGGTGGAACTGCCGCTTATCATCGGCACGCAGCTGCGGCTCGTTGATGGCACCAAACTCGTGCTGCTCGCCACCGACCGCGACAGCTACGGCAATCTCTCCGAGCTGATCACCAAAGGCAGGCGGCGCGCTCTGAAGGGCTGCTACACGCTATCGCGCGAGGATCTTGCCGACGGCCTGCCCGGCTGCCTGGCGCTCTTCATCCCGACGCTGCCGCCGCCAAAGGCAGGCAGCAAAGACGGGGATATTGATCTTGCCGCCGCGCGCTGGCTAGCGGCGCTCTTCCCCGGGCGTGCCTGGATAGCCGCCGAACTGCTGTGCGGCCCCGATGACAAGGGCAAGCTCGCCCGCCTGCGCGCCCTCGCCGCCTCAAGCGGCCTGCCGCTTGTCGCCGCGGGCGATGTGCACATGCATGTGCGCTCGCGCCGGCGTCTGCACGACACGCTCACCGCGGTGCGCGTGGGCAAACCGGTGCGCGAATGCGGGCACGACCTCTTTCCCAATGCCGAGCGTCACCTGCGCCAGCGCGTGCGCCTGGCGAGCCTCTATCCACCCGCGCTGCTGGAGGAATCCGTGCGCATCGCCGCACGCTGCCGTTTTTCCCTGGACAGCCTGCGCTACGAATACCCCGAGGAACTGGTGCCCGAGGGCGAAACACCCGCCTCGCATCTGCGCAAGCTCACCGAACTGGGCGCAAAGCGCCGCTATCCGCAAGGCACCCCGGCGGCGGTTGCGGCGCAGATCGAGCACGAACTCGCGCTCATCGCCGAGCTCAAGTACGAGCCCTACTTCCTCACCGTCAACGACATCGTGGTGTTTGCCCGCTCCAAAGAGATTCTCTGCCAGGGGCGCGGCTCGGCGGCCAATTCCGCGGTCTGCTATGTGCTGGGCATCACCGAGGTGAACCCGGCGCTGGGCAACCTCCTGTTCGAGCGCTTCATTTCACGCGAGCGCAACGAGCCGCCCGACATCGACATCGATTTCGAACACCAGCGGCGCGAGGAGGTGATCCAGTACATCTACAACAAATACGGCCGCGAGCGCACCGCACTCGCCGCCACCGTCATCACCTATCGCGTCAAAAGCGCGCTGCGCGACATCGGCCGCGCGCTGGGGCTGGAGACGCAGCAGATCGAGCGCCTCACGCGCTCGCTCGCCTGGTGGGACGACAAGCAGCGCCTGCCCGAGCGCCTCATCGAGCAAGGCTTCGATCCGGAGGCACCGCTGATCCGCCAACTGCTGGAACTTGCCGCCGCGATACATGGCTTTCCGCGACATCTGTCGCAGCACGTCGGCGGCTTCATCATTACAAGAGGACTGCTGTCGCGCCTGGTGCCCATCGAAAACGCCGCCATGGTCGATCGCAGCGTGATCCAGTGGGAGAAGGACGATCTCGAGGCCATCGGCTTGTTGAAAGTCGACGTGCTGGCCCTGGGCATGCTCTCGGCCATCCGCCGCGCGCTCGACATGGTGAGTCGTTATCGCAACACCCGATTCACGATGCACGAGATTCCGCGCGAAGACCCGCAGGTCTACCAGATGATCCAGCAGGCCGATACCGTGGGCGTGTTTCAGATCGAATCGCGCGCGCAGATGTCGATGCTGCCGCGCCTGAAGCCCGAGTGTTTTTACGATCTGGTGATCGAAGTGGCCATCGTGCGCCCGGGGCCGATACAGGGCGGCATGGTGCATCCCTACCTGCGGCGCAAACAGGGCAAGGAGATCGTCACCTACCCCAGCGAAGCGGTGAAAGCGGTGCTCTCGAGAACGCTGGGCGTGCCGATCTTCCAGGAGCAGGTGATGCAGCTTGCCATGGTGGCCGCCGGCTTCACCCCTGGCGAAGCAGACCAGTTGCGCCGCTCCATGGCGGCGTGGAAGAAGCGCGGCGGTCTGGAGCACTTTGAAACCAGGCTCATCCACGGCATGCAGGAACGCGGCTATCCGCGCGAATTCGCCGAGCGCGTCTACCAGCAGATTCTCGGTTTTGGCGAGTACGGTTTTCCCGAATCGCACTCGGCGAGTTTTGCGCTGCTCGCCTATGTCTCTGCATGGCTCAAATGCCACGAGCCTGCCGCCTTCCTCGCCGCGCTTCTGAACAGCCAGCCGATGGGTTTCTACGCTGCGGCGCAACTGACGCAGGACGCGCGCCGGCACGGCGTGGATATCCGCCCGGCATCGGTGTGCGCCAGCGACTGGGAATGCACACTGGAACGAGGCGACGAGGCCCCGCACGCGGGGAATATCGGGAACCCCGGGAACACCAGCGCAAAACCAATGGCAATCGATGCCGCCAATGGCATCGTTCCCCAGCCCGCCGTGCGCCTGGGCCTGTTGATGGTGAAGGGCCTGTCGCAGGCTGGCGGCGAACGTATTGCCACCGCGCGCCGCATCGCGCCCTTCGCCAGTGTTGAAGATGTCGCCCAGCGCGCCGCGCTGGAGCGCCACGACCTGCGCGTGCTCGCCGCGGCCAATGCGTTCGCGGATTTCGCCGGCAACCGGCGCGAAGCCTGCTGGGCCGTGGCCGGCATCGAAACCCACGCCAACATCCTGCAACACGCGCCGGTGAACGAAACGCTGGCCCTGTTCCCTGCCCCAAGCGAAGCTCAGGATCTCGTCGCCGATTACCGCAGCCTGGGCCTCACGCTGGGCAGGCACCCGCTGGCGCTTTTGCGTGCGCGCCTCACACGCGAGCGGCTATCCAGCGCCGCAAACGTGCTCGCCCTGCCGCACGGGCGCATCGCGAGAGCCGCCGGCCTGGTCATCGGCCGGCAGCGCCCCGACACCGCCTCGGGCGTGGTGTTCGTGACGCTGGAAGATGAAACCGGCTGCGTCAACGTGGTGGTGTGGCGCGATGTCGCCGAACGCCAGCGCCTGGAATTGCTCGGCTCACGGCTGATGGCGGTGCACGGCGTGCTGGAACGCGAGGGAGAAGTGGTTCACCTGATTGCGAGGAAGCTGGTCGATCACAGCGCATGGCTGGGAAAGCTCAATACCCGCTCGCGGGATTTTCACTAAGCGACGGCTAGCGGTTCCTGCCGCTGCTCCAGATCGAGGCCAGCAGCCACACCCCCCCGGCCACCGACCCGATGAATCCGAGCACGCCGAGCAAGGACGGCCTGAACCAGCCGAAGCCGGATTCATCCGTGACCGTCATTACAATGGAAGAGCCGATGATCAGCGCCGAGGTGACGATGCCGATGGTGAGCCTGCTGATGGAACGGTCCAGCCGCCCCACCACAAAGTCCATGTGGGCAATGTCCACGTTCAGGGTGATCGCGCCTTTGCGCGCCATGCGCAGCAGGCGGCGCAGGTCGGCCGGCAGGCCGGTCATCATTCCCAGGATCGAATTAAAACCGGCAATGCCACGCTTCACCAGAGCATCCGGCGCATGGCGTTGCTGCACGTTACGCACCAGAAAAGGTGTGGCCTCGGCAACCATGTCGAAACCGGGATCGAGAAGCCTGCCCAATCCCTCCAGGGAAATCGATGCCTTGAACAGCAGAGCCAGGTCGGGCGGCAGCGCGATATGGTGGTGGCGCATCAGGGCGGTGAGCGCGGCCAGCAAGCGTCCGATGCGCAGGCGCTCCAGCGGTACCCCGTGGAATTGATCGATCAGGCCCTCGACGGCCAGCACCAGCGGTTCCTCCTCAGGCTGCCTGTCGTCCACCCATTTGCCGACGGTGTTGGAATAGTTGCTCCTGCCGTAGCCGGCACTGGCCCAGTTGAGCAGAATTTCCGCTGCCTGCGCGCTGTCGCGCCGCGCCAGTCCGTAGAGCAGATCCACTACCTCGTTGCTGCGCCGATTGGTCAGCCTGCCCACCATGCCGAAGTCGATCAGCGCGACGCGATTGTCCGGAAGATAAAACACATTTCCCGGATGAGGGTCGGCATGGAAGAAACCATGCTCCAGAACCATCCTCAATACGGCATTCACGCCGCGTCGTGCCAGCAGCTTGCGATCCAGGCCCGCGGCGTCGACCGCTGCAAGGTCGCGCCCCTGGATGCCGGAAACGAAAGCCTGCGTGTTCACGCACTCGTTGGTCCACTCCCAATAGAATCGGGGCACCACGATGTCAGGATCATCCTGAAAACTCTTGGCCACGCGCTCTGCATGGTGCGCCTCGGTTTCCAGGTCCATTTCGCGGCGCAAAGACGAGCTGAAATGCTCCACCAGCGAGCGCGGCCGCACGCGGCGCCACTCGGGACTTTCCCGTTCGATGATTTCGGCAAGGTGGGCAAGCAGCCGCAGGTCGGCCTCGACCACCGGCACGATGCCGGGCCGGCGCAGCTTGACCACCACTTCGCTGCCGTCCTTGAGCCGCGCGCGATGCACCTGTGCGATCGAGCCCGCCGCCAGCGGCACGGGATCGAAACAATCGAACACCGTTTCCACGGCCGCACCAAGCTTGGTCTCCAGTTGCGGGCGCAGCATCTCGAAAGGCAGAGGCGGCGCCTGGTCCTGGAGCTTTTCAAATTCGGCAATCCATTCCGGCCCGAACAAATCCACCCGCGTGGACAGGATCTGGCCGAGCTTGATGAAAGTGGTGCCCAGATCCTCCAGGGCGCGGCGCACCCGCGCCGGGGGTTCGAGCCGCGCGGTGTCTTCCGCGTGGTGCCAGTGCAGTGTGTGCCCGGCGCGCTCCATGGCGCCGGCCATGCCGATGCGGCGCACCGCATCGCCGAATCCGTAGCGGATCAGTACCGAGGCAATTTCATGCACGCGCCCCAGATCGCGGGCGGCGCTGAATGCCTCCCATAACATGGTCATTCAGCCCGGCTTTGACGATGAACTGTCGGACGATCCGCCGGAAGACCTGTCAGCAGGCGGCTTGCCGCCCGGGCCGGCTTCTATCATCTCGGCGATGCCGGCCAGAAAACCGGAGGCCGCACGCGCCAGCATTGCGGCCATGACGCGGCCGGTTTCGATGCTGCCCTTGATCTGCGCCCCGGTGGTTCGGCCCAGTTCGCCGCCCAACAGATCGAGGCTGCTCTGCACCTGCCTGCCCACCGCGGTGCCGCTGTTGGCGGCGTGCTCGGCAAACGAGCGCAGCGTAGTGCTGGCCACGTCGCGCCCGGCTTTGGCCGCCTCGCGCAGTGAATCGAGAAACGCGCCTTCCATGTTTTTGAGGTCATCCATGGCGCGGCGCAGGTCGCCCGAAGTGAACTCGCGCATCCGCCCCGAAGCCTCTCTTGCGGCGAGCGTAGCCGCCTCCGCCGCTTTGGCGAAGGCCTCGTCCAGGCCGGCGATGGCGCGGCCGATCGACTCGGTGACCTCGCTACCGCGATTGGCGGTGCCCTCCATCACGCCCTTGAGAACATCCCCGGCGACACGGCGCAGCGATTCCGTATCCAGTTCGCCTTTGGTGAGCGCCTTCAAGGTGACGCTGCGCACGGTTTCCTGGATTTCACCGCCGAGTTCAATCGCCTTGCGGATGTCTTCGCTGAGACGCTCCCGGCCGCTGGCCGGGTCTGCTGATGAAGATGGTTCGCTGCTCATGGCGTGGTTCCTTTTGACAATGGAATCGGGATCTGCCGGCATCATTATGTCGCGATTTTCCTCCCGAGGATTGTGGAACATCCATGCCCAGGGGCATTGACCCTGGTCAAATCCGCCACCCGTCACCCTGCCACCCGCCACCGTGCCACCCAGCGCGTACATTGGCGCAACCGGCTTCTCGGACTACAACAGCGGTTCAACGCAGCGGGTATTTGTGCGATCCTTGGGCGTTCGTCGCCCGGAATTACCCCCCAATGCAAAAAGAAAAAGGCAAACCGCTACAGCGGTTACTCGCTGCTTTCATGGGCCTGCGCGCCTTTTCACCTCTGCGCTATCGCGAATACAAGCTGCTCTGGCTCGGAGGTTCCTTCGGCAATCTGGGTTTCTGGATGGATGAGGTCACCCGCGGCTGGTTGATCTATGAGCTGACCGACTCGGCGGTGCAACTGGGTCTGGTGCGCGGGGTGCAGGCAATTCCATTTTTTCTGCTCTCCCCGTTCGCTGGCAGCGCGGCCGATCGATACTCGCGCAAGGGACAACTGCTCCTGGCGCTGGGGGCCAACGCCCTGATCTATGTCGTGATCGCGCTCCTGGTGTTCAGCGGCGAGATTCGCCCCTGGCATGTCTATGTGACTTCATTCCTCGTGGCAGGCGCGCAGGTGTTTCAGCAGCCGGCCCGTGCGTCGCTCATTTCCGACGCGGTACCGCGCGATTTCCTCACCAATGCCATCGGCCTCAATTCACTGATGTTCAATACCGCCCGCGGCGTCGGCCCGGCACTGGCGGGCGCGCTCATCGTCGCCGCAGGCACCGGCGGCGCATTTGCGGCGCAGGCGCTGTTCCTGATTCTCGCCACCGCTTGCACCCTGCCGCTGGCGTCCACGCCGCACGCGTCCAGGGGCGGCGCGGTTCAGAGGGAGTCGTTTTTCCGCAGCATTCTGGAAGGCTGGAAATTCAGCTGGCGCAGCGAGGCAGTGCGCGCGGGACTGCTGTGCGCAACGATAACCTCGCTGTTTATCATTCCTTTCACCACGCTGCTACCGGTTTTCGCCCGCGACCTGCTGGGCGTGGGTGCCACCGGGCAAGGCCTGCTGCTGACCGCCATGGGCGCCGGCGCGTTTATCAGCGCGGCCATTGTCGCCTCCGCCGGTCACCGGTTGCCGCGCGGCATACTGATGATCGTGTCAGGCGTGTTGTACGGGGTATCCCTGGTGATGTTCGCCACCTCAACACGGTTCGAGCTGTCGCTGCTGGTGATGTTTCTGGCCGGACTGGTGCACGTGTATTGCAGCGTACTGGTCATGACCATGATCCAGTCCTATTCGCCATCCGAATTTCGCGGCCGTACCATGGCGGTGTTCAGCATGACCCAGGCCCTGATTACCATGGGTGCGATGGGCTACGGCGTGCTGACCGAATTGGCGAGCGCGCGCTGGTCGATGGCGATCATGGGTACCGTGGGCTCGATCTTCATGATCGTTCTGTACATCGCCATGCCCAGTGCCCGCCATGTCAAATAAGGAAGCGACACTGTGCTGTAAGCTTGGGACACAATGACCGATCCGGCTCCAGCACCCGACCACAAGGCATCACCGCTCACCGCGCTGAGGGTGCGCGACTTCCGTATTTACTGGATCGGACTGGTGGCGCAGATTGGCGGCCAGCAGATGTTTGCCTTCACGCTCGGCTGGCTGGCCTTCGAGATCACCGGCTCGCAGGCGCAGCTTGCGCTGATCCAGCTCAGCGGATTTGTCCCCCAGTTTGCGCTGACGCTGCTCGGCGGCCTGCTGGCCGATCGCGTCGATCCGCGCAAGCTCATCGGCGGTGCGCAGGCCATCGCAGCAGCCGGAATCATTCTCGTGAGCGTCGCAGCACTGCTGGGCGTGGTGCAACTGTGGCACCTGGCGCTCGGTGCGTTTCTTCTGGGAGTCTCCAACGCCATCGACGAACCCACGCGGGCGGCGTTCTTCCCGCGCCTGCTGCCGCGCGCCGTGTTGCGCTCGGCCGTACCCCTGGTTTCCATGGCCTTCGGCGGCAGCCGCGTGATCGCGCCTTCGATTGCCGGTTTCCTCATCGCTGCCGCCGGCGCCCCTGCGACGCTGCTGGTCGCCGTGGCCGGGGTCAGCACCATGATCGCGGTTCTTTTTCTGGTGCACCCCGCGCCCGGTGAAGGCCCCACGCACGGCAGCCTGCTCAATAATTTCACCGACAGCCTGCGCTATATCCGCGGCAACGAAGTTTTCTACAGATTGATCGCCGCGGCTTTGCTCAATGCCACCGTGGCCATGGGTTACATGAACATGCTGCCGGTGTTTGCCAAGGAAGTCCTGCACGTGGATTCACGCGGCCTGGGCATCCTGGTTTCCGCGGCAGGTATCGGCGCGTTGACCGGTTTGCTGTCCTATCCCTGGATACAGGCGCGCACCACGCCCAGGAACCTCATCGTCGCGGCTCTCAGCGCCTACGGCAGCGCCCTCATCTGCCTTGCATTGAGCACCTGGTTCTGGCTCTCCTTCGGCATGATATTCACCGCCGGGCTGTGCCACGCCTATTTCATGACCAGCGTACAGGTGACCCTGCAGACTCTGGTCGAGGACCACTATCGCGGCAGGGTGATGGGGGTATTCACGCTGGTGTGGAGCCTGGTATTCCTCTCCGGGTTCCTGCTCAACTTTGCCGGATCCCTGGCAGGACCGCAGTGGGCCCTTGCCGGCGGAGCGTCGATTACCCTGGTTTATGTCTGGACGTCGCTGATTCGCAGCGTGGCCCTGAAAAATCTGCGGCTGTCGCCCAAATCGTCCTGAATGCCACCTGTCGTTTAGACGCCGCTGATCGCCGGCGCATTCGTGTCGATGCGCCGCCCAATGCGCTTCACCGCGGCCAGGCGCCGGACAGGGTTGATGTCGCGCGCGCTCATGACGCTGGGGAGAGCATGGCGACTGCGGTGCTTGTCATCGACAGATCGAAGCCGGCGCGGCAGCGGTATTCAAATCCTTGTGGTGGTGGTGCGTGCGCGTTCTCCGATCGCGCTTAGCAGTGACATGCCGAATTGGGGTTTGGTCTTGACCAGATCGAGAAAGGCATTGCGGTTGATTGCGAGCAGCGAGCAATCGGTATCCGCAAGCGCGCTGGCAAGGCGGGGCGCCTTCTCGACCAGGGCCATTTCGCCGAAAACGGCACCCGGACCGATCTTCTCTATGACTTTGCCTTGCATGGAAATCGACGCTTTTCCCTCCAGTACGATATACATGAGGACACCGACCTGCCCCTCCTGCATGATGACGCGGCCCTTCTCGTAGCGCATCCGTGCCTCGTCGCCAAGCTCCTGCACCAGTTCATTGAGCAATTTTCGCTCGAAGACCCGCGACTCCGCGCAAGCCGCCTCGCCATCCTCGCCATTTTGCTGCTTGACCTGGGCGAGCGACTTGCGCAGGCGGCTGATGATCACGCTCATCATCATCAGGGCGAACTCGGGTTTGGTCTGCAGCGCAGCCAGAAACTGTTTGTCGTCCAGGGAGATAACCCGGCACGCGCTCCTTGCCATTGCGCTCGCGCTGCGGGCTGTCTGGCTTAGCGAGGCCATTTCGCCGAAAATTTCTCCTGGCCCCACCATGTCGAGAAATCTGCCATTGGCGACGAGATTGACCTGCCCCTCGAGCAGCAGATACATTTTTGTCCGTTTCAGGGAAAACCGTCCGACTTTTTCGTTTTCCGAGAAAATTGTGCCACCGGCCTGAAACGAGTCTATTTCACCGGCGGATTTGAAAAATTCCAGCGCAACCGTAACGTCATAAGGCGAGCCGCCGGCAGCCTTTGGCTGTTCCGTTTGTTCCATAAATACCCCCACTCAAAATCCACAGGTAATGGCAGTGTCCGAAACCGCGGACCAAGGATTATGCCCGAACCAAAATGCCCCTGACTAAGGCCGTTGCCGTGTCTGCGGATCACGAATTACCGAGCCATCAAGTTCCAACGATTCAATATCCTTGAATGCACTTTTTACCAGGTCCGCGAGATCCACCCTGAAATTCCTCGACCGGGCAAGATCGCCGGCCATTTGCGTCAAATATTCCCGGCTGATCGGCGTCTTGCGGGGCAACGCCAGTACGATGCTGTTGACATCGGCGCGCACGTCCAGAACGATGATCTGCTCAAAAACAGACTGATAGGTCAGAACCATGGAATCGTAAGCGGCGTTGAACGCGCGCCGCCAGAGGTTTGCGATGACAACCCCGTCGGGCGCCACAGCACGGCGCAACGCCAGGCTGAATTCCCGTGTGGACAAATGCGCCGGAACGCTATTGGCGCCAAAAGCATCCACGATGATGAGATCGTAGATTCCGGGAGGACTGTCCTCGACAAATTTGCGTGCATCCCCGAGGCGGATTCGCAGCCTGTCGTCCTCGCGCACGTTAAAGAATTGCTTCGCCACGGCGGCGACCGCCGGATCGATTTCGACGACTTCTATAAGTGCATCGGGAAAGTTGTGATGAAGAAACATCGGCAGACTTCCGCCTCCCAGTCCAAGGACCAGCATCCGGCGAAGCTTTCCGCCAAGAGGCAGTCCGGCCAGCACGGTCCTTGCGTAGGACAACTCAAGATGGTCGGGATCGCCGAGCTTCACCACGCTTTGACGCGCGCCATTGCGTTCGAACATCAGTGTGCGCAGTCCCTCGGCGCTGTCCTCGACAATGATGCTGCCGTGCATGCTGGGACCTTCGAATACAACCCCCTCCCGATTGGCACAGGCGAGCAGCAATGCCGCCAGGCCCAGCAGGGCCACAATTTGAAGAAAGGCGATGCGGCGATTGCGGGGCATCTGCGAAATATCCATCAGCTACGCAAGCGTGCGTCGTTGAACATGCTCATGCATTGCCAATTTCAAGCTGTTCACCCGAAGTTTCAATCGAGCTTGATATTGAGCGATCCATATTGGGAGACAAACTTATCGCGTGATTCACGCAGCAATTCGGCAAACGGGCCGGCCTGCAGGTTGAGCTCCTCCATGCCCACGCCAAACACAAAGCGGTCGCGAAACGCCGGCGTGGCAAGAACGCGGCTGGTGTCCGCCGAAATCCTCTCGACGAGCGGCCGCGGAACGGCTGCCGGGCCGAACAGGCCAAACCAGCTGCCGGTCTCGACGTTGTAGCCCGCCTCTACCATCGTGGGCACCTGCGGGAAGGACGGCGAGCGCTGCGCCGCGCCGAAAGCAAGCGCCTTGAGCGAGCCCTGTTTCACCGGACCGAGCGCGGGGGTCAGGCCGCTGAAGGAATAATCGATCTGCCCGCCCAGCAGCGCCGCGATCACATCGGCACCGCCCTTGTAAGGGATGTGGGTGACCTGTATGCCGGAGGCCGCGGCAAACGCCACCCCGTCCAGGTGCGCCGCGCTGCCGATGCCGAAGCTGCCGTAATTCAGCACCCCGGGTTTGGATTTCGCCAGTGCAACCAGCTCCTTGACGCTGGACACGCCCAATTTCGGGATCGCCAGCAAAATGTCGCTGGTTCGCGCCAGCCCGGCAACCGGAACGAGGTCCTTCGCCGGATCGTAGGGGAGCTTGCTGCGCATGAACTGGTTGACCAGCAAAGTCGCGCTGCTGGTGATCAGCAGCGTATAGCCGTCGGCTGCGGATTTGGCAACCGCATCGCCGGCGACGATGTCGCCGGCGCCGACGCGGTTTTCCACCACCACGGACTGATTCCAGCCTTTGGACAACTCTCCCGCAATGCCGCGCGCCAGCGTATCGATGACACCGCCGGGCACCACGCCGATGACAATGCGAACCGGTTTGGCGGGAAACGTTTGCGCCTGAGCCCCCTGGCCGATCACGGCGAGGCCGGCAATAAACGCGGCGAGCAGAGTCTTGTGTGCGGCGGATTTCATGACGACTTCTCCTTTTGTTTGGCAGCAAGTTGCGGCATCAGGCGATGCGCGTTGCCGCAGTCGATGGCATGCAGTTCACCTGCCGAAAAGCCGCAGCCTGCCAGGCCCTCGACATGCTCTGCCGCGGTGCGGTACGGGAAATCCGTGCCGAACATGAGTTGCGAGACACCGACCACCTTGGTGAGGGCCGACATCGCGTAGATATGCGATGCCTGAGCGGTGTCGTAGTAAAACTTGTTCAGGGCCGGAATGATTCCCTCGGGCACCATTTCCTTGAGGTTGTTCCGGCTGAACAGATGCGCGCGCATGAAGCGCTCGACGATATAGGGCATGGTGCCACCGCCGTGCGACCAGATGATGCGAATATCCGGGTAGCGCGCCGCCGAACCGCTGAACAGCATGCGCGCAATCGCGCGGGTGGTGTCGGTGGCGTATTCGATGACCGAGTCGTTGAGTCCCGGATCGATGCTTCTGCAGCAGTCCGGCGCTACCGGATGGGTGTAGATCACCGCCTTGCGGCGGTTCAATTCCTCGAACACCGGCGCGTAGTGCGGATCGCCGATCCATTTGTCGCCGATGTTGGTCATCAGCGTGAAACCGTCGACCTTGAGCGTGTCGAACGCGTAGTCGATTTCGCGCAGGCTTCCTTCGATATCCAGAATCGGCAGGCTCGCGAATATGCCGAAGCGGCCCGGATAATCGCGCACCAGTCCGGCCATGAAATCGTTCCATTCCCGCACCAGCCGCCGGCACTCGGCGACCGATCCCGGAAAAATATGCTTGGAATGCGGCAGCGAAAGCATCGAAACCGCGACACCGCCCCTGTCCATGTCCTCGATGGATTTCGCCGCAGACCAGCCCTGCTGGGCCGGCGCATGACGGATGTCGGTGCGCGCCTCCAGATAACTGGGTGGCGAAGGATGGTGATGAACATCGACGCGATGCGGTGCAGGCATTTAATTTTCCTTGTCAGACAAAGGCACGAGAGGTTTCAGGGATGATCCACCGCGCACTGTGCGGTACCCATTCGAAAAAGGCCCCAGTGCAACATCCACAAGCGATGATCATCCGGCCTCGATTTGAGGAAAAACACGAGCCGGCCGATCGCCCCGTGTCGCAGTAGGTAAAGCGGACCGGAAATATGGCGCGCCATCGACTGTCCCTTTTCCCTGATTCTGACGCAGTTTACTATCACGGGCAGGATCATGGCATGCCCGAGCCGGATCGAAGATAATGATTGCAGCCGTTTGGCTTCGCACTTCACGGCTACTGGGGGAGAGTTCTTTGGCCGAAACAGCCGGTGAAAATGGCGCGCTTCCACCCATACGCTACCTCGGGCCGGTGCACGAGGCTATGCAGGCAACACTTTGCATCCGGCCGCGTGGTGCGCGCCGCTGCCCAAAACAAGGAACTAGGAAAAAATGATTCCAAAGGAACTTCCGCTGGTCATCGATTTTCATGTGCACATGCTCGAGGAGGAAGTCTACAAAGCCTCCTCAGGCAAGACGGTGATTGGCGGCTTCGGTGCCGGCGAGGGCAGCATGCGCCGCCGCGGCACCGAGGGGCTGATGGCCAAGATGTTCAGCCCTGCGGTGCAGATTGCCGAAATGGATGCACGCGGAATTGACATGAATGTCATCACGGCGAGCACCGTGATTCAGGGAAGCAGCTGGGCGGATCCGCAAACCGATCTTGAATTATGCCGCCGCTGCAATGACCGCACCGCGGAATGGGTGGCGCAGTATCCCGGGCGCTTCATCGGCAGCTTCGTCCTGCCTTTGCAGGATATGTCGCTCGCCATGGGGGAATTCGAGCGCTGCGTGCGCGAATTGAAATTCAAGGTGGCGAATATTTCCTCCAACTATCTGGGCAATTACATGGGGGCCTCGCTGTACCGCCCGTTCTGGGATGCGGTGCTGGCCGCAGACATCACGGTGTGGATCCATCCTGAGGGAATTCGGGATCCCTGGTTCCAGAAATATGCCTTGTGGAATTCGGTCGGACAGTCGATCGAGGAAACCAAGTGCATGGCCTCGCTCATCTACGAGGGTGTGATGACGGCCTACCCGGGCGTCAAGATCATCATGGCGCATGGTGGCGGCTATTTTCCGCATTACATGGGTCGGCTCGACCGCAATCACGGCAACCGTCCCGACACGGTGAAAAACACCGGCGGCAAAAAGCCTGGAGATTTCCTGCGTTCCTTCTACTACGATACCTGTGTCTACGATCCGCTGGTCTTGAAGACGCTGGTTGAGCGCATCGGCGTCGACCGTCTTATTCTGGGCAGCGACTACCCGGTGGGTGAACCCGATCCGGTCGGGTTTGCCAGGAACTGCGGTATCACCGGCGCGGACCTGGCGGCCGTGGCCGGCGGCAATGCGGCGCAACTGCTGGGTATGCCGGCGCAACGCGCCGCTTGAGGGCTGGCGCCGATTCGGGAAGCCCGGTTTTCCTCGTTGGTAGCCGCCCGAAGGCGGCCGCAAGGGTATCCGGATCCGCTTAAATGGCGAGCACTTCGAGGTCCGGCTCGATCGAGCGTACCAGGTTCTCGATGGCGACGAGGGTTCCCGACATTGAACTGGGGCAGCTCCCGCAAGCACCCTGGTAATGCACCGTCAGCCGGTTGCCCTCGAGTCCGAGCACGTGTAGATCGCCGCCGTCACCCTGCAGGTAGGGTCGGATCTCCCTGTCGAGCAGTTCGCTGATCAATTCGAGACGTTGACGGTCTTCGGGGCTGAGGTCCAGAAGCGCATCGCCGGCCGCTGCGGAGGCGAGCTGTGCGGAATGCGCATCGGCGGCGGGTGCGGCGCGGATCGGCACGGCGAGCGTGCGCAAAAGCTCCGGCCAGTCGGCGCGGCCGTCCTGCGTGACCGTGATCCAGCGGTCTACATAGAATACATTGGTGACGTATTCAATTTCAAACAGGGCCTCGGCCAGCGGGTCGCTTTGCGCCTCGCCCGAGTTGTCGAACGAACGCGTGATACCCCAGGTCAGCGGCTCCTTGAGGATGAACTTCTTCGCGTTGGGATTGGGCGTGTCTTCGATTTCATCAATTTTTGGCATGGCGGCGTCAGCTCAGGCATTTCCAATTGGCGCGTTCATCGGATCGTCATTGGATTCGGTCGAGGTGCTTGCCACCGAATTCAGCGCCGCGTGCAGCGTGTGCCAGGGCAGAATCGCGCATTTGACGCGCGTCGGCAGGTCGCGCATGCCCGCGAACACGGTAAGCCGGCCCAGGTGGTGTGGCGCGCTGCCGCAATCGAGTTCGCCGGTCGCCATGGCGCGGAATTCATCGATCAGTTGCTGTGCATCCTGCCGCGTCTTGCCCTTGACCGCAACGGTCATCATCGAGGCGGACGCCTTGCAGATTGCGCAGGATTCGCCTTCAAACGTGATGCCCGCAACACTGTCTCCCTCCACGTTCAGCGCCAGGCTGAGGTGATCGCCGCACAGTGGATTGTGTCCCTCGGCCCTGTGGCTGGCATGATCCAGCCTGCCGAAATTGCGCGGCTTGCGGTTATGGTCAAGGATGACCTCCTGATAAAGTGCTTTCGGGTCGGCCATTAAGCGCTGACTTTCATGTGAAAACCTTCTGAACATTGCGAATCCCGGCCACCAGTGCATCGACCTCCGCGGTGGTGTTGTAGAACGCGAATGAGGCTCGCGATGTCGCCGGCAGGCCGAAGCGCTGCATGACCGGCTGCGCGCAATGGTGACCGGTGCGCACCGCCACGCCGTCCTGGTTGAGCAGCGTGCCGACATCATGCGGGTGCACCCCGGCGATCACGAACGAAAGCACCGCGGCCTTGTTTGCGGCCGTGCCGATGATGCTCACACCGGCCAGCCGGGCGAGCTCGGCGGTGGCGTAGTCGAGCAGGTGCTGTTCGTGCGCGGCAATCGCATCCATGCCGATTGCCGACAGATAGTCGACGGCCGCACCCAGGCCGATCGCGGCGGCGATCGGCGGCGTGCCGGCCTCGAACTTGTGCGGAATGGCGTTGTAGACGGTTTTCTCGAAAGTGACCGACAGAATCATGTCGCCGCCGCCTTTGAACGGCTGCATGCTCTCGAGGATGGCGGCTTTGCCGTAGAGAATGCCGATGCCGGTGGGGCCGCACAGCTTGTGGCCGGAAAATGCGTAGAAGTCGCAGCCCAGGTCCTGCACGTCGATGGCCAGATGCGGTGCAGCCTGCGCCCCGTCGAGCAGCACCGGAACGCCGCGCGCGTGCGCATGCGCGATCATCTGTTTGACCGGATTGATGCTGCCCAGGGCATTGGAGACATGCGTCACGGCGACAAATTTTGTGCGCGGGTTGAATAGCGCCTCGTATGCACCGCTTTGCAGCTCGCCTGAATTGTCGATTGGCACCACGCGGATCGTCGCGCCCTTCTCCTCGGCCAGCATCTGCCAGGGCACGATGTTCGAGTGATGCTCCAGGGTGCTCAGGATGATCTCGTCGCCGGCGCCGATGAACTTGCGGCCGAAACCGTGCATCACCAGGTTGATTGCTTCGGTGGTGCCGCTGGTGAAAATCACTTCGCGCTCTTCACGCGCATTAATGAAGCGCGCGAGTTTGCGGCGCGCCTCCTCGTAGGCGGCGGTGGCCACCTCCGACAGGGTGTGCACGGCGCGGTGAATGTTCGCGTGCTGCGTGCTCCGGTAGCGCACCAGCCGATCGATCACCTGCTGCGGCATCTGGCTGGAGGCTGCATTGTCCAGGTAGACCAGAGGCTTGCCGCCGATGTCCATCTTCAGGATGGGAAAATCGGCGCGGATGCGCTCGACGTCCAGCTGTTTTGGCTTGACGGTGCTTTGCGGCGGGTTCACGATGCCTCGCCGGTTTGCGCCTGCACCGCGCGCTCCAGGCGGGCCCTGAGCGAAGCAATGGCAATGCGTTCGATGACTTCGGCGCCGAAGGCGTAGGTCAGCAGCTTGCGCGCGGCGGCATCCGACAGTCCACGGCTCCTCAGGTAAAACACTTCGTCCGCGTCGAGCTGCCCGACGGTTGCGCCATGCGCGCATTTCACGTCGTCGGCAAAAATCTCCAGCTGCGGCTTGGTATCGACACGCGCCTTGCCGCTCAGCAACAGGTTGCGGCTCGATTGCGACGAATCGGTGCGTTGTGCGCCGGGGCGCACCATGATCTTTCCGTTGAAGACCGCGTGAGCGGCGCCGTCGACAATGCACTTGTGCAGCTGGCGGCTGATGCCATGCGGCTTCGCGTGGTCAATGAGCGTGTGGCTGTCGGCCAGTTGCCGGCCGCCGATGAGGGCGAGTCCGTCGATAGAGCACTCGGCCCCCGCTTCGGCCAGCAGCACGCTCAGGTTGTAGCGCGACAGGCGCGCACCGAGCGCGACGCTCACCGCCTGATAGCGGCTAGCCTTTGCCAGTGATACCGCGCAACTGGCGATGTGGAACGCAGCCGTGCTGTCGTTCTGTACCCGGACATGCCTGACCCGGGCATTGTCCGCGAGCGCCATTTCGGTCACCGCACTGGAAAATCCCGCGCCCTGGTGCAGCGCGACAAATTCCTCGACGAGCGTCAGCTCGCTTCCCTCCTGGGCAATCACCAGGCAGCGCGGATAGCTGGCGGTTTCCTGTTGCGTCGAAACGAAGAGCACCTGCACCGGCGCTTCGAGCACTGCATTGCGCGGCGCGATGATCAGCGCGGCATCCTGAAGGAACGCCGTATTGAGCGCGGCGAAAGCATCGTGCTCGAACTCCGCATGACGTGCAAGCTCCGCCTCGACAATCGCGCCCTGCGCGGTCATGCCCGCCGGAAGATTTTCCACGGTCAGGCCGGCATGGTTGAACGAATGCTGCGGGGCATAGCGGCCGTCGACAAATACCAGCCGTGCGGCGGCTTCGGGCAGCGCGCAGCGTTCGAGCTCTTGGGGCGATATGAGCGCCGCGCCTTGTACCGGACGCCATGAAAGCTGCGTCAAAGGCAGAAGGTCGGTGAAGCGCCAGTCCTCATCGCGCGTGTTTGGAAGCGTCAGGCTTGCGACCCGTTCGACCGCGCGGGCGCGCAGTTGCTTCAGCCACAAGGGCGAAGCAGATGCGGCCTGCAGCGGTGCCTGGCCCCGCATCAGGCTGTCGAGATAATTGCCGGTGCCCGCCTCGGTCATCTGGCGGCCCCTGCGTTGGCCGCGGCGGAAGCGGATGTTTCGGCGCCGACCCATTCGTAGCCGCGGGCCTCGAGTTCGAGCGCCAGTTCCTTTCCGCCGGTTTTCACAATGCGGCCAGAGTCCATCACGTGCACGAAATCGGGCGTGATGTAATTGAGCAGGCGCTGGTAATGGGTAACCAGGATGATCGCGTTGTCCCGCGTCGCCAGATGGTTCACGCCGGTGGCCACGACCCTGAGTGCATCGATGTCCAGGCCCGAATCGGTCTCGTCGAGGATGGCAAGTTTCGGATCGAGCAATGACATCTGCAGGATCTCGTTGCGTTTTTTTTCACCGCCCGAGAAGCCTTCGTTGACGCTGCGGTCGAGGAAATCCGGATTCATCTCCAGCAGCTTCATTTTTTCGCGCACGAAATCGTCGAACTCGAGCGGATCGAGTTCGTCCTTGCCGCGCTGCACCTGCAGGGTGTTGTATGCAAGCCTCAGGAACTGGCTGTTGGCAACACCCGGGATTTCTATTGGATACTGGAAACCGAGGAAGATCCCGCGGCGTGAGCGCTCTTCGGGTTGGAGTTCGAGCAGCGGGCCGCCGTCGAATGCGACTTCGCCGCCGGTAACCACATAAGCCGGGTGGCCGGCGAGCACCTTTGCAAAGGTGCTCTTGCCCGAGCCGTTCGGTCCCATGATCGCATGCACTTCGCCGCTCTTTACCGTGAGCTCGATGCCTTTGAGAATTTCGATGCCATTGACAGTCGCGCGCAGGTCGCGCACTGCCAGCAGTGTCCTGCTGTCTTGATAAATCATCCGACACTTCCTTCGAGCTTGAGTCCGAGGAGCTTGGTCGCTTCGACCGCGAACTCCATCGGCAGTTGCTGAAATACGTCTTTGCAGAATCCGTTGATGATCATCGACACGGCTTCCTCCGCGCCGACGCCGCGCTGCGCAAAATAAAACAGCTGATCCTCGCCGATCTTGGAGGTCGATGCTTCATGCTCGACCGTCGCACCGGGATTGTTGACCTGGATATACGGAAAGGTGTTCGCGCTGCACTGGTCGCCGATCAGCATCGAATCGCAGCGCGAATAATTGCGCGCGCCAGTGGCCACCGGTGCGATCCTCACCAGCCCGCGGTAGCTGTTGTTGGAGTGTCCGGCCGAGATGCCCTTGCTGACGATGGTGCTGCGGGTGTTTTTTCCGATATGGATCATCTTGGTGCCGGTGTCGGCCTGCTGCCGGTGGTTGGTCAGCGCCACCGAATAGAATTCGCCGACCGAATTATCGCCGCGCAGCACGCAGCTGGGGTATTTCCAGGTGATCGCCGACCCGGTTTCGACCTGCGTCCACGAGATCCGCGAATTGACGCCCTTGCACAGCCCGCGCTTGGTGACGAAATTGAAGATGCCGCCCAGGCCGTTTTCATCGCCGGCGTACCAGTTCTGCACCGTCGAGTACTTGATGTCCGCGTTGTCCAGGGCGATAAGCTCGACCACCGCGGCGTGCAACTGGTTGGTGTCGAACTTGGGGGCCGTGCAGCCTTCCAGGTACGACACCGATGCGCCCTCCTCGGCCACGATCAGCGTGCGCTCGAACTGGCCTGAATTCTCGGTGTTGATGCGGAAATAGGTCGACAGGTCCATGGGGCATTTGACGCCCTTGGGGATGAAGCAGAACGAGCCGTCGGTGAATACCGCGGAGTTGAGCGCGGCGTAATAATTGTCGCCTACCGGCACCACGCTGCCCAGGTATTTGCGCACCAGCTCGGGGTGCTCCTGCACCGCCTCGGAGATCGAGCAGAAGATGATGCCGACCTCGGCGAGTTTCGCCTTGTAGGTGGTGGCCACCGAAACGCTGTCGAAGATCACGTCGACCGCGACACCGGCCAGTTTGGCACGTTCGTTCATCGGCACGCCAAGTTTCTCGAACGTGCGCAGCAATTCCGGGTCGACCTCGTCCATGCTGGCAAGGGTCTTTTTCTTTTTGGGCGCCGAGTAATAGCTGATCGCCTGGAAATCGATCTTCGGATATTTCACGTTCGGCCACTGCGGCTCTTCCATCTTGAGCCAGTGCCGATAGGCCTTGAGCCTGAGTTCCAGCAGCCACTCGGGTTCGTTCTTTTTGGCGGAAATCAGCCGGATTGTGTCTTCGCTCAGTCCTTTGGGCGCGATATCGGCTTCGATATCGGTGACGAATCCGTGCTGGTAGGGCTGATTGACCAGGTTCTGCAGAATGCTGCTCATGGCTTTTTCACAGGTTAATGGGTTGGCTTGACGTTGAAGCTCTCGCCGCAGCCGCAACTGCTCTCGACGTTGGGGTTGTCGAATTTGAACGCCTGCCTGAATCCGTCTTCCATGACGAAATCGAGCCGCGAGCCGTCAAGGAAAGGCATGGCTTCGGCATTCACCACGATTTTCGCATCGTGCGCTTCGAACAAGCGGTCGCCGGCCTCCACCTGGTCGGCAAAATCAAAGGTATAGGCAAAACCGGAGCAGCCGACTTTCTTCACGCCCACGCGCAAGCCCACGCCCCTGCCACGCCTGGCCAACTGGTTTCGAATTTGTTTTGCCGCATTTTCAGTCACTGCGATTGCCATTATGACGCCTCATCGGGACTTGAAGCTCACCTGCACACGAAAGTGCCGGTATTTTTGTGAAATTACTGTTGGAGATCCACCGAACCGCGCTTCACGGGGAGGCTGCAGGACGCGGGCGAATGAACAGTGAATCGCGCATGTCGGACAACTGCGCAGTCACCGGCAAGGCACCGTTTTGTCTGTTCTTCTGTTCTTCAACCAGTTGTTGGAGCGTGACTGCGCCGAGGTAGTCGAAGATGTGCTGATTGAGGTTGGCCCACAAATCGTGAGTGATGCACTTGCGCTCGTCGTGGCAGTTTTGCTTGCCACCGCACTGGGTAGCATCGACGGATTCGTCCACTGCGGAAATGATATCGGCCACCGATATTTTGCCGAACTCTCGTGCCACCGTATAGCCGCCACCGGGGCCCCTCACCGACTCGACCAGTGCGTGGCGTCGCAGCTTGCCAAACAACTGCTCAAGGTAGGATAAGGAAATGCGCTGGCGTCTGCTGATCGCGGCAAGTGTCACCGGGCGCGTGCCACCCAGCAGCGCCAGGTCGAGCATTGCGGTTACTGCAAATCGTCCTTTGGTCGTCAATCTCATAATTCACCCACCCCCAATACCCGAGTAAAGGATTCAAGTATAGGGTACCCGAGTGCTTTTATCAACTTATATGCTCAACCCTTGCCTTTCGACTCTCCCTAACGCGCTGATTTAGGAGAAACACTGCGATTCCCGAAACGTGAAACTGGTCTTTCACCAACACAAATGCAATAGTTGCGACTACCCGCAAATACTGAGCGCCGGTCGCAACTTTGCAACCAGCACGGGCCAGTGGGGTAGCGCTTCGCCACGACTTTCAAGGAAATTGACATGGATCTGCTTACGAATCTGCCCACCTTCCGATTTTCGACAGGGGGTATCACGAGGGTGGCGCTGCGCTCGATTGTCCTGGCGCTGCTGCTGCTTTGTCCGCCGCTTGCGGCACAGGACACCTACCCGAGCCGCCCCATCAGAATCATCGTGCCCTATCCCGGGGGGGCAAGCGGGGCCGACAACCTCGCAAGATTGTTGGGACCTAAGCTGGCCGAGCGCTGGGGTGTACCGGTTGTGGTCGAGAACCGTCCGGGCGCGAGCGCCGTCCCCGGCCATGATCAGATCGCCAAGGCCGCGCCGAACGGCTATACCGTGGGTTTCAGCGCCACTTCGTTTACCACCAATGTCGCGCTGATAAACAACCTGCCCTACGACCCGATCAAGAGCTTCGAGCGCATCGTCCTGCTCGGAACCAATGTGGTGGCGGTCGCGATCTCCAACAAGGTTCCGGCCAGTTCGCTTGCGGAATTTCTCGCGCTGGTGCGCCGCCAGCCAGGCAAACTGAACTACGCCTCGCCCGGCAACGGTACACCGCAGCATCTGGCGATGGAACTGCTGAAACTCGAAGCGAAGGTGGATATCGTCCACGTCCCGTACAAGTCCTCGGCCGGCGCGCTGACCGACCTGGTTGCCGGCACAGTGCAGACCATGGTGATCCCGCTGCAGACAGCGGTTCCACATGTGAATGCTGGCAGCATCAGGATGCTGGCGATCATGAGCTCGCAGCGCGCGCCGGCATTTCCGGAGGTGCCGACCATGAGGGAACTGGGCATGCCCGCGATCGATGTCGATACCTGGTACGGCGCGTTTGCGCCGGTGGGTACGCCGGCGCCGATTCTCGCGAAATGGAACTCGGAGATCAACGCCCTGTTGCGTCTTCCTGATATCCGCGAGGCTTTCGCCAAACAGGGGCTGGTTCCCGGTGGCGGAGCGCCGGAACGTTTTACGCGCCTCTTGGAGGAAGATATTGCACGCTGGATCCGTGTGGTAGGGGCCTCGGGAATCAAAGCGGACTAAGGAGAGCACCGAAAGCCCCGGGGGCGCATCGGCTCATTGCCGCCTAGGTTTTATCCGTCTTATCAATGACCGCGCGGCCCAAAGCTCGCCGCGCTGCTTCCAACAGCCGGCGCAAGCTTTAGGCGACGGCGGTCTTATCAATGACCGCGCGGCCCAAAGCTCGCCGCGCTGCTTCCAACAGCCGGC
>CAIOLO010000156.1 GCA_903859155.1 uncultured beta proteobacterium
CCAATGACGGCGAACTGAGCAGTACCGCTTCGCCGACCTTCAGTGAATTGAGCGTGGTTTCGCCGGCGTCGATCTGGACCCACAGGTGCGCCGGGTCGCTCAGCACGAACAGGGCGGCATTGCCCGACTGGTCGGAGCGAACCTCCTGGCCGGGGTTGGCATTGCGCTCCACCACCACGCCGGATATTGGCGCGCGAATGGCAAACTCCTGGTCGACGCTTTCAGATCCGGAATACAGTTTCAGTCGCGAGCCGGCGCGCATGCGCTCGGCTTCCGCGCGGCCGTGTTCGGCTTGCGCGAGCTGCAGGTCCTTCAGGGCGATCACGCCATGTTCGTGGAGTTCGGTGGAGCGGGCAAGGTTCTTTTCGGCCAGCCCCAGATCCACCGTCGCGCGCCGCGCATCGGCTTGCGCCTGGCCCAGGTCGGGCGAGGCCAGCATCGCCAGCGGCGCGCCCGCCTTCACCGCGTCGCCCGGTTGTGCGAGCAAGCGCATGACCCTTCCGGAGAGAGGGGCGTAAATGCGCACGGTGCGGGTTTCGTCCCAGACCACGCGCGCCGGCAGGCGTATGGATTCGCGGCTTTGTTCGCTCACGACCTCGGAGCGGAGCACTTTCAGCTGCGGACTGTTGATCGGAAAACGCACGCTCTCGCCATCCATAACCGGCGGCTGAACGGTGACTCGGGGTTCGGCAGGAGCATTGCAGCCGGCCGCGGCAAAGAGCGTCGCGGCAATCAGCGGCAAGGCGAGCGCGCCGCTACCGGGGAAGGTCATTCTCATGGTGTTTGGGTATCCCAGAACTGCGACGCAAACCATGCGGCGCGCGCTTTCGCAAAGTCAGCGGCGGCCGTGACCGCCTCCAGTTCGAGCGCGCGCTGCGTGCGCCGCGCGCCGAGCAAATCAAGCAAGTTGGTGCCGCCACGCTCCACCAGTTGTTCCAGGTGCACGATGCTGTCCACCTGCTTGTCCAGCGGGCGTCCACCGCCGATACCCCGCGACGGGGTGATGCTGCTCGTCGACGCGCTCAGTGTCGGGTTGGGGGCCGCGCCCGCCAATATGACGCCCGAACCGGACAATTCCACCTGCTGGCGCGCGGCCATGATTTCGCGATTGCCGCTCTCCAGGCGCGATTCCGCCTCTGCGAGACTAATAGCCTGGGCGTGCGCTAATAGCGGGCATGTTAAGAGCAGCGTGATCACCATCCACGGGAGGGCGAAGTCCTTTGTTGCTTTCATTGCGAATCGAAATTGTCAGGTGTTGTTTCAGCGAGAGTCACAAGACCTGACGAGTTCCTTCATTCCTTTCATGGGCCGTGTACCGTAAACGATATACCTTGCGCGAACCTTTCATGCCCGCCGTAAAGAGAAGTTTCAGCGAAAAGCGCTCGGGGACGACGCGCCGCTTTGAGGTTGCGCAGGCTGAATTTTCTTCCAGGCCATGGAGTAGACTTCGCAGCGGTTAATCCCTGGTAACGCAGGTTGCGGTGCGTAGAACGACCGGACTTTACCTGGAACGAAATTGCGGATACTTATTGCAGAAGATGATGCGGAACTTGCTGTCGGTCTGGCGCAGTCGCTTCGCGATGGTGGACATGCGGTGGACTGGGTCGGTGATGGCAGCGCCGCCGACGCGGCATTGCGCGCGACATCCTTCGACCTGTTGATACTGGATCTTGCGCTGCCGGAGATTGACGGCTTCGAAGTGTTGAGAAGATTGCAGGCACGCCAGGGCAAGACCATGGTGCTCATCCTTTCGGCCGAGGACGAAATTGACGCGCGCATCCGCGCCCTGGACCTGGGGGCCGATGATTATCTGATCAAGCCGTTTGCATTGGGTGAACTCGAGGCACGGCTGCGTGCGCTGGCCAGGCGGGCGCGGGGTGCCGGCGCGTCGCCGCAGTGCGGAAAGTTGCATCTCGATCGCGCCGGACAACGCATTCTGGTGGGCGAGCGCCCGCTGGACCTTACCCGCGCCGAATACATGGTGCTGGCCGCGCTGATCGAGCGCGCCGGAAAAGTGGTGCCCAAGGCCAAGCTGTTTGATCAGCTGTATGACTGGGAAGCCGATACCGAATTGAGCGCCATAGAGGTGTTTGTCAGCCGCATTCGCAAAAAAATTGATCGCACCGGGGTGCGCATTCGGACCGTTCGCGGTCTGGGTTACCTCCTCGAGAGCGTGGCGTCGGCGCCTGAATTCGAAGCGGAGCAGGATGGTACCGACTAGCCTGCATCGCCAACTGATCTACCGGCTCACGGTGCCGTTGATCATGTTGCTCGTCATCGACGGGCTGATTTCCTACGGCCTGGCGCTGCATTTTTCCCGCAGGGCGTACGACGCCATTCTCTACGACTCGGCGCGTTCGCTGGCGACCCAGGTCAAGTTTGTCGCCGGCCGCGCCACCCTGGATCTGCCGCGCGCCGCGCTGGAAATCTTCGAATGGGATGTCATGGACCGCACTTTCTTCGCGGTCAACAGCGAACGCCACGGACTGATTCTCGGACACCGCGATTTTCCCAAGGCGCCGGCGCTGGCGAGCGGCGACCTCGAGCCGTATTTCTTTAATTCGGATTTCCAGGGCGAGGCAATCCGCGCGGTGGTGATCCGTCTGCCCACTCCCAGCGACGTGATCCTCGTCGAGGTCGGTGAAACACTGGCCAAGAGGCGCGGTCTGACCACCGAGGTGCTGGTCTCCATGCTGATGCCGCAAATCGTCCTGGTGTTCGCCGCGGTAATGCTGCTATGGCAGGGCATACGCGGCGGCCTGGCTCCGCTGGAAGCGGTGGCCGCGGAGATCGAGCGCCGCGATCCGGGCGACCTGCGCCCCTTTCCCGATGCCGGGCCGACGGAGGTGCGGCCGCTCACGACGGCCCTGAACGCCAAATTGCGGGCGCTGACGGCCGCGCAGGCATCGCAACGGCGCTTCATCTCGAATGCCGCGCATCAGTTGCGCTCGCCACTGGCAGCGCTGCAGGTTCAGACCGAGCGCGCCTTGCGCGAAAGCGAGCCGGAAATTCACGCAAAAGCGCTGGAGCACGTGGTTACGGGCGTGCGCCGTGTGGCGCACCTGGCGCGCCAGCTGCTGACACTTGCGCGGGCGGAACCGGATGTCACGGCGAGCGCGCGTCTGGAGCCGCTGGATCTTGCCGCGGTGGCGCGCGAAGTGACCGCCGAATGGGTGCCGCAGGCGCTGGCGCAGGGCGCCGACCTTGGTTTTGCCGGTGACGAATCCGGCGCAATCATCCAGGCAGATGCGGCGCTGCTGCGGGAAATGATCGCCAACCTCATAGACAACGCGTTGCGCTATGGAGACAAGGGCGTGCGGGTAACCGTCGAGGTTCACGCCGCGCAGGAGATCGGTCTTTTTGTCGAGGATGACGGGCCGGGCATTCCATTGGAAGCGCGCGAATCGGTATTCGACCGTTTCGTGCGCTTGCCGGGCAGCCATGGCGACGGCTGTGGATTGGGATTGGCCATTGTTCTCGAGATCGCGACCTTGTGTCGCGGCAGGGCGGCAATTCGCGACGCCGTGTCGGGCAAGGGCACCCGCGTGGAGGTCATGTTTCCACGCGGACTTGCATGACTGATCCGGCGCCTCGCGCGCCGGAGACCTGCGATGATGTCCTGCCCGGCGCAGGATCGGCCGGCGCGATCCAAACACCGCATAATTGCGTCCGCCACCTGCCACACTGGAGATCACAGCGATGAATGCCAAGATGCGCCTCGCAGCCTATTTCAATCCGACCGGCCACCATGTGGCCTCGTGGCGCCACCCGCGGGCGCAGGCCGATGCCAATGTCAATTTCGACCATTACGTCGACATCGCGCGCAGCGCGGAGCGCGCCAAGTTCGACATGATTTTCCTGGCCGACGGTCTGGCCACGCGCGATGTGCACATCGATGCGCAGTCGCGCTCGGTGCAGTTCATCGCGCATTTCGAGCCGCTCACGCTGCTCTCGGGACTGGCCTCTGTGACCAAACAGATCGGCCTGGTGGGCACCGCATCGACCACTTACAACGAACCGTTCCATATTGCCCGCAAGTTCGCCTCGCTCGACTGGATCAGCCACGGTCGCGCCGGCTGGAATCTGGTGACCTCGGTGCAGCCGGCGGAGGCCCCAAACTTCGGCCGCTCGGGCGTGGACAAGCACGAAACGCGCTATGCGCGGGCGCACGAGTCGGCGCGCGTGGTGACCGGGTTGTGGGACAGCTGGGACGACGATGCGTTCGTGCGCAACGTGGAGAGCGGCCTTTACTTTGAGCCCGAGCGCAAGCACGTGCTCGACCACCATGGCCAGTTCTACAACGTGCGCGGACCGCTCAACGTGCCGCGCCCGCCGCAGGGGTGGCCGGTGATCGTGCAGGCCGGTGCGTCCGATGAAGGCCGGGAACTCGCCGCCGAATATGCCGAGGCGATCTTCAGCCCGCATCTCACCATTGAACTGTCCAAGGCCTATTACGACGACGTCAAGGGCCGCATGGCCAAGTACGGGCGCAAGCCCGAGCACCTGAAGATCCTGCCCGGGCTGTCGGTGATTGTCGCCGCGACCGACGATGCGGCGCGCGCCGATTTCGAATACCTGCAGTCGCTGATCCATCCGATGGTGGGGCGCGAGATCCTCTCTACCATGCTCGGGGGCCTGGATCTGTCGCCCTATTCCATGGATGAGATGTTGCCCGATCCCCTGCCGATGACCAACGCCAGCCGCGGGCATTTCGAAAGCATAGTGGCGATGGCCAGGCGCGAAAAGCTCACCATCGGCGAGCTGGGCGCTCGTGTCGCCGGAGCGCGCGGCAAGAACACCATCCACGGCGGACCCGAAAAGGTTGCCGATTACATGCAGGAATGGTTCAAGGCCGGTGCCTGCGACGGCTTTTGCGTCATGCCGCCCTACATACCGGGATCGCACGACGATTTCTGCAACATGGTCATTCCTGAATTGCAGCGCCGCGGCCTGTTCCGCACCGAATACGAAGGCAACACCCTGCGCGAGAATCTCGGGCTGCCGCGCCCGGTAAGCCGCTACAAGCGCGCTCCCTGAGACGGCGCAGGCGCGTTATGGCTGGTTCAACCGCGCGAATCCCGCCTGGAGATCGGCCAGCAGATCGTCGATGTGCTCGAGGCCGGCGTGAATGCGGAACGCCGGGCCGGCATAAGGCCAGCGGCTGACTTTGCGTATCGGCGATGGATCGAAGGGCATGATCAGGCTCTCGTAGCCGCCCCAGGAGGCGCCGATGCCGAAGAGCTCCAATCCGTCGATAAAGGCGGCCAAGGCGTTGCGCGCAACGGGTTTCAATACAACGCTGAAAAGTCCCGAAGCACCGAGAAAATCACGCCTCCAGATGGCGTACCCGGGGTCATCGGGCAGTGCCGGATGCAACACCCGTTCCACCGCCGGCTGCCGCGCAAACCATTCGGCCAGGGCAAGGCCGGACTGCCAGTGCTGCGCCAGGCGCGTCGCCATGGTGCGCAGGCCGCGCTGCGCGAGATAAACGTCGTCCGGTCCCGCGGTCTGGCCCAGATCGACATGGGTCTCCTTCAGTTTCGGCCATGCTTCGCGGGTGGTGGTCACCACCCCCACCATCGCATCGGAGTGACCGACAATGTATTTGGTCGCGGCGTGAATCGAGACGTCCACGCCATGCGAAAACGCCTTGAAATAAAGCGGCGTCGCCCAGGTGTTGTCCATGAGCACCATCGCGCCGCGTTGATGCGCGGCTGCGGCAATCGCCGGAATGTCCTGCATCTCGAAGGTGAGCGAGCCGGGCGCTTCGACCACCACCACCGTGGTATTGGGCCGCATCAATGCGGCGATGCCGGCGCCGGCCAGCGGATCATAGAACTGCACCTCGACGCCGAAACGCGACAGCAGCCGCCAGCCGACGCGGCGCATCGGGCCGTAGGCCGAATCGGAAATCAGCACATGGTCGCCGGCGCTGGCGTAGGAGATCAGCGCGCAGGCGCAGGCGGCCAGGCCCGACGGATAGATCATCGCGCGGTAACCGCCCTCAAGTTCGGCGATAGCCTCCTCGAGTGACGCCAGGGTGGGCGTGCCATGGCGGCCGTAATACACGCCGGGTTTGTCCGCGGCGTAGTCGCGGTCCTTCTGCTCCCAGTCTGCAAGCGTCGGCGACAGCACGGTCGAGGCGTGGTACACGGGCGGATTGACCACGCCGTGGAATTGCTCCGGATGCCGTCCTGCATGAACGACGCGGGTCGGGTCTTTCCTGTTTCTGCTCATCGGGCGCCAGTCGCATAACCACCGAGATTCAAGGATTCCATTGTGGCAGAAACCTGCACTGCGGCAATGGCGCGGCTTGCGGTGCTATGGCAAGGCAGATCGCCGGCGAGCTGTGATACGTTTCGTCCCATCTGTTTGCAAACTTGACGGGTTGATCTTAGAGGCAGGCACTCATGGACATGAGCGACTTCAATCGCTATCTGGACGATCATCGCAAGGAGAAGGTCGCGATTTACAAAGGGCTGGTGTTCGGCAGCGTACCTGGCAACAAGCAGATGGGCAGCGAAGCCGGATTGCACTCCTGCTGCCGCAAACGACGGCGGCTGATGCAGGCGGGCCTGGCCGGCCAAAGCAGTCATTGATCATGGCGACCTACGCCATCGGCGATGTCCAGGGTTGCTACGACGAATTGCGCGACCTCGTCGCCGCAATTGCCTTCGACCCGCTTCGCGATCGGCTGTGGTTCGTCGGCGACCTGGTCAACCGCGGACCCGCGTCGCTGCAGGTGCTGCGCTACGTGCGCGAGCTGGGCGAATGCGCCGTGAGCGTGCTGGGCAACCACGATCTGCACCTCATTGCGCTGGCGCTGGGAAGTTCGCGACAGCGCGGCGAGGACACGCTGGAGGAGGTGCTCCGCGCGCCGGACCGGGACGAGCTGATTGCCTGGCTGCGCGCGCGTCCCATGCTGCATGTCGAGGAGGGTTACGTCATGGTGCATGCGGGACTGCTGCCGCAATGGAGCACGGACCAGGCTGTGACTCTGGCGGGAGAGGTGGAGGCGGCGCTGCGCGGACCGAAGCACCAGAAATTCTTCGCACACATGTATGGCAGCAAACCGGCGCGCTGGAAGGATGCACTCGAAGGCTGGGAGCGCCTGCGCGTGATCGTGAATGCCATGACGCGCATGCGTTTCTGTTCAGTCGATGGCACCATGGAATTTGCCAGCAAGGGGGAGATCACAGACGCCCCTGCGGATTTCATGCCATGGTTCGAGGTCCCTGGCAGGAAAAGCGCCGCGAGCACGCTCATCTGCGGCCATTGGTCGGCGCTCGGTCTGAAGGTGATGCCGGGCCTGCTCGCGCTGGACACCGGCTGCGTCTGGGGTGGCAAGCTCACGGCGATCCGGCTCGATGACCGCAAGCTCACGCAGGTAGCCAGCCACGCCAGACCGGCCAAGTTCAGTTGAACAAGTTGGCCGGTGGGAGTAGCAAGCCGCCGTGGCCGATTTTATTCAGTACCCGTGCTACGCATGGCACGGGGTGGTGCGGGTAACGGGGCGCAGTTACGAAAATGTGGGGCTCTCCCTCTTCCCCCGTTCTGAAGCTTTCTGGCTTACCTCAATGAGATACGCGCGTTACGCCGCCGCCGGAGAGCAGTCTTACACGCTCGCCGGGTTTGAACACCTCGTCGGCCTCCTGGGTGATGGCGCGCAATTCGCCGCCCTCCAGGCGCACGGTGATCTCGAGGCCGTCCTTGCGGGTGACGCGCTCCTCGAGCATGCTCCCTGCGACGCCGCCGGCGACCGCGCCGAGAATCGAGCCGACGGTCGAACCGCGTCCGCCACCGACATTGGCGCCGCCGATTCCGCCCACCGCTCCCCCCGCCACAGCGCCTATGGGTGTGCGCGAGCCTTCAATGGTGACCTGCCGCACGCTTTCCACCACGCCCAGCCGCACGGTCTGTTCCTGGCGCGCCTGGCCGGAGGAATAAACATTGCCGGAAGTGGTGCTGGCGCAACCCGATACGGCGAGAACGCCGGCAATGGCCGGCGCGACTAACAACAGGCGAGAGATAAACATGATATGTCCTTTACCAGGGGTTTGATCCAAAACTGTCCTTGTACACCTTGGCGATCTGCTCGCGCGTGGCGGTGTGATTCTGGCCTCCACGCGAGGCTATTTTCAACGATCCCATGACCGAGGCGAGCTGGCCGGTGGCGCGCCAGTCCATGCCGGTGGCAATTCCATAGAGCAGTCCGGCACGGTAGGCATCGCCGCAACCGGTGGGATCCAGGATCTCTTTGGCCTTAACGCAAGGGACGTCGATGCGTTGACCTCCCATGTATATGGTGGAACCTTCGGCCCCGCGGGTGAGGAACAGGGCCCTGACCTTGGCGGCAATAGTCTCCAGCGATTGCCCGGTCTTTTCCTCGAGCATTTTGCCTTCATAGTCGTTGACCGCGACGTAGCTTGCCTGTTCCACGAAAGCCAGCAATTCCTTGCCGTCGAACATCGGCAGGCCCTGGCCCGGGTCGAAAACAAACGGGATTCCGGCAGTGGCCAGATCACGGGCGTGTTCGAGCATGCCGTCGCGGCCGTCGGGGGCCACGATCGCCAGGGTTGCGCCCTTGCTGTCGGCGATGCGGTTCTGGTTGGAAAAATTCATGGCGCCCGGATGAAAGGCGGTGATCTGGTTGTCGTCGAGGTCCGTGGTGATGAAGGCCTGCGCCGTCAGCGAATCCTTGATTTCGCGCATGTGCGTGCGTTCGATGCCGAGCTTTTCCATGCGCGACAGATAGGGCGCGGCATCCTCGCCGACGGTCGCCATAATGACCGGCTCGCCGCCCAGCAGCTTCAGGTTATAGGCGATATTGCCCGAGCAACCGCCGAATTCACGGCGCAGTTGCGGAACAAGGAATGAGACGTTCAGGATATGAATCTGATCCGGAAGGATGTGTTCCTTGAAACGGCCCTGAAAGACCATGATGTTGTCAAAGGCGATGGAGCCGCAAATCAGGGTGCGCATGCTGATGATTCCTATGCTGTGGATTCTGGAGGAGCGAATGATACTGGGGGATGGGGGCGAGACCGTTTATCGATAGAGAATTGCCGACCGGGAGCACTGGCATTGGAACAATTATCGCTTTCCAGCCAAATCCGGATCGCCAGGGGCCCGGTCTTGCCATTGCGACCGGCTTGTTCGGTTATTTGACTCAAGGATAGAAAAGATACAACCGGTAACCGCTGGCCTTGAGCGCGCCCGCCTCGACATGCAATCGCACCTGTTTCTCGCTCGATCCATCAAAAGCCTCGGCTTTGTCGGCGAGATAGTCGCTCGCCAGCAACACCCGCCTGGCCAGCGGCAGATCGCGGTCATTGGTCAGCGTCAGCTCCAGTGCGGGAAACGCCTGCGGAAACGTCGCGCGATTGCGCAATGTCGCCATCAGCACCATGACAGCGGGGTTGGCGGGGTCGGCTTGCAGGTCGGAGGTTTCGATGCTGACCAGTTCCACTCGACGAGGCAGGGGCACTTCACAGCCGAACTCCGCGCACAGTTCGCTGATATAGGGTTTTGCTTCGGGCAGCAGCAGCGCGATGGCCCCGCGAAAATAGAATAGCGTCTGGCCCAATAGAAGCAGCAGTAGCAGACCCGCAGCGGGCAGCCACCACCGGCCACCCCTCGGCGCGGTTTTCGGGCCGAATTCGAACACCGGCGCGTTGCCGGGCGAAAGTGGCGCGGTTTCGGGTTCGAAGCCTACGGGCTCGGGTATGTTTGCCGGCTGCGCTGCGGCGGGCACCGGGTCGGGCTCGCTAAGGGCCGGTGGGGTAAGGTCGTCTGTCTGTTGCGATGAATCCGCAGGAGGCGATTCATTCTCGCTGTCCTCGACGGCGATTGGCGGCCAGTGCAGGCCGGAGTCGGGGGCAGGGTCAGGGTGCTGCGGGCTGGGTGCTTCTGGAATTGCCTCTGGCAGCGGCGCGACCGCTGCCGTTACCGGATTTTCGAGGGGCGTGCTTGACTCGCTTTCGCCAAGGCGGTTCAGCGCAACCGTGCCATTGAACACGGTGTGACACTGCCCGCAGCGCACCCAGCCGGCGCGCACCTTGAGTTGCTCCCAGGTGACGTGGAACGCCGTGTTGCAGGACGGGCAGGCCGTGGTCAACATGGACTGGCACGCCTTTTTCCGGACAGGCGCACCCAGCCATCGGCTTCGACCGGCGGATCGAGGTCGAACCAGGGTTGGTAGATACCGACGAGTTCATCGGCCTGCTGCGCCAGAATGCCCGCAAGCGCGAGCTGGCCGCCCGGTCGCGTATGTCCGGCCAGGGCCGGCGCCAGCAGTCTGAGTGGATTGGCAAGAATATTGGCCACAACAACATCTGCCTTGATCGTAATCGGCGCCGCGGCATCGGCAAATTCACAGCACACCGCGTTCGCGACGCTGTTGGCGCGCGCGGCCTCGAGCGCCATGGGGTCGACATCGATGCCCAGCGCGCTTCTTGCGCCCAGCTTCAGGGCGGCGATTGCCAATATACCCGAACCGCAGCCGTAGTCGAGGACGGACTCCCCGCCTTTGACGACCTGCTCCAGCCACTCCAGGCACAGGCGCGTGGTGGGATGACTGCCGGTGCCGAACGCGAGGCCGGGATCGAGCCTGATGTTGATGGCCTGCGGATCCGGCGCTTCATGCCAGCTGGGCACTATCCAGAGTCGGTTCGAAATGCGCTGCGGCTCGAACTGGGCCTGGGTGACCCGTACCCAGTCGACCGCGTCGACCGTCTCGATGCCGACCCCGGCAGGAGGCGTTCGCCCGAGTGCCGCGCAGGCGCGCGCGAGCAGCAGGCGGCCCTGCTCGGCATTGTCCACCAGCACGCGCATCCGCAGGTGCGGCCAGCTGGAGGGGTCCTCGCCGGGTTCATCGAAAATCGCTTTTTCATCCGCGGTGCCGGCCGCGGAGTCTTCAGTGGTGACCGACAGCGCGCCCAGCTCCAGCAGCTTGTCCGACAGCGCGTCGGCTTCGAGCGCGTCGAGCTCCAGCACCAGCGTCACCCAACCCATGTGGGAGATCAGGACTTCGCGTCGCGCTCGGCTGCGCGCTGCGCGAGTTTGCGTTCGAGGTAATGGATGGAGGCACCGCCGCGGATCACGCGGGTATCGTCAAGCAGTTCCCGGTGCAGCGGCAGATTGGTCTTGATGCCCTCGACCACCATTTCCGAGAGCGCGATGCGCATGCGGCGGATTGCCTGTTCGCGATTGTCTCCATAGGCGATGACCTTGCCGATCATCGAGTCGTAATAGGGGGGAACCACGTAGCCGTGATAGGCGTGCGAGTCCACGCGGATGCCGGGGCCGCCGGGCGGATGGTAGGAGGTGATCCTTCCCGGCGAGGGCGTGAAATTGAACGGGTCCTCGGCGTTGATGCGGCACTCGATGGCGTGGCCGCGGATCACGATGTCGCGCTGCCGGTACTTGAGCTTCTCGCCCGCGGCCACGCGGATCTGTTCCTGCACGATATCAACGCCGGTTACCATCTCGGTGACCGGATGTTCGACCTGCACCCGCGTATTCATCTCAATGAAGTAGAACTCGCCCTCTTCATAGAGGAACTCGAAGGTGCCGGCGCCGCGGTAGCCGATCTTTCGGCAGGCCTCCACGCAGCGCTCGCCGATGCGTGCCCGCTGCCGTGGCGTGATATCGGGGGCGGATGCCTCTTCCATGATTTTCTGGTGGCGCCGCTGCAGGGAGCAGTCGCGCTCGCCCAGGTAAATGACGTTCTTGTGCTCGTCGCCCAGGAGCTGGAATTCGATGTGGCGGGGATTCTCGAGGTATTTTTCAATGTAAATCGTCGGATTGCCGAAGGCGGCCCCGGCCTCGCTGCGGGTCAGTTGCGCCGCGTTCTTCAGAGCCGCTTCCGTGTGCACCACGCGCATGCCGCGCCCGCCCCCGCCGCCTGCGGCCTTGATAATCACCGGATAGCCGATTTTGCGCGCGATCTTGACGACCTCCGCGGGGTCTTCGGGCAATGCCCCTTCTGAGCCCGGTACGCAGGGAATGCCGGCCTTGGTCATCGCCTGTTTGGCGCTGACCTTGTCGCCCATCAGGCGGATGGTCTCCGGGCGCGGTCCGATGAAGACGAAACCGCTTTTTTCCACGCCTTCCGCGAAATCGGCATTTTCGGAAAGAAAGCCGTATCCGGGATGGATGGCCTCGGCGTCGGTGACTTCGGCGGCACTGATGATGGCCGGGACGTTAAGGTAACTGGCGCTGGAGGCCGCCGGACCGATGCAGACCGATTCGTCGGCAAGCTGGACGTACTTGGCATCGCGGTCGGCCTCCGAATGCACCACCACGGTACGGATGCCCAGGTCGCGGCAGGCACGCTGGATGCGCAATGCGATCTCGCCACGATTGGCGATGAGGATTTTTTCGAACAAGGGCTAAGGAAACACTGAACAAGTGTTTGGTTTGGGAAAAAGACTCATGATGTTTCCTCTGATTGGGGGATTTGCACCAGGGACCCGGTGACGCGAACCCAGGCCCTTGTTCCAGGCTTGCTCAGCCGATCATTACCAGGGGTTCGCCATACTCGACTGGCTGGCCGTTTTCGATGAGGATCGCCTTCACCACGCCGGAGTGGTCGGCTTCGATTTCATTCATTAGTTTCATGGCTTCGATGATGCAGATCGGCTGGCCTTTTTGCACGTTGTCGCCGACCTCGACAAAGGCTTTGCCTCCCGGGGTGGTGGAGCGGTAGAAGGTACCGACCATCGGCGCTTTGACCGCATGTCCTTCGTCTGCCGGGGCGGTTGCCGGGGCGCTTGCCGCGGGTGCCGGCGCCACCGCCGGCAAATGCACAGCGGGCGCCTGCAGGTAGGACACCTCCCTGGGTGCCTGGCCGCCGAGGACGATTTTGACTTTTTCCTCGCCTTCGGTGATCTCCAGTTCGGCGATTCCCGATTCCTGCACCAGTTCGATAAGTTTCTTAAGTTTTCTGAGATCCATACTCCGTATGCTTTCTGGCCGGCTCAGCCGGTCTGCAAAATCGCCTGCAGCGCCAGTGCGTAGCCGCGGCTGCCCAGCCCGCAGATGACGCCTGAGGCCAGGTCGGATAGGTAGGACTGCCGCCGGAACGTTTCGCGCGCGTGGATGTTGGACAAATGCACCTCGATGAACGGAATGCGCACCGCTGCGAGGGCATCGCGCAAACCGACGCTGGTATGCGTCAGCGCGCCGGGATTGATGATGATGTCGGTAACGGCTTCGTCAGCGGCTGCCTGAACGCGGTCGATGAGTACGCCTTCGTGGTTACTTTGAAAACAGGAAAAATCGGCACCTTGGTCACGCGCTAGTTGCGCCAGTTGACGCTCGATGTCCTGCAGCGTCTCCGCGCCATAAATGTCCGGCTCGCGTGCGCCCAGCAGATTAAGATTGGGGCCGTTGATCAGCAGTACCTTGCGACCGCGTCCCGGTGCGCGCTTTGCGCCGGCACGGGGCTTCGCAAGCGTGGTACGGGTGGTGTTCCTGGCAGGCGCCTTCCTGACTGTGACCATCTCAATATTTTCGTTAAAGCTATGTGATTTTATCTGCATTATCGCCGATTTTAGGCGCTGGTTTGCGTGGCATCATGCAGCATAGACCGGATTGTCTCGTCCAGTTGCGCCTCCGCAATGCCACCCAGATGGCGCATTTTGATCACGCCAGTGGCATCCAGTACGACAGTATAAGGTAGGCCGGCCGACTGGTTGCCCAGTTTTCGGGTAACGTCAATCGCATTCAGGCGGCCAATAACCAGAGGGTACTGGATTTTGAAATCTTTGGCGAATTCCTTTACTTTAGCTGCAGAATCGATGGCGATGCCTACCATTTGAACGCTTTTATCAGAAAATTTTTCCTGGATCCGGATCAGTGCGGGAATTTCCACCCGGCAGGGCTCGCACCAGGTTGCCCAAAAATTGACGACCAGTATTTTGCCGGCCCATCGTGTCAGTGGCTGCGCGTTCCCCTCCAGGTCCTGCAGCGGCAAATTCCAGAGCTCGGCAGTCGCGGCGGCGTCTTCGCCAGGCCTTCGTAAAAAAGCCTGCAGCGCAATCCCCGCTGCGGTCGCCGCGGTGGCGGCGCCGATCAGAACCAGGGAACGCCGCCGTGACTTATCCAACGGAGGCCACCAGCAATTCAACCGCCGGCAGCGCGGCACGCTCCATGACACGGCCGGATTGCGAGGTCCGCAACGCAACTCGCTCATCTTTTGCACCCAGAACGGCGATGTTGGCGCGGGTTCCGTTCCAGTCCACGCCGAGCACGGTAATGCTGCGGGCTTCGCCGCCGATCCAGCGCCGCTGCTCGGTGACGCTGTAGTCGACGCCCCGGTTCAGAAACAACAGTTCCAGCGATTTTGCGTCGTCGGTGAATACCTGCAGATCAATGTCTCCGTAACGGCCGGCGATGCCGCTGAGCACCTGTCCGGTCAGATAAGGGCGATAGGATTCCAAGGTCTTCATCAGGGTCACCGCCTCTACGCGCAATTCCCGCAGGCGCTCGCGCTGTTCCTGCTCCTGATACAAACCCTGATAGGCACGCAGCTGAACCTCGATTTCGTCGTTGCCGGGCAACGCCTGGGTATCACCAACACCCAGTTGGCGTGCGGCTTTGCGTTTGGCTAGCGCGAAATCATCGATCCCGTCCTGGGCCATCAACCGCGCGGCGGCGGCGGCTATCTGCAAGCGCATTTGCTGCTGTCGTGACATTCGCATGGGCTGTTCAAGGGGCAAATGATCATACCGCAGCGCGGCGACTATTTGCCGTTGGGATAAAATCGTCAGCAGTTTTGCGGCAAGTTCGGCGAAGTTGCCGTAATCTTGCGTCCACAGTTTCTCGCAGCGGTTGTTTCGTGCATATACATATTCTTGGCATCTGCGGCACTTTCATGGGCGGCATCGCGTTGCTCGCGCGCGCCGCCGGACATCGTGTCACCGGGTGTGACACCAATGTCTACCCGCCCATGAGTACACAACTGGCGGAACAGGGCATTGCCTTGACCGAGGGTTTTGCCGCCGATCAGATTGCGCTGAATCCGGACCTCTGGGTCATCGGCAACGTGGTTGCTCGAGGCAACGCGCTGATGGAGGCGATTCTCGACCGCGGTGATCGCTATGTTTCCGGTCCACAATGGCTTGCAGAGAACATATTGCAAAGTAAGTGGGTACTGGCAGTCTCAGGAACTCATGGAAAAACAACGACTTCATCCATGCTGGCCTGGATTCTTGAGGCGACGGGCAAGAACCCCGGTTTTCTCATTGGCGGCATCCCGCAGAACTTTTCGGTCAGCGCCCGCTTGACGGACTCGCGCTTTTTTGTGGTCGAAGCGGACGAGTACGACACCGCCTTTTTCGATAAGCGCTCAAAGTTTGTGCATTATCGCGCGAAAACGGCGGTTCTCAACAACATTGAATTCGATCATGCGGATATCTTCGCCGATCTTGCAGCTATCGAGACGCAATTTCACCACTTCGTGCGTACCGTGCCTCATTCTGGCAGAGTTATCGCGGCCAGTGGTGACGCTGCGGTCACGCGAGTGATCGGCAAGGGCTGCTGGACGCCCGTGGAAACCTTCGGTGCGGGCGGCGACTGGTCCGGAAGCGACGCGGGTGACGGTTTTGCGGTGTTCTTCAAAGGGCAAATGCTGGGAACGGTGGTCTGGGATCTGATGGGAGAGCACAACCGGAGCAACGCGCTTGCCGCGCTTGCGGCGGCTCAGCATGCCGGTGTCGACGCGGTGCAGGCGATTGCGGCGCTGGGTCGCTTTGAGAACGTGCGCCGGCGCATGGAACTGCGCGGAACCGCGGCGGGTGTCGCTGTCTACGACGACTTCGCCCATCACCCTACGGCCATCGAAACAACCGTGGCAGGCCTGCGAACCCGGCTGCAGGGCACAGGCGGGCGCATCCTGGCGGTACTGGAACCGCGCTCCAATACCATGAAGCTGGGCATCATGAAGGACCGTCTGGCGGGAAGCCTGCATGCCGCGGACAAGGTGTTCTGTTACACGCAGGGCCTGGGCTGGGATGCGGCAGCGACCCTGGCGTCTCTGGGAGGCGCAGCGCAATGCCATGACGACCTGCGTCGCCTGGTGGCCGCGATCGTCGCCGAAGTGCGGCCCGGAGACCAGGTTCTGGTCATGTCCAACGGTGCCTTTGGCGGTATTCACGGGAAACTGCTGGACGCGCTCGCGGTGAAAAAGTGAGCTCGCTGCTGATTTATCTGCACGGCTTCAACAGTTCGGCCCAATCGAATAAAGCGCGCCTCCTGCACGAATACCTCGGGCAGCGCGGTCTGTCGCATCGCTACGCCAGCCCGTCACTGCCGCACCGGCCGACCCAGGCCATCGCCATGGCCGAAGCGGCGATGGCGGGCAGGCCGGGCAGTGAGGTTTGCTTTGTCGGTTCTTCGCTGGGCGGTTTCTATGCCACCCACCTGGCCGAAAAGCACCAGGCCTGCGCCGTACTGATCAACCCGGCGATCGACCCGCATATCGGGCTGCGCGCCTATCTTGGAGCGCAGAGAAATTTATATACCGGCGAAAAATACCAGCTGACCGAAGCCACCCTGCGGGAGTGGCAGGACCTTGGCGTGCCGCGGATTACGCCGGACAGGTACCTGCTGCTGGTTGAAAGCGGCGACGAAGTACTCGACTATCGACAGGCGCTGGATTTCTACGCCGGCGCCCGGCAGGTGGTGGTCGAAGGCGGCGATCATTCGTTGCAGAGTTATCCCCGGCACCTTCCCGCCATTCTGGAATTCGCAGACACCCACGGCGCGTGACAGCGGTGAGTCTGGCGGTGACCGGCGCGGCAAGCCCGCCAGGGTGCGAGGGTATAATCCGCCCTCGCATGCCGGCAGTGGAATCGAGATAGAGACCGCGAATTGCCGACATCCTGTCTTCCGCTCGCTTTTCCCGATCGCCCCACCCATGCATGTTCTCTACGAGGAAAGCGGTGCCTTCAAGGTCGGCACGATACTGGCTGACAACGATACCTCGTTGCAGATTGAGGCCCCGCACGGCAAGCGCAACAAGATAAAAGCGAATTCCGTGCTGCTGCGCTTTGCCGAGCCCGCGCCGGCCGAATTGATGAAGCAGGCCGAGGCGCTGGCGGCCGCCGTCGACATCGATTTTCTGTGGGAATGCTGCGGCGAGCCTGAATTCGGATTTGAGTCGATGGCGCGCGAGTACTGTGGCCACACCCCCAGCGCTGTCGAGGCCACCGGCATCGTCATCAAGCTGCACTCGGCACCGGTCTATTTTTATCGCAAAGGCAAGGGACGCTACAGGGCGGCGCCGCCGGAAACTCTCAAGGCGGCCTTGGCGGCCCTGGAGAAAAAGCGGCTGCAGCAGCAGGCCATAGATAACTGGGCAGCCGAACTTGCCGCCGGCAGGTTTCCGCCTGCCCTGCAGCCACTGCTGGCCGAACTGCTCTACCGCCCCGACCGCAACAAACCGGAAACCAAGGCGCTGGAAAAGGCCTGCGAGCTGACCGGCTTGTCCACGGCCAAATTATTCGAGCGCGCCGGCGCCCTGCCCTCCAGCCACGATTACCATCTGAACGGGTTTTTGTTTGAATGTTTCCCGCGCGGCACGGGGTTCCCGGAAGGCCTGGCTGTGGACAGTGCCGGCGAATTGCCGCTTGCCGCGGTGGCGGCATTCAGCGTCGACGATGAAGCCACCACGGAAATCGACGACGCTTTTTCGGTGACCCGCATCGAACCGGGGCGGATGCGCGTGGGCATTCACATCGCCGCACCGGGTCTGGGGTTCGCGCCGGGCTCGGCGCTGGATCAGGTCGCGCGCCAGCGCCTGTCCACCGTCTACATGCCCGGCGCCAAGATCACCATGCTGCCTGCCGATGTGATCGAAGGCTTCACGCTCGGCCAGGGCCGCTCCTGCCCGGCGGTATCGCTGTATCTCGATGTCCGCGAGGAGGATTTCGCGATCGAGCGCGAGCACACTGTGGTCGAGCGTGTGCCCCTGGCGGTCAATCTGCGCCACAGTCAGACGCAGGCGCTCGATGACGCATTCCCTGCCGGCCAGGTGTCGCAGCAGGTACCGTTTGCGACGGAACTGCATTTCCTGTGGCGCTTCGCACTGGCGCGCGAAATCGCGCGCGGCAAGTCCTCCTCGGGAGGCGATCGCACCGAATACAACTTCGAGGTGGCGCGCGCCTCGCCCGGCGAAGAACGCATCATCATCAGCGAGCGCCGCCGTGGAACCCCCATCGACAAGCTGGTGGCCGAGTTGATGATTCACGCCAATGCCAGCTGGGGGCGCCTGCTTGCCGACAACGAGGTCGCCGGCATATACCGCGTGCAGAACTCGGGAAAAGTTCGCATGACCACCGCACCCGGAGCGCATCAGGGGCTGGGGATCAGCCACTATGCGTGGATGACTTCGCCGCTGCGGCGTTATGTGGATCTGGTCAACCAGTGGCAGTTGCTGGCACTGTTGGCCGGCAAGCCTGCACCTTTCCGGCAAAATGCCGATACCCTGCTCGCCGCGGTGCATGATTTTGACGCCACCTATTCCCAATATGCCGATTTCCAGTGGCGCATGGAGCGCTATTGGTGCCTGCGCTGGCTGCAGCAGGAGGGCATCAGCGTTGCCGGCGGGGAGGTGATGCGCGACAATCTGGTGCGCTTCGAGCGTCTGCCACTGGTCATGCGGGTACCCTCCCTGCCGGACCTGCCGACGGGGACGCGGGTGGAGCTGGATGTGGCCCAGATCGATCTCATTGAAGCGCAGGTGCAGTGCCGGTATCGGTCGACTACGGCAGGCATTTGATTCGATAACCGGCATAAGTTGAGGTATTATCTTCAAATCATCTTAGAGTTACATGAATTCAAAGACTTTTTAGTCGCATGAACTCGGTATCACGACAATTTGCCGCTGTCCGTTCCTGGCCGGAGTCGTTGTCCTTGGTCTGGGCGGGGCTGGATCGCCAGTCGCGTATTCTGGCCTACGCCATTGTCGTCTCGGTGGTGCTGCACGGCATGTTGCTGTCGATACATTTTCAACTTCCCGACCTCAATCGCCTCTCCTCCCTGGCGCCGCTGGAGGTGGTGATCGTCAATTCGAAAACACGCTCGCGTCCGACCGAGGCGCAGGTGCTCGCCCAGGCAAATCTCGACGGCGGCGGCAACACCGACGAAAAGCGCCGCGCCATGTCGCCGTTGCCAACACTGTCGGACAACCGTGCCGGGGATGCCGTGCGCGACGCGCAGCGCCGCCTGCAGGAACTCGAGGCGCAGCAGCGGCAACTGCTCACCCAGCTCGCACCGCAAGCCACGCCCGCGCCCTCGGTTGCCGCGCAGTCGGCGGTTGAACCGCAACGCGAATCACGCGGCGTGAGTCTGCGCGACAGCTCGCTCGCCCTGGTGCGTTCACTTGAAGCGCAGGTATCGCGACAGGTCGACGAATACAACCAGCGGCCGAAAAAGACCTTCATCGGCGCGCGCGCCAGCGAATTCCGCTTCGCCCAGTATGTCGAGGACTGGCGCCTGAAAATCGAGCGCATTGGCACGATGAATTATCCCGACGGCGCGCGCGGACGCATCTATGGCAGCCTGCGTCTGACGGTTTCGATCAATGCCGATGGCACCTTGAACCGGCTGGACGTGGAGCGCTCTTCGGGACAACCCATCCTCGACCAGGCGGCCGAAAAAATCGTAAAAATGGGCGCCCCTTACGCCAGGTTTCCCGACAGCATCCGGCGCGACACCGACATTCTGGTGATTACCCGCACCTGGAATTTCGCGCAGGGCGACCGCGTGTTCGCGGATTAGACTGTGACCGACAGATACGCCGTCATCGGCAACCCGGTGGCGCACAGCCGCTCGCCCGATATCCACGCGGCGTTTGCACGCGCGACCGGGCAGGATATCGAGTACCTGAAACTGCTCGCGCCACTGGAGGGATTTGCGGCGGCGGTTGCATCCTTCCGCGAGTCGGGCGGTCGCGGCGCCAGTATCACGGTTCCATTCAAGGAAGAAGCGTTCCGCCTGTCCGGCGTACTGTCGGACCGGGCGCGGCGGGCCGGAGCAGTCAATACTTTGCTGATCAATCCGGACCGGATTGTCGGTGACAACACCGACGGCGCCGGCCTGGTGAGCGATCTGCTGCAAAACCTGGGCATCGCAATCGCCGGCAAACGCATTCTGCTGGTCGGCGCCGGGGGCGCGGCGCGCGGCGTGCTGGGGCCGCTGCTGGATGAAAAGCCCGCCACCGTGGACATTGCCAACCGCAGCGCCGCGCGCGCCGCCGAGCTCGCCGCGCATTTCGCCGGTGTCGCCGCGGATACGCTGGCGGTCGCGTCGTTCGCCGCGCTGTCCGGCCGGCGTTTCGATATTGTCATCAACGCCACCGCGGCAAGTCTCGCCGGTGTCGCTCCGGACCTGCCCGAAGCGATCTACGCCGAGGGCGCGCTGGCCTACGACCTGATGTACAGCAGCGGCGACACGCCATTCATGGCGCAGGCGCGGGCCCAGGGGGCTCAAGTAGCCGACGGCCTGGGCATGCTGGTCGAGCAGGCCGCCGAGGCATTCCTGCTGTGGCGCGGCGTGCGACCGGCCACCGCGTCGGTGCTGCAGGCGCTGCGCCGCGCACTTTGATGAAAGTGTCGCGCGCCCGCGTCGGGCGCTGGTTCATGGTTCTGCTGCTGGTGCCGGTCGTTCTTTTCCTGGCGGTGCAAATCTGGTTCTTCGCGCACGTCCTGTACTGGACGGTCAACAATCCGGCCAGCAGCCGTTTCATGGAGATGCGGCTTGAGGCGCAGCGCAACAAAAACCCCAAGGCCAGGCTCGCCCACAACTGGGTCGAATACCGCGACATTTCGGCGCACCTCAAGCGCGCCATCATCGTTGCCGAGGATGCCAAGTTCATCGATCACGAGGGCTTCGACTGGGATGGCATCCAGCGCGCGTTGGACAAAAACCAGAAAAAAGGCGCGGTAGTGGCCGGTGGATCGACCATCAGCCAGCAGCTGGCGAAAAACCTGTTTCTGTCCGGCGAGCGCAGCTGGGTCCGCAAGGGACAGGAGGCGCTGATCACCGCCATGCTCGAGCTGGTGATGGACAAGCGGCGCATCTTCGAGATCTACATGAACGTGGTGGAGTGGGGCGAAGGTGTCTTCGGCGCCGAGGCGGCCTCGCGCCATTATTTCGGTGTATCGGCCGCGCGGCTCACCCCGGAGCAGGCGGCGCGCCTGGCGGCCATGCTGCCGCGCCCGCGTTACTTTCAACGCAATCCGGGCTCGAATTATCTTGCCGAATATTCGGCCACGATTCTGTCGCGCATGGCGCAGGCGCGCGTGCCCTGAAGAACCGCAGGCCGTACCAGTGGCAGGCATAATTCAGTAAAATTGTTATACAAAGTCGTTTATAGACGTTATTTTTTTGACAATTGTAATCCCACATAATGAATACAATCAGGCTTTGACAAGTCGTTCCAGTGCGCGATCGAGAGTCTCCTCTTTTTTCGCGAAGCAGAAGCGGACGACTTTGCTCTCGAGCGGCTGTGCGTAGAACGCCGAAACCGGGATGGCGGCGACGCCGTGATCGGTGGTCAGGCGGCGCGCGAACTGTTCTTCGGGCTCGTCGCTGATGGCCGAGTAGTCCACCACCTGAAAAAAAGTCCCGGCACAGGGCAGAAGTTTGAAGCGCGAGGCGGCCAGCCCGTGGCGGAAGCGGTCGCGCTTCCACTGATAGAACGCGGGCAGGGTTTCATAAGGGGCAGGGTCCTTCAGATAGGCGGCAATTCCGTGCTGCACTGCCGAGGACACGGCAAACACCATGAACTGGTGCACCTTGCGGAACTCCGCGGTCAGCTCCGGTGGTGCGCAGCAATAGCCGATCTTCCAGCCGGTGGTATGGAAGGACTTGCCGAATGAGGAAATCACGAAAGCGCGCTCGGCCAGCGCGGCGCGGCGCGCCAGGCTCTGGTGCGCGATGCCGTCGAAGATGATGTGCTCGTAGACTTCATCGGCAAGCAGCAGGATCCGGGTGTCGCACACCAGCGCTTCGAGGGCGTCGAGGTCCGCGGCCGAGAACACCGCACCGCTGGGATTGTGCGGGGAGTTGAGCAGGATGAGACGGGTGCGCGGACTGATCGCGGCGCGCACTTTCTCCCAGGGCACGCTGTAGTCGCCGGGGTTCAGCGCCACCAGTACCGGCACGCCACCCGCCAGGCGAACACCCGGGATATAGCTGTCATAACAGGGTTCCAGCGCGATCACCTCATCGCCCGGGTGAACGCAGGCAAGGATGGCGCCCATGATCGCCTGCGTCGCCCCGGCGGTGACGGTGATTTCCGCGCCGGGGTCGTAGGCGCGGCCGTACAGGCGCGCGGTCTTTTGCGCGATCGCCTCGCGCAGTCCTGCCACGCCGGACATCGGCGCGTACTGGTTGTGTCCGGCGCGCATCGCTTCGGTCACCAGGGCCTGCAGGCGCTCATCGCATGGGAAATCGGGGAAACCCTGCCCCAGGTTGACCGCGTCGTGCTGTACCGCCAGCTGCGACATCACGGTGAATATGGTGGTGCCGACCTCCGGCAGCCGGGTCTTCAGTGTGGGTGTGGACATGATGGCGCTCTGGGTGTGCGAAGGTGAAAGTGTCCTACCGGGTTCAGGATTGTGCAACCGCCGGCGCCGGGCGTCCAAGCGCGGCGGCGCGGCCGCGTGCGACGTCGACACTGAAAAGGATTGCCAGGCCCGCAACGAAAAACAGACCGGTGACCAGCATGGCCAGGCGATGATCGCCAGAGGTCGCCCAGCTGATCGTACCGTAGGTAATCGGTCCGAGAATCGAGGAAAGTTTCACGGCCAGCCCCCACAGCCCGAAGAACTCCGCACGCCGGTCCTCGGGGCTCAGATAGCCGACCAGCGCCCGTCCGGCCGACTGGCTTGATCCCAGGCAGATCCCGGCCAGATTGGCTGCGACCCAGAAACTCGCGCGATCGCTCGCCACCCAGGCAATCAGAATCATGAAGATCCAGCCCACCAGGGTGATGGCGATGGTGGGCACGTGGCCGAGGCGGTCCTGGACGTAACCGAAGCACAGGGCGCCCGCGGCGGCGGTGACGTTGACCACCAGCACCAGGGTGAGCGTATCGCGGGTGGAGAAACCCAGCGCCTGCTGCGCGTAGATGGCGGCCAGCGTGATCACGGTCTGGATGCCGGCCTGGTAGAAGACGATGCACACCAGAAAACGGCGCAGGTCGGCAAAGTGCGCCGCCTGTCGCACGGTGCCGCCCAGGCGCGCGTAGGCCGCAGCCAAGGCGCCGCGCCGCGCATCTCCCGGGTGTGCCGTGGTGCGCTCCCGCAGCCACACGAAGGTCGGCAAACTAGCCAGTGCAAAGATGGCGGCTGTGATCAGCATCGTGACAGGCACGAAATCGGCTGCGCCCTGCCCGGCGCTTTGCGCCAGGGTGACGTAGGCGAGGCACGCACCGAGCGAAACCAGGCCGCCCAGGTAGCCCAGGCTCCAGCCCCAGCCGGACACCTTGCCCAACGCGTCGGCCCGGGCGATCTCCGGAAGAAAGGCGGCGACGATGTTTTCTCCCGAGCCGAAGAAGAAATTCGATACGGCCACCAGCACGATCGCCAGCGCGAGATCGCCCGGTCCGACCCAGGCGAGCGCGGCGGTAGCGAGCACGCAGCCGGCGGTGGTCAGGGCCAGCAGGCGCTTCTTGGCGGCATGAATATCGGCCCAGGCGCCCAGCAGCGGCGCGGTCACGACGATGGCCGCGTACGAAAGGGCGAGCGCCGCCGTCCATGCGAAGGTGGCCCATGCCGCGTTGTCGCAAACCACCGCGACGAAGTAGGCGTTGAACACGGCGGTGATCACCACCGTGGTGTAACCGGAGTTGGCGAAATCGTACATCGCCCAGCCGACGATCTCGCGAGCGCGCACATCGGATGCAAAATTGGCGCCGTGGTTCAACGCAGGCTTCGGGGATATTTCACTTTCGGGATGATACACACGAAGGTTAGAATCGCCGCAGCCTTGCGGCGCCCCGTGCAGGCGCTTCGGTGCGCCCGCTCCGATCAATCCAGATGACGCGCGATGGTCGAATCACCCACGCCCAAAAAGGAGCTCGAGGATCTGCAGGAGGACCTGCACAAGGTCCAGGAGCTGCTGCGCCGCCACCGTCTGGTCGAGAGCCTGGTGCACAACCAGGACCCGCCGCGGCAGGATCGGGCCGAGTCGCCGGGTTACAAGCAGAATGAAACCGCGTTGCGTGACAAGCTCGAGCGCATGCACCCGGCGGATATCGCCTATGTGCTGGAGGCCCTGCGCCTCGATGAACGCATCATCCTCTGGGATCTGGTCAAGGCAGAGCGCGACGGCGAGATCCTGCTCGAGGTCTCCGACGCGGTGCGCGAGACGCTCATCGAGAGCATGGACCCGGCAGAACTGGTGGCCGCGGCCGAACAGCTCGACACCGATGAGCTTGCCGATCTGGTGCCGGATCTGCCGCAGGGGGTTATCCAGGACGTATTCCAGTCGCTGCCGCTCGAGGAGCGCGAGCAACTGCGCGCGGCGATGTCCTATCCGGAGGATGCGGTGGGCGCGCTCATGGACTTCGAGTTTGTCACGGTGCGCGAGGACGTGACGCTGGCGACCGTGACCCGCTACCTGCGGCGCTTCGACGAGTTGCCCGACCACACCGACCAGATTTTCGTCGTCGACCGCGAGGAAATCCTCAAAGGAGTGCTGCCGCTGGCCAGGCTCATCGTCGGCGACCTGGACGACACGGTTGCCGGGGTAATGGTCACCGACACCATCACCCTGTATGCCGACGACAATGCCCAGCAGGCGGCGCAGGCGTTCGAGCGTTACGGCCTGGTATCGGCGGCGGTGGTCGACGAGCCCGGCAAGCTCGTTGGGCGTCTCACCGTCGACCGGGTGGTCGATTACATCCGCAGCAAGAGCGAGTCCGAACTGCTCACGGCGAACGGCCTGAAGGAGGAAGAGGACATTTTCTCCTCGGTATGGGCGAGTGTGCGCAACCGCTGGTCGTGGCTGGCGATCAATCTCATCACCGCCTTCATGGCCTCGCGCGTCATCAGCAACTTCGAGGGGTCGATCGTAAAACTGGTCGCGCTGGCCGCGCTCATGCCCATCGTGGCGGGCATCGGCGGCAATTCCGGCAACCAGACCATCACCATGATCGTGCGCGCCTTCGCGCTGGGGCAGATCCAGATCGAACAGGCGAAAGAACTCTTCGCCAAGGAACTGGGGGTGGCGCTGGCCAACGGCCTCATCTGGGGCGGCATCCTCGGTCTGCTGGCCTGGGGCCTGTACTCCAGCATCGCGCTGGGCATGGTGATGATGCTGGCCATCACGCTCAATCTGCTGTTGGCGGCGATCATGGGGGTGCTCATCCCCGTCGTCCTGTTGCATTTCGGGCGCGACCCGGCGCTGGGTTCGTCGGTGATGATCACCGCCTGCACCGACAGCGGCGGGGTTTTTATTTTTCTCGGCCTGGCAACGCTGATTCTTATCTGAAAAAACCGGAGGAACGCATGTTCGAAGAGTTCAAGAAATTTGCGATGCGCGGCAATGTGGTCGATCTTGCAGTCGGGGTCATCATCGGCGCCGCATTCGGCAAGATTGTCGATTCACTGGTCAAGGACGTGGTCATGCCGCCGATCGGCCTGATTCTCGGGAAAGTGGATTTCTCGAATCTGTTCCTGGTGATGCGCGAGGGCGCCCAGGCCGGACCTTATGCCACCATCGACGCTGCGGCCAAGGCGGGCGCGGTGACCCTCAACTACGGCGTGTTCATCAATACCCTGATTTCCTTCGTCATCGTCGCCTGGGCGGTGTTTCTGGTGATCAAGGCCATGAACCGCCTGCAGAAGAAGCAGGATACCGCGCCGGCCGCGCCGCCGGCGCCACCCGAGGACATCCTGCTGCTGCGCGAGATCCGCGATTCGCTGAAAAAATAATCCGGCCTACCTGCAGAGTTTGAAGGCTTCCTGGGCCGCGGCGAGGGTTGCGGCGATTTCTTCGCTGCCATGCGCCGCCGAGACAAATCCCGCTTCATATGCCGAGGGCGCGAGGTAGACGCCGCGATCGAGCATGGCGTGAAAGAATTTGTTGAAGCGTTCCTTGTCGCATTGCATTACTTCGGCAAACGACGTCGGCGGCGTGGCGCGGAAATACAGGCCGAACATGCTGCCCACGTTCTGGGCCGAGAACACCACGCCTTGTTCCGCCGCGACGCGCGCCAGGCCCGTGGTCAATTCGTGCGCGGTGGCGGCGATGGCCTCGAACACGCCGGGCTTGAGCAGCGCCTGCAGCGTCGCCATTCCCGCGGCCAGCGCCACCGGGTTGCCCGAGAGCGTGCCGGCCTGATAGACCCCGCCCAGCGGGGCGATCTTTTCCATGATGTCGCGCCGGCCGCCGAAGGCGCCCACCGCCATGCCGCCGCCGATGACCTTGCCCAGCGTGGTCAGATCGGGCCGTATGCCATAGAGCTGCTGGGCGCCGCCGGGCGCAACCCGAAAGCCGGTCATGACTTCATCGAAAATGAGCACCGCGCCGTGCCGGGTGCACAGGGTGCGCAGGGTGTTGAGAAATTCCGGCAGCGGTGCCACCAGATTCATGTTGCCGGCGACCGGCTCGACGATCACTGTCGCAATCTGATCGCCCTTCTCCCTGAAGCAGCGCTCGAGGGCCGCGCTGTCGTTGTAATCGAGCACCAGCGTGTGCTGCGCGGTCTCCGGCGGCACGCCGGATGAGGACGGTTGGCCCAGCGTGAGGGCGCCCGAGCCTGCCTTGACCAGCAGGCTGTCGGCGTGGCCGTGGTAGCAGCCCTCGAATTTCACGATGAGGCTGCGCCCGGTAAAGCCGCGCGCCAGCCGTATCGCGCTCATGGTGGCCTCGGTGCCGGAGCTGACCAGGCGCACCAGATCCATGCCCGGCACCAGCCGTTGCAGCAGTTCGGCCATCTCCACTTCGATTTCGGTTGGCGCGCCAAAGGAAAGGCCGCGGGCCGCCGCTTCGGTCAGCGCCCGTACCGCCGGGGCAAACGCGTGGCCCATGACCAGCGGACCCCAGGAACAGACATAGTCGATGTACTCGCGGCCGTCGGCGTCCCATACGTGTGCGCCCTGGCCGCGCGCGAAAAACCGCGGGGTCCCGCCCACCGAGCGGAAGGCACGTACCGGTGAATTCACACCACCCGGAATGGACTGCAGGGCGCGATCGAAAAGCTCTTGGTTGCGGTTGCTCATGATGTTGATGTCTGTGAGTTGAACAAGGTTGCGAACTGCCGCGCTCGCGCTTCGATGTGCGGCGCGTCGAACAAGGCGCTGATGACGGCAATTGCATCGGCGCCCGCGACGACCACCTCGCGGGCGTTGTCTGCGGTGATGCCGCCGATCGCGATGAGGGGCGCATTCCACTGGCGGCGCGCCTGACCAAACAGCGCGAGCGAGGCGCGCACGGCGCCAGGCTTGGTGGGCGAGGAGAACACGCTGCCGAAGGCAATGTGGTCCGCACCCAGCTCAAGCGCGCGCTGCGCCAGGTCCAGCCGGTCGTAGCAGGAAGCACCCAGCAGGCGCGCCGGGCCCAGCGCCTGGCGCGCCGCGGCGATGTCGCCGTCGTCGCGCCCCAGGTGCACGCCATCGGCGTCGGTCGCCAGTGCGAGCGCCAGGTCGTCGTTGATGATGAAAGTGGCGCCGGCGGCGCGGCACAGTGCGCGCAGCGCTAACGCCTGTGCACGCCGCAGCGACTTGTCCGTGGACTTGTTGCGGTACTGAACGATGCGGGCTCCGCCGGCAAGTGCTGCGCGCACCTTGGCCTCCAGGATGACGCTATCGGCCTCGTCGGGGGTGATCGCGTACAGGCCGCGCAGGCGCCCGGCACTGGCCGGATGCGGGGCGCTCGTGGCCGCCGCTTTCACGCTTCCTCTTCCCCGGAAATATCCATGTTGCGGGCCCAGAAAAACCGGTCAGGCAGGTGTTGTCCCATGCCCGGGCGGAAGCCCGCCGCCAGCGACTGCCAGGTGTATTCCTGCGCGTCGAACACGGCCTCGGGTACGGCAAGGCCGTTGGCCAGCATCGCCGCGATGGCAGAGGCGAGCGTGCATCCGGAGCCATGATAGGAGTGGGGCAGGCGCTCCCAGGCGTCGCTGCGCACCACGCCCTGGTGGTTGTAGAGTGTATTGATGACCTGCGTGGTGTTTTCATGGGTGCCGGTGATCAGGACGAATTCGCAGCCCATTTCCAGGATGCGCCCGGCGCACAGGTCCAGCGCGGCGCTGTCGCTGTCTTCGTATTCCTCGGCCAGCAGGCGCCGTGCTTCCTGGCTGTTTGGTGTGATCACGGTGGCCTGCGGCAGCAGCAGTTCATTCATCGCCGCGATCATGTCCTCATCGGCCATTTCGTCGCCGCGGCCTGAAGCGACCACCGGGTCGAGCACCAGCGGCACATCGGGGTAATCGGCGATTATGGCGGCGATCGCGACGATGTTCTCCACGCTGCCGAGGAACCCGATCTTGAATGCCGCCACCGGCATGTCCTCCAGCACCAGCCGGGCCTGGTCGTTGACCCAGTCCGAGTCGATGGCGTAGATGCCTTCGACCCCCGCGGTATCCTGGGTGGTGATCGCCGTGACGACCGAAAGCGGATGGCAGCCCAGTCCCGCCAGCGTCAGCAGATCAGCCTGTATGCCGGCGCCGCCGGTCGGATCCGTGGCGGCGAAGGCGAGCACGATAGGTGGGGTGGACGATTGCATCAGAATGCCTCAGGGCTGCCCTAAGTGATTGTTGCTCGTGGCTTTTCTACTGACAGGCCCGTGGGCAACGGGTAAACTGCAAGCGCTTATTCTAATCCAAGTCAATCCCATGGCCGGTGCCAAGACAAGCTTATGACCAACACGACAACTGAGTTCAAGACCTGGATGTGCCTGATTTGCGGTTTTATCTACGACGAGGAGTCGGGATTGCCGGATGAAGGTATCGCGGCAGGTACGCGCTGGGAGGATGTGCCGATGAACTGGACTTGCCCGGAATGCGGCGCTCGCAAAGAGGATTTCGAGATGGTGCAGGTCTGATTCGTCGCCGGCTGATTTGTCGCAACAACATCGCGCGCGATTATCGCCCGGTTTTCCGGGGTTCCTGAAGCAGCGCCGCCGGCGCGGACACGCGCCGGTTGGCGTTGGGCGCAGGGCGTATATTCGACGCGGATGCCGGACCGGAGCGGACAAGCTGCCACCGGCCCGGCCCAACGCGAGGAAAGCAAATTGAACCTGCCAGAAGCGGCCCGTAGCATTGCAGGACTCAAGGTCATGGTGATCGACGATTCGAACACCATCAGGCGCAGCGCGGAGATATTCCTTGGGCAGGCCGGGTGTGTGGTGATTCTCGCCGAAGACGGTTTTGACGCGCTGGCCAAGATTACCGACCACCTGCCCGACGTGATTTTCGTGGACATCATGATGCCGCGCCTGGACGGTTACCAAACCTGCGCTCTCATCAAGAAGAACGCGCAATTTTCCAGCACGCCGGTGATCATGCTCTCCTCCAAGGACGGCCTGTTCGATCGGGCGCGCGGCCGCATGGTCGGCTCGGACCAGTACCTGACCAAACCGTTTACCAGGGAAGCGCTGATCGACGCGGTCGGCACCTGCATTGCCGCTCGGGGCGATTCATGACGGTGAAGAAGATCCTCATCGTTGATGACTCGCCGACCGACCGGCAATACCTGCTGGAAATGCTCTCCAGGCTGGGCTACCAGTGCGTGCTCGCGACCAACGGCGAGGAGGGTATCGAAAAAGCCAGGAGCGAGACGCCGGACCTGATCTTGATGGATGTCGTCATGCCCGGCACAAGCGGATTCCAGGCCACGCGCACCCTCTCCCGCGACGCGGCCACCAAGGATATTCCGGTGTTCATCTGCTCCTCCAAGAGCCAGGACACCGATCGTATCTGGGGCATGCGCCAGGGGGCCCGCGACTACCTGATCAAACCCGTCAATCCCGGCGATCTGGCCGCCAAAATAAAAGCGATGGGGTAGGCGTGGCACAGGCAAACCTCAAGGAATTTCAGGAAGGCCTGGCGCGGCGGCTGCGTGAGGCATCCGAAGTCGAGTCATCGGCGCGGCTCGGCCTGGAATCGGGCGGGCAGCATTACTTGGTCCGACTGGAGGAGGCGGGCGAAGTGCTGCCGTTGCCTGCTTTGTACCCGGTCCCGCTGACACGAAGCTGGTTTCTGGGGCTGGCCAATGTGCGTGGCAATCTGGTCACGGTGGTTGATCTTGCCGGGTTTGCCGGGGGTGCGGCGACCGCGCGCGGTGCCGGTGCCAGGCTGGTTCTGTTTGCCGAACGCTTCGGTGCCCGCAGCAGCCTGCTGGCGGCACGCATGCTCGGCCTGAAAAACCTTTCCGATTTTGAACCCTGCGACAGGGGCACGGCGCCGCCCTGGGTGCGCGCGTGCTATACGGAAAAGAGCGTCAGCAGCGTGGTCTGGCGCGAGCTCGACATGGGCGAGTTGATTGCGAACGAAAGTTTCCTGCAGGTGTGCCGATGAGATCGGGCGTCGGCATCGCCGCAGCACAGGGCGCACCGCTGCCGCCCGATTCGAACCTGAGACCGCGCGGATCGGGATCGTCCGCGGGGGCATTGAATACGATTCCGAACAGTTGCGGATGGGGGGGGTATGGCAATCAGTTGGCCTAAGCTGGGTAACAAAAAGGGGGCGGTTGCACCGCCGGGCGTCGCGCCGGGAGGGCCGGCGCGCCTGCCGCTGATCGGCACGCTCGCCATCGGGCGGCAGCTGATGGTGCTGGTTGCGCTGATGGTGGTCCTGGGCGGCATCGCGGGTTATGTGGCCATCACTGACAATCGCAGTGCCACTTACGGCACCATTTACATATCCGGTGCGGGAGAGTTGCGCATGCTCTCGCAGCGCATCGGCAAATCCACGCAGACTGCACTGCAGGGTAACGCGCCGGCGTTCCGGGAACTGCAGGACGCGCGCGAGCGCTTCGCGCAGACGCTCGCCCTGATGGCCAACGGTGGCCAGGCTGCCGGTGTGAGCTTGCCGCCAACCGCAGCGGTGGCGCGTCAGGCGCTCAGCCATCTGCAGGGCGACTGGGAAAAGGCCGATCGCGAATTGCAGCTGGTGCTGGCGCAACAGAAAAATCTGGTGGGGCTGGCCACCGCGGTGCGTTCCATGAATTCCTCCAACCCCACGCTGATCGAACTGGCCGAGCAGATCCAGACTGCGCGCCTTGCCGCCAATGCACCGGCGCGGGAAATCTCCTCGCTGGGGCAGTTGGTGGCACTGTCGCAGCGCCTGGGGCGCGGCGCCAACGCATTGCTCGGCGCGGACACGGTTGACACCGATATCGGCGCGGCCATGGGAGAGGACGCGAAACAGTTCGGCAATCTGCTGCTGGTGATCGGCGAGTCCTCGCGCGCGGCATCCCGCGACGCGGCAACCACCGACCGGCTCACCAAACTGGACGCGGCCTACAAGGAATTCCAGGCGGCGCTCGCCGGCATACTCACCAACGCCAAGGCGCTTGCCGATGCCAAGAATGCCGGCAAGCGCGTGGTGCAGGATTCGGAAGAACTCCTGGCCGGAAGCGAAAAACTGCTCGCCGGCTATCAGGAGGAAATCGCCGGGCGCGCCACCAGCTTCCTGGTGCTGGGCATGCTTGCGCTGATCGCGGCGTTGGTGGTCTGGCTGATGGTCAAGGTCTACACCGACGACCAGCGCCGCCAGGCGCTCGAGGCGCAGCGCCAGACGCGCGCCACCGAGGAGGCGATCCTGCAGCTCATGGACGAGATGCAAAATCTTGCCGACGGCGATCTCACCGTCAACGCCACCGTCACCGAGGCGGTGACCGGCGCGCTCGCGGACGCGGTAAACCTCACCATCGAGGAGTTGCGCGGACTGGTGGGGAAGATTACCGACGCCGAGGCGCTGGTGACTGCGGCCACCGAAGGCGCGCAGCAGACCTCGAAGGAACTGCTGGCGGCCACCGAGGGACAGGCGAGCCAGATCCGCGCCGCCGGCGCGGCGATGCTGACCATGGCCGAAGAGATGGCGGGCATGTCCTCCATCACGGCGCAATCGGCCGGCGTGGCGCGCACCTCGCTCGCGGCCTCGCAAAAAGGCCAGCAGGCGGTGCAGAACTCGATCTCCGGCATGAACGAGATACGCGAGAACATTCAGGAGACCAGCAAACGCATCAAGCGCCTGGCGGAGTCCTCGCAGGAAATCGGCGAGATCGTCGAACTCATCTCCAGTATCACCGAACAAACCAACGTGCTGGCGCTCAATGCGGCGATCCAGGCGGCCTCGGCCGGCGAGGCCGGGCGGGGATTCACAGTGGTCGCCGAGGAAGTGCAGCGGCTGGCCGAGCGCTCCGCCGAGGCCACCAAGCAGATCGCGTCGATTGTCCGGACCATACAAAGCGACACCCAGGAGACCGCAGGCGCCATGGAAAAGAGCACCCAGGGCGTGGTCGAGGGCACCAAGCTCTCCCATGCGGCGGGCCAGGCGCTCGCGGAGATCAGCGAAGTGTCGCAGCGGCTGGCGCAGTTGATCGAATCGGTTTCCAGCGCGGCGCAGAAACAGGCCGGCAATGCCACCGGGATGGCGAGCAGCATGCAGGAGATACTCAAGATCACGCAAAAGACCACCGAGGGCACCGAGCAGACCGCGATGTCGGTGGGCGCATTGGCGGCCATGGGAAGGGAACTCAAGGGTTCGGTGGCGCGTTTCAAGGTGGAGCGCTAGTGGGTCGAGTCAGATCTTCATTGCAGGGCGAGGCGATGGCATTGGTCACTCCGGAGTGTTGCGGCTTTGTGCGGGATGACGATCTTTCATGAGCAAACGCGGCGGCTTTGATACCGGCCCCCTCTCCTGGGTGAAGGGGGAAATCGATGCGGCCTTTCAGCGCGGGGCCGAGTCGCTGCGCGCGTTCGCCGCGGGCCTGGAGTCCGGCCGGGCAGATGTCCTGTCCCTGAAGGCGGCGCAGGCGCATTTGCATCAGGCGCACGGCGCGCTGCAGATCGTCGGTATCGGCGGCATCACCCGTGTCACCGCCGAACTCGAGGCGTTGCTGGTCGATATGGAGAACGATCCGGGCAAGGCCGGTGCCACCGGATTGGCCGCGGCCGAGCAGGCGTTGCAGGCGCTGGGCGTTTATCTCGAGGAGTTGATCGGCGGTGCGCGCCATCAACCGCTCAAGCTGCTGCCCGCACTGACCGCGCTGGTGGCCGCGCGCGGCCAGGGCAAGGCGGACGCCGTCGATCTGTACTTTCCCGACCTGAGCGGGCGTCCGCCGCCGCGCGAACGGGCCGGGATGAACCTGCATCCGGACGAGACGCGCCAGTTTCTGGTCGCGCAACGCGCCCGCTACATGCGCGGCCTGCTGAAGTTTCTCAAGAACGACCGCAGCGGCGCGCTGGAGATGCACCAGGCGATCGCCACCATCGAGCTGGCGCAGGGCACGGCTGCGCAGCGCGGCTTCTGGTGGGTCGCCCTGGGCTTCTTCGAGGCGCTGGTTCACCAGGCACTGCCGCAGGACATCGACGCGCGGCGGGTATGCAACCGCATCGAGCAGCAGATCCGTCGTCTGGCGGAGGGTTCGCCGCAGGTGGCCGAGCGCCTGTTGCGCGAGGCGCTGTATTGTGTGGCGAGGTCACAACCGGTGGCCGAGCAATTGCGCGCGGTGCAGCAGGCGTTCGGGCTGCGCGAAACCATCCCCGGCGAGGAGACTCCCGCTTCAGCTGCGGACGCCGCACCCGATGCCGGCGGTGCGCAGGCCCTGGCGAAAATGGCGGTGGAGTTGCGCGCGATCGAGCAGGTGCTCGATGCTTATTACCGTGATCCGACCCGGCCCCAGGCACTCGCCGCCATCGACGCCTCGGCGCAGTTGATTGAAACGTCCTTGCTGGCGCTGGACCAGGCACGAGCGGCGGCGGTGTTCGCCGACTGCGTGGCGCGCATCCGGCAATTTGCCGCGCCGGGCTACAGCGCCAATGTGCGCGATTTCGAGGAAGTGGCGCAGACCTTGTCCGGGCTGGGCTTTTTTGTCGAGGCGCTTACCAAGGGCCCCGCCGATTTCGAGGCGATCATGCGTCCGATGGGCGCGGCCGCTGCTGCTGTGGACGACACGGCCGCACCGATGCCGACCATCGAGGCGCAGCTGCAGCGCCAATTCAAGGCGGTGCAGAAGCGCGCCGAGGAATGGCGCAGGGACCGCGCAGACAGCGTGCTCGCCACCGAATTGCAGCAGCAACTGGCGGCCATCCAGAAAGACGCCGCGATCGTGTCCGATGCCGCGATCGAGGCTGCCGCTGCGGCGATGCTGGGCGAGATTGAAGCAGCGCGGCCCAGAGTCGCGCCGGTGCCGGCCGCCGCCGCGGCGGCGCCAGAGCCAGAGCCGGCCACGATCAGCGGCGACCCCGAGGTCGATGCCGAATTGCTGGAGGTGTACCTTGAAGAAGCCGGCGAGGTGCTTGCCGCCATCGCCGCGAAGCAGGCGCTGCTGCAAGCGGGCATGGCCGCTGCAGGCAGCGACGCACTGGTGACGGTGCGCAGGGGCTTTCATACCCTGAAGGGCAGCGGTCGCATGGTGGGCCTCATGCGGCTGGGTGAAGCTGCCTGGGCCATCGAACAGACACTCAATCTCTGGTTGCAGGAGGATCGCGAAGTCAGCGCCGGTCTGCTCGAGCTGATTGCCCGGGCACACGCCTATTTTGCCGACAGCGTCGCGCGCCTGGGACCGGGCGGGACGGCTTTGCCCGAGCAGGAGCTGCTGGCGCAGGCCGAGGCGGTGCGCCGCGGCGGCGAGGAACCCGCGGCATCCATGCCGGCGGTTCCGGCCCCGCTGCCTGCCGAAGCGACGCCTGTCGCGGCCTTTGCTCCGGAGCACTCGGACATGCCGGCCGCCATCGCGCCGGCGGCCGCGGAACCGACCGACGAAGTGGCCGAGGTCGACATCGGCGGACAGCGCATCTCGCGCAGCCTGTTCGAGCTGTTCAGCAGCGAAGCGCGCACCCATATGGCCGCGCTGAAGACCGAGTTCGAAGTACTCAAGGGTCATGGTGTGATCACCGATGCCATGTTGCTCGCGGTGCACACGCTGGCGGGCATCGCCGGCACGGTGCATTTCGACAATCTGCGGGTGCTGGCATCGGCATTTGACCGGGCGCTCTCCGTCCTGTCGGTCGCGGAATTGTCGAGCGACGAGGAGGACCTGGTCGAACAGGCCATTGTCGCCATCGAACAGATGGTGGTGGAGGCGCTCGGTCTGGCCGAACCCACGCCGGCGCCGCAACTGCTGGACCGGCTGGAGAACGTCGCCGCCGCGGCGGTCGCGCAAGCCGCGCCGATGGTGCGGGAAGAAGATGAAATGCCCCTTCCCGAGGAAGAGGGCGCGATCGGCAGGGACACAGGCGCCGCGGTGAGCGCCGCGCCGGAAATCCCGCCGGATGCGCCGCGGGTGGTGCCGCAGCCGAGCGTGGTCGAGCTTGACGATCCGGCTGCGGCGCGGCGCCAGCAGCGCCTGAGCGACGAATTCGACGCGCAGCTCCTGCCGATATTCCTGGAGGAAGCCAACGAACTGGTGCCGGCGCTCGCCGAGTCGCTGCGCAACTGGCGCGAGGCGCCGGCCGACAAGAACATTGCGCAGGCGGCGAAACGCCTGCTGCATACACTCAAGGGCAGCGCGCGCATGGCCGGGGCCATGTCGGTGGGCGAACTCAGCCACCACATGGAGACCCGCATCGAGCAGTCGCTGGGTTTTGCGAGTACTCCGGCGAATCTCTTCGAGGAACTGGATACCTCGATGGATCGCATGGGTGTGCTGTTCGACAAGCTGCAACCCGAGGGCGGACCGGCGGTGGCCGCGGCACGTCGGATTGCACCGGCGCCGGCAACCGCGGACGCCGTTGCCATGGCGCGATCGCACGCTCCCCAGGCACTGCAGCGCCTGTCCATGCTGCGGGTGCGCGCCGACCTGGTCGACCGCCTGGTCAACGAGGCCGGTGAAGTGGCGATCGCCCGCGGCCGCATCGAAGGCGAGACGCGCGCGCTGCGCGCGGCGATGATGGAACTCACCGACAACGTGGCGCGGCTGCGCTCGCAGTTGCGCGAGATCGAAATCCAGGCCGAATCGCAGATGCAGTCGCGCATCGGCGAGGCGCAGGCGGTGCGCGAGGATTTCGATCCGCTGCAGTTCGACCGCTTCACCCGCTTTCAGGAACTCACGCGCCTGATGGCCGAGTCTGTGAATGATGTGCAGACGGTGCAGCAGAACCTGCTGGTGGCGATGGAGAACACCGACACGGCGCTGGCCGCGCAGGCGCGCCTGAACCGCGATCTGCAGCAGGACCTGATGCGGGTTCGCATGCTGCCATTGTCGAGCGTGGCCGAGCGCCTGCACCGGGTGGTGCGACAGACCGCCAAGGAGTTGGGCAAGCGCGCCAACCTCGATATCAGCGGCGGGCAGGTGGAGCTGGATCGCGCGGTGCTCGAGCGCGTCACCGCGCCGCTGGAGCACATGCTGCGCAATTCCGTGGCGCACGGCATCGAGAGCCCCGAGGGGCGCGCGGCGGCGGGCAAGTCCCCGATCGGTGGCATCCGCATCGAAGTGTCGCAGGAGGGCAACGAGGTGCTGCTCGCGCTGGCCGACAACGGCGCGGGCCTGGACATCGAACGAATCCGCGAGCGCGCGCAAACGCTCGGCCTGATCGCCGGCCAATCGGCATTCACTGACGCGGAGATCACCGATCTGATCTTCCTGCCCGGCTTCTCCACCGCCGAGAGCATCAGCGAGCTCTCCGGACGCGGCGTTGGCATGGACGTGGTGCGCAGCGAAGTCGCCTCGCTGGGGGGCAGGATCGAATTGTCGACCGAGCGCGGCGTGGGCACGCGCTTCCGCATCTTTCTCCCCCTGACACTGGCGGTGTCGCAGGCGGTGCTGGTGAAATGTGCCGGCCAGAGTTTCGCGGTGCCCGCGGTGATGGTGGAGCAGGTCGAGCAACTGAACCCGGGCCAGCTCGCCGCGGCGCGCGAGGCACGCCAGGTTGAATGGCAGGGCAGGCGTTACCCATTTCGCGAACTCGCCGCCCTGCTGGGCATGGCCGAACAGGCGGGTGATGCACGCCGCGCGCATCCGGTGTTGTATCTGCGCAGCGGCGTCAGCGCGGTGGCCGTGCAGATCGATGAAATGACCTCCTCGAGCCAGGAGATCGTGGTGAAAACCATCGGGCCGCAGCTGGCCCGCGTGCCTGGCGTGTCCGGTGCGACGGTGCTCGGTTCCGGCGAGGTGGCGCTGATCATCAATCCGGTGCAGCTGGCGCAGCGCGCCGAGGATGTTCCCTCGCAGCAGGAGGTGCCCGCGGGCGCCGTGCTCGCACCGCTGGTGATGGTGGTGGACGACTCTCTGACGGTGCGCAAGATCACCGGGCGCCTGCTGGAGCGGCAGGGATACCGGGTGGTGACCGCGCGCGACGGCCTCGAGGCGCTCGAGGCCCTCGCACAGGAGATTCCCGAGGTCATGCTGGTCGACGTCGAGATGCCGCGCATGGACGGATTCGAGCTCACCCGCAGCGTGCGCGCCGACGCGCGCCTTGCCGCGGTGCCCATCATCATGATTTCCTCGCGCACCGCGGACAAGCACCAGCAGTACGCGCGCGACATCGGCGTCGACCACTATCTGGGCAAGCCCTACCAGGAGGACGAGCTGTTGCGCCACGTCGGCGGGTTCATCGCCGCTGTGCGTTCCTCGAACTAGCCGGCAGATGAGCCGCTCGGTCTTTTCCTATCCGGCCTATCGCTGGCTGTGGATCGGTGGAATTTTCACCTTCGCCGGCCAATGGATACAGATGGCGAGCATGGGTTGGGTGGTGTATGAACTCACCGGCTCGGGGGCGTTGGTGGGCGCGGTATCCGGTGTGCGCGCGCTGCCGATGCTGATACTCGCGCCGCTCTCCGGCGTCGCGGCGGACCGCTTCGACCGGTCCCGGCTGTTGCAGTGGAGCCAGTGGTTCTCGGCAGCGACCTCCGTCCTTTTCGGAGCGGCCCTGGCCCTGGAGGTGGTCAACATATGGGTGATGTTCCTGTTCGCCATCGTCATGGGCGCATGCGGCGTGCTCGACCGGCCGGCGCGGCATTCCACCGCTTTCGAGCTGGTGCCCCGTGATATGGCGATGAAGGCGGTGGCGATCAACACCATCGGCGGCAATCTGGCGCGCGTGGTCGCGCCGGCGCTGGCTGGTTATCTGATCGTCTGGTTCGGCATTACCGGCAACTTTTTCTTCCAGGGCGCGCTCTATGCGATTTCGGGCCTGCTGGTGCTCAAGGTCGCGATGCCGACAAGGGGGGCAAAGTCCGGCGGCGGCACGGCGGGCAGCCAGCTCCTCGAGGGCCTGCGGCATGTGGCACGCGATCGCACCACGCGGCTGCTCATCGTGCTGGGCGGGCTGCCGTTTTTCCTGGTGGTGCCGACCATGGGCACGCTTTTTCCGATCTACGCGAAAGACGTGTTCGCCACCGGGCCCGGCGGCCTGGGGTTGATGTTCTCGGCAGTGGGCGTGGGTGGGGTGAGCGGCGGTTATCTTGCCGGCTGGCTGTCGCGCTTTGATCGCACCGGCTGGATACAGGTAGGCGCGGTGGTCGCGTTCTGCCTGTCGATTGCCGGACTGGGCGTGGCGCCCAGCTTTCCCTGGGCGCTGTTCGCCTGTGTCATGGCGGGCATGACCGAGATGACCTACAGCGTCACCAACATGACCATGGTGCAACTTGCCGCACCCGAGGAAATGCGCGGCCGCATCACCAGCATCCTGCAGCTGTATCCGGCGCTGATATCGCTGGGCGCTTTCCATGCCGGCTGGTTCGCCGACCTGATCGGCGCGCGCGCCACCTCTATCAGTGCGGCGTGCTTTTGCGGCGCCATATTCGTCGGCATCATGCTGGCCTCGCCGCGCATGCGCGGCATGCGCATGAGCCAGTATTTCAAACCCGGCGGCGCGCCGATCAGCGGACACTGAATGCAGGTCTCTCCCTTTTCCTTTCCCAATTACCGCTGGTTGTGGGGCAGTTCCCTGTGCGCCTACTGCAGCATGTGGATCCAGGCGGCAACCATATCCTGGCTGGCCTACGACATCACCGGGTCGGCCACCGTGGTCGGGGCGATCCTTGCGGTGCGCGTCATCCCGCTGCTGTCGCTCGCGCCACTCTCGGGCGTAGCCGCCGACCGCTATGACCGCAGGAAGCTGCTGCAATACGCGCAGTGGCTGTCGGCGGCCACCGTGCTGCTGTTCGGGCTGCTGCTCGCATTCGACCGGGTCAGCACCTGGATGCTGTTCGCGTTCACCATCATCCTGGGCGCGGGCAACGTCATCGACCGGCCATCGCGGCATTCGACCGTGTTCGACATGGTGCCGCGCGAGATCGTGCCCAAGGCCGTGGCCCTGAACATCATGGGCAACTCCTCGATGCGCGTGCTGGGCCCGGCGATCGCCGGTTTCCTGATCGCCGCGATCGGCGCGGCGGGCAATTTCTTCATCCAGGGCGCTTTGTATCTGGCCTCGGGACTGCTCGCCTATCTGGTGGTGTTTCCGCCGAAGAAACCCGCCTCGGGGCGGGTTTCCGCCTGGAGCGAGCTCAAGGAAGGCCTGCGCTATGTCGCCGGGGACCGCACCACGCGCCTGTTGATGACGATCACCTCGATCCAGTATTTTCTGCTGGTGCCGGTTTTCAATACGCTGTTTCCGGTCTACGCCAAGGACATCTACAAGGTGGGGCCCGAGGGCCTGGGCCTGATGTTTACGATGGTGGGCGTGGGCGGTGTCATTGGCGCCGGCACGGCCAGCGCGCTGATGCGCTTTGACCGCATCGGACTGATCCAGACCGGCGCACTGCTGGTCTACTGCGCGGCCCTGGTGGGCCTGGCCATCAGCCCGGGTTTTTATATCGCACTGGTGATGTGCTCCCTCGCCGGTGCCGCCGAGATGGTCAACAGCGTCAACAACCAGACCATGCTGCAGTTGTCGGCACCAGCGGAAATGCGCGGCCGCGTGGTGAGCCTCATCCAGCTCAACCCTGCCCTGATCGCATCCGGATCGCTGCTGGCCGGATCGCTGGGCGACTGGATCGGTGCGCCGGGGGCCAGCATCGCGGTTTCGGCGCTGAGCGCGGCGCTCATTCTCGCGCTGCTCGCGGCCTCGCCCGCGTTGCGATCCTTGCGCCTCAGCCAGCATCGCTGAGTTTGGTCCGATTGCAATTCAGGCCTTATTTTCCCTGCTCTGGTTGGCCGCAGACCCGCTAACGGTCCGGGGCAAAGCAAGCTCGTGGCGGGCGCGCCCGGGTCGGCTAGGCGCGCACGCCGCCTGACACCAGCTGCATGCTGCGCGGCTGGCGCACGCAATCGACAAACAGGTGCGTCACGCCGTCCTTGGTTTTTTCCTTGACCAGGCCGTGAATATCGGTTTCGAAGCCGGGGAACTTGTCGTTGAAGCTGCGTGCAAACTGCAGGTATTCGATGATGGTGCGGTTGAAGCGTTCCCCGGGAATCAGAAGCGGAATACCCGGCGGGTAGGGTGTGAGCAGCACGCTGGTCACCCGGCCCTCGAGCTGGTCGATCTCGACCCGGTCGATCTCGCGGTGTGCCAGGCGCGCGAAGGCATCCGAGGGTTTCATTGCCGGCTGCATGTCCGAGAGGTACATCTCGGTGGTCACGCGCGCGACGTCGTTGGCTTTGTACATGTCGTGGATTTCCTGGCACAGGTCGCGCAGGCCAACGCGCTCGTAACGCGACTGGTGCGCACAGAACTCCGGCAGAATGCGCCACATCGGCTGGTTCTTGTCGTAATCGTCCTTGAACTGCTGCAATGCCGTGACCAGCGTGTTCCAGCGGCCTTTGGTAATGCCGATGGTGAACATGATAAAGAACGAGTACAGGCCGGCCTTTTCGACAATGACGCCGTGCTCTGCCAGGTACTTGGTGACGATCGAAGCCGGGATGCCGGTGCGGGAGAACTTTCCCGACACGTCAAGGCCCGGAGTGACCACCGTCGCCTTGATCGGATCGAGCATGTTGAAGCCGGCGGCAAGGTCGCCGAAGCCGTGCCATTTGTCGTTGGCCCTGAGCACCCATTGTTCGCGTGAACCGATGCCTTCGCCGGAGAGCTGCCCCGGGCCCCAGACTTTGAACCACCAGTCCTTGCCCCATTCGTCGTCGACCTTGCGCATGGCACGGCGGAAATCCAGTGCCTCCATGATCGACTCTTCGACCAGCGCAGTGCCGCCCGGGGGCTCCATCATCGCAGCGGCCACGTCGCACGAGGCGATGATCGCGTACTGCGGCGAGGTCGAGGTGTGCATCAGATAGGCTTCGTTGAATACGCTGCGGTCGAGTTTTCGCATTTGCGAATCCTGCACCAGGATCTGGGACGCCTGCGAAATGCCCGCCAGCAGTTTGTGCGTGGAATGGGTGGCGAAGATCATCGCGTCCTTGGATCGCGGCCGGTCGCGCCCGATGGCGTGCATATCCTTGTAAAAATCATGGAACGTGGCGTGCGGCAGCCAGGCTTCGTCAAAGTGCAGCGTGTCGATGTATGACCCCAGCGTCTCCTTGAGCATCTCGACGTTATAGATGATGCCGTCGTAGGTGCTTTGCGTGATGGTGAGAATGCGCGGTTTCTTGTCCTTGACCTCGCGCGCGAAGGGATTCGCCTCGATCTTTTTGGCGATGTTCTCGGGCCGGAATTCGTCCAGCGGGATAGGTCCGATAATCCCCAGGTGGTTGCGCTTGGGCGTGAGGAAAACCGGTATCGCGCCGGTCATGGTGATCGCATGCAGGATGGATTTGTGGCAGTTGCGGTCCACCACCACGATGTCGTCGGGCGCCACGTTCGCATGCCACACCACCTTGTTGCTGGTGCTGGTGCCGTTGGTGACGAAAAAGCAGTGGTCGGCGTTGAAGATGCGCGCCGCATTGCGTTCGGATGCCGCGACCGGCCCGGTATGGTCGAGCAACTGGCCCAATTCCTCGACCGCATTGCAGACATCCGCGCGCAGCATGTTTTCGCCGAAGAACTGGTGAAACATCTGGCCGATGGGCGACTTGAGAAAAGCGACGCCGCCGGAGTGGCCGGGGCAGTGCCAGGAGTAGGAACCGTCCTGGGCATAGTGCACCAGTGCGCGGAAGAACGGCGGCGCCAGCGAATCCAGATAGGATTTCGCCTCGCGGATGATGTGGCGCGCGAGGAACTCGGGCGTCTCCTCGAACATGTGTATGAAGCCGTGCAGTTCGCGCAGGATGTCGTTGGGAATGTGCCGCGAGGTACGCGTCTCGCCGTAGAGGTAGATCGGGATCTCGGAGTTCTTGAAACGGATTTCCTCGATGAAGGCGCGCAGGTTCACCACGGCCGGGTCGGTTTCCGGACCGGGGGTGAACTCCTCATCGTCGATCGACAGAATGAAGGCCGAGGCGCGGCTTTGCTGCTGGGCGAACTGCGACAGATCGCCGTAGCTGGTGACGCCCAGCACTTCCATGCCCTCTTCTTCGATGGCTTTCGCCAGCGCGCGGATGCCCAGGCCGCTGGTGTTCTCCGAGCGGAAGTCCTCATCGATGATGACGACGGGAAAACGGAATTTCATTACTCTCTCCGAAGGGGCAAGGCGGCGCACAAGCGGTGCGCACGGCGCTGATTATAGTGAGCGTGCCCCTCGCGTAAAGGATAATCTTGCGCGCGACGCGAGGGCGAGGCGCGCGAGTCGCCCGTCCGGATTACAAAACGATTACAAGCGCACCTGCCGCAGGGCGTCCCACAGGCGCGAGGGCGTGGCCGGAAGGTCGAAATGCGTCACGCCGGCAGGCCGCAGCGCATCGAGCACCGCGTTCATGCATGCTGGCAATCCGCCGGTTGTTCCGGCCTCGCCCGCGCCCTTGGCGCCGAGTACGTTGTTCGGGCTGGGTACCGAGTGGTCAAGCACCCGGAAATCCTGCACCAGATCCGCACGCGGCATGACGTAATCCATGAAGCTGCCGGTGAGCATCTGCCCGGTATCGGCATCGTAGACGCAATGTTCGCCAAACACCTGGCCGGCGCTCTGCATCACGCCGCCGTGAACCTGGCCGCAGGCCAGCGCGTGATTGATGACCCGGCCGATATCGTCCACTGCGGTATAAACGAGAACTTCGGTGCCGCCGGTTTCCGCGTCGATTTCGATTTCGCAGACGTGTACCCCGCTGGGATAGGTGCGGGCCGCGGGGTTCTCGGCGATGGTATCCAGCGGATGGGCGATGCCGGCCTGTCGGTGCTGCACGATGATGTCGGTCAGTGTGATGCCCCGGTCGGTGCCTTTCACCAGATAGCGCCCGTCGCGGAATTCGAGGTCCGAGGGCGGTGCCTCGAGGGTGTCAGCAGCGAGATCCAGGCCTTTCTTGATGATCTGGTCGGCGGCATGCCGAAAAGCACTGCCCTGTGCCAGGGTGGTTCGGGAGCCGATGGCCGCGCCACCAATCAGCTCCGGACCATCCGGATCGCCGGCGCGCAGCACGATATTCTTTGCATCGATTCCCAGCCACTCTCCCACCATTTCGGGGAAGATGGTTTCATGGCCCTGGCCGCTCGCGCCGGCTTCCATGTAGAGCTGGATGTCGCCGGTGCTGCTGTCGCCTGCGTTCTTGCCGCCCTTGGCAAACAGTACGGCTACCTGGTCCTTGGCCAGTCCACCCCCGCCGGAGGGTTCGACAAATACCGCGGCACCCAGGCCGCGCAGCTTGCCGCGCCGGGCCGAGTCGGCGCGACGCGCGGCGAAGTCTTTCCAGCCGGAGGCCTGAATTGCCATATCGATCATGGCGGCGTAATCGGCACTGTCGAACACCGTCCCGGTGGCGCTGGTAAAGGGCATGGCATCGCGCGGAATGACATTTTTGCGCCGCAGCTCCAGCGGGTCGATTTTCAGCAATACGGCGGCCTCCTCGACCAGCCGCTCCACCACGTACATGGCTTCCGGGCGGCCGGCCCCGCGGAAGGCTTCGGTCGGCGCGGTGTTGGTCATGATCTGGCGCTGGCGGCCGTACATCGCCTCGACGCGATAGGGACCAGCGCCGATCGTCTTGCCGTTGCCGGTGTTGGTTAGTGCGCCGGCCAGGGAAAGGTAGGCACCGGAATCCGAGAGCCATTCGGTGCGTATGGCCAGAAACCGTCCAGTCTTGTCCATGGCGAGCTCGCCCGAGAGGCGCATGGCGCGCCCATGGCCGTCATTGAGGAAATCCTCCGAGCGGGTCGACACCCATTTCACCGGCACGCCGAGCCGCTTGGCGGCGTGCAGCAATACGCCGTATTCGGGATAGGGCGCGGTGCGTGCACCGAAGGCACCACCGATATCGACGAACTCCACCCGCACCTTGGCCTTGGGAACACCAAGCATCTCCGCCAGTGATTCGCGCATCGCCGTGGCGCCCTGATGCTCGCAACGGATGACATAGGTGTCGGTGCTTGCTTCCCAGCAGGCCAATACGGCGCGAGGCTCCATGGGTGTAGGGGCGACTCTCGGGCTGTCCATGGAAAGGCGCACGACATGGTCGGCAGCGGCGATCAACGCTGCGGTTTTCTGCTCGTCGCCATAATCAAAATCGAAACAGACATTGCCCGGAATGTCGTCATGCACCAGGGTTGCGCCCTCGGCCAGGGCATGCTCCACTCCGATGACCGGGGGCAGATCCTCGTAGTCCACCTCGACGAGTTCGGTGGCCGACAGGGCGGCCAGCGCGGTCTCGGCGATCACCAGTGCCACCGGTTCGCCGACATAGCGTACCCGCCCGCTGGCCAGCGCCGGACGGTCGGGTACTATTATTTTCATGCCGCCGCGGCCGGGATACGCCACCAGCGGTTGCAGGCGCCTGAGTGCGGCGGCGGCGATGCTTTGCGCGTCCAGCACCGCGCGCACCCCGGGGGCTTTCGCTGCCGCCGCGCAATCGATCTTGGCAATTTTCGCGTGCGCGCGATCCGAGCGCACGAACACCGCATGCAATTGTCCCGGCAGATTGCAGTCCGAGGTGTAACTGCCGGCCCCGGTGAGCAGGCGCTGGTCTTCTTTTCTACCTTTGAATGACGTCATGGTCTTTGCGAGCAATGAGGTTGGAAACCCGCGACTCGAGCCACGACGTGGCGTCACGCGGAATCAGGCGCGCAGCCTACCGCACTTTATGTGCGATGGCTTATGGCCTGATTCGGGCCTGATTCGGGCGAAGCCTGCCGCGCCGGTGACGGCGCGAAGTTGCCTCGCGAATGCCACCGGGGCGAAGGCCCCTGCGTGGCGCCACCAGGTCAGATTGCCTTGGCCGTTATTTCGGCCTGGCGCACCAGTTCTTCCCAGAGTCCGGAGGTGCGTTTGGGTAGCACCAGTTCCGGTGTTGCCTTGAGCACGTACCACGCGCCCTGTTTGATCTCGGCTTCGAGTTCGCCGCTGCGCCAGACGACTACCCCGACGAAAAAGCGCGACTGCTCCTCAGCCGCAGGCGTCATTGCCTTGTCCAGGGCAGTATCGGAAATGGCGATATAGATGTCATTGGTCAGTGCCAGCGTCCCGTCTGCAGGGGAGGTTCGGCTTTGCACCAGCGCGAACACGGCATTGAGGTCCGAAGGGCCGCCCAGGTAGAGCGGTTCGGTCACGGATTTGGACGCGGCATGGCCTGGAAAGGCCTCCGTCATCCGCAGTTCCGTCGGTTTATTGAGAATGAATCCCACGTGCTGCCCCCCCGATATTTCGTGGGCCACCAGTATCGAGCGGCCATATATCGGGTCACTGAGGGTCGGTCGCGCAACCAGAACCAGCGTTTCCTCGGGCTCCGCGCCCAGGGCCGGCGCATTCCAGGCGAGCGAAATAAACGCCAGGATGGAAAGGAAGGTCAGCAGGGAAACGACAGTGACAGGTAAGCGATGATGCGAGTACATGATGTTCTCCTTGCTCGAGTACCCCCTCCTTTAAGGCCGGCACACGACAATTCTTCAATTGCTGCTATGCAACAATTATGCCATATCTATATTTTCAATATTTGCGCTCTACCAAGGATATCGGCGGTTTTCAGCGAAATAACAGGCAGATGCCGCGATGCACCAGAAAGGTGCTTTTGGTGGCGGGATTGCGAGTTTTTCGGGCAGCGTCGTCCGACGCGTCACCCCTGCCTGGCCGTCGGGTCTTGGCTAGGGGGCGAACTCAGGCCGCTTGCCTGGCGGCCGCACGGCGCCCGACGCTGCCGGTTCCCAATACCGTGACAATGGTGAGCAAGGCGACGAATCCGCTGACCCAGAACACGTTTCTCGGGTCGGAATGGTCAAGCAACCAGCCATAGAGGACTGGCGCGATGATGCCGGCAACGGCAAAGCCGCTGGAGACAAAGCCGAATACCGCGCCGATCGCACCCGGCGGCGCCAGCGAGCGCACGATCATGTCCCGGGGAGGGGCAAGAAAGCCGTTGCCGAATCCCGCGATGGCAAGCAGGCCGCCGATGACAACCAGCGGCGGGTCGAATATCGCGATGGAGAAAACACACATCGCGATGATCAGTATGCAGCCCGCGGCGACGATATCGTGGCGTTTGATGCGATCGGCGACAAAGCCGCCCGCCAGCACGCCGACGGGGGAGACGAAAAGATAAACCGAAATCACCGCGCCAGCCGCGCCGAGGGAGGTGTGGTAGAGCTCGTGCAATGCGGATACGCCAAAAGTGCGAATGCCGCCATTGGCGATGGACATCGTCGCGAAAAACAGCAGGCCCATGAGGATCGGCAGGCTGAAAAGCAGCGCCATGCCCTTCAAGGCGGGTTTTCCGCCGAGCGCGGCGTCATTGGCGGGTTTGGCATTGGTCAGCTCCGCGTTATCCAGAATTTCGGCATTGGCCCACATCACGGCAGCGGTGATGATGCCGAACACTCCGCACACGAACATCGCCACGCGCCAATCGAAAAGACTCGCCAATAGCAGCACGGTCGCCGGTGCCACCGCGTCGCCGAGGTAGCCGGTGAAGGTATGGAAGGAGAAAATGCGCCCGATACGCGACTTGTCCACATTGGCGTTCAGGATGGCGTAGTCAGCTGGGTGGAACACCGAGTTGGAAAGGCCGGCGGCGACCATCAGCGTCAGCAGCGCCGGGTAGACAGGAAACACACCGATCAGGCAAATCGCGACCGATTCCGTCGCCAGGCCCCAGATCAGCAGTTTCTTCGCGCCGTAGCGATCGACCATGAAGCCCACGGGAATCTGGGTAAATCCGCTGGCAATGGAGAAACAGGCGGTGGCAAAGCCCAGTTCCGTGAAGCCGACGCCGTAGACTTCGCGCAATACCGGAAACAGCGGCGGCAGCAGCAGCAGGAAAAAATGGCTGAAGAAGTGGCCGGTACAAATGATCCCGACCACTTTGGTCTCCCTCGGCGGCATGCCCATGCGGGCGCTGATTTCCATCGAAACTTTCCCTCTAGTCGTTTCCAGACCTGTGAACCCCGTGCACGGTTTGAAGCTTAGCAGGGCGCGGGAATTCGGGCTGGCCCCGGGGAAATCCCGCGCTACCCTGCTAAGCTGGGTGCGCAACGGGCGCGACTGCCCTCCCTTTTTGCCGAGCCGGAGCCACCATGAACCAGGAAATACTCAAGACCAAAGCCGAACTGATTGCCATCCAGTATATGGTGGCCAACCTGTACGCTTCCATGTTCGGCGAGCGCTTTGGCGCGAACGCCGCGCCCGCTGCGAAGCAGTTTTCCGACGGGTTGCGCGCGCATATCCGCACCTGGACCATTCCGGGACTGGATGCCGCGATCTCCGACCATATGACCGGCGAGATGCAGGAAGCGATAGAGTTCCAGCTTGCGTTGATCGAGGACTTGGTCAACGGAAAAATCGAGGCCTACACCGCGATGCAGGAAGCAAAGAACCAAGCAAAAAATTAAACGGGGAGCGGCCTCATGATACGCAGCAGCGAGCGCATTCTTACCACCCACACCGGCAGCCTGCCGCGCCCGGATGACCTGTTGGCGCTTTTGCAGGCGCGCGAACTGGGTTCGCTTGCAGATCTCGCGGGCCTGCATATCCGTGCGCATTCGGCGGTGCAGGAGGTGGTGCGCGCGCAGATTGCGGCCGGCATCGACATCGTCAACGACGGCGAGCAGGGCAAGAGCGATTACTCCACCTACATCAAGGACCGTCTGACCGGCTTCGCCGGCGCCACGATGACGGCGCCACCGACGCGCGAAGCGAAGGAGTTCCCCGAGTTCGCGGCGCGCCGCGGCGGCATTGGGCCGGCCTTCATCACGCGGCCGACCTGCGTCGCGCCGATTGCGTGGCGGGATTTTGCGGCGGTGGAGCGCGATATTGCCAATCTTCAGGCGGCCAGGAGGGCGTATCCGGCCGGGGAGTTCTTCATGTCTGCCGTTTCGCCCGGGCAGGCGGCGCGGTTTCTCGGCAATCGCCATTACCCGAACCACGAGGCTTACATTCGCGCACTGGGCGCGGTGCTGCACGACGAATACACCGCCATCGCGAAAGCGGGGTTTGTGCTGCAGGTGGATTGCCCCGACCTGGGGTCGGGCTGGAACAGCCAGTTTCCCGAACTGACGTTGGCGCAATTCCGCAAGATGGTGGAATTGCATCTGGAGGTGCTTGATGAGGCCGCGCGCGATGTTCCGCCGGAACAAATGCGCCTGCACCTGTGCTGGGGAAATTACAATGGCCCCCACACCCAGGACATTGCGTTGCGCGAAATCATCGGCCCGGTGCTGCGGTCCCGGGCAACCGCGATCTCTTTCGAAGGCGCCAATCCGCGCCACGAACACGAATGGGCGATGTGGAAGCAAGTGAAGCTGCCCGCGGGGAAAATCCTGATCCCGGGCGTGCTCGATTCCACCTCCAGCTTTGTCGAACATCCGGAGCTGGTCGCGCAGCGCATCTGCCGCTACGCGAGCGTGGTGGGCCGCGAAAACGTCATCGCCGGCACCGACTGCGGATTCGGCACGTTCGCGGGGCGCGTCGACGTTGTCCCAACCGTGGTGTGGGCCAAGCTGCGCTCGATGACCGAGGGAGCGCGCCTGGCCAGCCGGGAACTCTGGGGTTGAGCAACTCTGCCGAAAAATTCAGCGACCGCCGAGATACTCGCCCATCCACCTGGCGTAATCGGCATCGCGCGTATATTTCTTCATCATCTCGTTTGATGCCACGCCCTGCAGTTTGCCGGCAGGGGTACCCTCGCGCTGCGCTTTGAGGGTGTTGTAAGCCGCCTGAACTGCCGCGGGAAAAGTAGGATGGCCGGTCAGGGCCACACGCACGCGCCGCGCCGAAAGATAGTCCCTGTCGGCAATTTCCGGGGACAGGGTGCCCAGAAACAGCGGCAGTTGCGTCGCGCCAGCCACCGCATCGAGTTTTGCGCGCGTATCCAGCCCGATGAAGAACATGGCGTCGACGCCCGCCTGTTCATAGGCGCGTGCGCGGGCGATGGCATCGTCCACACCGGTGATGGCGGCCGCGCTGGTGCGGCCGACGATCACCAGATTGACGTCCTGGCGGGCGTCGACAGCGGCGCGCATCTTGCCCACTCCCTCCTCCAGGCTGAGCAGGCGCGCTTTGCCTTTGTCGCCAAACGCGGCGGGAAGCAGCGTGTCCTCGATGGTCATCGCCACCACCCCGGTGGTTTCGAGTTCTTCCACCGTGCGCCTTACATTCAGCGCATTGCCGTAGCCATGGTCGGCATCGACCACCAACGGCAGGCTGGCCGCGCGGTTCATGCGCAGGATGAGTGCGGCGAATTCGGTGAGCGTCAATGTAATCAGATCGGGCGCGCCCAGCACGGCAAGCGAGGCCACCGATCCGCCGAGCATGCCGGCTTCATAGCCGAGATCTTCGGCGATGCGCAGGGTGATCGGGTCGTACACCGACGCCGGGTGGATACAGGCATCGGCAGCCAGGAGAGTTCTGAATTTTTCGCGACGCGCGGTCCAGTGCATGGCAATGAGGCCCTTGGATGGTGGGAGGGAGTAAGCGGCATTGTCCCAGAGTTATCGCAGCCGGCAAGCACCGGTGCACTTCTCCGGAAGTTCCCCGGCGCGGCTTGCGGGCCTGCGCCAACCGGCATTCGTGCCCCTATCATGCGTGCTGAATTAACGATGAGTTGAAGGATGTATGGATCCCGATGCCAAGAAAACCGCGTTGCGGATGATTCCCTACGGACTGTATGTGCTCACCGCCTGCGGCAAGGACGGGCGCATGAGTGCTGCCACCGTCAACTGGGTCACGCAGACGTCGTTTGCGCCGCCGCTGATCGCGGTGGGCGTAAAAGCCGACTCGCTGACGCATGCCTTGATCGAAGACAGCGGCGAGTTCGTGCTCAATGTGATCGCCAAGGGCGACAACGCGCTCGCCTATGCGTTTTTCAAACCGGCCAATGTCGAGGGCAACAGCATCGGTGGCGAAGCCTTCCGCGCCGGGGCGATTGTCAAGGCGCCGGTGCTCGACAAGGCGCCGGCGCATCTGGAGTGCCGGATCATCGAGGTCGTGAAAAAGGGCGATCACACTTTGTTCGTCGCCGAAGTGGTGGAAGCCCGCGTGAAAATCGCGCCCGCCGGACCCGCGGATGAAGCCATCTGCTGGCTCAAGGACCTGGGCGAGAAGGTGTATTACGGCGGATAGCCCCTGGCGGGTTTTCGCTAGGCGCCTTGCGGGGGACCGGCGGCCGCAACGCCGGTTGCGGTAAGGTAGCGCCATGCAGCATTACGATCTGGCGATCATCGGCGGCGGCATCAATGGCTGTGGAATAGCACGCGACGCCGCAGGCAGGGGTCTGTCGGTGCTGCTCGCCGAGGCCGGCGATCTTGCCGGGGCTACCTCCTCGGCCTCGACCAAGCTGATCCACGGCGGCCTGCGCTACCTCGAGTATTACGAGTTTCGCCTGGTTGCCGAAGCGCTGGCGGAGCGCGAAACGCTGTTGCGAATTGCACCCCACATCATCTGGCCGCTGGAATTCGTGCTGCCGCACGAGCGTCATCTGCGCCCCGCGTGGATGATCCGCATGGGGCTGTTTTTTTACGACCACCTCGGCCGGCGCGCCTTCGGGCTGGGTGACAACACCAGCACGCTGCCGGCATCGCGCGGGGTCGCTCTGGCGCGCGAGGGTTACGGCAAGGGATTGAAGCCTGAATTAAAGCGCGGCTTTGCCTACCATGACTGCTGGGTCGACGATGCCCGCCTGGTGGTGCTCAATGCGCGTTCGGCGGCCGCGCGCGGCGCGCGCATTGCCACACGCACCCGCGTCACGGCGGCACGCCGCCAGGGCGAGCTTTGGCACCTGACCCTCGCCCCGACCAAGGGCGCGCAACAGGAGGAAATTATTGCGCGTGGACTGGTCAACGCCGCGGGCCCGTGGGTCAAAGCGGTGCTGGACCGCGAGATCGGCATCGCTTCACCGGGCAAGGTGCGCCTGGTGCGGGGAAGCCACATCGTGGTCCCGCGCATCCACGACCGCAACCATGCATTCATCCTGCAGAATCCTGATCGGCGCATCGTATTCATGATTCCCTATGAGCGCGAGTTCACCCTGATCGGCACGACTGATGTGGCCATGCAGGGGGATCCCTCGCGGCCAGGCGCAAGCGGCGAAGAGATCCACTATCTGTGCGAGGCCGCGAGCCGCTATACGGCGACACCGCTGACGCCCGCTCAGGTGGTATGGAGCTACAGCGGTGTGCGGCCGCTGTACGACGACGGCTCTGACAATCCTTCGGCGGTGACGCGCGATTACCACCTGCTGCTCGATGGGGACGGGCCGCCGCTGGTCTCGGTATTCGGCGGCAAGCTCACCACCTATCGGCGCCTGGCCGAGCAGGTGATGGAGAAGCTGGAACCCTGGTTTCCCGACACGCACGCATGGACTGCCACCGAGGCGCTGCCCGGCGGCGATTTCGGCGATGTCACGGCGAAGGCGGGATTCGATGCCTTGTTCGACGATCTGTGCGGGCGTTACCCGCGATTGCCCGGCCTGCTGCTTGCGCGCCTGGCGCGCCGCCACGGCACACTGGCGCGCGAGGTATTGGGCGATGCGCAAAGTGAATCAGGGCTGGGCGAATATTTTGGCGGCGGGCTCTACGAAGCCGAGGTACGCTGGTTCATCGCCTACGAATGGGCATGCGAGGCCGAGGATATCCTGTGGCGCCGTACCAAGTGCGGCCTGCACATGAGCGTCACCGAGCGTGAGCAGTTTGCCGACTGGCTGCTGCGCAACAGGTAATTTTCTGGCACTGAAATCGCCGGCTACGCGGCGGGACAGGCGTTGCGGCGGGTGTCACGCCAAAAAAACTGAAATGGACTACCCCCTGTTTCTGATCGGGTCCTCCCGGCGGGCGCGCTAATCCTCGAATTTGACGCCGACTGACTTCAACTGCTTTACTACTCGCGCCGTGTTCTCCAGGCCGGTTTTAATCTTTGCGGAGAACTCCTCCGGCGTGTCGCCGATGATGGTGGTGCCGATCTCCGCATTCCTCGCGCGCATTTCCGGGGACAGCGACTTGACGGCGGCGGTGTTGAGGCGGGCGAGCACCGCTCGCGGCAACCCCGCGGGTCCGAGCAGGCCTATCCAGCCGGGCGTGGCGCGAAACTGCGGCACGGTGGCGGTCAACTCCGGCGTGGCAGGCGGCAGGCTGGGCGCGCGCGGGCCGTTGTAAAACGCCAGCGGCCGCGCCTTGCCGCCCTGCAGGAGCGGATTCGCGGTTGCGACAGTCATGAACGCGACATCCACTTCTCCGGCCGCCACCGCCTGGACCACCGGTCCGAACCCCTTGTAGGGGATATGGTTCAAATCAACGCCCGCTGTGACCTTGAAATACTCGCCGTCCAGATGCTGAGCGGAGCCAATGCCGGTGCTCGCATACGAGACCTTGCCTGGATTGCGCTTGGCGTAATCGATAAGGTCCTTCACCGAGGTGAACGGCACGCCCGGTTTGGTGATCAGCGTGCTCACCGTCATGTTGATCATCGTCACCGGCGTGAAATCGCGCAGCACGTCAAAGGGCACGTTGCTAGATACCAGCACGCCTGAAATCATGGTGCTGGAACTGGTGGCCAGCAACGTATAGCCGTCGGCTGCCGAGCGCGCGACCAGTTCCGTTCCGATGAAGCCGTTGGCACCGGGACGGTTGTCGATCAGGATCGGTTGCCCGAGTTCATCGGACATTATTTTCTGCATCTGGCGGATCGAAACATCCACGCCGCCGGGCGGAAACGGCACCACCACCCGCACCGGTTTCACCGGGAATTCCTGCGCGACTAGGTTGCTGCATAGCGCAGAGGTGAGTATCGCGAGCAGCCTCGCGTAGTGTGTGGAACGCATCGATTTTCTCTCCGGGGATGCTTGCGGCCGACACTATCGCCGGGCGCCCCGGACTGTCAACCGTTATTACGCGGCGACCTGGAGACGGCGTTTTTCGGGATTGCGTGCGGCCACGCGGCGAGCAAAATCCTCGCTCTGGTCGGCGCCGATGGGGCCGACGGCAAAATACTGCGCCTGGGGATGCGACAGGTAGAACCCTGCCACCGAAGCGGACGGTGTCATCGCGCAGGACTCGGTGATTCCCATGCCGATGGCCGGTGCATCCAGCAGGTCGAACAGCGCGCGTTTTGCCGCATGGTCGGGGCAGGCAGGATAGCCGGGCGCGGGACGGATGCCGCGATAGTGCTCCGCGATCAATCCCTGGGTATCGAGTTGTTCGTCCTGCGCATAGCCCCAGAATTCGCGCCGCACCTGCTCATGCAGACGCTCGGCGAAGGCCTCGGCGAGCCGGTCGGCCAGGGCCTTGAGCATGATCGCCGAATAATCGTCGTGCGCCGCTTCGAATGCGCGCGCCCGCTCCTCGCAGCCCAGGCCCGTGGTAATGACGAACAGGCCGATCCAGTCGCGCACGCCGGAGTGTTCAGGCGCGATGTAATCGGCGAGACAGAGATTGCGACGGTCCGAGGCTTTTTCGCTCTGCTGCCGCTGTCCGTGCCAGATCATGGCGATGTCGGTGCGCGATTCGTCGTGATAGATCTCGATGTCCTCGCCTGCGCTGGCCGCGGGCAGCAGCGCCATGACGCCGTTGGCGGTCAACCAGCGTTCCTCGATGATGAGCGCGAGCATCGCCTGGCCGTCGGCATAGATATCGCGCGCCGACTTTCCGACGATGGCATCATCGAGAATCTTCGGAAAGCTGCCGGTCAAATCCCAGGTTTGAAAGAACGGCGACCAGTCGATGTATTTCGCCAGTTCCGCCAGATCGTAGTCGCGCAGTTCGAGCACCCCCGGATGACGCGGCGCGGGCGGCGTGTAGCTCGACCAGTCCAGGCGCGGCGCATTGGCGCGCGCCGCCGCCAGCGACAGCATCGCCGGCCCTTTTTTTGCCGCATGCTGCGCGCGCACGCGCTCGTAGTCCCTGCGCACCTCGGCCACGTAGTCGTCGCGGCCGTGATCGGAGATCAGCCCCTGGCATACCGACACCGCGCGCGAAGCATCGGGTACATAAACCACCGGTCCGTCGTAATGCGGCGCAATCTTCACCGCGGTATGCACCCGCGAGGTGGTCGCTCCGCCGATCAGCAGTGGCATTGTGAATCCCTGGCGCTGCATCTCCCCGGCAATATTGGCCATTTCCTCCAGGGAAGGGGTAATCAGCCCGGAGACGCCGATCATGTCGGCTTGGTGTTCGCGCGCGGCATCGAGCAGTTTCTGCGTGGGCACCATAACGCCCAGGTTCACCACTTCGAAGTTGTTGCACTGCAGGACCACGCCGACGATGTTCTTGCCGATGTCGTGCACATCGCCTTTCACGGTGGCGAGCACGATCTTGCCGCGCGGCCGGGTGTCGCCCTGCCGGGCCTTTTCGGCTTCGATAAAAGGAACCAGGTGCGCCACCGCCTGCTTCATCACCCGCGCCGATTTCACCACTTGCGGCAGAAACATCTTGCCGGCGCCGAACAGATCGCCGACGATGTTCATGCCGTCCATCAAGGGTCCTTCGATCACCTCGATGGCGTGCGTGAACTTGCAGCGTGCTTCCTCGGTGTCGGCAATCACCCACTCGGTGACGCCTTTGACCAGCGCATGGACCAGGCGCTTCTCGACGCAATCCTCGCGCCAGGCGAGGTCGACGACATCGGCCTTGGCCGCGCCGGTCACCCGGGTGGCCGCCTGCACCAGGCGCTCGCCGGCATCGGCGCGCCGGTTGAACAGCACGTCCTCGATCAGCCCGCGGATTTCCGTGGGAATTTCTTCATAGACACCCAGTTGCCCGGCATTGACGATACCCATGGTCATGCCGGCGCGGATGGCGTGGTAGAGAAACACCGTGTGCATTGCCGCCCGCATCGGTTCGTTGCCGCGGAACGAAAACGACAGGTTCGATACGCCGCCGGATATATTGGCGTGCGCCAGGTTGGCGCGAATCCAGCGGGTGGCTTCGATGAAATCCCTGCCGTAGTTGGCGTGCTCCTCGATGCCGGTGGCTACTGCAAAAATGTTCGGATCAAAAATGATGTCCTCGGCCGGAAAGCCCACTCGGTCGACCAGAATCCGGTAGCAGCGCTCGCAGATGGAATTGCGCCGCTCCAGCGAATCGGCCTGGCCCTGCTCGTCGAAGGCCATCACCACCACGGCGGCGCCGTGGCGGCGCGCCAGGCCCGCCTGCCGGATGAAGGATTCCTCGCCTTCTTTCAGAGAAATCGAGTTGACGACGCACTTGCCCTGGGCGCATTTGAGGCCGGCCTCGATCACCTCCCAGCGCGAGGAGTCGACCATCATTGGTACGCGCGAGATTTCAGGTTCCCCGGCGATCAGGTGCAGGAATTTCACCATCGCGGCGTGCGAATCGAGCATCGCCTCGTCCATGTTGATGTCGATCACCTGCGCGCCGTTTTCGACCTGTTGGCGCGCGACCGCGAGTCCCCCGGCGTAATCCTCGGCAAGAATCATGCGCGCGAACGCCTTCGATCCGGCCACGTTGGTGCGCTCGCCGACATTGACGAAGAGGGACTGCGGCCCGATGTTGAGCGGTTCCAGTCCAGACAGGCGCAGGCGCGGCTCGGTGGCGGGGGGCTTGCGTGGTGTCAGCCCTTTCACGGCGCGCGCGATGTGCGCCAGGTGTTCCGGGGTGGTGCCGCAGCAGCCGCCAACGATGTTGACGATGCCCGAGCGTGCGAACTCGCCGAGGAACCCCGAGGTGCACTCGGGGGTCTCGTCATAGCCCGTGTCGGACAGGGGGTTGGGCAGGCCGGCATTGGGGTGAGCGCAGATGAAGGTGTCTGCCACGCGCGCCAGTTCCGCAATATAGGGCCGCATCAGTTCCGCGCCCAGCGCGCAATTGAGGCCGATGGCGATCGGTCGCGCATGGCGCACCGAATTCCAGAAGGCTTCGGGCGTTTGCCCGGACAGCGTGCGGCCCGACTGGTCGGTGATGGTGCCGGAAATCATCACCGGCAGACGTTGGCCTTCGCGCTCGAAACGCGACTCGATGGCGAATATCGCCGCCTTGGCATTCAGGGTATCGAACACGGTTTCAATGAGCAGCATGTCGACGCCGCCGTCGATCAGGCCGGTGAGCGCCTCGTCGTAGGCTTGAACCAGCTGGTCGAAGGTGACATTGCGGCAGGACGGATCGTTGACGTCCGGGGAAATCGAGGCGGTCTTGCTGGTGGGGCCCAACACTCCGGCCACGTAGCATTGCCGCCCCGGTTGCGTATGCATGACCGCGTCAACCGCTTCGCGCGCGATTTGCGCCGCGGCAAGGTTGAGTTCGCCGACCAGGTCCTGCAGCCGGTAATCGGCCTGCGAGGGGGCATTGGAATTGAAGGTATTGGTGGTGATGATGTCCGCGCCTGCAGCGAGATAGCGCAGGTGAATATCCTTGATGACCTCCGGCCGGGTAAGGCAGAGCAGGTCGTTGTTGCCCGACAAATCCACCGGGTGACCGGTGAAGCGCGAGCCGCGGAACTCTTCCTCCGACAGATGCCGTCCCTGGATCATGGTGCCCATGGCGCCATCGAGCACCAGGATGCGTTGTTCCAGCAGTTGTCGCAGTCGCGCGCTTTGGTCCGGTCGCATTATTTTCGCGGCTGCAGAAGCCGTTCGCTCAAGTCGGCAAAAGCGCAGGCTATGGGATTGCCCAACAGCTGTCAAATTGGATTGTTGGAAAGTGGGATAAATGAAATCCCACCTAATATCCCACTCCAGTTAAATCAAATTAATTGGGCGATTGAAAATATAAAACAGTATTAATTTAATCAGTTATATTTCACTTCGTTTTAAAATGTGGAAAATTCATAGCGTCCCAATATTTCCCATTGGGACGCGTTATTTAGAAGAAAGCTGCGCTCAGGTCAACTGCCATGAGCCTGTTTTTCTGCACCAGACCGCTACCGCGATGCAATAACGCCAGCCAAGGATCCAATGAGCAATCACAAAGACAAGGGAGCCGAACTCAGTTTCGAGTTTTTTCCGCCCAAGACGCCGCAGGGCCGCCAGAAACTGGCCACCGTGTGGACGCAGCTTGCCGAACTCAAGCCGCAGTTCTTTTCGGTGACTTATGGCGCCGGCGGTTCGACCCAGCAGGGCACCCTGGAGACGGTGCGCGCCATCCAGGAAGCCGGACATCAGGCGGCGCCGCACCTTTCCTGTGTCGGCGCAACCCGAGGCGAAATCGAAGCCATACTGGAACAATTTCGCGCAAGCGGCATCCAGCATATGGTGGCGCTGCGCGGAGACCTGCCTTCGGGCATGGCGGCTGTCGGCGAACTAGCGCACGCCAGTGACCTGGTCGCGCTGATACGCAAGGCCACCGGTACGCATTTTCGTATTGATGTGGCGTGCTACCCGGAATGTCATCCGCAGGCCAGAAGTCCCCGCGACGACCTGCTTAACTTCAAACGCAAGGTCGATGCCGGCGCCGACGCCGCCATCACGCAGTATTTCTACAACGCCGACAGTTATTTCCGTTTCGTCGAGGAATGCGCAGCCGAGGGCATCAATATTCCGATTCTGCCGGGCATCATGCCGATCGGCAATTTCTCGCAGCTGGCGCGCTTCTCCGACGCCTGTGGCACGGAGATTCCCCGCTGGCTGCGCCTGCGCATGCAAGGCTACAGCGACGATCTGGCTTCCATACGGGCATTTGGCCTGGATGTGGTGGGCTCGCTCTGCGAGCGCCTGCTGGCCGGCGGTGCGCCCGGGCTGCATTTCTATACGCTGAATCACGCCGATCTGGTCATGGAACTCTGGAAACGGATAAACGTGAAGTTGTAGCTCGGGGCGATGATGTTGCCGGGTCCGCCGAGCGGCGTCGGTACGGTGGTGCGCACCGGCCTGGACGGATAACGTTGCGCGCCGGCGTCATCCAAAGGCATTAATACCGTCAGCAATCCCAGCAACACGACTGATGCGGTAGTTCGACTCATAGCGCCCTCTTCCGAGGTGAATGGTCGTGCTTGCCCGTGCGGGCGATGTTCGCTCCAGTCAAGGCGCCGGCGGTTACTCCAGTGCAATATTGAGTTTTTTCACCAACGGTCCCCACATGGTGATTTCGCGGCTGACGCGGGCGCCGAGTTCCTCCGGCGCACTGGGTGCGGGCACCATGCTCAATTGTTCATAGGTTTTCATGACCTCGGGCATGGCCAGCACTTTCACCAGTTCACGATTCAGGCGCACCACGATATCGCGCGGTGTGTTGGCCGGCGCGAACATCGCCACCCATCCAGTCACATCGAAATTGGTAATGCCCGATTCCTCGAAGGTCGGCACATTGGGCAGGTTGGGCAGGCGCTTCCTCGACACTGCGCCGATCACGCGCAGCTTGCCTTCCTTGACATAGCCGAGCAGCTGCCCGCTGGCGGGGTAGAACATCACCTCGAGGCGCCCGCCATACAGATCCTGCAGCGCGGGGCCGGTGCCTTTATAGGGAATGTGCGTGAGTTCGGCACCGGTGCGCGCGCGCAGCATTTCCATCGCCAGGTGGAAAGTCTGGCCCACGCCGGCTGAACCGTAATTGAGCTTGCCCGGGTTGCTTTTGGCGTAGGCTATGAATTCCTGCACCGAGTGCAACGGCAGCGACGCCTGCGCGAACAGCGCAAACGGCAATTCGCCCACCATGCCGATGGGGGCAAAGTCGCGCTCCGGGTCATAGGGCAGCTTGGCGTAGAAATGCTTGTTGTAGACGATCTGGCTGACGCCCGCGGTGAGCACTGTGTAGCCGTCGGGAGCGGCTTTGGCCACGTAATCCACGCCGCCGATGCCGCCGGCGGTGGCGCGATTCTCCACCACCATCGGCTGGCCCAGCACCGCGGACATCTGCGGCGAGAATGCACGCGTGATGATGTCGAAAGCGCCGCCGTTGGCCGAGGGCACCACCACGCGGATGGCCTTGTTCGGGTAGTTCGACTGCGCCAGGGCCGTCGCGCCGGCCGCGAGTGCCGCGCCCGCCACCACGCCGCTGGCCAGCAAGCGGAGAGCTCTGTTCATTGCCTGTCTCCTGTCATTTCCATGGTTACTCCGGCTTGATTCCCAGCGACTTGATGATCGGTGTCCACTGTTCGATTTCTCTGTCGATCATTTGCGCCACCTGCTCCGGCGGGCTGCTGGCGGGCACCAGGCTGTTCGCATCGTAGACTTTGGCGAGCTCGGGCAGACCGACGGCGCGCACCACCTCCCGGTTGAGGCGCGCCACGATGTCCCGCGGCGTGCCCGCCGGGGCGGACATCGCCATCCAGACGGCCAGGTCCAGCGGCAGCCCTGCCTCGGCAAAGGTGGGAATATCCGGCACCGTACGCAGGCGCCGGTCGTTCGCCAGGGCCAGCACCCGCAGCCTGCCCGTTTTCACCTGGCTCATCACCTGATCGGTGGGCGAGTACAACATCGCCTCGATGCGCCCGGCAATCAGATCCTGCATCCCGAGGTTCAATCCTTTGTAGGGTACGTGCACCAGATCGGCACCGGTGCGCTGCTTGATGAGTTCCATCGACAGGTTGGTGGAATGTCCCACGCCCGCAGAGCCGTAATTGAGCTTGCCCGGATTGGTCTTGGCGTAGGCGATAAATTCCTGCAGCGATTTCACCGGCACCGATTCGTGAATGAAAAGGGCCGTAGGAATCTTCGCCAGCAGGCTGATGGCGGAAAAATCGCGCCTCGGGTCGTAGGGCAGCTTGGCATAGAAAAAAGTATTGAACACGAAATGACTGTTACCCGCGGTGAGCAGGGTGTAGCCGTCGGGCGCGGCCCTGGCCAGTGCTTCGACCCCAACAATGCCGCCGGTCGCAGGGCGGTTCTCGACGATAACCGCTTGCCCCAGCGATCCCGACATGGGCACTGCCAGCGAGCGGGCAATGATGTCAAACGAACCGCCCGGCGCGCTGGGGACGATGATCCGCACCGGTCGTGAAGGATAATTCTGCGCCAGCGCCCATTGCGGCACGGCAAGCGACAGGCTCCCCAGCAGTAGCATCGGCAGCAGTGGCCAGGCACGTCGGGTTCGTGCCGGCGTGCCGCCTGCGGTCAATTTTTTCATGGTTGGCCTCCGCGAGTATCCGGCTATTCGAGCGTAATGCCCAGGCGCTTGATCAGCGGCCCCCAGGTATCGAGTTCGCGTGCAATCTTTTTCGCGAACTGGTCGGGTGAACTGGTATCCACGACATAGCTCTGTGCCTCGTAGAATTTGCTGACCTCGGGTGCGGCCAGGGCTTTGGCGAATTCACGGTTGAGACGGGCGACCAGGTCCGGTGCAATGCCGCTTGGCGCGACCAGCCCGATCCAGTTGGGCACATCCATACCGTTGATCCCCGATTCTGCGAAGGTCGGCACCTCGGGCAGGACGCGCATGCGGCGCTCGGCGCCGCCCACCAGCGCATATATCTTGCCGGCTTTGGACAGTGCCATCAGCGGCGCGGTCGCCGCGCTGAACATCAGCTCAATGCGCCCAGCGGAGAACTCCAGCTGCGCCGGCCCGACACCCTTGTAGGGAACGTGCGTGAGTTGTATTCCGGTGCGCTGCGAGAGCATCTCCAGTCCCAGGTGAAACACGTGGCCCACGCCCGCGGAACCATAATTAAGCTTCCCCGGGTGGGCTTTGGCGTAACTGATCAATTCCTTGAGGCTGCGCACCGGCACCGAAGCGTGCACCCACAGCGCGATGGGCAGGTCGGCCAGCAGCGTGATGGGCGCGAAATCCTTCTGCGGATCGTAGGGCAGTTTGGAGTAGAAGAACTTATTGAAGATCAACTGGCTGGTGCCTGCGGTGAGCA
>CAIOLO010000157.1 GCA_903859155.1 uncultured beta proteobacterium
CTATCCGACCAAGCCGGTCACCATGATCATCCCCTTCGCCGCCGGCGGTCCCACCGACACGCTGGGTCGCAATCTGGGCGTCGCCTGGGGCAAGCTGCTCAAGCAGACGGTCATTGTCGAGAATGTCGGCGGTGCCGGCGGCAATATCGGCGTGACCCGCGTGGCGCGCGCCGCACCGGATGGCTACAACATACTGCTGCACCACATTGGTATGTCGACCAGTCCGGCGCTGTATCGCAAGCTGGATTACGATCCTCTGGCTGATTTTGAATATATCGGGCTGGTGGCCGATGTGCCGATGACCCTGATCGCGCGCGGCAACTTTCCGGCCAAGGACTTCAAGGAGTTCCTGCCCTACATCAAGGCCAACAAGGACAAGCTTTCCCTGGCCAATGCAGGTTTGGGGGCGGCCTCGCATTTGTGCGGACTGCTGTTCATGAGCGCCATCCAGACCGATTTCACCACCGTGCCCTACAAGGGTACCGCTCCGGCGATGAATGATCTGTTGGGCGGCCAGGTCGATTTCATGTGCGACCAGACCACCAACACCACCGGGCAGATCAAAGGGGGCAAGGTCAAGGTCTATGGCGTCACCACCCTGAAACGGGTCGCTTCGCTGCCGGATGTGCCGACGCTGGAGGAGCAGGGCATGAAAGGCTTTTCAGTGGGTGTGTGGCATGGCGTCTATGCGCCGAAGAAAACACCAAAGCCGATTACCGATGTGCTGGTTTCCACCTTGCAGAGTGCATTACAGGACCCCGATCTGATCAAGAACCTGGCACAGTTGGGCACCGAGCCGGTGCCACAGAATCAGGCCACACCTGCCGCGCTGCAGTCGCTGCTCAAGTCCGAGATCGCGAAATGGGGCCCGGTCATCAAGAAAGCCGGTGTCTACGCCGATTGACTGCCGTTCAACATTACGGAGCGCTCCGCGGAGGAAACCCGATTGGATAGCCGCCGATTCAGCCCGCCGCGGGACCACAAGCCGTTCCCATCGCTGAAACAGGCTGCGCGGAGCGCTGCCATACCCGCTGGAAAAGCAAGAATTCTCGCCATAGACGATGAGCCGGCGAATTTGCTGACGCTGGGGGCGGCGCTGGCCTCGGAGTTCGATCTGCAAATCGCCACCAGCGGCGCTATGGGACTGAGTCTGGCCGCGCAAGCGCCGCCGGACATCATCCTGCTCGATGTGATGATGCCGGAGATGGATGGACACGAGACCTACCGGCGGCTCAAGGCAGAGCCGAGTCTGCGCGCGATTCCGGTGGTTTTCGTCACCGCTCTGGGTGACAGCGACGCCGAAAGTTCGGCCCTTGCGCAGGGTGCGGCCGATTACATCACCAAGCCTGTCAACGTGAATGTGGCGCGGCACAGGATTCGCAATCTGTTCGAGCGCGAGCGCCTGCGCACGCAAGTCGAAGCGCAACGCGACCGTCTGGAACAACTGGTGGCCCAACTGGAGCACGCCTCCCAAGGGCTGGAGCAAACCGTGGCCGATCGAACCGCAGAGTTGCGCTCGCTGGCGATGGAACTGCTTGCAGCAGAGACTCGCGAGCGGCGCGAGATCGCCGGCGACCTGCACGACGATCTGGGTCAGAACCTCGCAGTCGCCAAGTTGAAGCTGAGCGCGCTGGCGCTACCCGACGAAGACCGGGACTTTTGCCGGCACTGCCGGCTGCAGTTGAACGAAGTCGAGGCCATGATCGACCGCTCAGGTCGGTCGGTACGTTCGCTCTGCACCCAACTGAGCCCGCCGGTGCTGTCCCATTTCGGCCTCGGCCCTGCGCTGGAGTGGCTGGCCGAAGAAATGGAGCGCATCTACGGCCTTTGCGTCAGGATGCATCTGGGCGAGATCGCGCCGCTGGACGAAACCACGAACAGCGCCCTGTACCGGATCGTGCGCGAACTGCTGATCAATGTCTGGAAGCACGCCGACGTCAGTGGGGCGACCGTGACTTTGTCGACGCATGCGGCGAGCGGTGGCATGGTGGTCAGCGTCGCCGATGCCGGGGTCGGTTTCGACGCGGGGCAGACGCTCCAGCCCTCGGCGAAACACAGCTATGGGCTGTTCAGTATCAAACAGCGCATCGATTTCATCGGCGGCGTGATGCGCATCGAAAGCCAACCGGGCAAGGGCACGGTGGTGACGCTCACGATTGGCGGGAATACTCGGGGGCAGACCGGGGTTTCCGCGAATCGGGGGCTCGCATAGTGAGCGGTGCCGCAAAACACGGCCGCCAACGTCACGCTCAATTGCGGCGCTTACGATGTGCTGGCGGGCACGGTGCTGGATGTCGGTGGCAGCATCGTGGTGACCTGCACCAAGAGCGGTTCATTCAGTAACAGCAACGGCAACGTCAGTTATTCGGTGGCCCTGACGCCGCTGACGCCGCGCACGCTGACTTTGAGTGCCGCCAGCCTGAGCCATCAGCTCTATGTGGATTCGGCGCGGACCCAGCCTTGGGGCAACGGCACCAGCAGCACCTACGTTATCACCGGCACGGTTTCGGTCAACAAGGATGCGACGGTGTCCGACGTGGCGAAAAATTGCTACGCCCGCGTAACACCGGGCGGACAGGATGTCGGCACGGGGACCGATACGCAGAGAAACTTCACCGTCACCGTGACCTGCACCTCGCCCGCGGTCAGTTGCTGAAGGCCGCAGGCTGCTAGAGTTGAATATTGAGCGTGGCAGGAACCGAGATGTCCCCGGGTTTGATGGATTTTGGCAGCATCAGGCGATCACCGAGCGAGGTGACCGAACCGTGGGTGCCGGCGGGTTTGGCACCCGCAGGTTCATTTACGCCGCCCTCGTTTTGCATGCCTTGGCGCGCTTGGTCCGAAGGCCCGGCCGCGCTCGCCGGCAGAGTGTTGAGCAAACCGGCAAGATTGGTGTCGGTATTGCGATCGGCTGCCGGCAAAGTGGTGGTGGCCAGCTGAATCGAAGAGAAATTGTAGGGGTTGGGTTTGTAGTCGACGGTGACGTTCGCCAGTTGCTGCGCGCTGCGGTCGGCATTCAAGGTAAGGCGGTTGGTGCCGGGCACGTCGAGGTATCCACGCGCGATATCCGCCTCGGTGATGCTCAATTGCATCGGGCTGGACTCGAATTGCATTTTCACTGTGGGGCTCACCATGGCCCGCACCGATACGACGGCGACGCCAGGCCCCGCCGCGACAGGCAAGGGCAGGACGGCCCCCCCAGGCTGGAGGTTCCGAGCAAAATCGCGGTCCGCAGTTTCGGCTTCATTTCTAGACTTTTCTTCTGCTCGTCAGGCCAGCTTTGTTGGTCGTGCATCACCCGGTGCTCGCTGCTTTGGCGCCTTTGCGTGGCGATGGCAGCCATGGTACGGGTGCACTATGCAGCCAAAAACTGCGGTTGGCAGTCCATGTAAAGCCATATATTGCGCTACCGTAAATGCCGTATCCGCCCGCGCCGTGGCGCAGCGAAGATCGGCCCCCCCGCCCGAGGGCAGCCGCTTGACGGAAACCCTCTCGCGCGTCGTTAAACAATCTCAACGGACTGGCGCTTGCCGTTCTGATAAACAGTGGCATGGAATTTCGGGTGACGCTGACCTCATAGAGGTAAGCCCCCGGCTATGCCGGGAAACCACCACTGATTGGACTGTTTGGGCAATGGATATCGCGAAAAGCAAGGCGACCAGGGAGAGCAAGCGCAGAACCGGTGACGGACGCGCCATGGACTCGCAGCGCCTTGGAGAGAGCGGGTTCGTCACCAACATCGGTACCGACATTGCCGGAAACAATCGTGGCAAAGGTAACCAGATGAAAAGCGATATCTTGGCCCTCGCGGCTTCTGAATTATGCGATCCCGTGGCCTGCCTGCAGGGCTGTTCCGCGTTGCTTCTGCAGGACCAGCCGGAGGCAAGCGTGCAACGAGAATTGCTGTCCGTGATCTCGGTCAACTCGGCGGCCCTTTCGTCGATCATCGGCGATCTGGGCGTTCTTTCGGGGTTGGTGTTGCGACAGGGCAGGGATTTCATTTTTTCCTCGACCGACGTGCGCAGTCTGCTGCCACAGTTAGTCGGCTTGTTCAGCACGCCGGAGGAGCGTGACGCGCCCGTTCTGCAGGTTCCCAAGCACCCCCTGCTCATCATGGCCGATAGCAACAAGCTCGCGCAGGCCGTTACCAGGGCGCTCGATCATGTCTATCGCAGATCGCCATCGGGGGCTTCGGTGTGCGTAGCCGTCAGCGCGCGCAGCGTCGGCGAGGCAGGCGGCGGCGGACCGCGGCTTATCGGCCTGAGTGTTTTTAATCATGACGGTGGCGGGGGCATGCAAGCGCTCAAGCGCGCCGGCGGGCGTCGTCGCGCGGCCTTCAGGTCTGGGGGGGCGCCGGCCATGGGGCTGGGGATGAGCGTCGTGCGTGAAATCATGCGAATTCACGGCGGCCAGCTGCAACTGGGTAGAAACGCCGATGGCGGCAACAGCGTGACGATGCTGTTGCCCGAGGTCATCAGACCGGCGGTTGCCCGCGCCAGGAAAGCCGCCTATGCAAGCCGCGCCAGGTGAGTTCTAGCTTCTAGCGCAACCCGGGGCGCTGCAATCAATGGCGCGTATCGGTCGCTTGTTCAGTTTTGCGACGGGAGCCCTTGCGCAGGCTCCGGTAAATCTCGGGATGCTGGCTTTTCAACCCCCTGAGTATTTCCAAGTCTATTTTTCTTAGTTTGGACAGATCGATACGCTCGACGTGCACCAGCTGCAACAACACCTGCACAGGCTTGGGCATGCTGCGGCCGGCTTCGTAGCGCGATCCCCCGCTTTGCGTAACGCCAATGGACGTCCAGAACTCCGACTGGTTCAAACCCAACTGCGCGCGGATTTTGCGAGGCCCAACCACGGTATTGCGAACTTTCATAGAGATTCTCCTGAAGTCTTCCAAAAATTGCCGGTAAGTTGGCTGGCGGCGGGCAATTAACCAGACGCGGCACCGCTCAGCCTCCTGTGCCGACGGTAAAGCAGAGCGCGGATAAAGTCTGTTGAGATTGTTTAAGGTCGTAAGGAGTGCGCTGTCTCAGGGGCATGTCCTGACCCCGCCCCCTCAATGGATTTCTGATGCTTAAACATTCTTAACAGACGCGGGCTGAATTTTTAGCAAAAATGCCAGCTGGCCTAGAAGGGTGTTTCGCACAGTGGATACTGCTTGATGTCGGTTACTGCAATTTCGCTTTCTCTGCTGATATCCCATGCAGCTATTTCGGGGATCCTGCTCAGTCGCAAGGCAAAGGTTGTGGCGCGATGGCACATTCCGCTTTATTGGACGGTGCTCGGTCAGTTCGTCGTGTCAGTCGTTGCATTGGCGGTCTCCTGCGTGCTTGCCGCCGCGATAGCGGTCACGAACGGGCTCGGGGATGCGACATTCCTTGTGCTGGCTGTGGCGCTGTTCCTGGCGGTTTGCGCGGTATGCCAGTTCGTGTTGGTTCCGCGGTTGGCGGCCAGGGAAAGATATAAGTTTCTCGGTTTCTGGACATTGCGGCGCCTTAGTTTTTCAACCGCATCAACGATTCTGGTCGTCTACTTTTCCGTCGGCATGGTTGCCTTCGGGGCGTGGTATTACGTAGACCAGACAACGCTGCGGGCCGAGATGCAAGCAGCGCAGAGGCCCGTTTTTGTTCGCCTTGCCGCCCAACCGCAATCGTCGCCCCCCAGGTAGTGCCCGCCCCCCTCAGGTAGCGCCGCCCCCCAGGTAGCGCCGCTTTAAACGGCGCCAGGCAGGCAGATTGTCACGCTGGTGCCCTCGCCGATTTTGCTGGCCAGTTCCAGTTCACCGCCGTGCAGCTGAATGATTTCGCGCACGATGCTCATGCCCAGTCCGGTGCCGGGGATCTTGCCCGAGGTGTCGGCGCGGTAGAAACGCTCGCCCACGCGCGCCAGCTGCGCCGGGGACATGCCGATGCCGTGATCGCTGATGCGGATGCAGACCCGCGCCGCGGCGCTGCCAGCGCCTTGCGCGGCGACCAGATCGATTGCCACCGCGCCGCCTGAGGGCGAATATTTGTAGGCGTTGGCAAGCACGTTGCTCACCGCCTGGGTCAGCTTGGCGCGATCGGCGCGCACCCAGAGCGGGTCGTCGGCGGGCGGGCGGGCGGGTGGGGGGCGGTCCTCGGGCGTCTTGAAGCCGGCGACGATCTCGCGCAGCAGTTCGCGCAGGTCGATGCGTTCGACGCTGAAGTCCTTGCCGCGCCGCTCCTCGATGCGCACCAGGTCGAGCAGTTCGTTGAGGATGGACACCGTGAGCTGGGATTGTTTGACGATGATGCCCAGAAAATCGCGTTGCTCGGCCTCGCCGAATTCGCGCTCTAGCAGCAGTTCGGCGAAGCCGTAGATGCTGGTCATCGGGGTGCGCAGTTCGTGCGCGGCGGTGGCGATGAATTCACTTTTCAGGTGATCGACTTCGGTCTCGTGGGTGATGTCGCGAAAGTAGAGGATCTGCGACACGGTAGCCGCGTCGGAGAGGCGCAGGCCGCACCCGAGCACGCGCCGGTTGGGGCCGGCAATCTCGATCAAATGCCGCCAGTCGTGACCGCCGCCGTCAGTCTGGGCGGGGGTGTCGGTGCGCCCCGGGGGAAAGCCCGAGGCGGTGCCGGCGGTTTGCGCCGCGCGCAGCGCCGCCACGCCGGGGAAGTGAGCTGGCGCCGTGCACGCGCGCGCCAGCCGCTCCGAGAAGGCCGACTCCTCCAGCCCCGAGACTTCCGATTCCGGCAATCCGGTCAGGCGTAGAAAAGCCGGATTCGCATATTTGACGCAGTGGTTGGCATCGAAGGAGACAAAACCGTCCGGGCTCAGGGCGAAAATGGCATTGAGTTGCACGGTCTGGTCCTCGGCGCGCGCCTGGGCCTGTTCGGCCGCCTGCTGGGCCTCCAGACGCTTGCTGTTCTCGAGGCTCAACAGATCACGGTGGTCCTCCAGTTGCTGTGCCATATGATTGAAAGCGTGAGCCGTTTCGGCCAACTCGTCGGACCCCTGCACCGGCACCCGTTCCGAGAAATCACCCGCCGCAATGCGCAGGCTGGCGCTGCGCAGCGCCAGCAACTGGCGCACCAGGTAGCTGCCGAGCAGCCAGGAGAACAAGGCAACGAGCAGCATTTCCAGGACGGCAATTCCCGCCACCCAGCGCCTGGCGGAGGAGAGCAGAACCTTCAGCGGATCGGTGGACACAGCGAGCTGCACCTCGCCATGACTGACGCCGCCCGCCAGCACCGGGGCGGACCAGTCGAACACACCATCGCTCGCCTGATCGATGCGGACTTCCGGGTGGAAGGGGCGGGAAATGAACTTCGGATCGCCCCGTTGCGTCAGCACTACGCCGCCGGCGTCGACGATACGCACAAAGTCTACCTGGCCTGAAGCCATGGCTTCGGCCGCCAAGCTGTCCAGGGTAGCCAGGTCCTGCGAGATTACCGCGTCCTTGGCGGCGGCAGTAAGCAGTTTGCCCCCCAGTTGCATCCTGCGCGTGAGTTCGGTTTCGTTGGATTCACGCAGAACCGAAAGGGCGCTGTTCACCAGAACGGCGAGCAACACCATTTCGATCACCGCCACGCCAAGGATGGTTTTGAGGCGGAGCCGCATGTTATCGGGGCACGGCTGGCGGCGCGAGGTGTTTCATTCCTTGCCGTAACGCTCGAGCAGTTTGATGTCAAGGGCGCGGATGTCATTCCATTCCCTGTCCTGGGCGCTGGCGATGCCCTTGAAAGCCAGCGGTGCAAGCAGGCCTTGCCCGGTTTGATCTCCGGACAGGGATTGCATCGCCTCGAGCACCTTGGCCAGCACTTCGGGCGGCACGCGCGGATGCGCGGCAAACGCATGCGGCGTGTAAGCCGGTGTTTCAGCCAACACGCGCAAAGCGTTGCGGATCTCGGCCGGTGTCGTCTCCAAGCTGCGCTGGATGCCGCCGCCGGCTTCCTGCAGGCCCGAGGCCACCGCGCGATAGACAGAATCGTGGGAGGCGACGAACCTGGCGATGATCGGGATTCCCAGGCGGCCGAATTCCGACTGAGGCAGGATGCTGGCGGCGAAGGCCGCCGGTGCCGGGAACGCCACGTTCTTCCCGGCCAGATCGGCCAGCGTGCGGTAGGGGCTTTCCTTTTTCACCACCAGGATGCCTTTGAGCTTGCGATCCTGCTCCTTGGCAAAGACGCGGTAACCGGCGGCTGCATGGAACACCACGTAATGGTAGGGATTCATATAGGCCAGGTCGTATTCGCCGCGTCCCAGACGCTCTTCGAATACGGGAATGCTGGGCGCGGTGCGAAACACCAGGGCAAAGCCCGAGCGCCGGCTGAGCTCTGCCAGCAGCGGCGCCCAGTCTTCGGCCAGGCGGCTGGCCGCCTGCTGCGGCACCACGCCGAATCCCAGTGTTTTTTTCGTCTCCTGTGCCTGCACCTGAAACGGGCATGCCATCAGCCATGCCAGCAGCAAAGGCAAGGCCGATTTCGAAATCGTTTTGTTCATATTAAGCAACCTTTTCAGCCTGCGGATATTGTCAACAGCAGCCCCTGGTCGGAGCGGGTCAGGAACCTGGCTTGGCAGCGGTGGCGCGCACGGCGGCTAAGGCCGGCTCCGTCTCCTGAGCAGCGGCAAGCGACACGGTCACGGTGGTGCCCTCGCCGATTTTGCTGGCCAGTTCCAGTTCACCGCCGTGCAGCTGAATGATTTCGCGCACGATGCTCATGCCCAGTCCGGTGCCGGGGATCTTGCCCGAGGTGTCGGCGCGGTAGAAACGCTCGCCCACACGCGCCAGCTGCGACGGGGACATGCCGATGCCGTGATCGCTGATGCGCAGGCAGACCCGCGCCGCACTGTTGCCCTGGCCCGGCGTTTGCGTCAGGGCCATCTCCACGGCGCTGCCGGCGGGTGAATATTTGTAGGCGTTGGAGAGCACGTTGCTTATTGCCTGGGTCAGTTTCTTGCGGTCGGCATTGACCCAGAACGGGCCGGCTGCGGTCGGTGCCGCTGGCGCGTCGCGCCCCTGCGGAGGCCGGAATTCCGCGGCAGCCTCGTGCAGCAGTTCGTGCAGATCGATGCGCTCGATGGTGAAGTCCTTGCCGCGCCGCTCCTCGATGCGCACCAGGTCGAGCAGTTCGTTGAGGATGGACACCGTGAGCTGGGATTGTTTGACGATGATGCCCAGGAAATCGCGCTGCTCGGCCTCGCCGAACTCGCGCGCGAGCAGCAGTTCGGCGAAGCCGTAGATGCTGGTCATCGGGGTGCGCAGTTCGTGCGCGGCGGTGGCGATGAATTCGCTTTTCAGGTGATCGACTTCGGTCTCGTGGGTGATGTCGCGAAAGTAGAGTATCTGCGACACGGCAGCCGCCTCGGAGAGGCGCAGTCCGCACTCGAGCACGCGTTTGCCAGGGCCGGCCAGTTCGATCAAGTGGCGCCGGTCGCGACCGCCGCCCTCAGCCGGCGGCGCCTCTGGCGGTTGCGCCGCGCGCAGCGCTGCCACACCCGGAAAGCGCGCCTGCTCGACGCAGAGGCTTGCCAGTCGCGCAGAGAATCCGGCCTCATCCAGCCCTGTGATCTGCGCTCCCCGCAACCTGGTCATGCGCAGGAAAGCCGGGCTGGCAGACAGTACACGGCGGTCGGCATCGAAGGAGACAAAACCATCCGGGCTGAGCTCGAAGATCGCGCCCAGCTGCTGAGCAATGGTATCGCGGGTCGAGAGCGAACGAAAAAGGATGAAAAACAGGGCCGCTATCAGAATGCTCACGGCTGTGGCCACCGCGAGAACTTCGTTGCGGTGAACCACGTGGGGGGCAAGCACATCACGCAGCGACTCGCCCAATACGAAATGCATGCGGTATTCCGGGAGCGTGTAGAAGCCGAAAATCCGTTCCTGGCTGTCGGACGCCGCGATCTGGCGATAACTGCCCGAAACCGGCGCGCTCGCGCCCAGAAAAGGCCGGTCCTTGAGAATCAGGCCCAGGCTTGATTCGGCGGTTGGATAACGAGCCATGATTTCACCGCTAGCGCGCACCACCGTGGCGACGGAATCCTCGCCAATGAGGAGTTCACGGGCAAAGCCGGCGAATTGCTCCGGACTGATCGACAATACGACGACGCCATTGAACTGTCCGTTCTTCAAGATGGGCCTGGTGAACTGGATCGACCATTTTCCGGAAACTTTCCCCATGAGCGGCTTGCTGATGAAAAGCCGGTCCGTATTGCCGGCCAGCTTGTGCACCGTGAAGTGCTCGCGCCCGCTCAGGTCGGTGCGGTCGGTCGGTTTGGCGAGGTTGGAGAAGGCAAGGATTCCATCCTTGTCTATCACCGCGACCTGAAAAGTAAGGTCGTCGATGTTCTCCTGCGTTTTGAGCACGAGTTCCGAGAAGGCTTGCCAATCGCCGTTCCAGCGGCTGCGAACGTCAAGCATGAACTCATTGATGCGTTTTATCGTGGAGCGTGAATATTCCGCAAAAACATGGGCCTGAACGGAGGTTCTGACTTCCGAGTCGTGAATGTAGACCTGGTGGCTGCGGAGGATTTCGTAAGCGGCGGCAATCCAGACCAGTGCGAGGCACAGGGCGGCCAACAGGACCAGTTGCTGACGAAATCGGGCCGTTGCACGTTTCATGTTGGTGGACTCTCGTCTTGGTATTGCATCGCGATACGGGCGAATTGCTCGTGGATAAGTACGAACTTGTCGCAGATATCGGGATCGAAATGGCTGCCCCGGCCCTCGGCTATGATGCCCAGCGCCTTCGCGTGCGGCATGCCGGCTTTGTAGACGCGGGTGGAGATCAGCGCATCATACACATCGGCCACCGCCATGATGCGCGCGAACAGCGGAATCGCCTCACCCGAGAGGCCCAGCGGATAGCCGCTGCCATCCCATTTTTCGTGGTGGCCGTAGGCCACTTCTCGCGCCGCGCTGAGGAAAGAGTTGCTCTCACCCAAGCCGCTTTCGGCCGCGACGATGGCATCACGGCCGCGGGTCGTGTGTGTTTTCATCAACTCGAATTCCTCCGCCGTGAGTTTTCCGGGTTTGAGCAATATGTGATCGGGAATGGCGACCTTGCCGATATCGTGCAGCGGCGCCGATTTGTACAGCAACTGTATGGCCGCCTGGCCCAGTTGCGCGGCGAAGCGCGCATGGCCTTGCAGCGCCGTAGCGAGTTCGCGCACATAGTTCTGGGTGCGGCGGATGTGCATTCCGGTCTCGTTGTCGCGCGTCTCCGCGAGCGAAGTAAAGGCGATGATGGTGGCATCCTGCGCCTTCTGGATTTCCTCTGCCTGAAGCGTCAAAGCCGCATTGGCCTTCTCCAGTTCGGCGGTGCGTTCGCGCACCTTGGTGTCGAGGTTGTCGTTCTGGTCGGCGACAATGCGCAGGGTCCTGCCCAGATCGACATGGTGCTTGACGCGGGTGAGCACGATGGGCGGGGAGAACGGTTTGCCGATGTAGTCGTTGGCCCCCAGCGCGAGCCCCTTGCGTTCGTCTTCGGCGCTGGTGAGCGAGGTGAGAAATATGATGGGCACGTGCTCCAGCGCGCGCCGGCTGCGCAGCCAGGCGCAGATCTCGTAGCCGTCGCGTCCGGGCATTACGACATCGAGCAATATCAGGTCCACCGGTTTGCCCTGCTCGATGTAGGCCATGAATTTCGCGGAATCCGAAAACGGGCGGCAGCGAAAATCGTTTATCAGCAGGTTGGTCAGCAGGTGCAGATTCTCCGGCTGATCGTCGAGCATCAGCACATCGGCCTTGTCGGCAACCATCAGGTAACTCATGCGGATATTCCTTCCAGTTCGGCCATCAGCGGCCGTAGTTTTTCCTTTGCCTCGTCGAAATCGAAGCGCGCGACGCAGGCGAACATTTCCTCCAGGTCCGGGCGTTCTTTGGCAAACATTTTGTCCTCCAGGGTGGAGCGAAACTCGTCAGCCGTCTGTACCGCCGCGGCGTCGGTGTTCTCCAGCTGGGAGTAGAGCAGCCTGCCCAGTTCGAGCGCGCTGGCCGACGCCGCTACCGTCACTGCGGCATCGTTGGCGTTCTCGCCCAGGTGTTGCCGGATTTCGGCGAGAGCCTCGCCCAGCAAGCGTAGCAGATTGTCGGAGATCTCTTTTGTTGCCACTTTATCCTGCCGCCAGGATTGCTCGGCTGTGCGCGCCGCCTGTTGCAGCCGGGTGGCGCCGATTTGACCGGCCATGCCCTTGAGCGCATGCGCGATGCGGAAAGCACCGGCCCAGTCACGCGCGGAAATCATTGCCGCGAGGCGTTGCGCGTCCGCTTCATGATGCGCCACGACTTGCTGCAGGACGCGATGCATGACCTGGGGCTTGTGATTGGTCATCTGCCTCAGCGTTTCCAGGTCAAGGTGTTTTTCGCCATCAGTGCCGGGTGAAGATGCCGCTGTTTCGCCCGCCTGAACACGCTCCCCTCGCAGCGCGCGAGCCTCGCGCCCGCTTTCGCCGGCGCTGAGCCATTTCAACAGGGCCTGGTAGAGAATCTCCGGTTCTACCGGCTTGGCCAGGTGGTCGTTCATGCCTGCCGCGAGGCAGGCATCGCGGTCTTCGGTGAAAGCATTGGCGGTCATCGCAAGTATCGGGATCGCTTTCCACGCCGGCAGCGCCCTGATGCGGCGAGTGGCCTCCAGGCCATCCATTTCCGGCATCTGCATATCCATCAGGACCAGGTCGTAGGTTCTGCGAATCGCCATCTCCAGCGCCACTTGGCCGTTCTCCGCTGTCTCGATGTCAAAACCGAAATCCGACAGCAGCTCCAGCAGAATTTCCCGGTTCACCGGATTATCCTCGACCAGCAGCAGGCTCGCCCCGCGGTAGGTTACTTGCAGGGACTGTCTGGCCAGCGACTCGTGTCCTGCGGGCAGGCTGCGAGCCTCGCTGTCGGTCAGTCGGGCCAGCGTGTCGTGCAGGGTGGAGGAGGTGAGCGGCTTGGCCAGCACGGCGAGGACGCCTTCGAGTTTCGCCTTCTGCTTCAAGTCGGGTTCGTCGTAGGCGGTGATGATCAGTGTCATGGGATGCTGGGTGAGCGCCATCGCATTGAGGCGGTGGGCGGTCTGGATGCCATCGAGCCCGGGCATGCGCCAGTCGAGCAGCATGAGCGCGAACGGGTCCTTGGCCCGGTTAGCCGTTGCGATCATGTCCAGGGCGGTTTCGCCCGAATCGGCCTCGGCGGTGCGCAAACCCATGGTTTCGAGCATTTTGGTGAGTACCAGGCGCGCCTCGGGCAGATCGTCCACCACCAGTGCGTGGCAGCCGCGCAGGTTCACGCTGCGGTGCGGCAGGCAATCGGCGCCCCGGGTCAGGCGCATCGTGATCCAGAAGCTGCTGCCCACCCCCGGCACGCTCTCCACCCCGACTTCGCCTCCCATGAGCTGCGCGATGTGGCGGTTGATGGCCAGACCCAGACCGGAGCCGCCGTGCTTGCGCGTGGTCGAACCGTCGGCCTGCTCGAAGGCTTCGAAAATCCTTTGCTGCTGTTCGCGGTTGAGTCCGATGCCGGTGTCGTTGACCTCGAAGCGGATCAGCAGGCCCGCGGGGGTATCCTCGAGCGCGGTCGCGCGCACCATGATGCGGCCGCGCTCGGTGAATTTGATCGCATTGCCGAGGTAGTTGAGGATCACCTGCGCCAGGCGCACCGGGTCGCCGCGCAAGGGGCCGGTAAGGGCCGGATCGACGTCGGAGATGATCTCCAGGCCCTTGTTCTTGGCATTGGTCGTGACCAGGTTGAAGACGTTGCGCGTGAGCACGTCCTCGAGCAGGAAATCCACCTGCTCGAGCTGGAATTTTCCCGATTCGATGCGCGCGATGTCCAGGATGTTGTTGATGATGGAGAGCAGATGGCGCGAGGCGTCGGAAATCTGCGCCAGCTTTTCGTGGTTCCACGCGTCCTGGTCGGGCCGTTGCGCCATCAGGTAGGAAAGCCCGACGATGGCGTTTAACGGGGTGCGGATTTCGTGGCTGGTGTTGGCGAGGAATTCGCTCGTTGCCCGCGAAGCTCTTTCGGCCTTTTCCCGCAGATCGATCAGCGTGGCATTGCTCAGGCCGAGCAGGGTTTCGCGCAGTTTCTGCTGGCGGAACAGAAGATACAGCAGCAGTCCGGCGACCAGCGCGCCGACGCCACTGACCAGCGCGGACACGAACCCGATGCGTGTGACTCTGTCCAGGATCTCGCTCCTGTGCATCTGGGCAGCGATACCCCAGGGGACCGCGCTCATGCCATGGACGGAGCCCACGACCTGGTGATCGAGATAGTCCGTGCCTTCAAAATTCAAGCCCTTGAGGGTGAGCGCTGCGGGGGCGATAAGGCTCGGGTTGACGGGGTCGAAGGGAACATGCTTCTGAATGTACCTGGCGCCGGCGCCGAGGTTCTTGGTGAGATAAGTCAGGCCATTGTTCTCCGGCCTGAGCAGAACGACTTCCCCGGTCTTGCCGTTGCCCGGCCAATCCAGGAAATCGGCGAAAAACTCGCTCTCAAGGCTGCTAGAGGCGATCAGCGCGATGCTCAGGCCCGGGCCGGCGGTGTCGGCCACGCGCAACACGGCGAGGTAACCGAAGTAATGAGTGCCCCCCCCCTCGGCAGTGGAGGTTTCGAAAAAATGCGCCTTGCCGTCGGCGGCCTCCCGGCGCAGTCGTTGCAGCACATCGGTGGCGTTCACGCCCTGGGCGCCACTGTGCATGATGCGGCGTCCGTCGGTGGTCAGGATCTCTATGCTGTGATAGTGGTAGCCTTTTTTTACCAGGTCCAGCCATGCGCCCAGCTGGGTTGCGGCTTCGCCGCCGGAGTTGCGCTGGGCCTGCAGCGTCAGTTGCAGCAGCAGGGGATTTTGAATCAGCACTTCGGTATCGGTCTTGCGCTCGTGCATCCAGCGCTCGATCTTCTGCGAGGTGACCTCCGATATCGCGTGCAGGCTCGCCTGTTCGCGCTCGATCATGTTCGCCGAAGCGTAGTAATAAGTCATCCAGCCGACCGCACCGAACGCGAGGACGGTAAGCGCAAATATCCAGCGCATCCGTTGCGTCAGCCAAATTCCGATCCATTGGTCCATTGTGCCCAGGTGCGTCGGCATGCTTGTGCCCAGGGGGGCGGGTTTTCCGGCCGAGGTGTTTTTATTTGGCATTGCACAGTCCAATTTAAGTGTCTATCAAGCGGCGCCGGCAGCAGCGTTTGCCGCCGGAGTCCATAGCGTTACTTCGGTGCCTGCGCCAGGCGCACTTGCAATTGCAACGCGCCCGCCGTGCAGGTTGAGAATTTCACTGACGATGCTCATGCCCAAACCGGTTCCTGGAATTCTTCCCGAGGAATCGGCGCGGTAAAAGCGCTCGCACACGCGCGCCACCTGCTCAGGCTTCATGCCGATGCCCCGGTCGGTGACACGCAGGCCGATTTCGCCCGCGTTCCCGTCTTTGTCTTGCACCGTCAGGTCGAGGCGCACCGTGCCGCCGTCGGGGGAGTATTTGTAGGCGTTGGAGATCACATTGCTGAGGGCCTGCTCCATCTTTTTGGGGTCGGCGCGCAACCACAGCGGGTGCGCGGGCAGGTCAAGCAACGGTGCTTCGCGGCCCTCGGGGGGGTTGTAGTTGGCCGCTGCGCGCCGCACCAGTTCTTGTGCTTCAATGGTCTGGAAAATGAAGTCCTTGCCGCGGCGCGCCTCGATGCGCGACAGATCCAGGAGTTCATTGATGATCGATGCCATCAAGTCGGCGTTGCGGTGGATGGTGTCGATCAGATCGCGTTGCGTCGCGGCGTCGAATTCCTCCTTGAGCAGCAATTCGGAAAAGCCGTAAATGCTGGCCATTGGCGTGCGCAACTCGTGCGCGGCCGTGGAAAGAAATTCGCTTTTCAGCCGCTCGATTTCGATTTCACGGGTGACATCGCGAAAGTAAAGGATCTGCGACACGCTCGTCGTCTGGCTTTCGCGCAGGCCCACCTCGAGCACGCGAGCGCTGGGGCCGGCGAGTTCGATTATCTCCCGCCGCTCGGATGCCGCCGGCCGCAGCTCTCGCAGCGCCGTCACGCCGCGAAACGCGGCCTCGAACAGGCATTTCGCGGCGAGCATGTTTGAAAACGACGGTTCATCGAGGCCGATGACGGCCTCCTGTTGCAGGCCCGTCAAATCCGTGAAAGCCGGACTGGCGTATTTGACGCAGTGGGCGGTGTCGAAGGATACGAAGCCGTCCGGACTCAGATCGAACACCGCGTTAAGTTGTTCGGTGCGCTCGCGCAGGTGTTCGGTGGCCTGTTTGAGTTCGGTGACGTCGATGCGGTTGCCCACGATGTGGCCGCTGGCAAGGCGGTACTCGACCACAAGCAGCCAGCGCCCATCGACGAGCTTTTGTTCGATCACCTCGCCATTGGCCGCCTGGTGCTGCGCGAGGCGATGCCGCACCCAGGCCTCAGGAGCGCCGATGGCCTCCTGCTCCTGGTACTGGCCGCGTTCAATGCCGCTGCGCAGGATGTCCTCGAAGGTGGCACCCGGCACGATGATGTCGCGGCCGATGCCGTAAAGATTCCGATAGGCTTCGTTGCACATCACCAGCCGGTCCTGTGCGTCAAAAATGGTGAAGCCCTGCGCCACCTTGCTCACCGCCGCCTGCAACAACTTGCCCGCGTTTTCGGCGGCAACCCTGGCCGATTCCATTTCACGGGTTCTGGAGGCGACTCGCGACTCGAGCTCGGCATAGGATTCGCCCAGACGGTCCACCATGGAGTTGAACGCCCGGGCGAGGCGATTGAACTCGTCCTCGTCACCGAGCGCGATCCAGGCCGACGGGCGCCCGCTTGCGGCCATTTCCTCCACCGCAACGGTCAGTTCACGCATGGGAGCGGAGAGGAATGCGGCGGTGGCCCGGGAGAACTTTAGCGCGCCGATGACAAGCAACAGGGCGACGCCAAAGTAGGCCGCCAGCAGATAGTCCAGGCTTTTGAGCGCGAGGTTGCTGTCGATCGACAAGGTGTGCTCGAGACCGAGGCTCCAGATCGAGCGTGGCAGATTCAGCGCTGCGCGCACCTGTAAAGCCGCCGCCGGAGGGGGGCTTCCGGCCAGCAACCGGCCCGCCGAATCGTACATGGCCCAGTCCTGCTGCCCGTCGGACAACTCCAGGGCTGCCGGGGCGAACTGCAACAGCACCGCCCCTTCGATGCTGCCGGTGAGGCGGTAGATGACTGGAAAGGCAACGCTGATCAGATGCTGGTCTTGCGTAGAAGCCTCGATACTGGCGAATGCGGTGCCTGATTCCATCATGCCCTCGAAGGCGCGTTTTGCGCCCGCCCCCAGCGCCGCGCCTGGCTCGCTCTTTGCAATGGCTTCGCCGCGATGATTGGTCAGCGCAAGGGTGGCCCCGGGCAGCGACAGTTTGTAGTTCTGCAACAGGGGCTGCAGATAGATTTCTCGACCGAGGGAGTCGGCCAGCGAATTGGCGGTGACGGTGTTGCCGGCCAGTGCTGCCGCTTCGGCGAGCAAAGCCCCGAGCTTGAGCTCGATTTCGCGCCGCTCGAGTTGCGCCCGCGCTTGGAGCAGTGATTGCGTGCTGTCGATCATCTGCTGGCGCGCGAGAAAAAACGAGGCCGAGGCGACCAGTGTTCCGGAGAGCATCAAAACCGCGAGCAGCGCTGCGGTGATTTTCCCCTGCAGGTTGAGGCGCGCGAAGCGCGCGCGCAGGGCGGCGTGCATGCTGGTCAGAATACGCATGGTTCGCCGCAGAACTATTTGCTCCGCACTCGCAACAAGCTGCCGTCTTTCTGAAAACGGGCGAGGAATATCTGGCCTTGGTCGAGCGCGTCGTGGTTGCGCTGGGAGAACGGTTTTGTATAGTTCTTCACCAGTCCCGCGTAGCTGCCCAGGTTCTCCAGCGCGTCTCTGACCGCACCCCGGTCGGCGCGGCCGGCCTTGTTGATCGCCAGGGCGAGCAGGTGGGTCAGATCGTAGGCGTGCACGAAACCGGCGGCCGCCTGCAGCGAGGCAACCTCCCCCGAGAAAAGTTGCCGGAAGGCTTTCTCCACGGCCCTGGCTCGCGCGCTTTGTGCCTCGCGAAAACTGAAGGTTTGCACCACCACCAGATCGACGTCCGCAAGCGCCGCTCCGGTCATTGCAGGGAAATCCCCGGCGGTCAGCCCCCAATGGGCGATCAGCGGCAGGCGCTGATCCCTTGGCTGATTCGCCATCAGTTGCACCACCATCGCGCCCTCGGTCTCGTTGGCAACCATCAGGATCGCTTCGGCGCCGGCTCGCCGGGCTTCGAGCAACTTACCGGCGAAGTCGGTATCGCCCCAGTTGTACCAGTACTTCTGGGCGCGCAGCGCCGGATACTTCCTGGCATAGGCGTCGTATGCCGCGAGGCTGCTGCGTCCCCAGGCGGTGTTGGGCAGAAACAGCGCCAGGCGCTTGAGTTTTCGCTCGACTGCGTGCTGCGTCATCACCCGCAGCGCCCAGGTGTCGGTCATCGACAGGCGGAACACATAATTGGGATTTCCGCCATTGTTGGCGATGCCGTCGGCCGCGGCCCACGGATCGAGCAGCAGGAAGCGTTCGCGGTTGGCGACCGGGACCAGTTCGGCTGCGACCGGCGAGAATCGGCCGCAGAAAACCGCCAGTGCGTCGGGGTTCTGCGCCAGTGCCTGCAGGTTTTCGACCGCGCGCGCCGGAACGCCACGGTCGTCCAGTGCCTGCAGCGCGAGCTTGCGGCCCCCGAGCACGCCGCCCGCGGCGTTGATTTCCTCGATCGCGAGCTTCACGCCTTTTTCTATCGATTGCGCGGCGAGGCTGTTTTTCATGCTGTACTCGGCGCTGATGCCGATGAGCACGTCGGGGGCTGCCTGCGCGCTGCCGAACACAACCCAGGCAAGCAGCGCCAGCGGGCGCCATGCGCGCAACCTGAGCAGGTTCACGGTTGTTTTTCCGTTGCAAACGCCAAGGGGTATGCCTGCCGCGCCGGGCAAGCGTTATCGCTCTGCATCTGCCGCTTTGGCTGGCGGCGTGGCCGGGTTTGCCTCGGACTCAGCCGCTGCGTGGTAGATCACCATTGAATTGCCGCCGCGCCGCTTGGCCTGGTACATCGCGAGATCGGCATGTTTGAGCAGCGCATCCACATCCTCGCCGTGGGCCGGGCAGAGCGCGCAGCCGATGCTGGCGCCGATGGTCAGATCGTGCCCCTCGATTGACATCGGGCGCAGCAGTTCGACGATGATCTTGGCGGCGACCGTGTGGATGTCCGGGTCGCGGCTCAAGCCCGGTGCAATGATCACAAATTCGTCGCCGCCGAGCCGCGCGACGGTGTCGCCTGCGCGAATCGATGCACGCAGGCGGTCGGCCACCTCCCGCAGCAAAAGATCTCCCACGGCATGGCCGAAGCTGTCGTTGATCTGCTTGAAACGATCCAGATCGACGAACAGGACCGCGAAGGCTTCATCGCGGCGCTTGGAGAAGCTTATCATTTGCTGCAGGCGGTCCTGCAGCAGCTGGCGGCTGGGGAGCCCGGTCAGGGTATCGTGCAGCGCCAGGTGGAGCAGGCGCTTTTCGGCTTCCACCAGACGCGTCAGGTCGGAGAACACGCCGATGTAGCTGAGGACCTTGCCCTCGCTGTCCTGCGCCGTGGTCAGCGCAAGCCATCCGGTAAAGAGTTCGCCGTTTTTCTTGCGATTGGTGACTTGTCCTTGCCACTGCCCAGCGGTCCGCAGCGTCTCCCACATGTTCATGTAGAAATCCCGGTCTTGTAGCCCCGAGCTGAGAATGCGCGGGTTGCGGCCCACCACTTCTTCGGCGCTGTAGCCGGTGACGCGCTCAAACGCGGGATTGACCGCAAGAATGTCACCGGCACAATCGGTGATCATGACGCCTTCGGTGGCGCTGCCGAACACCAGCGAGGAGATCTTCGATTCGAATTCGACTTCACGCGTGTGGGTCACGTCACGGACCATCCAGTGAATGGCGCGTAATTCGTGATCCACTCTGACTGGCATCGCACTTGCGGCCGTGATCAGTACCCCGGCATTGCCTGTTTGCGTTTTTATGTGCAACTCCAGCCCCTCGGGCGGCACCTGGCCGCCTTGCGCGAGTTGTCCGAGCAACCGCTCGAAAGACGCCAGGCTGGACGGGGCCAGAAGACCGCCGAGGAAGACACAGAGAAGATCTTTTACGGGGGCGATTACCGCGGCCGCGGCGTTGCATTGCAGGATAAGGCCGGCGCTGTCGGTCATCAGGTAGATGTCCTTGGAGGAATGGATCATTCCTTCGAAGACCTTCTGTCCTTCGACCACGTTTGCATAGGATTCACGCAGCACGGCATAGCGCTGCTCCAGATCGTTGGTGTTGTCGATCAGGGCCTGCATATCCTCGGCGTAGCGAAACAACTGGTCGTGCAGCGCCGCGTCGCGCGAGGCACCGGGCATGCGCAGCGTTTGACCGCCAGCGGGCTTCGCGCTCTCGTCCGGATTCACTTAAGGAGGTCCTTGATATTGTTGACCAGTTGAATCGGACTGAAGGGCTTGATCAAATAGGCGTTGGCGCCCCGGCTCATGCCGGTTTCGTAGTCCTTCGCCTGCCCGCGTGCGGTGACCATGATGACCTGGATGTCCTGGAGGGAGGGGTCGGCGCGGACCTCGTCGAGCACCTGCAGGCCGTCCATGTCGCCGGGCATCATGATGTCGAGCACCACCAGGCTCGGATGCTGATTACGGATGATTTGCAGCGCCGTCATGCCCTCTTCGGCTTCGAGAACCTCATAGGCATGGCCGATGGTGATGCGGATCAATTTGCGAATGTCGGAATGGTCATCGACGATAAGAATCTTTTTCATGACATGCCTTTTTCGATGGATTCAGTGGGGGATGGCTATTGCGCCATCAATATGGCCAGGTCGCGGGCGTACTGCAGTGATTGCAACTGGATCAGGCACTCGGGGCACGAGTGCGCTGCTGCGCTCCTGCGTCGGCTCTATCTCGATGCAATGTCTTGGCCATGGCGGCGACGCGCTTGTGGCAGATTCCAGCCTGCCCGGATTGTTGAGGCACATAACGCCCTCGGTGAGTCGGGCCAGCGTTTGCTTGCTCATGGATAGGTTATTCATCGGTAGGCTTTGGCTGGAGTTTTTGCTGCTTTTGCGCTGCCAGTTCTTCTGCCAGTTGTTGCAATTTCGCAAATGGAATCGGCTTGGGGAAGACAGGAATATCCTCGGGCAGACGGCCCCGGGCGGCGATGTCGGCCTCCGAGATGCCTGTGATCACTATTATCGGCATGTCGCTGTATTCCTTTACTTCGCGGATACATTTCAACATGGAGAAGCCGTCAAAATCCGGCATGAACAGGTCTGCAATCATGAGGTCCGGCCTCTCGTTGCAGATCTTGATCATGGCCTCGAAGCCGTTGCTGGCGGTGATTACCTTGGGCTTTAGCGGCCATAGGCTCAGGTTGAGCCGGTACAGCTTGAGCAGGTCCTCCTGATCCTCGACTACCAGAATCCGGAACGCAGCCACCGGCGCCTTCTTGGCTGCGATGGTGTTTGTCGGTGGTTCGCCGCTGTGAACAACCGGATTTGCCAGAAGGCGTTCAATCGAGACCCGCGTAATGCGTTGATGTCCACCTTCGGTTTTCCAGCTTTCCAGCAGGCCGGATTCCACCCAAAGCTGGGCCGTGCGAAGCGAGATGCCCAGCATTTGTGCCGCCTCCCGCGTCGTACAAAAAGACTTTTGAATCCGGTCTGTTGCCATTTGTTATCAATCAATTAGTCGATTGTTATTTTTTGATATGTCTGGATCTGGCGGGCCTGCGCGAGTGGATGTTTCAAGGTTAGTCCAGATCAAGCGCAAGGTGCGTTAAGAAATGTTAAGGGGCTGACGCACCGTCCCCCGTTTGGTTTGTCGGCGAACAGATTCACGCCACGCGGCGGTGCCAATTTGCCGAATCAGTATAAAGGGTGCGATCTTGGTATCAAGGGTAACTTCAGGTACCCGCCGGAGGCGGCAACCTTGCGCGGCAGCAAACGTGCGCTAAGTCAGACGGTTTCTGGAATACAACCGTGTACCCCATTCGAGGGACCCAGCCCCGTAGCGGATTAGCGCGCCGCACTTTCAGGTAATTGAGGCCGAGTATAACCCGGCCTATCTATTTGAATCGGAACAAATATGTTGCGCTCGCCTGATCCGGCCGGTTGGTTGGGCCGATTCTCTTAGGCGATAAGTCGTTTCCATCCCCGATGTATCTCGGTTGCGCGCATTGCACCGATCGGGCTCAGGCCCGGGCCGATGTCCGATTATCTTATCCACACTGGCGGTTCCGGCAGCGCAAACCGAAGCCCGGATTGCCCGTCCGGCATCAGTTCGAGACGGACCGTGGTTCATGGCGGCGTTTCCGAGAAAACGGGGCAGGCCAAAAACGTTACACTCAAGTATGCAGGCTGATTACCTGATTATTGGTGCGGGCTCCGCGGGGTGCGTGCTGGTGGATCGCCTGAGCGAAAATGGCGCCTCGGTCGTGGTTCTGGAAGCCGGCCCGCGCGACCGTTCTCCACTGATTCATGTTCCCGCCGGTGTTATCAGCTTGATGGGACATCCGGTACTCGACTGGAACTATGTTTCCGCGCCCGAACCGGGAATCGGCGGCCGCCGGATCCGCCTGCCGCGCGGCAAGGTGCTCGGCGGCACCAGTTCGACCAACGGCATGAACTTCGTACGCGGTCTGCCGGATGATTTCGATCGCTGGGAGCGGGCTGGCTGCCAGGGCTGGAGTTACCGGGATGTCCTGCCGTTTTTCAAGTCAATCGAGTGTTATGACGGCGGTGACGATCGCTACCGCGGACGCGGTGGTCCCATGGCCGTCGAGCCCTACCGGACCGTGCTGCCGATCACGCATCGCTTCGTCGAGGCGGCACAGCAGGCGGGTTTCGCGCTGATGTCCGACCTGAACGGACAGACCATCGAGGGTGTCGGTTATTCGCAGATGTCGCGACGGCTGCGCCTGCGCCAGTCCAGCACCACCTTCCTTGCGGCGGCGCGGCGGCGCGCCAGCGTGCGCATAGAGACCGGGGCCCATGTGATGCGGCTGACGTTCGAAGGCAGGCGTTGCACCGGCGCCATTTTTCGGCGCAACGGTGTTGACACCCAGGTGAGGGCACGGCGGGAGGTTTTGCTCTGCGCGGGCGCCATAGGTTCTCCCCAACTGCTGCAGTTATCCGGCATCGGACCGGCGGCGCACTTGCGCGGCATCGGCGTTGAGGTGATCGCCGATGTCGCCGGCGTCGGGGGCAACCTGTCAGATCATTATTTCGTCCCGGTTTCGGTGCGCGCTCGCAATTGCCTGACCATCAATGCGCTGCGGCGCTGGCCCCGGTCCGCGTGGGAGGCCCTGCGCTGGCTTGCGAACGGGCGCGGTGCCCTGACCTTCGGGGCCACCAGCGCTTCGGTGTTCTGCCGCAGCAGTGAAAAACTCGATGTCCCGGATCTGCAATTGCTGTTCTTTCCGGGCAGCTTCGATCCGTCGAAGTACCGCGAACTCGAGCGCGAACCCGGACTGCGCATCTCGGTTTCGCTGGCGCGACCGGCCAGCCGCGGCGCCATCATGGCCGCATCACCCGACCCGTTCGTGCCGCCGCACATTCAACTGAACTACCTGTCTGACGCAGGCGATATCGCGGTGCTGGCCTCGGGCATTCAAATCGCGCGGCGAATATTCGCCTCGGCGGCGCTCGCGCCGTTCATCGTGCGCGAGACCGGACCGGGCCCGCAGTCCCGGGAGGGGGGCGCGGTCGAGGCCTGCATTCGCGCCAGTGGCAGTACCGTTCATCACCTCGCGGGAACCTGCCGCATGGGCGAGGACGAGGCCGCAGTCGTTGACTCGCGCCTTCGCGTTCGCGGCATCGGCAGGCTGCGCGTGATCGATGCGTCGATCATGCCGGTGGTGACCACCGGAAACACCAATGCGCCGGCGATCATGATCGGCGCGAAGGGGGCCGCGATGGTGCTCGAGGACAATCGCTGAAATTCCCCGAAGGTCCTGCGCTACGCGTGGAATTTCCCTGGGGTAAGATCTTGCGCAGTTCATGGCCATGGCGTGAAATATCTTCGGCAGTGCTTTGTTGAAACCGTTGTCTTGGGGAGTAACGATGAAAAAGATCAGCTTCATTGCCGCCAGCGTGCTGCTGGTCGTTGCCGGGTTCGCGAGCGCGCAGAACTATCCGACCAAGCCGGTGCGGATTGTCGTTCCCTCGGTGCCGGGGGGCGGGCAGGACGTGGTCACCAGGGCGATGGCGCAGAAATTCTCCGAGGCCTGGGGGCATCAGGTCATTGCGGACAATCGGCCGGGTGCCGGCGGCAATATCGGCGCGGACGCAGTGGCCCGGTCGGCGCCCGACGGCTACACCATCCTTCTCACCACTGCCGCGCTGGCGATCGCGCCCAGTCTCTACCGGAAGCTGAGCTACGACCCCGTCAACGGGTTCATACCGGTGAGCCAGATCATGTCGACTTATCTGGTTCTGGCCGTGCATCCAAGTCTGCCGGGCAACGTGAAGGATCTGATCGCCTACGCCAAGGCCAATCCGGGCAAGCTCAACTACTACCACTTTGGACTTGGTTCGGGATTGCACCTGACTGGCGAGATGTTCAGGGTTGCCGCGAACATCGACTTCACCAATGTCATCTACAAGGGGGACGGCGACGCCGTGCCCGCGCTGATGCGCAATGAAGTGCAGATGAGTTTCCTCAATCCCACCGCCGTGGTGCAACTGGTCAAGGCCGGCAAGCTCAATGCGCTGGCAGTCTCGGGCAGCGTGAGGGGAAATGCGTTCCCGGATGTGCCAACGATGGCCGAACTGGGCTATCCCGATGTCAATTACGTGGGCTACCTGGGCTTTTTCGTGCCAGCGGGAACCCCGCGGGATATCGTCGCCAAGATCGCAAACGAAACCATACGCGTCGTGCGCATGCCCGATATCAACGACAAGATGCCCATCTGGGGCGGCGACGGGGCCGGCACCAGCCCGGAGGCCTTCGCCACCAAGTTCAAGGAAGACGTAGCGCGTTATGCGAGGGTCATCAGGCAGGCCAATATTCCGCCGGCGGACTGATCTGCCAGGCAGAGTCCCGGGGCGCATGGAAGTCAGCGGTTCCATGGTCAATTTCCCGGATGGGTGTTCCAATATAGGAGGGTGTCGGCGATGAATAGTCAGGAATGGACGGTAATGAACCCGGCCGGGGATGCGAATGTCGAACACCGCAGCGGCGCGGTCCGGATCGATGATTTCAGCGGCAGGCGCGTCGGTCTGTGGTGGAACGGCAAGCCGAACGGCGACATTTTTTTGAACGAAGTCGCCCGCCAACTCGAGTCGCGCAATCCGGGAATGACGACGGTCAGGATGTGGGAACTCAGTCCGTCGACCATGACCGCCTATGGTGTTTCCGGCGAGAACCTCGACAAAATGGTGACCAGCGCCGATGTGGTGATCGGCGCGCTCGGGGACTGAGGCGGATGCACGTCATGGTGTATCCATGACTTGTCCGCGCTGGAGAAACGGGGCATGCCGACCTTGGGCATAGTCACGACGGGATTCACGCGCCTGGCGAGAACCACCGCCCGTAGCAGTGGCATGACGGCGCTTCGGATTATCGAAGTGCCGCATCCGATTGGAGGCATTCCGGCCGGGGAGGTGCGCGCGAAGGCGCAACGGGCCGTCGAGGAGATGTTGCGCCAACAGCACTCGGGCGAGCACGGCGATGAAGAACGCGCGGAGGAATCCCGCAACCAGGCGGACGTAACCGTGGCGGGTTCCGTTGCCGATGTCATCGATATCTATTACAGGAACGGCTGGACCGATGGCCTGCCGATCGTGCCGCCCACTGCGGCGGCGGTCCGTGAAATGCTCACCGGAACCGACCTTGCCCCTGAGCATGTGCTCGGCACCATGGTGCCCCGGAATGCGAGGGTCACGGTGGAGAAACTGGCCGTCAATGCGGTGATGGCCGGGTGCCGTCCGAGCTACCTGCCGGTCTTGATCGCGGCCGTCGAAGGACTGCTGGAGACGGACTTCGACCTGGCCGGGGTGCAGTGTTCCACCGGACCGCACAGTCCGCTGCTTCTGATCAATGGCCCGATTCGCGATCAGATCAATGTCAATTATTCGTCCGGGGCGCTGGGTCATGGCTGGCAGGCCAATGCCACCATCGGCCGCGCCATACGGCTGATACTGAATAATATCGGCGGCGCCCGCATCGGCGAGAGCGACATGACCACGCTGGGCATGGCGGAGAACTACACTTATTGTTTTGGCGAAAACGAGGATCAGAACCCCTGGGGGCCGTTTCACGTGGAGCAGGGGTTCGACAGGCAGGACAGCACGGTGTCGGTGCTGGGCGCCTACGCTCCGGAGAATGTCTCGGATCATGTTGGCGTCAGGCCCGAGGAGATACTGGCGGTGGCCGCCGATGTCATTGCGAAGCTGACCCGGTTTCACCTTCTGATGATGGATCACATCATCTCCCGCGATACGCTGCTGGTGCTCGGACCGGAACATGCGCGCAGCATCGCCGACGCAGGATGGTCAAGAAAGGATGTCCAGCAATTCGTTTTCGATCGCGCCTCGCTGCCCTACGAAACCTTGAAATCGCTGGGACGGCAGATCGATGCCGCGAAGTTGATCGATGCGCCGGGCGGCAGGAGGGTGCCCATGTTCGCAAAGCCAGAATGCCTCAAGGTCATCGTCGCCGGCGGACCGGGGAAGCACTCGGCCTATATCAACTCCGGGCATTCCAAACGGGTGATTACCCGACGGATTGCATTTCCGCGCCACTGGGAGCAATTGCTGGCACGCTACCGGGAGTAAGGTGAGCTGTACGACGGTCGCGTGAACGGTGATCGTTTCAGTGCGGCAGGGCCGCAATAGGAGCAATTGCTGGCACGCTACCGGGAGTAAGGTGTTGTACGACGGTCGCGTGAACGGTGATCGTTTCAGTGCGGCAGGGCCGCAATAGTGGCGCGCGGGTTTGATCGCAGACTGCAAGGACGCGGGCGCTCAAACCGGCCCGATCGGCGCCTCATCCATCAGCGCGATCTGCTCGCGCAGTTCCAGCACCCGGTCCTGCCAGTAACGCTGCGTGTTGAACCAGGGGAATGCCGCCGGAAAGGCCGGGTCGTTCCAGCGCCTGGCGATCCACGCCGAGTAGTGAATCAGGCGCAGCGTGCGCAGCGCTTCGATCAGATGCAACTCGCGCCGCTCGAATTCATGGAAATCCTCGTAGCCGGAGAGCAGGTCGGAGAAAGCGATGGTCATTGCGGTGCGCTCGCCTGGCAGCAGCATCCACAGGTCCTGCACCGCCGGGCCGCTGCGGCAATCGTCGAAATCCACGAAGTGCGGACCGCGCTCATCGCCATGCTCTGTCCAGAGCACATTGCCGGCGTGGCAATCGCCGTGCAATCGCAGCGTGGCCACCTTGCCCGCACGCTCATAGCAGCGCCGTACGCCTCCCAGCGCCTGCTCCACGGTGCTCGACCAGGCATCGTACAGATCGTCGGGGATGAAATGGTTGGCCAGCAGCCAGTCGCGCGGTTCCCTGCCGAAGCTGTCCAGGTCGATTGCCGGGCGCGATGCGAACGGCCGGATCGCGCCCACCGCATGGATGCGGCCGATAAATCGTCCCATCCACTCCAGTGTGTCGGGATTCTCCAGTTCGGGCGGCCGCCCCCCGCGGCGCGGGAACACGGCAAAGCGGTAGCCCTCGAAGGCATGCAGCGTGTGCCCGTTGATTACGCTGGGGGCCACCACCGGGATCTCGCGATCAACCAGTTCCTGCACAAAGGCATGTTCCTCGAGGATCTGCGCGTCGCTCCAGCGCCCGGGGCGATAAAACTTGGTAATCAGAGGCGCGCCTTCTTCCATCCCCACCTGGTAGACGCGATTCTCGAAACTGTTCAATCCGAGCAGGCGCCCGTCGCCATGCAAGCCCGCGGACTCCAGCGCATCAAGAACCCTGTCGGGGGTCAGGCCGGCATACGGTGTGTTGGCGGAGGCAGCGGCATCGATGTCGGTGGAACTCGTCATCGCCCTATTGTACGGGGTGCCGCCCGGGCGTCCTCCAGCGATGATGCGCGCGGCGCCGCATATCGCTAAAATGCCAGCAGAAACAATAACCAAAGCATACGTTGCATATTCTGCTGCTCGCCGTCATTGCATTTGTCGTCACAGCGGTCGCCATCGTCATCCTGAGGCCGCTGAGCGGGAAGGTCGGTTTGCTCGATCATCCCGACGATCTGCGCAAACACCACGCCACGCCGACGCCGCTGTGCGGCGGCCTTGGCATCATTGCCGGATTTGTCATTGCGCTGCTGCTTGCAGAACAGGAGTTTGGCGCGATCGGCTGGCCGTTTATCGGTGCGCTGCTGCCGTTACTGGCCGTCGGCGTTTGGGACGATGTTGCCGAAACCTCTGCGCGGGTCAGGATAGGGGCACAGATTCTCGGTGCGTTGATCATGGTCTATGCGGGCCACGTGGTCATCCTCCATGTGGGCGATCTGATTGAAACCGGCCACGTGATGAACCTGGGGGCCTGGGCGGTTCCGCTGACCGTGTTCAGTGTCGTCGGCATCATCAATGGTGTGAACATGCTGGATGGACTGGACGGGCTCGCCGGCGGTGTGGTGTTCATCGCGCTGGGCTGGTTTGCGACCGCTGCCCTGATCCAGGGGGCGGGCGCCGAGGCCGGTGTGATTTTCATGCTGATGGGCGCCGTGGCCGGATTCCTCGCCTTCAACCTGCGACATTCACGGCGGGGCAGGGCCTCGGTGTTCTTGGGCGACGCTGGCAGCACCGCGCTCGGTTTCGCCCTGGGATGGCTGTCGATCCGCCTGTCGCAGGGGCATGCCGACGCGCTGCCGCCCATGGCGGTGGTCTGGATCATGGCCGTACCGCTGCTGGATACGCTGACGCAAATTGTGCGTCGCCTGGCCCAGGGGCGCAATCCGATGGCGCCGGACCGCAACCACTTGCATCACATGCTGCTGCGCGCAGGTCTTAGCGAAGGGCAGACGGTCGGGACCCTGTTTATCGCAGCCTGGCTGTTCGGCGCGGTCGGCGTCGGCGCATGGCGGTTTGGCATTTCTATGACGTTTCTGTTCTGGGGCAGTCTCATCATTTACGGCGGGTACCTGGCGGTGCTGGCTTGGGGGCCTCGACTCAGAAAACATCCTCAGGGGGCGGGCAGCAAGATCGGTAGATGAGCGTCAGCGGCGGTGCGGGCAAAAAAAAGCGGACCTTGCGGTCCGCTCCGGCCCTCCGGCCCAGCGTATCTGGTAATAGTGTCTGGCAAACCCTAGTGGGCCAGTTCCTCGCCATAGTGATTGGGGGTATGCGCGTCGCGGCGCAGGCTCTGGTAGAGCTGCGGTTGCTGCGTCTTTAGATACTCGATGATTTCGAAATCTTCTTTTTTGACCCTGGATAGATCTATCTGCTCGATATGAACCAATCGAAGCAACTCGCGGACCGGTTTGGGCATGGTGCGACCGCCTTCATAGCGCGAGCCCCCGCTTTGTGTCACCCCGATTCGGGTCCAGAATTGTTCCTGATTCATCCCCAGACGTTGCCGGATTTCCCTTGGATTGAGAAAAAAGTCCAGAATCTTCATCGAATCGCCCTCGTTTTTGTTGTTTCCCCAACTCTCTTGAGCAGGGAGCGTGCCAGCGAGCCGGCCAGACTCGGGGCGTCCGATCGACGTTGTGGCCGGGGTGCAATCGAGTTTGAATAAAACGGGAAATTTGCGATAAAATTCAACGATTTCGGAAGCTCGGTATGGGATTGATCGTACATAAATACGGCGGCACCTCGGTCGGCACGGTCGAGCGAATTCAGTCGGTCGCGCGCCGCGTGGCCAAATGGAAGTCGGCAGGTCATCAGGTTGTTGTCGTAGTTTCGGCAATGAGTGGGGAAACCAACAGGCTGATCGGCCTAGCCAAGCAGATCCAGGCCGAGCCCGATGCCCGGGAACTTGACGTTATCGCCTCCACCGGCGAGCAGGTCACCATCGGCCTTCTGGCCATGGCATTGCTGCAACTCGGGCTCAAGGCCAAGAGCTACACCGGTCCGCAGGTGCGCATCCTCACCGACGATGCGTTTACCAAGGCGCGGATCTTGAGCATCGACGAGAGCCACATGCGTGCCGATCTGGACGCCGGGACCGTGGTGGTCGTGGCCGGATTCCAGGGGACCGACGATGCGGGCAATATCACCACTCTCGGACGGGGCGGATCGGATACTTCGGCGGTCGCGCTGGCTGCCGCGCTCAAGGCTGACGAGTGCCTGATCTATACCGACGTCGACGGTGTCTATACAACCGATCCTCGTGTGGTACCCGAGGCGCGGCGCCTGCGCACCGTGACTTTCGAGGAAATGCTGGAGATGGCCAGCCTGGGCTCGAAGGTGCTGCAGATCCGCTCCGTCGAATTTGCCGGCAAGTACAAGGTACCCCTGAGGGTGCTCTCAAGCATGACCGATCCCGACATCCCGCTGGCTGAAGAAGCGGCTTCGGGCACTCTGATCACATTCGAGGAAGACCAGAAAATGGAGCAGGCAATTATTTCAGGCATCGCCTTCAACAGAGACGAGGCCAAAATCACGGTTACCGGAGTGCCCGACCGTCCCGGCATCGCCTACGCGATCCTCGGCCCGGTCAGCGATGCCAACATCGACGTGGACATGATCATCCAGAATACCGGCGCGCAAGGCATGACGGACTTTTCCTTTACGGTTCACCGCGGTGAATACCAAAAAGCGCTTGAAGTCCTCAACACCCAGGTGAAAGCCCACATCAAGGCCAGCGACATCAGTGGCGACAACCGGGTGTGCAAGGTGTCGATGGTCGGCGTGGGCATGCGCACCCATGCCGGCATCGCCGCCAAGATGTTCCGCACCCTGGCCGAAGAGGGCATCAATATCCAGATGATTTCCACCTCGGAGATCAAGATAGCCGTCGTGGTCGACGAGAAATACATGGAACTCGCGGTGAGGGCACTGCACCGTGCCTTCGAACTCGAACAGCCCAACTGACACGGAGAAACGAGGCAAGGATGTCCGGGGCAGAACACGCCGCGGGCATCCAGCGACTTCGAAAGCCTGGAGGGGGAGTGAAGGATTCCTGTTAGAATTCGTCCCCTGTAGCAGCGGAGAGATGCCCGAGTGGCCGAAGGGGGCGCCCTGCTAAGGCGTTATACGGTTTACCCCGTATCGAGGGTTCGAATCCCTCTCTCTCCGCCAAGAGTCTTTGTAAGTTGTTGAGCGTGCCCCTCAAAATGATCGATCACGGCGTACTGTCGCGAATCAGATCCTCAATACCTGCCGGAACCTCACCGCGCTCCAACATGGCACGAAACCGCGCATAGACGTCGGTCTTGGCCCCCTCCTTGCGCAGCGAGTCCTCGTCGTTCAGCCAGACATAGACAATCAAAGCCAGTGGGGATGAGGCAAATCGGAAGAACAAACGATACCGCTGAGGCATTCCCTTTTTGACGCGGCGCCAGTGCGCATTGTAATCACCGAGTGTATGACCCAGTCGAAACACGGAATCGGCCGGATTGGCAGGAACGGTCTCATTGATCGCCTTGAACACCGAAGCCAGCAATTTCGTTTGGGGGTGAAGCTTGTAGCCCGTTGGATCACGCGCGGCCAACGAAGCAACGGCCTGCTCCAGTTCAGTAAGCCGCTGGGCAAACAACCGGTGGCGGTAAAGATGCCATCCGTTCCTTATCATGAGTCGCGTTGCTTTCGCGGATCAGTCTGTTTCGACGCCGTCCACAAGGCTGGCGATGCGATCCATCTGAGCGGCATCGAGCGGGGCGATATCTTCAGGATGGTCGAGCATGTCCTTCGCAATGAAATGCAGGAAGGCAAGTATCACCGGATCTTCGGCATCCTCTGCAATATCAGCTGGAGATGACTTGGCTGACACAAGCATGTGACCATCGGCCACAATTGTGGCCCTAATGTCGCCGGAAAACTCGGGGTGCAACTTGAATAAAGCAGAATCGAAGCGGATACCCGTCGAATTACCGACGGCGGTAACTTTTCCTGAGTAGGTTTCTGGATTCATGTCACACCTCGATGTAAGTACTCATGTGACTACATTCTAGCATTATTCCCGCTACGAGTATAAGAACATCCTTTTAGCCAGCCTTGCCTTACCCTGCCGTTGGCTGCTTGCCCGGACCACAAACTCAACACGGACGGCTGACAACCTGCCACCATGCGCGTCGCAGCGCTTGATGGGTTCGGCCTCCCACCGCGCCGTCTCGACAGTTCGAATCCATCTTGGAACCCAAGTGCTCGATTCACTTGTTCCGAAATCCTAAGCTGGTTTGTGCTGTGGTACGTTCTGCTCCGTCAGGATTCTGATATAACTACATGATAATAAAAGAAAATATGTGTAGTTAGTATGGCTTTATACTACATTTAACCCCACATTATTTTGGCGCTGCAAACGCGGTTCAAAGCGTTGATCCGCGATTTATCCTTTTGGGGATCGGGGTTACCTCTCTGCTGGCGCCATCCAGGCAAAGAACCGTTCAAGAGCATCAGCACTCCCTTCCAGGTTGATTTCAGTGATGGCGAGCCTGTTACCTTGGCAGAACACCACGACTGGTCGCGGTGGGGCGTTCTTGTTGGAGGCGGCGAGAATTGATCTTTCGTCCGCGTTCTTCGCCAGATGCGAAAGCAGACCCCTTGCGTGTGCTCATCTGTACGAAACGAGCGTTTCTCATCACGAAGCAACTGACACGGCCGAAGTTGACGCAACATCATTCCTTTGACGGAATATTCCGTGGAGGCTATACTGGCCGACATGAAATGGGATGTTGAATACACCGATGATTTCGGCGAGTGGTGGGCTGGCTTGTCCGAGGATGAGCAGGAGTCGGTAGATGCGTCGGTGCGTCTGCTAGAAGATCGGGGCCCCAATTTGGGCTTCCCGCACAGCAGTGGGATCCACGGATCGAGACACAGCCACATGCGTGAATTGCGCACTCAGCATAACGGTCGGCCGTATCGAACCTTGTTCGCGTTCGACCCTCGTCGATCAGCCATCTTGCTGATCGGTGGGGACAAGACCGGAGACGACCGATGGTACGACGTTCATGTCCCCATCGCCGACGGTCTTTACGATGAACACTTGGAACAACTTCGAAAGGAAGGGTTGCTCAATGGCTAACAAATTTGCTGTACTACGGCAGAAGATGTCACCAGAGTCGCAAGCACGGGCCGAGGTCAAGGCGCAGGCGATGCTTGCCGAAATGCCGCTCAACGAATTGCGCCAAGCGCGTGGCCTGTCGCAAAAGATGCTGGCTGATCTGCTTCATGTCCAGCAGCCCTCCATCGCAAAAATGGAGAAGCGCACCGACATGTACCTGTCAACCCTGCGCAGTCACATCGAGGCGATGGGTGGACAGTTGGAGGTCGTGGCGCGTTTCCCGGACGGCGCGGTCAAGATCAGAAATTTTGCCGATCTGGGTAGCAAAGCGACGGCATAAGCAACCTGGGTCATTTCCGTGAACTGCTCCGGGGTGGAACCCATCCCCTCGATGACGCGTTTGGCGCGAGCTTCTCCTTGACCACCTGAGGATCGTGCATGACACGATTTATTTCGGTGCTGAGCCGGGCGATGATGGCCCTGGGCGTGCTTGCAGCAACGACGGCCCCGACCCGGCCATCCAACGCAAGGCCGGGAATAGAGAGTGCCTCCGCGACTGTCGGAATGTCTGGAATTGTCCAGAGGCGATTGGAGCTCATTACAGCGAGCGCCCGCAACTTGCCGCTCCGGATGTTCGGCATAGCCGACGAATTCCGGTCATAGCAAAGTCGATGTCCCCGGCGAGCAGTGCCGGTGCGACGCCGCCGGAACCCTTGTACGGGATGTGAACGAAATTAGCACCGGTTTCGGCTCTGAGCATTTCTGTCGCGAAGTGGAGCGGCGTGCCGCCCCCTGCGCTGCCGTAGCTGAGACCGTTGGGCTTCGATTTGGCCAGTGCGAGCAATTCCTTCACACTCGTCGCAAGGCTGTTGGCGTAGACCGTCAGCACGGGCGGCATTCGAGTAACCAACGCACTGCGTCGAAGTCCTTTATCGTGTCGTAAGGCAGCTTCTTGTAAAGGCTCACATTCATTATGAACCCGCCGGAGGAGACCATCACCGCGTATGCATCGGCAGGCTGCTTGGCCACATAATCCGCTCCGATGTTGCCGCCCGCACCGGGTCGGTTTTCGACCACAACGGGCCGGCCCAGTGCCGGCGCGAGCTGAACCGAGAGCAGCCGCGCCACGAAGTCGTTTTCACCGCCTGCCTCGAACGGAACGACAAACTTGAGGGCGTGGTTGGGCCACGCCTGCGCCTGAGACTGCAAAGAAAACGCCGCCAGCGAAATCGCTATTGCAAGCGGCTAGGCCATTACTGTCCGGAAATAACCGGAGTTCATAGGCATCCCGATTCCTCCAGGCAAGACATCACCACGATATTGCGAAGTGTTTTCACGCCGCGAAAACAACCTTTACCGACTATTGTCTCGTCCTACAGTTTAACGAGACCGCACCCGTCCCGGTACGTAATCTTCGTGCCAAACGGCGCAGACAACTCTCCCAGATGCGTGATGATCTTTCCGGCCATCTCGGGAGTCGCCATCATAGGGAGCCCCTTGTTCGAACGTGGTTTAGCGCCGGTGAGGTTGACAGGGTGCAGCTTCAACTCGGTAAGCATCCCCTCTTCTGACAGAGAGCAAAGGGCAACTACCGACCCGACAACCCGTCCGGCATAGTTGCCGCCGGGTGGGTTCAATTTCTTGGGTAATGCCCCTTTGGCGTCAAAGGCGTCTGCCGGGGTGGCTTGCGAGCCTCGTACTTCAGGGGCATATCCCGGCCTGAAATAATAGTCGGCCGGGAGTTTCTTCACCGTGTCACTCATTCCCATGAAGTCACCGGGGTCGTAAAAAATGGGCCTCCCTTTATATATCTCGATTCCTCTGAGCGGCGTATGACTTCCCTGGCACACAAAAATATGCGCTCCGGCGTCTATGCAGGCTCTCGCGAAAGGCGGTACGAAATCCGCCGGTACGCTCTGACCTTTGTCGGGTTGAAACTCATGGCTGTGAAGGTGCACGATCACATAGTCAGCCTGTCTTGCAGCGTCCCTGATCGACCTGAGATTCCCCTCGGCATCGTCTTCCTCCGCTACGGTGGTGAGTCCTTTCTTGTCTGCTTCGACAAATTTCCAGGTTGCCATCTGAAGGCCCGGCGGATTGAACAACCAAAGCTTACCGGATTGAAGGATTTCCCAGCCAAGACTGAAGAAGAACTGCTTCACCGTTTCCAATTTCTTGGCATCAATCGTGTGATAGTAGCGAAGCGGGTTGACTCCGGGTCTACCCATCATATCTTGCCTTGTTTCACCCGCTTTGGCCCAGCCAGTGAGGGTGGAACACATGGAAATGAGCGCTACCCTTCCCTTGGAGGTGTCGAGGTAAGCCGGCTCTCGCGCTTCGCCAAGGTTTTTCCCGGTGCCGGCATGTACCAAGCCAGCGTCATTCAACGCTTTCCACGTGGAATAAAGGCCACCATAGGAAAAGTCCAGGGCGTGATTCGAGGCTATGGAGACCAGATCGAATCCGGCCCACCTCAGGTCGTCGGGAACAAAGCGCGGCGACCGCATCCATGTCCACCCGGCCTCGGCAGCGGGATAGGTTTCAGGCCCGTCATAATCATGAATCAGTGTTTCCAGGTGGGTATAGGAAACGTCAGCTTGCCTAAGTATCCGGACCAGGGAAAGAAATCTTTCTTCGGTGCGCACTGAAATCCGCCTGTTGACAATTGTGTCACCTGTAATAGCGAAAGTGATTGCCGGTTTCATCTGGGTACCTCTTTTCTGTGCCTGGCATTTGTCTGCGTGTCGTGCGTATCAATGTTTGTCTGCGCTTGTTTTGGCCCGCGGCTACTGATTGGGCCGAATATTGGCTTCTTTGGCGAGTTTGCTGAATTTCTGGAGATCGGACTTCAGGATATCCATGTACTGCTCTGGTGTGGAGCCCACTCCCTCCATGTCGATCGGCGCGAACTTTTCCTTGACTATCTGAGGATTGCGCACGATACGGCTCATTTCGGTGTGGAGCCGGGTGATGATGACTTTCGGGGTACCTGCAGGAACGAGGGCCCCGATCCAGGTTTCCAGTGCGAGGCCGGGAATAGAGAGCGCCTCCGCGATGGTCGGAATGTCCGGAAGTGTCGAGGAGCGACTCGTGCTCATGGTGGCGAGCGCCCGCAGCCTGCCGCTTCGTATGCCCGGCAACACGGAATTGGTGCCGGTCACGGCAAAGTCGATGTGCCCGGCGAGCAGTGCGGGGGCGATTCCGCCCGAACCCTTGTAAGGGATGTGCACGAAATTTGCGTGCGTTGCAGATCTGACCATCTCTGCTGCGAAGTGAAGCGGCGTGCCGACCCCTGCGCTGCCGTAGCTGAGACCCTTGGGCTGCGACTGCGCCAGTGCGACCAATTCCTTCATATTCGTCGCCCGGCTGCTGGCGTTGGCCGTCAGCAGGAGCGACGATGTGGTAAGCAACGAAACCGCGTCGAAGTCCTTTATCGGGTCGTAGGGCAGCTTGTCGTAGAAGCTTGCATTGATCACATGGACGCTGCCCGCAATCAGAATTGTGTATCCATCAGGGGGTTGCTTCGCCACATATTCTGTTGCGATGTTGCCGCCCGCGCCGGCCCGGTTTTCGACCAGGACAGGCTGGCCCAGCACCGGGACAAGGTGCAAAGAGAGCAGTCGGGCGGTCAGGTCGTATGTGCCGCCTTGCTCGAACGGGACGATCAAGCGGAGAGGGTGGTTGGGCCACGCCTGCGCGTGGGACTGCAAGGAGAACGCGGCGAACGAAATCGCCATTGCGACCGACCAGGTTGCTATCCGGAAATATTTTGATTTCATAGGCTCCTCGATTCCTCCAGTGATGATGTCACCGCGGTGCGGCGACCGGAACCCCGTCTTTGGCCGAGCGCCCAATGCACTCGCCGGCGCGCAAGCCAAAGACAGCCGCTTTCGCAAGTCCGCCCGCGTAACCACTGCACTCCCCGCCTTCCAGGCCCCCAGTCGAGGATCCCGCCGCGTACAGGCCCGATATCGGCAAACCGTCGTCCCGTAGCACCCGTCCATGCTCATCGGTGGCAATCCCACCCATCGTGTAGGTGAGTCCGGCGCAGACGTGCATGGCAAGGAACGGCGGCGCCACGATCGGCCATGGTTTGAACTGATGGGCGGAGCGCGGCGGGCTCAGCTTGTCGAGCGCCCCTTGCGCAAGGTTGGCGTTGTAATCGGAAACCGTGCGCTGCAAGGCTTCAGCCGGGATGCCCAGCTTCTGCGCCAATCCCTCCAGCGTTTGAGCCTCCACCAGCTTTCCGCCCGCATTCGTCACATGCGGATTGGGAGGCAGATCGTAATCGCGCCCCGGGCCGTTCCAGATGGGGGAATCGAAGATGATGGTCGCGCCCAGCGGATCAGCCAGTGCCGCGACTGCGTTGGCAATATGGGTGCCCCCATAGCCTTCGTCCACGAAGCGCCGTGCCTCTGCATCGACCACAATCGCCCCAGAGGCCAGAAAATCCAGCGTCGGATAGGGCCAGAACCGGTCGTTCTCCATTGCGTCCCGATACAGGAGGTGGCCATAGAAGCGATTCAAGCCGGTGAGCTTCGCTCCTGCCGCCTGTGCCATCCTTGCCCCGTCTCCGAACCCCGTTCCGGCATTGCGACGCATGACCCTCTCCGGCGCCGGCGAAATATGCTGACGGACCATTTCCGGATTGACCTGGAAGCCGCCGTCGGCAATGACAACAGCTGAACATTCGAAGCGCATGTTCTCACCGCCGCTCACCGCGAGGACCCCCGTACAGATACCGTTTCGCATCAGCAGTTCAGTTGCGCGCACGCCGCGAAGCAGGGTCCCGCTTTGCTCCTTCAAGCGGGTGCCGAGCGTGCGCAACATGACGTCGCCCGCCCGGCCTTTCCAGTTGTTCAATCCGGGCTGCCGCACCGACGGCGGCGCGAGCATATTTCTCATCTTTCCGGACAGATTGGCCTTGACGAAGCGGACTCCCTGCTGCTGCAACCACTCCAGCGTCCGCGCGGAATCCTTGGCGAGCGCATCGGCCAGTGACGGCTGGGAATACCCGCAGGTGGCGGCTTCAATACGGCGCCGCAACTCCTCTGGAGGATCGAGCATGGTCTCCCTGGCGACATGAAAAACGCCAGCGGTGATACGGGTGTTACACAGGTAAAGTTCTTCGGTGCCCTGTTCCAGCACGGCAACCCGCAGCCCGGACTCGGCCGCTTTGTTCGCCGCCGCGAGGCCGGCAAGGCCGCCGCCGATGACAACCACGTCATGAATTGCCGAATCGGTCATTCAACACCCCTTTGATGGTTATCCTGGGAGCAACGTGTCTGCAATGATGCGCAGCACATATGCGTGGCTGGACACGAATAGCCAGACGGGCACGCCTATGTCCCTATTATGGCATTGGTTTTCTGTTGCGCGTTTCGCGAATCGCCTGCCAGACGCGGGCAGGTGCGCGCCACTGAGCACCGAGCTGGTGCGGATTCTGTTCCTGCCCGATTTCCGGGAGCGCCTGCCCGGGATACGAACCGGTGCAAGAATCGTCTGGAACGATTTCGTGTATTTCGTATCGCGGTCGTGAATTAGATAGTGGCTGTTTTGCAGAAAGCCCCACGCATCCATCGTGACGTTCCGTGTCATTTGCTTCATCCAGCGTTCATCGGGGTGCTGGGTGATTCCCGCCACCTCGACACGGCGTGTCTCGATTTGCGCACCGGAAACTTGGGCTTCGCGGCGTGTTATCTGATGGGAGCGGAGTGCGTCGAGAGGTTCATGCTCCGTTCTGTGAGAGGCTGGAGGTGAAATTCCTCCGGCCGACTCGACCGGGTTTGAGGGTTTTCGAGGAAATTGCGGACAGTTATGTTTTGGAATAGGATTCATAAGTTGAACGCTGTTCCAATTTATACATCTAGAGACGGGGAGTCGCGAATATGCAGTTAGCTGCAGTAGACATCGGTGGCACTTTCACTGACTTTGTAGCCCTCGATACCGAATCCGGCAAATTGGTATTTTCGAAGAGTTCGACGACCCCTCCGGATTTCGAAAGAGGGGCGCTCGACTGTTTCGCTAAGGCTGGGATCAATCCAGCATCGGTGGAGATTCTTCGTCATGGCACGACGATAGTCATTAATACACTGCTCGAACGAAGCGGCGCAAGAACAGCCCTGATCACGACGGAAGGTTTTCGCGACATTCTGGAAATCGGTCGGGGCAGTCGACCTGAGGCCTTTAACAATCTTTACCGTCGGCTTCCGCCTTTTGTTCAGAGAATTGACCGTCTGGAAGTGCCCGAGCGCATGGATGCACAGGGAAATGTGGTTATTCCGCTGGACCTCGGGGCGTTGCCTGCTATTTGTCGCAAACTCCAGGCTGAAGGGATAGAGACAGTGGCCGTCTGCCTGCTTCACGCATGGCGCAATCCCCAACACGAAATCGAAATTGAGAGATATCTTCGGGATCACACTAACTGTTTCGTATCGTGTTCACACCAGATCTCACGAGAATTTCGGGAGTATGAGCGGACGGTGACAACGGTGCTCAACGCCTATGTCGCGCCTCACGTGGCGACTTACCTGAAACACTTTGGAGGTTCGTTGCGTGAGGCTAATTTCGGAGGACGGCTCTACCTCATGGGATCGAATGGCGGCGTGTTGACGGAAGCCGATACACGGCTTCGCTCGCTGCTGCTGGTTGAATCCGGTCCGGTTGGTGGTGCGGCTGGGGCAGCCGAAGTCGGTGCACGAATTGGCCTCAATAATCTGGTCGCATTCGACATGGGAGGAACTACTGCCAAGGCGGTCCTTATCCACGAAGGTGAAGCTGCGGTTTCCTCAATATATTGGGTTGCGGGATACGAGCGCGGTTATCCGATTCAGGCGGCCGTCCTGGACATAGTCGAAGTCGGCGCTGGTGGGGGGAGCATTGCCGGTATTAATGAATTAGGTGCTCTAGAAGTAGGGCCGGAAAGCGCAGGAGCACTTCCCGGGCCAGCGTGCTATGCGCTCGGTGGTAAGCAGCCAACCATCACGGACGCGAATCTTTTCCTAGGCAGACTCGACGCCGGGCGGTTTCTGGGAGGTGCCATGCCGCTTCGCAAGGACTTGGCGGAGCAGGCATTGAACCATCTTAGCGAACGTCTTTCGCAGCCCGTGCTTGCGCTTGCCTCCGGAATCCTGCGTGTTGCGACACTCAACATGGCCTCCGCAGTGCGCAAGGTCACCATCGGTCAGGGATACGACCCTCGCGATTTCGCGATGTTAGCTTTCGGAGGGGCCGGGCCACTTCATGCGGTCGCCGTCGCTCGGGAAAGCGGTATGCAGCGTGTCGTCGTACCACCTAAACCTGGGCACTTTTCCGCCTACGGCATGCTCTACGCGGATTTCCGCTACGACCTTGCGGGTACGATTGCCTGTTCGCTCGATGACGTGGACCTCGAGGACGTGGAACGGCGTTTTCAAGAACTCGAAAAGCAGGGCGCTGATGAACTCTCCAGCGCCGGGACGACCTTCCAGTCAGTGCGCTACATTCGCTACGCCGAAATGCGGTACGAACGTCAGGAGCACACGATCAAAGTGCGTTTATCCACTAAGTCCGATGACAGGGCAGAGTGGCGCCGCTTATTCGAAGAGACGTATCGCCGACGCTTCGGTCACGCCACTGCGGGGATGGGCATTGACGTGGTAATGCTGCGACTTGTCGTCGAAGGCGTTTCAATCCGACCGGAAATGCGGGCTACGTTGACACAGGGAATCTCGAATGCAAAACCATCACAGCGGCAAGTTTGGTTCGAGGAAACTGGCATGGCACCCTGTGAGGTCTGGCAACGTGATGACCTGAAGATTGGGCAACGCATCGCAGGACCGGCGGTCCTCGAAGAGGACGCGTCAACGACAGTCATTGGCCCCGGTGACATTGCCGAGATAGACAATTTGGGAAATATCATCATTACCCTACGGAGGCACTGATGGACACGCGTACCGATATGGCGCCTGCGGCGGACCCGGTCACACTTGAAATCATCCGCGACCTGCTCGTTGCGATCCTGGATGAAGGGGAGGTCAATCTAGAGCGCACAGCGTTCAGCCCGATCATCTACGAGGTAAAAGACTACTGCATCGGTTTTCTCGATAAAGCCGGGAACACGATAGCTCAAAGTCGCGGGGGCGTGCCAACCTTCATGGCGGATCTCGGCGAACCGGTGCGTGATGGGCTGGAGATTTATGGAGAGAGCGGCTTCGATCCGGGCGATGTACTGCTCATCAACTACGCCGCTGTCTGTGGTCAGCACCTCAATAATGTTGTGCTCTACATGCCTGTCCATTGGCAAGGAAAACTCGTCGGCTTTTCGGCCACCCGGGCGCATTGGACCGATGTTGGCGGGAGCGTGTCTGGGTCCCTTTCTACGAAGACTACGGAGATTTACCAGGAAGGCCTGCAGATTAGAAGCGTGAAGGTCCATAAGAAAGGAAAGCCTGACGAAGAGATCCTCCGACTCATTCGGCACAACATTCGCTTTCCCGAGTTGTCCTTCGGGGACATGGCTGCGCAAATTGCGGCGTGCACGCTGACCAGCGAGCGCTGGTTGGCGATTATTACGAAGTACGGCTGGGAAACAGTCGAGGCCAGTATCCTCAACACTTGGGATCAGTCTGAAGCGTTCGTGCGTGAGCAGATCAGTATGATTCCCCCGGGGCGCTACGAGGCCGAGAGTTTCCTTGATGACGACGCCATTGATCTCGATACAACCATTCCCATCAAGGTGGCGGTAACGGTTGGTGAAGGCCAGATAACGGTGGACTTTACCGGCACTGCAGCCCAGACGCGAGGCCCCATGAACGGCGGGCGTAGCGCCGGATTGGCCGCAGCGAGAGTGGCATTCAAGAGCGTGGTGATGCCGGCACTGCCGCCTTGTGAAGGCGCATTTCGACCTCTAAAAATTGTATTGCCGGAGGGAACGCTGATCAGCGCTACCGATAACGCCGCAATGGGGAAATGGAACCTGCCCATTAAAACGGTGATCGACACGATCTATCTTGCCTTCAGCCAAGTGGTCCCGGATCGAGTTGCCGCAGGGCATCATGCCGGGCAGGGCCTCTATAGCTTCTACGGACGCAATGCGGAGACGGGACAGCGTTTTTCGACCATGGACACGGTGCTGGGCGGATGGGGCGCGCAGCCCGCTGCAGACGGCTTCTCCCCGCTGAAAACGGTCACCCACGGCGATACGCGGAACATCCCCTTGGAGGTGGAAGAAACGTTCTCGCCAATCCTGATTGAAAGCTACAGATGGCGTCCGGACAGCGCTGGCGCGGGCGAATGGCGCGGCGGCCTTGGCTTGTGCAAGGTCTATCGCGTATTGCACGATTGCCACGCCAATTTCGGATTTGAACGAACCAAGTGTCCGCCATGGGGCTTGTTCGGCGGCAACGCAGCCAAGGTTGGGGGTGTAGTTATTCATCGCCCTGGCAAAACACAGCCCGAACGGGTCCTGAAGGCGACTGCCGTGCCGCTTGAGGCGGGCACAAGGTTGGAAATTCTGTCAGGGGGCGGGGGGGGCCGCGGCCCCGCGTTCAAGCGCCCCATCGCTAGAGTGTTAGAGGACGTTCGACAAGGCTATGTGACACCGGAGGGAGCGCGCGATGATTACGGTGTTGTGATTCATGGCACCAGCCTTGAGGTCGATGAGCAGGCGACCGAAAAACTGCGCAAATTGATGGAAGAGCATGCGCGTGCGGCTGTTGGCTAACCAAATGGCGGGCCATTGATGTCTAACGTCGATCGTGTTTTTACCGTAATTGAACTGCTGGCGCGAGCGCGGACTGGGCTTCCGCTAAGCGTGATCAGCGACAAGCTCGGCTTGCCCAAGAGTTCCTTGCATCTGATACTGCGATTGCTGATTGCAAAAGGTTATATCCGCCAGGATCCGGCGACCCAGCAATATGTTCTGACAATGCGGCTGTTGGCACTTGGATTTCGTCATTTGGAGGCATCCGGGCTGACAAATGCCTGCCAACCCACTCTTGATCATCTCGCCGAAGCGGTAGGCGAGTTCGTGCAGATGCGAATTGTTGATGGTGAGGAATTAATAAGCGTGGCATGGGCGCAGGGTTCGCAATCCGCGCTGCGCTATGTTGCGACAGGGGCTCCTCAATCCAATCTGCACGCCACCGCCTGCGGTGCGGTGTGGCTGGCGTCTTTGTCTGAAGAGGAAGCGGCTCGGCTTGTTTTGAAACATGGGTTCGAGGCGCAAGAATCATCTCCCGGCCGCCAGCAGGTGCGAACGCTTCCGGAACTGTTCGACAAGCTGCGCAAAACTCGAGCGCGGGGCTACGGCTTGAATCTGGACGAGGGGGCGCCGGGCGTCAATGCCGTCGCGGTCGCCATCAAGGCAGATGAAACACCAGGCAGCCCTGTCATCGGTGCTCTGGCAATAGCAGGACCGGTAACGAGGCTGCCTAGGAAGAAACTGATTGAGTTCGTGGCTAATTTGAAAGCGGCCGCAAGTGAACTCTCCGCTGTGTGGCCCATGCAGAAGCTTCTGGCGAGGGGTTTACAGCCGCAGCAAGCATCGCTTGAGGGGGCAGTGCGTCGCGCGGACGAGGCGTTGTTTTTTAAGCATTGACAGGGGGTAACACCACAGACTGCCAGGACTGGGTGTTACGCTTCAGTCGCCAAGTTGCACCAACGAGCAAGGAGAAGAAAATGTGGCAATTTTCGTCATGGATGTTCATGGTATTTTTGTGCGCGGTGCTCGCCCCCGATATCGGAGTAGCACAATCCGAGCAGTATCCGACGCGGTCAATACGATTTATCGTCCCTTCGAGCGCGGCCGGACCCACCGACATTCTTGCGCGCCTGTTTGCCGAGCGCCTGACCAAGAGGCTGGGTCAGGCGATTGTCGTGGAAAACATGGCGGGCGCTGGCGGCAACATCGGCGTGCAAACCGTTGCCAGGTCGGCACCCGATGGCTACACAGTAATGATCGGGGCCCAAAACCTGCTCGTGCTTAATCCTTTGCTTTACCGCGATTTGCCCTTTGATGTTGAAAAAGACTTCGCCGCCGTAGCGTTATTGGTTCGGGTCCCCTATATGTTGGTAGTGCATCCTGGGGTCCCCGCCGCCAACTTGAAGGACTTGCTGGCCGTCCTTAAATCCAGACCCGGTTACTTTAACTACGCGTCATCCAACGGCTACGGCAGTACCGCTCATATTGGTGGTGAACTGCTCAAAAGAGCAGGCCAGGTCGATATCCGGCACGTTCCCTATAAAGGTGCCGCTCCTGCCATTTCCGATCTGCTTGGAGGCCAGGTTCACCTACTGTTCTCGATTCCAGGTCCCGTCATACCTCACCTGGCGAGCGGCCGGCTGAAGGCAATTGCTATTGCTGCGCCGCGTCGATCCGGGCTTCTGCCGGAAGTGCCAACTTTCGAGGAGGCGGGCCTGCCAGGCTTTGACGTTTCGTCCTGGTACAACATGATGACTAGGGCGGGCGTTTCTACTGCGATCGTCACCCGTTTAAACCAGGAGCTCAACCGTATGCTCCAGATGCCGGATCTACGTGCTCAGTTGTTGAAATTGAACGCGGAACCGGCAGGCGGTTCGGCCAACGAACATGAGGCATATCTTCAGTCGGAGCGGGTCAAGTGGAGCGCGATTATCAAAGATGCAAACATAACGATCGAAAATAACTGACAGGAAAGACAAGCAAATCCAATTGGAGTAGTAGTCGAAAATGGGACAAGTAATATTTAATCCTTCAGGGGGTATCATGCCAAGTCAGACAGACGTTCAATGCCCGCGGCTGGTCGCCGAGACGCACAAATGCATACGCCAATATGTCGGGGAACTCCGAATCAGACATTTCTACGACGTAGGCGTCGGGATCGGGCCGCAGTGATTACCGCTTGGGAGGAATGGGTGAAACTTTTCTCGAACCTTGCTACCCATAGGACTGCTTTTCTTGTATCGCTCGCTGCGATTTTGGCTTCGCAGTTCGCCTCAGCCCAGGTCTTTCCCAACCGCGCGGTCACGATAGTGGTCCCTTACCCGGCAGGAGGCGGGGTCGATGTTTTGGCCCGTTCACTGGGCCAGGCCTTATCGCGTCATTGGGGGCAATCAGTGATTGTCACGAATGTGGCAGGCGCAGACGGGGTTATTGGCACGCAGCGCGTCCTGAGTGCTCCAGCCGACGGGTACACAATTGCAACCTCGGTCAATCAGATACTTCTCTGGAAAGCATCGATGCCCGATACAAAAATCGACGTGCTGAAGGATTTCAGGCTGATATCAAAATTAGTGGATACTCCGCTTGCCCTGGGTGTTTCATCGAAATTTCCAGGTAGCAAAGTCAAAGATCTGGTCGCGCACTGTCAATCTCCCCAGCAATCGTGCAGCTGGGGAAGTGGCACCTTGTACAGTCAGATGATAGGTAAGCAGCTGATGGACGTCATCGGGCTCAAGAATATTGTCAGAGTGCCCTATAACGGAACTGCACCGCTGATCACCGATGTGATCGGAGGCCATGTCACCATAGGGCTGGCGCCGGTGGCCACGGAACTCCCGCATGTCAGGAACGGGACAATGAAGGTCATGGCGGTACTTACTACGAACCGCGCTGATTCCATGCCCCAGGTCCCTACCATGGAGCAGGAAGGGTATCCGGTTTACGGGACGGGCTGGACCGGCCTGATGGTGTCACGGGGCACGCCGCAGCCCATATTTGATGCGATTGCGAGCGCGGTAAGAGTTGTATCCGCAAATGAATCACTACGCTCCTCGATTGCTGCAAGCGGTGGCCAGTCGATCTTCAACACGCCGGAAGCATTCGAGTCGGAGCTGCAACGCGAAATTGATTACCTCGCCCCCATCCTTGCCAAATACCCACCCCTCGACAAATAACAGAGAGCGATAGGAGCTTGCAATGCGTACCAGTGCCGGAAGACAGTTACGCGATCTGCTTTACAAAGGAATGCTCGTCGCCCCGGGGGCTTTCAACGCAATGACCGCCCGTCTGGTCGAGCAGGCGGGTTTCGAAGCGGTCTATATGACAGGATCAGGCACATCGGCAGCCTACGGCTACCCGGATTTCGGCCTGCTGACAATGACTGAAATGGTGGAAAATGCCGCCGCCATTGCGCGTTCGACAAACATTCCCCTGATCGCTGACGCGGATACAGGCTACGGCAATGAGCTGAACGTCACTCGCACCGTGAGAGAGTATGAGCTACGGGGCGTTGCAGCGCTCCATCTGGAGGACCAGGTGGCACCGAAGCGGTGCGGGCATCTTGAAGGCAAGGAGATCGTCAGCCGGGAGGAATTTACCGCAAAAATTGCCGCGGCGCTCGCTGCACGACGGGATCCGGATTTCTTGATTATCGCCCGCACCGATGCCCGCTCGGTCGTCAGCTTTGAAGAAGCAATTGCTCGCGCCAACACCGCGCTGTCGATCGGTGCCGATATGGCGTTTGTCGAAGCGCCCCAGACAATGGAGGAGGTAGTTGCGATCCCGAAGCTCGTCAATGGCCCCTGCCTTTTCAATCTCGCTCCGGGAACCAAGACCCCGGTGGTCGATTTGCGCGAAGCGGCGAAAATGGGCTATGCACTGTGCATCGTGCCGGGAATTCTTTCCAAGGCGACTATTGAAGCGTGTGACGATGCGCTGCAGTTGCTGAAGACCACCCACCTCCCGCCCATCCCTCGCATGAGCGTGGCGGACAGCTTTCGACGCTTCGGAGCCGATGAGTGGAACGCGCTCCGGCGAGGGCCTGCAAACGAGTCAGCGCAGGCACCCAAGGCAGATAAGCCGAAAGGCTAGCAGAGGCGGGGATGCATAAGACGTTGTTCGATAAGGTCTGGTACGCGCACCTCATCCGCGATCTGGGTGATGAATGGGCGCTCGTGCACATAGATCGCCATCTGTTGCACGATTTGTCCGGCCCCCTGGCGCTGGAAGAACTGGAGCGACGCGGCCTTTCCGTGCGCAATCCTGAGCTCTCGGTTGCGACGCCGGATCACGCCATATCGAGCGAGCCTGGGCGCACCGGGATGACGCTTGAAAAGGGCGGGCGTCTCTGGCGTGCTTTGAAGGAAAGGACGAGAACCTCAGGGGTGCGCTTCTTCGAACTCGGCACCCCTGGACACGGCATCGTGCATGTGATGGCACCGGAGTTGGGCCTCGTGCTTCCCGGAACAACACTCGTTTGCGGAGACAGCCACACCTGCACCAACGGCGGCCTTGGAGCGCTTGCTTTCGGGATCGGCACATCGGATGTCGCTCACGTGCTCGCAACGCAAACACTCAGGCTGAGGAAGCCCAAGAGCATGCGGGTTCGTTTCGAAGGCCGATTGGGTCGATGCGTCTCTTCGAAGGATCTGATGCTCGATCTCATTGCCCGGTTTGGAACCTCGGCCGGGACTGGCTGCGCCATCGAGTACGGCGGTTCGACCATCGAGGCGATGGATGTCGAGGCCAGGCTGACGTTGTGCAATCTTTCCATAGAGTTGGGTGCCAACATGGCCATGATTGCGCCCGACGAAACAACGTTTTCCTGGCTGCAGGGCCGCCCATTCGCCCCGAGCGGGTCGCAGTTCGATAGGGCTGTCGCGTATTGGCAGGGGCTGAACTCCGATCCGGATGCCATTTTCGATCGGGAAGAATACGTCGACGCGTCAGAGGTTCCTCCCACTATTACCTGGGGAACGAGTCCGGAACATGCCATCGGTGTTGACGGCATCATTCCCCATCCGCGTGAGGTGCATGGCTCACCGGCCGGGAAAGCCCTGGAGGCCGCGCTTTCATACATGGGGCTGGAGCCTGGGCGGCCTATTGCCGGCACCAAGGTCGATTACGTCTTCATCGGGTCTTGCGCCAACTCGAGGCTTTCGGATCTGCGTGTGGCCGCAGGACTGGTGCGGGGACGACGTGTTGCGGGCGGTGTGCGGGCCTGGGTGGTGGCAGGTTCCGAAAACGTCAAGCGCGATGCCGAGGCAGAAGGCCTTGACCGGATTTTCACCGAAGCAGGATTTGAATGGCGTGAGCCGAGCTGCTCGATGTGCTCTGCGGTGAACGGCGAGCGCGTGCCTCCGCGGGCACGATCGATTTCGACATCAAACCGCAACTTTGTCGGCCGTCAAGGGCCCGAGGCGCGCACTCATATTGCAAGTCCCGCCACTGCGGCGGCGGCGGCCGTCACCGGATTCATTACCGACCCACGGGCACTTTGACCATGCAAGCCTTCAGTTTCGTTAGCGGGTCCGCCGCGCCGCTGCTCATCCCCAACATCGACACCGATACCATCGTTCGTGTGGAGGTGATATCGCGTTCGCCCGAGGAGCTCGGTCCCTGTGCATTTGAGGTATTGCGGTACTTGCCCGGCGGCGCCGAAAATCCGGACTTTGTGCTCAACCAACCGCAATTCCGCGGGGCGCCGATCCTGCTTGCTGGTCCGAACTTCGGCTGCGGTTCTTCGCGGGAGCGGGCGGTCTGGGCACTGCTCGGCATAGGTATTCGTTGCATCGTCGCGCCGAGCTTTGGAGACATCTTTCTTGCCAATTGCTATCGGAACGGCTTGTTGCCAGTCGTTCTGTCGGAGGAGAACATCAAAGAGCTTGCGTCGCAAGCCAACGCGGAGGCATCGTTCAAGGCGGATCTGGTGACATTGACCATAAGCACGTCGACTGGCTCTGTATTCACCTTCGAAGTGGACGAAAGGCGCCGGCAAACGCTGTTACAAGGCCTGGATGAAATTGAAATGACTCTTAAAGACACGGCGACTATCGAGGCGTGGCAGACCAGAGATCGAGCGGCTCGCCCTTGGGTGTGGCAGCCTCCCACTGCCCTCGTCTGAGCGTACCACTGCTATCCGTAGCAGTGATTGCTCTGGTCAGCCTGTCGGCGTTGAGTGTTTCGCGATCGGACATCACCCCGTAAGGTCAAAAAATAGGAAACCGTTGAAAGCACAGAGTTTTGGGACAATCAGTATTCGCATCCAGAACTCAATCCAGTCTCCCAGCGTGCCGTAAAATCCTCGGTCGTCTCAGGAAGCGACGACGTGGCGTTTATGGATTGGCGGAAGGTATTGGCGTACATCACCGGCACGGTAGATGAGGAGTTGTCGCGGCGAAACGAATATCTGGCTGCCGAGAACCGGATTCTGATGGAACAACTGAATGGGCGCCTGCGCCTCGGCGGCCCGATGCCGTGATCGAATGTCACGAACGGCTTGGTGGACTCCTGCGCTGCTATCACCGCAAAGTTGCATGAGTTCGTTGGTAGCGCGGCGGGGCAGGGTGTGGTGCTGTCGTTGGCGAGGTTCGCCACTATGTTGGGTCGTTTCGGCGTGGTCATGGCGTAACTGCTTTTATAAACATCCCGGTTTTTTGTTGGCCAGACTGATCAGAAATAGACGCCATGGTCGAGTAGGGTTCTGTTATTTGTGCTGTTGTTTGTCCAGAAAATGGGGTCGATGGATATTTTGACCATTCGGGGTTCCACTCCGGAGCAGTTCACGGAAACGATGAAAGCCGACGCTCAGAAATTTGCTAAGATCGCCAGAGAAACCAACATCCAGCCCCAGTAAATCATGCGAAAGCTGACCTTGAACCGAATATTGCTCGTGACCGCGCTGCTGACTCTTGCGTGCGGCGCCGCTGCCCAGCAGGCTTATCCCGGTAAGCCGATTCGCCTGATCGTTCCCTACGCTCCGGCAGGCAGCGCCAGCATATTGGCCCGTCTTGTCGGCCAGAAGCTCACCGAAAGCTGGAGCCAGCAAGTGATCGTGGACAACCGTCCCGGCGGCAACACCATCATCGGCACAGAAGCTGCGGCAAAATCCGCACCCGATGGCTACACCCTTCTGCTGGCGCCGAGCAGCCACGTCATCACACCTCTCCTCGCCGCCACTCCCTACGACGCCATCAAGGACTTCGCTCCCGTCGCCACGATAGCGAGCAGCGAGTACCTTTTATTGCTCAATCCTTCGGTACCGGCCAACAGTCTGCAGGAGTTCATCGCCCTGGCCAAATCCAAGCCGGGACAACTCAATTACTCATCGGCGGGTAGCGGGGGCGCCGCCCATATAGCAGGTGAGATGTTCAACCTCATGGCGGGGGTAAAAATGCAGCACATTCCCTACAAAGGAGGGGGACCGGCGGTTACCGACCTCATCGGCGGCCAAGTTCAACTGTCATTTCAGACCCCGATTGTCTCCATCCCCCATATCAGCAACGGCAAACTGAAGGCGGTTGCGTATACCGGCGATGCTCGCTTATCCGCCCTGCCTCAGGTGCCCACCTTCACCGAAGCCGGTCTGGCAAATTTCGACGTGAAATATTGGTTCGGGATCCTTGCGCCGGCCGGCACCCCCAGGGGAATCATCGACAAACTCTCGACCGAAATCGCCAAGAGCCTGGGCATACCCGACTTCAGGGAAAAGCTGCTTGGCCAGGGAATGGAGCCCTTCATCTCCTCACCTGAGCAGCTAGCCAATCTGATGAAGTCAGACACGGTGAGGTTTGGCAAAGTCATCAAAGCCGCCAACATCAAGCTCGAGAACTGATCGCCCTGCGCGGCTGCAAATCCGGGCAAGGTTGAGGGAAGGCCTGGCGCCGGGGCGCTCAGGCGCGCGCCAGGTTGAGCGCCGCGTTTCGACCGGCAAGCCGGCCAGAGACAAACGCCCACGCAAGATGATGGCCATGACCGTAGAGGAGAAGACCGCCTTGACCGGTCGCTCCGCCAGCAAACAGTCCGGGAATCGGCGTGTCACCCGGGCCGAGCACTTCCAGATGCTCGCTGACTTTAAGGCCTCCTTCGGCTACCGTGACGTAGCTCTTGATTGGACCAAGAGCGACGAAATTCGGCCCTATGAGCCCCCTGCGACCGGTTTCCGGCGCAGCAGTGCCCCTGACCGTTCGCGACAGTGTTTCCGGTGACATTCCCAGGCGCCGGGCGAGCAACTCGACGCTGCCGGCCTCGTGATAAATGTCGCGCCGATTTCGTTTGTAGTCCGGCAAATAAGCATAAGCGATACTCGGTGCGGTCGAAATAAAATAGGGCCAAGCGGCAAACCTGCGGGCAATCTCTCCATCGAGAACGATATACCCGATGCCTTCCGGCTGGCTCACCAGTTCGTCTTCGGGGTTGCCGAGTTCGTCGGCAAAGCGTTCTCCCTTCGCATTGACGAGGATGGCTCCTTCCTTGTAGAGGCTCGGCTCGGGGCCAAGCGCGGTGGTCACGAAGCTCATCAGGAACGGCCGCAAAATCGCCGCCGGCAGATAATCTACGGCGAGTCGCACCGCCTGCCCTACTGCCCAGATCGGAGGAAGACGCTGCACCAGACTCGATCGCTCTGGCGGAACAAAGCGAATATCTGGTCCCGACAAGAGGTCGCCATTGATGACGCTTGCGCCCAGCCCAAGCGCCATCCGGTGGCCGTCGCCGGTATTGGTAGCGTTGACCGCGTCGACACCGGCGGCTAGGCCGGAGGCATAACGCGCCTTGAGTTCCCGCCCGCCGCTGAAATCGCCGCTTGCCAGCACAACCGCCCTGCGGGCAAGGTACCTTCGTTCCTCTCCGCTCGCAGTGCTCGCGATTACCCCGGTAACCCGGCCTCTTTTTACGATCAACTCCTTCGCCGTCACGGCAAGGCACAAATCCACGCCCAGGCGGCGGCAATGTCGCCCCAAGTGGTAAGGAAACGAACTGGAGTTGGGGACGACGTTGTGCATTCGCGGATAACGATGCGGTGGCTGAAGCATAGGTCCCATGAAGACGACCCCTATCGACAGCAGCCACTCGAACATCTCCGTCGTGTGCTCCACCAGGATCCGACGAAGGACAAGGTTGTCGCGGAACGCCAACGCCCCGGCCAATTTCTCGAGATCTTCGAAGTGCTCGTCGGGGGAGTCCTTGATACCGGCACGAAGCTGGTGCGGCGTATTGATGGCCGTGACGGACCCGATGGCCCATGCAGTGCTGCCACCGAGCTTGGGATTCTTCTCCAGCAAGATCACACTTCGGCCGAGGCGAGCCGCCTCGCTCGCTGCCGACAGTCCGGCCCCGCCACCGCCAATGACGACTACGTCTGCTTCAAACTCATTTGATGCCATGTTGTTTCACACCAAATTCGGTGCCAACACCCTGTATTGGGAAACCGATATGCATTGGACAAGCGCTCGGTGACTGTCTCGTGAACTTGCCCGAGGCTAGGGATAGATGTCACGCAAGTCGTCAATCGCTACCTACAGTCATCGCGCCCCCCATTTCTCGGGAAGTCACTTATTGCGGTTTAATGTTGCTCGATTTCGCCACAGTGCTCCACCGAGCCTGCCCCAAAAAACCACTGGAAGATGCAAAGCTGACACAATCTGGCATCGCCATTTTTTCCTTTGCAGATATTTGAACTGTGAGCGATCTTCGTACAAAGCGTAATTGTGCATACTACAGGTCAACTA
>CAIOLO010000158.1 GCA_903859155.1 uncultured beta proteobacterium
ACGAACAGGAGTCCGATGAAGGGGGCGGCTGCCATCAGCATCACGGTTCTCGTAGTTGCCGTGACGTGTTCAGTAACCGTGTTGAATTTTTCTGCCGCAGCTTCCAGATTCGCGAGAGCGATTTCGGGGGCGGTCATTGTGCAGGTGGCGGTTCTCATGATGTTCTCCGGTTGATTTCTTTGCTTCTTGCCCTATCACTTGCATAGGTCGTGCCAGAGAATGAACTCCGCCGTGTGATAGTTATAAAAGCCAAAGAATTCAGACCGTTGTACGTGGAGCATCGCGCAGTGAAAAGAGCATCACAGGAAGGGCGAGCGCGTGCGAAGTATGAAAATTACATGCAGGGTGGTGGGGGCAGTACAAATTTTGCTGCAATTTCAGGTACCTGCCACGAAGCTGCAGTGCCTGCAATTTCTATACGGGGCGTGAAGCGCTTCGAAGGCATGGCGCCGGCTGACTGGACATGTAGGACTTCTGCCAATCAGCAGCGCTTCCCGGTCAATAATGTGCGCGGAATTACTTTCCTTTGCGTCGCGCCGCTTCGATAACCGCTTCGACGCGCGCCTGAACCCCCTGCATGGCCAGCGGCAGCGCCAGCAGCTTCTCGACAGCCTTGGGGGCGTCGGGCGCCATCAGCGGCGGGGTCGAGCGGGAGTTCTTGCTTTCAGCCAGGCGCCGGAGCATGCGCATGCGACGCTCGGCTTCGAGTTCTGGCGGCGAAGGCAGGCCCAGCACGATCTCCAGTTCGAGCAGAAGCGCATCGCGTTCGGTCTGTGTCTTTTGTGCCTGGGCGCGCCACGCATCGGGTCCTATTTTTACCGCTGCTTCCAGGGCGCTCAAACGGGCCACGACCCTGGCATCCGGTTTTTCGCCTGCGGCGAGCATGCCCTGCACTTCGGCCCGCACCGCGTCCATGTCGGGGGTGTTGCCGTTGCCCAGGGATTGCTCGGCGCGTTCCACCACTGCAAGACGTGCCGCCGCAGCAGCGCGCAGCAGGTCTTCAGCTTCATTGCGGATCGCGGCAATGCGGGCGATCGCAGTTGCCCGGGCATTGGAGAACTTCTGTTCCCATTCGCGCAGAGGCCTGCGCTCCGGCCATTCCATGGCATGCCAGCGCGCGCTCAATTCGTCGATGCTACGCTTGACCGCCGTGGCGTCGTTGCCCGCGGCCAGCGCCTGCAGTTCATCAACCAGCAAGCGCCGCGAGGCCACCTGCGCGTCGCGTTCGCCGCTGCGCGCCGCCTTGTCCGCATCGCGCTTGCCAAACAGTGCCGAGCCTGCGGCGCGAAACTCCTCCCAGATCGCCTGATCTTCCTTCGCTTTCAGCCGGATCGCGCCCTTGATCCCTTCCTGCCACTGTTTTTGCAGCGCAATCATGGCTGCCATGCTGGAGCCATCGGCCGGCCTTTCGGCAATCGTCCTGGCCTGGTCGATCAGGGTGCGCCGGCGCGCCCGTTCCGCGGCGCGGCGTGCATCGAGCTTGGCATCGATCTCGGCGGTGAGGGCGTCGAACCGCTTCTGCATGGCCCTGGCATTCCTGCGTGGCAGGGCGCCCGCATCGAACCAGGCTTTGACCAGCTCGCCGCGCTCGTTCAGGACCTTGCCCCATTCGGCGCCATCGACAATGCGTTCGTTGAGGCCGGCGATCTTGTCGAGCACGGCATTCTTTTTCTCGGCATTCTCCGAGCGTTGCTTTTCCAGCTCCTCGAAATGCTTCTTCGCCGGTGCATAGGCTCGGTCGCAGGCGCGGCGAAACCGTTCCCACAACCCCTTGGAGGAAGCGCCCTGGCCCTTGTCGAGCTTCTGCCAGCGCGCCTGAAGATCGCGCACCGCCTGTGCAAGCTCATCCGGTTTAAGGGGGGGCAGGTCAGGATCGGCGTGAACAAGCGCATTTTTTGTGTCGGGTGGTGGCGCGTGTTCCTCGGCATCGGCAGGTGCTTCGATTTCCTCCGCGTTCGTGGCGGCAGGCTCTTGCAGTGCTGCAGGCGCATCCAGCGGCGCGGCTTCTGTCGGAGGAGTTTGCGGCAACTCGCTGGCTGCGGCAGACCCGGCAGGGGAGTCCTCGACTACAGCGTGCTCGGTCGCCTGCGGTGAAACTGGCCAGGGGAAATCGGCAGGCGAGTCATCGACAGCAGCGTGTCCGACCGCCTGCGGTGACACCGGCCAGGGGAAATCGGCAGGCGCTTCTTTCCGGGCCAGTGATTTCTCCTGCCGGGATACGCGCTTGACCAGCGCCTCGGCTTCGCGGCACAAAGCCTCGCGCGCCTGCACGTCGCCAAAACGCTTCCATTCGTTCATCTTCGCCAGACGGTCCTGGCAGCGTTTCAGGCGGAACTCCAGCGCGGGGGGCAACGGGCGGGACGCGGCGACTTCGCCGCGCTTTTCCTTGAGCGCGTTGGCGGCCTCATTGGCCTGCTGGTGCTGACCCTTGTCCAGCAATTGCTCCATTTGCTTCACCAGCGCTTCGATTTCGGCGCGGAACTGCTGCTCAACGGCACGCTGCGCCTCGATATGCTGCCGTGTGGCGGCGTCAATGGTGGCGCGCGCCGCAGTGGCCGCTTCCTCGATCGGCGCACGCAGCGCCTGGCGGACGATGGCTACCGAGCGGGCGAAATCGGCGCGCCAGGCGGGCGTCAATACCGCCGGATCGGCGCGCAATTCCTCGACCAGCCGTCGGGCGGTGGCCAGTGCTTTGCTCTCGGTGGCAAGAATCGCGTGGCGTTCGGTCAGTTTGCCGATCGTCTCCACCAGGTGGTTGCGTTCTTTCGGCAATGCCGCGAAAGCGGCTTGCGCGAGCTTTGCCGCAGCCGCCTCGCGCGCGGCGATCAGGACCTCGAGTGCCTCGGGTTCGACGGATTCATCGGTTTCGGAGCGGGCAGCCAGCTCGGCGAGCGAGACCTTCAGCCGTTCGGCGTCGCGCCAGGTTTCGCCCTGCTCCTGCAGCAAGGCGCGCGCCCTGTCCTGCAGCGCCTCATAGCGCGCTTTCAGCGCGGCAAATTCTTCGGCATCCTGCGCCGGTGAGGGCGAGAGCGCCAGCCACTCGCGCTCCGCATTGGTAAATGCGGTGAGCGTGAGCTCATGACGCGCGAGCAGGCTATCCAGCCGCTCACACAGCTCCAGCGCGTGGCGGCATACCTCGCGGGCGGCAAGCAATTCGTCGGCGCGATCGCGCGCCGCGCGGTAGATGCGGCGCTGCTTGTCGCGAAATTCGTGGGCCAGCGCCTCCAGAAGCGGCACATCGCGCATGGCGCGCGCGGCGGCCGCGCGCGCGTCGATGGCTCCCTTGCCGCGCACCACCTGGGCGCGATCGCCATCCTGATCCAGTGTTTCGGCGAGCGCTTTGGCCAGCGCCTCTCCTTTGGCATGCGCCACCAAGGCAATGCGAAACGACGCAGGCGCCGAAATCAGCTGCGCGACCCGGTCGCCCGAGGCAATGATGTCGTCCTCTAGCTGTACTCCCAGGCTGGCGGCAAGGCAGGCCTCATCTGCGGCCCGTATCGTCCCGACCAGCCGCCAGTGCGCCTCGCCCTCCATGCGCTCGATGGCCTTGTGACGCACACTCTCGTCGGCGTCGTGCAGAGCCAGCTGCTCGAGCAGCGGGTCGTTTGGCGGCAACTCGGACAGCGCGGCAAGCTTTTGCTCGGTATCGGCCTTGTCCCAGTTGATCTGGCTGGAAATGATTCTGGAGAACATGCTCATGCGAAAAACAACACCCGCTTTCTAGGCAACCCGTGAGAGTTAAAAAACTGCAAGGGGCAAGCGCAAAACAACCGATGCCAGCTCTTGCTCCTGCCCATCTTCGCGCGAACCTGCTGCGCGCGCATACCGTTTCGGTTCCTGATTAATCGTCCACCTTGAGATCCAGGCGCTTGATGATGTCGGCCCGCCGTCCGCCAGATTTTGGCGTTGCGCTGTGAATTCCTCGGGGGCCCAATTGCGGCACCAGCGCCATTTTATCCAATCGCGCCGCCATATCGTGCTTTTTCATGCGGGGATCGAATTTCATGGGCTATTGGGGACTTGGCCGGAAATCCTGCCCGGCGCCCCAGGACCCGCGTTGCAGCCAGTGTTCCAGCATCCACAGCCGGTCGCTGCCCCAGATCGGCTCGCCGTCGACGATGAAATAGGGCACGCCGAAGACCCCCTTGGAGACGGCGGTGTCCACCGCGACCTTCAGCGCTTCTTTGGCCTGCGGGGTTTCGATCGCGGCGAGCAATTCTTTTGGATCGATGCCCAGCGGGGCGGCGACCTCGGCCACCGATTGCGCCGCGGTGATGTCACCGCCCTCGACCCACAGCCGCCGATAAATATCCTGCGCGAAGCGCTTGGCAAGCACCGCGTCCCGTGCCTTGAGCCAGAGGTAGGCGCGCGAGGCCGCCAGGGAGTTGCCCCCCTTGCGGTCGTGGAAGCGAAACGGCACGCCCAGAAGACTCGCCATGCGCGGCGCATCGTGGCGCAGATAGTCCTTTTTCAACGGGGTTTCGGTGAGCGGTTTCATGCCCATGATCTTCAGCACGGTAACGCCGATCAGGACCGGGCGCCAGTCGACCACCCTGCCGTGTCGCGCGGCAATGGCTTCGATCTGTGTCGAGCCGAAATAGCCGTAGGGCGAGACGAAGTCGAAATAGAACTCGATGGGTGCTTGGTTCACAGGTTGTCCGCGAAAGGTGTTGTGCCGGCCCCGGTTTCCAGCCCGCGTGCCGGTGACGCTATACGAGGGGAAATGATCAGTCGAACGGCTTCAACCCTGAGATCTTCACCAGCATTGCCGCCAATTCGCGTTCGCTTTTCAAAAACTCGGCGAACTGCTCCGGCGTATTGCCGATCGCTTCAAAGAATTGCGGGGTGAGAATCTTGTCGCGGAATTCCTGGGTATAAAGAATTCTGCGAACTTCGGACTGGATTCTCTGCACGATCGGGCGGGGCGTTCCTGCGGTCATCAGCAAACCGAACCACGACGACGGCTTGAAATCGTAGCCTTCATCGACAAAAGTCGGCACGTCGGTCAGAAACTTCGAGCGCGTCGGTGCCGGCATGACGATGGCGCGCGCCTTGCCGGCCTTGATGTGCGGCTGGATGGCGCCGGTGGCCATGAAGATCAATTGCACTTCGTTGGCAAGCAGCGCGGTGATCACCGGCGCTGCCCCCTTGTAGGCAATGTGCGTGACGTCGATGCCGGTGCGGTTCTTGATCCATTCGATGTACAGGTGCCCCGGGCTGCCCTCGCCGAACGAGCCGAAATTGAGCTTGCCCGGATTGGCCTTGGCGTAGGCGACCAGCGTCGCCATGTTGGTGATGGGCAGGGAGGAGTTGACCACGATGGGGCCGTCGAGGAACACCATGTTGGTGACCGGAGCCAGGTCCTTTTCGGGAACGTAGCCCAGGTTGTGGTACAGGATCGGGTTGAAGGCAACGGCATTGCCCGAGCCGCAGATGGTGTAGCCGTCGGGCGTGCCCTTGGCGCAGACCCCGGTGCCCACGCCGGTATTGGCGCCGGGACGGTTTTCGATGACCACAGGCTGACCCAGCGCCTCGCCCAGGTTGCCGGCGATGGGGCGCAGCAGGCCGTCGAGCACGCCACCGGGCACGAAGGGCACGATCATGCGCACCGGCCTGGTCGGGTAATTCTGAGCCACTGCCAGCGTGGTGGCTAGCAGCGCGAGTATCGCCGCGAATACGGTTCTTGCTGGATGCATGCGTGTTTCTCCCGGGGATTGCGGCGTGGTTGTGAGTTCGATCCCGAGTATAGGGGGCTGCGGCAGACTGTGGCAATGCATTGCCGGGGCGGGAGACGGTGGCAGGAGTGGGCGCGCATCGGGCATACTGCGCGCGGATGCATCCATGAGACGGCGACTGACGTGGCGCTCAGCATCAGCGTTCCCACGAAAGGAGATTCAGCAATGCACATTACAAAAATCGAGGATTTTCACGCCGACGGCGGATGGCGCACGCTGTCCTTCCTGAAGATCACCACCGACGAAGGACTGGTCGGCTGGTCGGAGTACAGCCAGGGATTCGGCGTTGGCGGGGTCACCGAGATCATTCACAAATTCGCGCCGCTGGCGAAAACCTTCGATCCGCGCGATGTCGGCGTCATGGGCGAGAGCCTGCGTTCGCACACCCGCATTGTCTCGGGCGCGATCACGCATCAGGCCGTCGCCGCCATTGAGAACGCCTGCCTCGACATCAAGGCCAAAGCGCTGGGTGTTCCGGTCTATTCCCTGTTCGGCGGCCCGTTTCGCGAGCGGCTGAGCTTGTACTGGTCGCATTGCGGCACCATGCGCGCCTGGAACCGCGACTTGTTCGAGAAGGAATTCGGCCGCGAACCGATCCGCTCGCTCGACGATTTCAAACGGCTGGGGGCGGAGGCGGCAGCGCGCGGCTTTCGCGCGGTCAAAACCAATCCCGTGGCGCTGGGCTCCAAGGGCATGCAGTTCAGCTCCGGTGTGCGCATGGCGCCGGGGTTCCTCGACCGCAACCTCGATCCGCGCATGCTCGCCCAGATGGTCGAGCAAGTCGCGGCCATGCGTGAAGGCATAGGCCCCGATACCGGACTGATGTTCGATCTCAACTTCGGCCTGCGCACCGAAGGCTTCATCCGCGTCGCCAAGGCGCTGGAGCGCTTCGACATGACCTGGCTGGAAATCGATATGCATGATCCTGCTGGCTTGGCCACGGTGCGCCGCTCAAGTTCGACGCCGATCACCTCGCTGGAATCGCTGCACGGCCTGCGCCATTACCGGCCCTATTTCGAGAATCAGTCCGTGGATGTGGCCGTCGTGGACGTGCCCTGGAATGGAGTATGGGAATCGGTGCGCATCGCGACTCTGGCCGAGGCTTTCGAAGTGGCCTGCGCGCCGCACAATTTCTACGGACACCTTGCCTCGCTGATGAGTGCGCATTTCTGCGCGTCCATACCCAATTTCCGCATCATGGAATACGAGGTCGACGACGTGCCCTGGAAGGACGATCTGGTCACAGTGCCGCCGGTGGTGGAGAACGGCGAGTTGATCCTGCCCAAGGGGCCGGGTTGGGGTACTGAGGTGAACGAGGAGGGTTTGCGCGCGCACCCACCGCGCGCGCGACCGCGGTCCTCCTGATTGACGCATTGGCGAATTGAGCGTGCTCCCTGCGCTGGGGGTGCTTCGGGTGCCGCCAACCAACCCGCCAACCAACCCGCCAACCTAACCGCCAGGCAGGTTTTCCTGTTTGTCATGGCTTGATAAAATGGCAATATTTTAAACAATTGTAAATTGCAAACGCTCGTTCCGCCTGAAGTTTAATGAAGTTGCAATACCGTATTTAATATATAGCCTGGATGCCTACCTCCGGTTGCTGACCGCTCCGGCAGTCGGCAGGGACAGATTTCCCGCGCCGGATTACACTCGCGCTGGCCTTGTCTGGCCTGCGCATCCGGTGTGGGGCCGGAGGCAATGTTAAAGGGGGAGTCCATGAATTTTCAGCAACGCTTCGAGGCGATTCGCCTCGACATGTCCAGGGAAGGCATCGACCTGCTGCTGGGCTTTCACGACGGCACCCATTTCGGCGGCAGCTTCAACGCCCTGATGATGTTGAGCGGATTCCGCTCCATGGGGAATGCCGTGGCCATAGTCGACGGCAATGGTTCCTCGGGCATGCTGGTGGCACCGGCCTGGGAGGCCGGGCGCGCCGCCGAATGCGCGCCGCACTTGAAAGTCACCGGCGTGGAGGACACGCTTGAGGCGCTCAAGGACGAAATTGCACGGCGCCGCATGCCGCCCTCGCGCATTGGCGTGGCCGGCCTGTCGGTGCTGCCCTGGGAGCAGGCCAAGCGCATCTCCGCCCTGTTCGAGGACAAGGCGAAGAGCGCCGATCAGATCATCGTGCGCCACGCCGCTGCCAAGACCGAGGAGGAGGTCGCCAATGCCCGGCACGCCACCCTGATCGCCGAAAAGGGGTATGCGCGGATGCTCGAGCTCGCGCGCCCTGGCGTGCGCGAGGACGACCTCGCGGTGGAACTGCGCTGGTATATGAAATCGCTCGGCGCCGAGGACAACTTCCTGATGCTCAACGCCGGCCCGCACAACAAGGCGGTGCAGCCGTGCAGCAGCCGCAAAATGGAGCCGGGCGACCTGCTGCTGACCGAACTCTCGCCCATATACAAGGGTCAAATGACGCAGATCTGCCGCACCATCGTGATGGGCCGCGCCAGCGCCGCCCAGAAGCGCTGCTACCAGATCCTCATCGACGGCTATGAAAACGGCGAAAAGGCGGCAAGGCCGGGGGTTCCCATGTCAACGGTGTGCGACGCGGTGGATGCGGTGATCGACGGCGCCGGTTATGCCGAGTACGGCCGTCCGCCTTATCTGCGGCTGCGCCGGCGCGGCCACGGCCTGGGCTTCGGCTGCGACCTGCCCGGCGATGTCGGCCCCGATAACGATATCGTGCTGGAGCCCGGCATGGTGTTCGCGCTGCATCCCAACCAATACCTTCCCGAGACCGGTTACCTGATGTGCGGAGAACCGCTGTTGATAACGGCGAGCGGCAGCGAAGCCTTGTCGCGCACCAAGGCGGTTCTCGGCGAAGTGGCGACGTAGAAGAAAAGCGCAGCAGTACAACAACCGGAGTCGATGCCTTGCTGAATATGCATTCCTTGTTGCTGGTCGGTCCCTATGACTGGGATCCGGAGCTCATGCCGCGGACGGAATTCGATGAACGCATCCGGGCATTCTGGGCGCGCATCCCCGAGGAGGTTGGTTCGTTCGCGGTCATTTATGGCGACAGCCGCTATCACGCCGAGCTGGCCTACCTCACGCACTTCGTGCCCAAGGTGCGCAGCGCCATGGCCATCGTGCCGCGAACCGGCGAACCGCTGCTGTTGCTGCCCGGCAGCCGCAACAGTTTTTCATCTGCCCAGCGGCTCTCCTGCTTCAAAAATCTCGATCTGCTGACCGATCCGGCGAGGGCGGTCGACCAATGGGTGCGCGACCATCCCGGCACGCCTAAGCGCGCGGTGCTGCTGGGCACTGCGGCCATGCGGCCGCAGCAGTATCAGCAATTGCTCGGGGCCTTCCCGGACAACGCCGCGCCGCTGGAGGCGAGCCACACCCTGCACTCTCTGATGCGGGTGAAGCGTCCCCGGGAACTCGCGGCGATCCGGCGCGGCTGTGAAATCCTGTCCGCGGCGGCCGGGGTGCTGGCCGAAGCGCAGCGCTCCGGTGCGCAGGTCACCGCGGCCGTACTCGAGGCCGAGCGCGCGGCCAATGCGATGGGTGCCCAGGACGTGCGCAGCCTGTTCAGCCTGGACGGCGGGGCAAGCCTGCGACCGTTTTCAACACTTATCGAGCGCGCTGTCGAACCGCTGCAGGCGAGCATGGCAATCCTGTATGCCGGGTACTGGGTGGAGGGCCTGATGCTGTGTTCAGCCAGGCCGCATGCGGTACGTGATCGCGTCGCCGAGGCGCTGCGGCTGATGCTCGCACAGGCGAAGGCGGGCGCAAAAGCTGGCGATCTTGCCGACACGGTCGCCGCCGCGATCCGGCCGTACAAGCCCCATCCGATGCTTGGCGCCTGCCTTGGCAATGGCATCGGCATGGCAATCGAAGAGGCGCCGCGCCTGGATGCGAAGTCGGACGCAGTGCTCGAGGGCGGCGCGGTCTACACGCTTTGTGCGGGTGGCACCGATGGCAGGCAGCACGCCATGGTTTCGGCCATGGTACTTATTGGAGACAGTGGTGCCGAAGTGCTTTGGTCCGCAGAATGAGGGTGTTTTTTCAATGATGTAAAAAAGGGAGGGAGTATGAGTGCTTTGAAAATGGCGGCTTTGGGGGCCGCTGTAGTCGGTTTGTCGGCAGGCTTGTCTTTTGCGCAATCGCCGCTGGAGCGCGGCCGTTATTTGGTGGATGGCATGGCCGCCTGCGGCAATTGCCACGCGGCACGCGATCCCAAGGGACAGGTGATTCCAGATCGCGGCCTTTCCGGGGGGATGGATTTCGACACGCCGGCATTCAAGGCTTATGCGCCGAATATCACACCGGATCCTGACACCGGAATCGGCAAATGGACGGACGCGCAATTGGGCAAAGCGATCCGAGAGGGTGTGCGGCCCGACGGCAGCATCATCGGACCGCCGATGCCCATCGAGTTTCTGCGCGAGATATCGGATGCCGATCTCGCCGCGATCATCGTCTATCTGCGCGCGCAACCGCCGGTGAGGAACGCGGTGCCGAAATCCGCGTATATGATTCCGTTGCCGCCGACCTACGGGCCGCCGCTGGCCAATGTTCAGGCGCCAGCGCGCACTGATGCGGTGAAATACGGCGCTTATCTCATCGCCATGGGACATTGCATGGACTGCCACACGCCCATGGTGAAAGGCCGCTTGGACTTGGCGCGTGCCGGTTCCGGCGGCCGGACTTTCGATGGTCCTTTCGGGCAGAGTTTGTCGCGCAATCTGACCCCCGGCAGCGCGGGACTTTCCAATTGGTCTGACGCGGAAATCGAACGCGCCGTGCGCACCGGTGTCTCCCGTGACGGCAGCCGTTTGAAGCCGCCGATGGCTTACGATTGGTACAAGAACATCAACGCCGAGGACATGCGTTCGGTGATTGCCAGCCTGCGCGCGCTAAAACCGCTGCCGTTCGCGGGGCAATAGCCGGTCAGTTGCCGCCGGTCGAGCAGGCGTTCGAGTTTCTGTCGGCCGGCGAGCAGCGAGCCCGGTACCCTTTGGGGTGTTGTGGCGCGCAAGTAAAACACTGTTCGGCGAAAACGTTCACGCGGTGAGCCTTGCGGTTGAAGCGCCTCGGGCGCAGGTTTTCGGCCCCCTCTGAACAGAGGGAACCGGTATCATGCCGGCTATCCGAAAGCGAAATACCCAAGGAGGCATGATGAGAACAATTGTCAACGCGGTCATGGCGGCGGCGTGCATTGCCGCGCCCCTGCACGCTGTAGCACAGGCCTATCCGGTCAAGCTGGTGCGAGTGGTTACTGCGGTCGGCGGCGGCGGGGAGGCCATCACCCGGGTCATTGCCCAGAAGATGGGCGAGTCCATGGGGCAACCGGTCATTGTCGAATCGCAGACGGGTGCATCCGGTTCAGTTGGCGCGAATATGATCGCAAGAGCCGCGCCTGACGGTTACAACATTCTGTACGCAGCGACCAATTCGCAGGTCTACCGACTGGTGCTGTCCAAGAACACGCCTTACGACCCGATAAAAGATTTCACGTCGATTTCCCTGTTGAGCGATGCGGTGCTGGTGGTGGGGGTGCCGGCGAATTCGAGCATCCGCAACATGCGCGATTTTGTCGAGCAGGCCAAGGGCGGAAAACTTTTCTACGGCACTTCCGGCGTGGGAACCACCCATCATCTGTCCGGGGAGCTTCTGCAACTGGCAGCCAATATCAAGCTCACCCATGTGCCATTCAAGGACCCGAGTCTGGTGGCCACTGAACTCATCGCCGGCCGGCTGGAAACGGGCTTCGGCATTTTCGGCACCATGTACCAGCAGCACACCTCGGGGAAGCTGCGCATCATCGCCATCAACAATGTCAAGCGCTATGGCCGCACACCCGATCTTCCGACGGTAGGCGAGGGCGTGCCCGGTTACGAGCCCCCGCCTGGATGGAACGGCTTTTTCGGGCCCGGGAACCTGCCGCGGCCCATCGTACAGCGCTTGAATTCTGAAATTCACAAGGCATCGAATGCGCCCGACATGAAGGAGCGCTTCGACCAGTTGGGCTTCATCATGACTCTTTCCACGCCGGAAGAACTGGACGCAGTACTCAAGCGTGACCTGCCGCGCGCGGCAAAAATTGTCAAAGATGCGGCCATACCCATCGAGTAAGCGCTCAACGCATGGGAGTTTTAGGGCAGGATGTTGCGGAGGTACGCGCCTGGATCGATGCCGCGCGCCGCGTGGTGGCGCTTACCGGCGCGGGCATTTCCACCGATTCGGGCATCCCGGATTTTCGCGGTCCGCAAGGCGTGTGGACGCGCAACCCCGAGGCTGAAAAGCAGTCCACGATCCGGTATTACCTGGCCGATCCGGAAATCCGCAAGGCCGCATGGCGGGGCCGTCTTGATCATCCGGCCTGGGACGCCCGCCCCAATTGCGGCCATATCGCGCTGGCAATGCTCGAGCGCCGCGGCAAGTTGCATGCGCTGATCACCCAGAATATCGATGAACTGCATCAGCTCGCGGGCAATTCACCTGAAAAAGTCATTGAAGTCCACGGCACCATGCGTCGCGTGATGTGCTGGGAATGCGGCGCGCGCGCGCCGATGCAGCGCGCACTGGATCGGGTGCGTGCCGGCGAGGAGGATCCGCGCTGCCGGGAATGCGGCGGAATACTCAAGAGCGACACCATATCCTTCGGCCAGTCGCTGGTTCCCGAGGTGCTGGAACGCAGCATGCAGTGCGCCGCGGAAGCGGACCTGCTGTTGTCGGTGGGGACCAGCCTGAAGGTCTATCCCGCGGCCGGTGTCGTGCCGGCGGCAAAACAGGCGGGGGCCCGCATCGTCATCATCAACGCCCAGCCCACGCCCTTCGATGCGATCGCCGATGCGGTGTTGCGCGATCCGATCAGTGAACTGCTGCCGCAGATTTGCGGCAGCTCGTAAAACCCAATCTGCCGCAGATTTGCGGCAGCTCGTAAAACCCAAACTGCCGCAGATTTGCGGCAGTTTGTAAAACTCAACCTGCCGCAGGCATGGGCCCGCGCGCAAGCCGTGGCTGGCTGCGGGTCAGCTGTAGGCGCGCTTTACGCGGCCGATCCACTCCAGATAGGCGGCCATCTGCGCGGTAAGAAACTTGCGAGTGAGCTCATCAGTGAGCACGCCTTCGGGGCTGAACTTGCCGTACGCGAGGCCGATGAATACCTCAGGTTTCACCAGCATTTGCGCGCCCAGGCAGCTCAAAATGCGGCGCAGGTCGAGCTGGCCACGCACGCCGCCCACGGCGCCTTCAGTGGCGCTGATCATGGCAACCGGTTTGCCCTGCAAGGGCTGGTTCTTCAGTCGTGATATCCAGTCGATCAGATTTTTCAACGGCGCGCCCACCGACCAGTTGTACTCGGGACTTGCAATCAGCAAACCGTCGGCCGCAGCGATCTGATCGCGCAAGCGGATGACTGCAGACGGCCAGCCCTGATCCTGCAAATCCATGTTGTAGAGCGGCAGGTCGGAAAAATCGGCAATCGTCATCGTCATTCCGGCAGGCATTTGCTCAGCCGCTGCCTTTAGCGCAGCCAGGTTGACGGATTTTGCGCGCAAGCTGCCGCACAGGCCGAGTATCGAGTAGTTGCTCATGTGGTCCTTGCTGATTTTGAAAGAGCCGGATTATGCCGCAAAGATTTGGATATGGCGCAGGCCGCGCTCGGGCCGCTTTTGGCCACGGCAGCCTGGTTCTCGCTGCGTGATCATGGCGCTTGTGGCCAGACCAATTTTCCCGGAGGGGAATTTCAACCCGCGCAGTGGTATTCCTCTGGAACATGCGGATTGAGCGGGGACGGCCGCCTAACGTTGCGGACGCGCAGGGTGGCATAATGTTTTTGATGGGGCAATCTGCCAGCCGGTCCGGGTGCTGAGACCATCGCAGTATCTGCCCGGCAGTCAATCTTAGAAAAGGGGCGCCATGTCTGTCGTTTTCAAACTCATTGCGGCGACATTCGTGTTGTCCGCGCTACCGCTCGCCGCTGTCGCGCAACCGTTCCCGAGCAAGCCGATTCGCCTTGTCGTCCCCTACGAACCCGGTGGTGCGGTGGACCTTACCGCGCGTGCGCTGTCGCCGAAGATGGCCGAGGAGTTGATGCAGCCGGTGATCATCGAAAACCGCGGGGGTGCCGGCGGACAGATCGGCGCGCAGAACGTGGCCAATGCCGCGCCGGACGGCTACACGTTCATGTTCACCGTCGGTGCGACACACATTCTGGAGTTGTTTACCAAGAAGAACCTTCCCTACAACCCGATCAAGGATTTCACGCCGATCACGGCAGTCGCAGATAGCGTGCTGGCCCTGGCCGCCTCCGGGACGTTCCCTCCTGACACGATCAAGGAACTGGTCGATTATGCCAAACGCAATCCCGGCAAAGTCACTTACGGCACCACCTCGATGGGTGGCATAACGCATATCGCGATGGAGCAGCTTGCCTTGCTCGCCGGGGTGGAGATGACCCATGTGCCGTACAAGGGCGGCGGACCTTTGTCGACGAATCTCATGGGCGGCCAGATACCGCTCGCGGCCATGCCGCTGGTCGCGCTGACGCCGTATATCCGTTCGGGAAAAGTGAAGGTGCTCGGATTGTTTCTTTCGAGCCGCTACCAGGATATGCCCGAGCTGCCCATCGTGGCTGAGTCGGTCTCCGGGTTCCAGAATATCGACGGTTCCGGCGTCTGGGCCCTGGGGCCGGCGGGGATGCCTGATCCGGTCGTTCAGCGCATCCGCTCGGTCATTGTCGCGGCGCTCAATGTTCCGGAAAACCGCAAGAAGATCGAATCGCGCGGCCAGATTGTGGTCGGGAGCACGCCCAAGGAATTCGCCGTCCAGGTCACTAGAATGGCCGACTTGACCGGGAAGCTGGTCAAGGCCATTGGTTTCAAGCCTGAATAATGGGGTGTCGTTTCCGTATTGCCAATTTAACTCCATGATCGAGACCCGCGAGAAGCTCGAGGCAGTCGCTCGCTTCGTCGTCGCGAACGCGCCGCAGCAACAGGCAGGGCAAATCGACCGTGCGATGATTCTCTACGGGATGCTGGTCAAGACAGCCGGCATTCGGCCCGAATAGTTCGTTACCAGGAAGCGGGCGATTTGCGCCCGATTGCGGCGCACATCGGTTGGTGCGCTATCGGGCGCTATTCGGGCTTGATTCCCGCGATCGGCACCATCTTGCGAAACAGTTCCACGTCGCGCTTGATCAGCACGGCGAATTCTTCGGGTTTATTGCCGAACACTTCCATGCCTGCCGCATGCAAACCCCTCACGACCTCGGGTACCTGCAGCCCCTTGAGGATTTCGGCGTGCAGCTGTGCCAGCAACGCAGGACTCATTCCTCCCGGACCGTAGAACCCGAGCCAGTCCGCCGGCCGTTCCACGCCAGGCAGCAATTCCGATATGACCGGCACACCCGGCAGTTCGGCGAGGCGCTTGTCGCCGAGTACGGCAATCCCCCGGGCCTTTCCCGATCTCACCGCTGCCATGCCCGAGGTGTTGCTCAACATCACCAGCGGCACTTCGCCCGACGCAACAGCCTGCGCGACCGGGGCACCGCCCTTGTACGGCACGTGCACCATATCGATGCCGGCGGCAAGTTTGATGATTTCGCCCATGATGTGAAAAGAAGAGCCGACGCCCGCAGTGCCGTAGGACAGCTTGCCGGGGTTGTTCTTCGCGTAGCTGAGCAGTTCCTTGAACGAGGTTGCTTCGAACGATGCGTTGAGCAGCAAGACGCCCGACTGGGTGACCGCTGCCGTGATCGGCGTGAAATCCTTGATCGGGTCGTAAGGCACGATGCGGCTGATGAACAGGATGGAGGTGTGCGTCCCCGAGGTGGTGAACAGCAGCGTATAGCCATCGGGTGCGGCGCGCGCCACCAATTCCGCGCCGATCGCGCCAGCGGCTCCCGCGCGATTCTCGACCAGCACCGGCTGGCCGAGCGATCTGCTCATTGCCGGGGCAAGGAGCCGCGCCACGATGTCGGTGGATCCGCCGGGAGGGTAGGGCGAGATGATGCGTATCGGCTTGGTTGGAAACACTTGGGCGATGGCGGCGGAGGCCGCCAGAACCAGTGCCGCGGCCAAAGTCAATTTACTGGGCACGTCGATTTTCTCAGAAATCGGTGACCGCCGCGCATTAGCCGTCTGCGCCCCCACCCTAACTTTCCTGCCGAATACTCTCGGCTGCCGCGTTCCTACCGGCGATGCGTCCAAACGCGAATGCTTCACCAAGGGTAGAACCCGCAGAAGGCTGGAAATAGTAAATGGAACCCAGTTCTCCAGCGGCATAGAGCCGCGGGATCGGCTTGCCGAAGGCATCGATTACTTGAGAGCGGGTGTTGCGCTTCGGTCCGCCATGCGTGCTCATTCCGCCGGGCAACATCTTTATCGCATAGTAGGGTGGCGTGCCCAGGGGCTTGAGCCAATTTGCCGGCCTGCCAAAGCGGGGGTCATGGCCCGCGGCGCAGTAGCCGTTGTATTCGTCAATGGTCTGCTTCAGCACTTCGGATTCCATCAATCCCTCGCTTTGCGGATCCTGCGTGATCTTTGCCACCAGTTCCTCGAGCGTGTCGCCCTTCAGAATCCAGCCTTTTGCGATCTCCGCGCTGGCATCCTTGCTCCACTCATAGAAATTATGCAGTGTTCCATCCGCCAGAAAACCCCTGGGATTGGCGCGTCCGAGTGGTCCGGCCAGCCTGCCCTTCTCGTCAAACACCAGGTAATAGGGAATCCGCGGATAGCGGCCAAGTTTGGTGTCAAGGTAGACAGCCTCGCGCCACATCTGATGAGTCCGCGACTCGATAATGCTCTCGTCGAAGAATCGGCGGCCGTATTTGTCGACGGCGATGATGGGCCTGGCTGTATATCGACCGGTTGCAGGATTGGGGGCCATGTCCGTTACAGGAATGGAACGCCCACCACAGGCGTCCATGTGCCAGAGGGCCGCGCCCACTTTCTGCGCCATTCTGACACCGTCACCGGTATTGCCGGGGTTGGCGTACCACGCGGTCGGAAATCCAAAGGACTCCCGCAGCAACTCCGGATCGTATTGAAAGCCGCCGGATGTCAGGATGACGGCCTTGGTCGCCCTGACGGCTATTGTTTTTCCAGGCTGTTGCGCGATAACGCCGGTAATCGCTCCAGTGTCTGGATCAACCACCAGTTCTTTCCCCGGGCTCTCATAGAGAACCTTAATCTTCCTCGCCTTCTCGACGGCATTTTCCAGCACTTGCCAAATACCGGGGCCGGCGCCCACGGTGAAGGTCTGCTGCAAAGATTCCTGCCCCGGGTACATGGGTGTTTCCCCCGTGGGGAAAAGCGGTTCGCATTTTCCGCCTATCTTCTCGACCCACTCCAGATTGTGGGACATTTCCTCCGCCCAGGCGAGGCAAAGGTCCGCCGGCGTATTGCCAAGAGAAACCAATTCGAGGTGCTTCGCGGCAAGCTTTACATCCGAAGGAACCAGGAGCGCGCCGGCACACATTCTGCTGCTGGGCGTGTGATTGACGAAGGTCGGCGTATCGGCCTTTTGCTTCTCCAGGATGAGCACATCCGCTCCGGCATCGTGAGCCTCGATAGCCGCTGCTGCTCCGGCGCCGCCGTAACCCACAATGACGACCTCTGCCTCGAGGTCCCAATGTTGCGCCCGGTCTCCCGCGGGGGTTCGCTTCGTTTCGTTCTTGGACATCATTAATCCTCCGGTGTTATCTAATATACTACTGGGTCGAAAAGCCTGGGTAGTGTCCGGGAAATCATGGAAACGGCAGCTTGATTTGGATCAAACGTTTTCGATATTGGATCTGTTAAACCCAACGTCATTGTTCGTCAGGTCCAAAGTGTGTCTGTTCGCTTCAAAAGGCAGGCGAGCGACGCCGCAAAGAGAAGAACAACCCCTGCGATCTTGCCAACAGCCGATTGTCCGCCAGTTTTCGTGGAGCACCCCTTGATGCAGCAACCCCTGGAAGGTATCACCGTTGTCGACGCCACGCAGGTGATGGCGGGACCATTCTGCACGCATATGCTGCGCCTGCTCGGCGCGCGCGTAATCAAGCTTGAAAAACCCGGCGAGGGGGATGCCCTGAGGCACTATTCGCGCGAGTCGAAATTTGCGAAGAAGGCCCCGTCGTTTATCGGCTTCAACACCGGCAAGGAATCTGTGTCGGTCAATATGAAACACCCGCAAGGCATTGAAGTGGTGCGACGGCTGGTGACGCATGCCGACGTGATGGTTGAGAACTATCGTCCTGGCGTGATGGCGCGCCTCGGTCTTGGCTACAAGGCGCTCAACGAACTGAACAAACGCCTGATCTACTGTTCCGTGAGCGGCTTCGGACAGAGCGGGCCGTTGCGCGACAACCCCGCCTACGACCACGTCGTGCAGGCGGTTTGCGGGCTCATGTCGGTCAATGGCGAGCCGGGCAGTGACCCGATGAAGGTTGGTTTCCCCATCGTCGACACGTTCACCGGCTATTGCGCTGCCTTTGGCGTCCTGGCGGCCCTGCAGCAGCGCGAGCGCACAGGACTCGGGCAGCAGGTCGATGTTGCGATGCTCGACAGCGCCCTGGTCTTGATGAGTTCAATAGTCACACCGTATCTGATGACCGGCGCCGCACCCAAGAAGACGGGCAACCGCGGCTACAACCGCAGCCCCACTTCCGACACTTTTCATACCAAGGATCGCCCCATCACCCTGGGGGCCAATACGCAGAGCCAGTTCAAGACCCTCTGCAGGCTACTCGGGCGCGCCGCTTTGATCGAAGACGCGCGCTTCGCAACGGGAGCCTCGCGCGAGGAGCATGCCGAAGAACTGCGTGCGGTAATTCAGCTGGCATTGATGCAGCGGCCGGCAGCTGAATGGGAAACGCTATTGAATAAAGCCGGTGTGCCAGCCGGCATGGTGCGTACCCTTCCTGAAGTGTTGGAAGAACCGCATCTGAAAACGCGCGACCTGGTACTGCCGCTGTCTCCCGCGGGGGATGGCGAGCGTCACTACTCGCTGGACATCGGCATCCGGATGGAGCACCGCGGCGCCGTACCGATGCCGCCGCCGCCTGAACTCGGCGAGCATACGTCGGCGGTGCTGCTGGATCTCGGCTATTCGCAGCAGGAGATCGACGATCTCACGCGAGACGGAGCCATCTGAGCGACGGATGCCGCGCGCGAACAGCGCGCGGATACACTCACCGATACCAGGCGGGCTTGCGCTTTTCGCGGAAGGCAGCCAGCCCTTCACGCGCTTCGGAGGTGTCGCGTCCGCCAGCAATCAGCCCGGCGAGTGCTGCAGCGCGCTCGGGTGTTTCCAGGGCGTCGGCGATGAGCTTTGCGTTGCGTGCCGCATACGGCGCGGCGAGCAGGATTTCC
>CAIOLO010000159.1 GCA_903859155.1 uncultured beta proteobacterium
GCCGGTGATCGCACTCACCGTCTTGGTGTCACCACTATCCACATCCGTGTCGTTGGCCAGCACCCCAGTGCCCGCGGTCCTCGTCAGCGTGGCATCCTCGGCCACCGCACCACTGTCAGCCACGCCCACCGGCGCATCGTTAACCGCCACAACATTTACCGTCGTGACCGCGGTATTCGAGGTGTTGGTTCCGTCGTTGGCGGTCACATTGATCACCCGCGCTGTAGTAGACGGATCATCCGTGGTGTTCTCGAACTGAATCTGTTCTATCGCGTCGGCATACTGGACCTTGGTCGCTGTACCGGTTAGGGTGACGCTCGAATCCGTGCGGTTCCAGGCAATCAGACCTCCTGCAAGCGTGCCACTCGAGGCTGCAGAACCGTCAACCAGCATTCGATCTCCGGTCTGCGCGTTGGTCAGGGTAATACTCGCGCTCGCCATGGTCGGACTGCTCAAATCGAATATCGAACTGTCGGTATCGGCAATTGCAACCGCCGCACCATTCTCCGTGAAGGTAGTCGACCAGCCATTGCTCGAGAGATCTACCGTAGTTACGGTCGTCGTGACCGTGGCAGTCCTGTTGACCACCACATTGTCGACGCCAATCTGGTCTGTTGATGATGCCGAACCATCATGCAGCGTAAAGACGAGATTTCCAGACGCTGCAACCGGGGTTGCCAGCGTGATCGTGTTCGTGCTCAGGGTACCAGTGGTAATACTGCCGATTGCCGTGACGGATGCGAGAGATCCGCTCGCGCCGTTGAAGTACGCCCACGACCCCGTCGTCGTTTTGGTTCCGGACGTAAATGTGGCGTACACCACGCCGTTGTAGGAGACATCAAAATTGTTCGAATTGTTATCCCTGGACCGCCAGCCAAAATCGAAAGCAATTGACGTAATCGCATTGGTCGTCACAACGTTTGTTTGGATAAGTTGCGACCCGTTTGAAGAATAAGCCGTCGTCGCCGAATCGGCCGGCAGCGACAATGCCTGAGACAGCGTCGTGTTGAGACCCGCGCTGGCGCCCTGCCAGGTGTAGCGGTTGCTTTGGATGCTCGCAATGTTTCCGGTATCGACTTCTGTCCAACCCACCGGCACGGTGCCGTTGGCCCCCGTCATAGCTCCGCCGCTGACCAGATTCGCTGTCGAAAATGTAGTATTCGCAGATACCGAAGGCGTCGAATCGAGGTCAAGCACGTTCGCCGGCAGCACATTAAGCGTGACCGTATCGGTATCAATAAGAGTGCCACCCGTGCCTGCAGCACCCAGATCGCTCGTCGCCACGGTGAGCGTCGCGGTGCCAGGCGCTGCGGAGGTATAGGTCATTCCAGCAAGAGCCGCATTCACCGCGGCCTTGGTGCCGGTAAATGTCATGGCCGCGTCAGCGCTACCATCGCCCTGCGAGAACGACAGCCCCGCGGTTCCGGACAAGGTCAGCGCGCCACCGCTCACTGATACGCTGACCTGCACCGTATTTGCATCCGGGTCAGTCACGCTGATCAGATTTCCGTTGGCGCTGGAAAACTCTATGGGAATGTTTGCAAGCGTCGACTGCGCCTGCGGAACGGTATTCACGGGGGCGTCGTTTGCCGCGACAACGGTGATCAGGCTGGTCGCCGTATTGCCTTCGTTATTGCCAACGTCGGTAACTACCGCCCCGATGCTGCGCGTGTTGCGTGTTCCACCTGCCGTAGGATCATCGCTTGTGTTGAGGTAACGGATCGTATTTATTACCTGCTGGTAATTTTCTTTTGAATCCGTCCCGCTCAATGTAAGTACCCCGGTGACAGCATCGTAGCTGCCGGTAATGGCTGTCCCCGCGGTGGAAAACGTGAGTGTATCGCCCGCTACCACGCTGTTTATCGTCACCTTGGCGTTTGCCATGTCGGCACTATCGCTGTCCGTGACGGTGGCATTCGATACCGCTGCTATTAGGACCCCGGTTGCATCGCCTTCGGCATAGGTATTGGAGGACCCGGTAGGCAATGCAGCCACGCTTACGTTATCGATGTAAAAATAGTCCGTCGCTGCCGTATAGGCGGCGGTGCCTGAAACACGAAAGCGGATGACTGTGGAGGACGATTCGTAGCCCGCAATGTTGACCGTATCGTGCGTATAGGTTGTTGCCGATGCCGAGTTACCGGTATAGGTTTTTAGCGTGGTCCAGTTGGTGCCACCATTGGTGGAAATTTCCAGCACGACTGCATCGGCTGCGGTCAAGGCCCCGCTGGTGATGTAATCAAACTGAAGTTGAGAATTCGAGTAAGCGGAGAGATCAATGGCCCGGTTTGCTCCGGCGAACTGACCGGCGGTGCCACTGTTGTTCAATCGCAATCCGTAATCAGTCCCCGCAGTGGGTGTATCCGCCACTTGAATCTGGCCGGCGGTGGCACTTCCGCCCGCAGTTGCATCGGTTTCCACCCAACCCGATGACCATGGAAGTATGGAACCGACCGTCGTATTTGAGTAGGTCTGGGTGAGAAAGTTATCTCCCGCTGTGACGGTCGCTGCCGAACTCGAATCGAGGTCAAGGACTGGCGGATTGCTGCTTGCGCCGAAGAAGGTAATGTCGTTCAAGACGACAATGGTGCCGTTCGTACCGTTATAGGCGAACGTTACGGACGTGATGCCGCTTGTATTGAAATAGACATAGGTATTGCCGTTTGGCGATGTTGTGCCTACGGCGGTCCCATTGCCTAGAACGGTGGCACTGGTGCCTGAAAAAGCCGAAACTGAATTGGCTGAACTGGTCGCGATATTGGTTGGCGCTATCTGGCCCACGCCCGATTGTTGAGCGCTGAAAACGGCAGATTCTGTGTTATCGACATCGTAGAGCGCAAAACCGACATTGCTGACCATCCCGCCCGGTTGACCACTAAAATCGATCGTGATCGTTCCCTGTGCGCCATTCAGCGTGAACTGAAGGGCATTTTGGACGGGGGATACGCCGCCCGTGTAACTGGTCCCAAGAGCCGGCGCGGTACCAATGTTGCCGCTGTACGAAATAGTGATTGGGTTGCCATCAACTGTGTACGCCTTGCTGGTTCCTGATGTCCAAGCAGTAGCCGTATCGAAGTCCAGCGTGTGAACGGCAAGCAAGTCGTGCCATTGGTCCTGGGCAAGGCGATCCACGATTACGCTGGTTTCGATCTTGCCTGCCTGGAGTTCCAGGTTCCAGTCTCCGCCGAGCGCTGCATCTCCGGTTGCATTGGTGCTCGCAGCCACATCAGCGCCGGTAAGTCTGGCAAGGGTCTCCGCGGCCTGAACGCCGTCCCCGCCTTTGCCGAAGTCGCAGCCGTAGACCAGGATGTCCGCATCTTTGGTTAAACTTTCGCCAATCTTTGTCAATTCCGCCGCGTAGGTCGTGCTCATTGTCGTGGCATTGAGTACGCCCGAACCGAAATCGATTTGCCCCTCGTTGCCGTGCGTAATCAAGTGGATCGCATCGACCTTGCCCGGCTGGTATTGCGACATCACTTCCGCGATTTGCGCGACGGCGTCTTTGCTCGAATCAAGCAATACCACTCGTGTCGCAGGGTTAATGTCCTTGATCAGAGTTTGATAATCGCGAACCGTTATGTCGACAAAGACGACCTCGGTCCGCCCTGTGTTGAAATCCTCAGGGGTGAACCCGCCACGATCATCAAGCACGACCTTTTCAATGGCCCGGTCAATCGCTCCCTGATCGACCGTAGCAGGTGGCGCAATGTCCTGATTCGACGAAGGCCCCCTGCTGGCCATGTCCGGCATGACCGAAAGCGGCGCAGTAGCGGCATTGGCGCTCGTGGCCTTTGAGGAGGCAATCGTGCCACTGCCAACAACGGTATTGACCGGCGAATTCGCCTGATCGACTTTTAGGTCGCCAGGCACGTCGGCCGACGTGCTAGGTGCCGGATGTGCTATATCCGACGCCTGGGTACCGGTCGTCGCGGTAGCTTCGTGGCCAGCGTCCGGAGCAGCATTTTGCGCGGCCAAATCAACCAAGTCCGCCCCCAGGGCCGCATCAAATACGACGCGCGGCTCCAAGGCCAGATAACGTGTTCGCCTAGATGATGACAAACCTTTGCGTCTGGATTTGCCTGTCGGCTTATCGACAATTTCCGTTGGCTTTTTATCTTTTGCCATAATCATCTACCGCCTTACCTGAAATACAGATATAAAGGGATTTACAATCAGATAGTTATAATATCTTTGAGTTAGTCAACCCAATCCGTTTAATGCGTCGCAACTTCCGCGCCACGAATAGGGATCAGAGTGCGGCATTGTTCACAAACCCTTGGAGATTACTGAGCAGGCCCAAGTCAATGGTGAACTACAACTTGTCGGGATTTAGCCAGCTTAAGTGGCCGAATTGCTTGCTACTTCGGCTCCTAAAAGCCGCTTTCACGAACAAATATGGAGATGGCCCTGGCAACAAAATTTTGCGCCAATACTTCCAGATCGACGTGAATCCGAACGGTTCCACGGACAACAGCGGGCACATAATTGTTTTCTCCTAGCGGCTCGATCAGAACCCTATAAACCGGGTCTTGTGCGTTAGGGATTCCCCGTTTGTCTACAACTGCCGCTATCGTGCCGCCGTAGGGCGTCGCGAGAATGCGGTGATTCACCTGCCTGCTTGCGGTCGTATCGATGGAACGCACCACGCCCTGGATAGGCACGGCCCCTGCCACATTCGAGATAAAGCTGATTAACTGGCCCGGTTCGACCGATTTCACGCGGGATTCAGCGATATACGCTTCAATCACTGACTGCGATGGAGATACCACGCGTGCCATGAGTTCGCGGGAGTTAATCCACCGACCCTCTACGATTTGCGAGGAGAAATCTCTTATAACCCCCGCATCACTTGCCCGGATCTCCAGCCGCTTCAATTCTTCCTTGACAGATTGCTGCTCCGCCAAGGCCTCGGCAATCTGCTGCAGCAGAACTTCTCGGCGCTCTTGCTGTCGCGTCGTGGCGACGGCACGCAAGAATTCGGAACGGGCGGTCGCCATAGCGACCTCCGCCTTTGTTGCGCGGAGGAACAATTCCGGTACTTCTAGACGAAATAGCAATTGACCGCGCTCCACCTTATCCCCGTTCTGTACAGCGATCGATGTAATTCTGGCCGCGACCGGAGAATAGATTTCCTGCATATTCTCGGCGCGAATTACTGCCGGCGCAGTCAACTCATTCGTTATCGGTACCAACCAAACCAGCACGATCAGAAAAAATACCGTTACTGAAAATGGCACCAGGCCAAGTCGGACCAGAGAGCGCCTTGCCCACAGGTAATGCAATTCGGCCTCGACAGGTTTGAATACAAACCAGACGAACTCGAGGATCATCATGATGATCCCGAGTATTTTGAAAAACATGTGATAGACGAGCAGCGCTATACCCAGGTATACAACCAGACGGTAGATCCAGACGACCAGAGCAAATATGACCAGCCAAAAGCGCTGTAAAACTGTAAAGGTCGGCTCGGGCAGCGGTTCGCGAAGTCCGAAAAAGGTGCGCCGAATCCACCAGCGTGCACAGGCGGAACTGCGCTCGTGAAGATTGGGAAAATCCAGTGCGTCAGAGAGTAGAAAATACCCGTCAAAGCGCATAAACGGGCTAGCATTAAGCGCCAGGGTTATGATCCATGTGCTTGTTGCCAGAACAAAAAGAACATATTTCATGTTCCCGTCGGGAGTTATTGCCCAAAGCAGAGTGGCGAGAATTGCCAGTACCAACTCGGCTTGCATACCTGCAGCGGCTATGGCCATCTGTTTTCGCCAGTCGGCGAGTTTCCAAGTCTCGCCCGTGTCGGTGTAGGGCACCGGCCACATCACCAGGAAAGCAACACCCATGGTTGGAATGCGCACGCCATAGCGCTTGGCGGTATATGCGTGTCCCAGTTCATGAATTATTTTTGAAAAACTACCTGCGAGCAGGAAGTACACCCCCCCTTGTAAATTGAAAAAATACGCAAACGAGCGGCTCAGCTCATCCCACTCGCGAAAGACGAGATACAGGTCCGCAATAAAAACCATGAGCACGAGTAGTGCAAATGTCCGCGTGTAAAACAGTTCTGCGAATGGCAGCGTTCTCGCAAGAAATCTGTCAGGGCGAAACAGGGGGATTCTGAAAAACAGGTATCCGTGGAAAAGCTTTTCGTACCAAGGTTTATCAGCGGCAAGCCATCTACCGCGCAACCTTGCGCGCCCGCCGGCATCTCCATGAGCAACCAGCTGCTGGCTTTCAAGGAATTGGATGAAACCCAAAACCTCGTCCTCTGTCGGTACCAAGGTTGTCTGCGCGGATACCGTCTCGATCAACGATTCGATGCCATCGCAACTGTCAAAATACGCCAGCAGTTCAAATTCAAGCCAGCCGATTTCGAAAAAGCGATTGCGTACCGGATCCAGAATCCGCCAACTTGGCGACCCGTCGCGGTGACGCGGACCTTCATAAAGTTTGAGGTCCTGCCTGAGGACGGGAATTGGCGGTAGGGGTTGCCCAGTTGATACCATTTTTCTGACCAGAACCTATTGGCCCGGAATCGCTAATGAACGAAATACAAATTAGCCACTTCAATCGCCCAAACGCCACAAGAAAGCGGCAAGACCACCCCATTCATAGGTAGTGGATCAACAGAGTTTACGATACACCGATAGCGACAGGACCAACTATGGTTTCACCTTATTTATCCATTATCTGCATGGGGAATCTCGAACCGAAAGTCGCATCGGACTCTATTCAGAGAAAAATATTTCTTCAAAAAGAGGGAAGTGTGTGCGTAGTTCTGTGGATTGGCGGTCTGATTCGGGTCTACGTTAATTGACTACCAGCCAAGTCAAATCGTGATGCACAAGGAAACCTAAAACTTCAGAGAAGCAATTGAGTCAGAGACTAAGTCAATTAATTGAGTACAGCGGCTGCCAAATTAACCAATATTTTCCAATGGTTAATTTATCGGTAGGCATTGATTTTATTTTACACGCCTGAGCACCGGACGGCCGCCCGGCTTAATGGGTTCCGGAGGCGGCTCTTCTGCGGACCCGGGAACGACTTCAACATTAACGGCGGCTTCCCCCTGCTCTACGGCGAAGGCCATACCCTGACCATTTTCCCGGGAATATATTTCCTTAATTGCCGAAATCGGGACGACAATTTCCCGAGCCACTCCACCGAAGCGCGCGGCGCACTCAAGCCACTCTGCGCCAATCTGCAGACGCTGTGAGGCCAGCGGGCCAATATTCAGAACGATTTCTCCGTCGCGCACGTATTCCATTGGAACACGCGTACCGGCATCCACCACTACGGAAATGTAGGGCGTAAAGCCATTATCCACGCACCATTCATAAATTGCGCGCAGCAGATACGGCTTGGTAGAGGAGGTTTCTGACACGCTAACCTTTTAGCCCGAAAGCGCCACAAAATCCAATGAGAAACGCCGCGCCGAGTTTTATCGGGGTCATCAGCGCCTTACCAGATAGGGGCCCTGAGCCACATCAATATCAATCAAACAGAAGGAGCATCCGGCACCCTCGGTCCATCACTTGCGCATTACCTTTTCCGAAGGCGTCAATGCTTCAATAAATGCGGGTCTTGAAAAAAGCCTTTCAGCGTACTTCATCAGCGGTGCCGCTGTCTTTGGCAAGGAGATGCCATAGAAATCGACCCGCCAAAGCAATGGTGAGATTGCCACATCCAGCATGGAAAATTCGTCGCCAAGCATGTACTTCTGCTTTTGGAATACCGGCGCGAGTTCGGTGAGCCGTTCTGCAACCTGCTGTCTTGAGCGCTCCTGTTGTTTCTGATTTCCTTTTTCAAGCATTTCGATATGGGCGAACAACTCCGCTTCAAAATTGAACAGGAACAATCGCGCGCGTGCGCGCATCACCGGATCTGCAGGCATCAGTTGCGGATGGGGAAAGCGCTCATCAATGTACTCGTTGATGATATTTGCTTCATACAGAATCAGATCGCGCTCGACCAGGACCGGCAGCCGGTTATACGGGTTCATCACCGCAATATCCTCGGGCTTGTTGTACATGTCGACGTCAATGATCTGGAAGTCCATGCCCTTTTCGTAGAGTACGATACGGCAACGTTGGGAAAAGGGACACGTTGTTCCCGAGTAAAGATTCATCATATGCAGTTACCTCAGTTGCCTTCCAGAAGAAAAAGGCGCGACACCAGGCGTGCCGCGCCCCTGATAGTTCAATAGTTCAGTGAACGTCTTTCCAGAAGTTCTTGTAAAGCGCCCAAAAAAGGACCAGAAGAATGAGCAGCACAAAAAGAACCACTATTCCAACGTGCTTGCGGAATAATTGATCAGGCTCCGCCATCCAAACAAGGTAATTCACCAGATCCCCCACCGCGGAATCGTATTGCGCCGAAGTCTGACTTCCGGGCGTAGAAACACGGGTCGTTTTCACCAGATAGCGCTTGCCGTCCCCTTCGCCGCTTGTTTCGATGATCGAAAACGATCGCGTCTGAAGCTTTGCGGCAATGGCCGCCTCCTCGGACTTGAATTCACGCACCTCCAAAAACGCCTGACCTGAGAGCGTCCACAACGCGTGCGGCATTGCTACCCGCTCGAACAAAAGGTTATTCCAACCGGTGAGGCTGCCCGGATCACGGTAGAACGCCCGCAAATAGGTATAAAGCCAGTCCCCGCCGCGAGAACGCGCTATTACGGAGAGGTCCGGTGGTGCCGCACCAAACGATTCCTTCGCGTCTTTGCGCGTCAAGCCGACGTTCATCATTTCGCCGACTTTGTCCGCAGAAAAGAGCAGGTTTTCCCGAATCTGCTCCTCCGTCAGTCCCAGATCGCGCAACCGGTTGTAGCGCATCATTGATGCAGGATGGCAATTGAGACAATAGTTGACAAAAATCTTTGCTCCGGATTGGAGGCTCGCCGCATTGCGTAAATCTATCGGGACGCGGTCCAGTTTGACCGACTCCGACGCGGCCGAGACCGCCGCGGACAGCAGCAAGACCAAGGCCGCCAGCGCTGCTAGCTTTCGCTTGAATCCGACAATGACGTTCATGCCGTCACCCGTTTCGGTTCAGGCTTGGTCTTGTCAATCTGCGAATACCAAGGCATCAATAAAAAGAACAGGAAATAAATTGCAGTAAGAAACCGGGCGGCCACCGTCGCCCGCTCGGCACGAAACATCCAGTCCCCAAACTGGCCCCATTCGTTGGTCGGAACCGTGCCGAGATATCCAAGCACCAGAAACGCCACCACGAATACCGCAAGCGCCCATTTGAACAACGGCCCCTTGTACCGAATAGACTTTACCGGACTGCGATCAAGCCAAGGGAGCAGGAAGAGGATCATGGTTGCCGCACCCATTGCAGCAACGCCTGGAAACTGGGAATTAAACATGGGTGGAACAGCCCGAAGAATCGAATAATAGGGCGTGAAATACCACACTGGGGCGATATGGGCAGGCGTTTTCAACGGGTCGGCGGGAACAAAATTATTGTGTTCCAGAAAGTAGCCTCCCATTTCCGGCATAAAAAACAGAATGATGGCGAACACTATCAAGAACACCACAGCGCCATACATGTCCTTCACCACGTAATAGGGGAAGAAGGGAATTCCGTCCAGCGGTCTCCCCTGCGCATCCTTATTTTCCTTGATTTCGATGCCATCAGGATTGTTGGATCCAACTTCATGGAGTGCCAATACATGTGCGGCGACTAGACCCAGTAGCGCCAGGGGAATGGCTATGACATGGAAGGCGAAAAAACGATTCAGGGTCGCATCCGAAACCACGTAGTCCCCGCGGATCCAAAGCGATAAATCAGGTCCGATCAAAGGTATCGTCGAAAATAAATTGACGATTACCTGCGCCCCCCAAAACGACATTTGCCCCCATGGAAGAAGGTAGCCAAAAAACGCTTCCCCCATCATGCAAAGATAAATAACCACACCAAAAATCCAGAGAAGCTCGCGTGGCTTGCGGTAAGAGCCATAGAGCAATCCGCGGAACATGTGCAGATACACCACAATGAAAAATGCCGATGCGCCAGTAGAATGCATGTACCGTACCAACCAGCCGAAAGGCACTTCGCGCATGATGTACTCGACCGAAGCGAACGCGAGTGTGGCCTCCGGCTTGTAATGCATGGTGAGAAATATGCCTGTAACTATCTGCAGCACCAGCGCCAGCATGGACAGCACGCCAAAGTAATACCAGAAATTGAAATTCTTGGGTGCGTAGTACTCTGAAAGGTGACTGCGCCAGTTCTCCATCAGCGGGAATCGCTGGTCAATCCAGGTAATCAGTGCGCTAGCCATGCCATTTAGCGGACCGACGCAGGTTATATTTACCGGCTCTTTATGCGTGGCAGCCATATGTCACGCCCCCTTCCTGTCTTCGCCAATGAGTATTCTTGTCTCTGATAGGAAAGCATATGGCGGCACCGCCAAATTCACCGGGGCTGGAACGCCTTTGTATACCCGTCCTGCCAAGTCAAATTTCGATCCGTGACACGGGCAGTAGAATCCGCCGTTCCAATCCTGTCCCATCTCCGCCTTGGATTCAGCACTTTTGAATTGTGGGGAGCACCCTAGATGCGAGCAGACACCTTCAAGCACCACTACCTCCTGCTTGATGGAGCGAAATTCGTTTTTGGCATAGGCCGGTTGCAGTGGAACATCGGAGTTGGGGTCGGAAACGCTTGCGGCACTCTTTTTGATTCCGTCGAGCATTTCCTTGGTTCTACGCAGAATCCAGACCGGCTTGCCCCGCCATTCTATGATCTGCAACTCACCGGGTTGTAATCCGCTGATGTCCGCTTCAACCGGAGCACCCAGGGCCTTGGCGCGCTCGGAGGGGAGCATAGAGGCAGCAAATGGCACCGCTACGCCAACCGCTGCGGCCCCACCCGCGGTCGCCGAAGCGACAATCAGGTTGCGGCGTGACGCATTGACATCCTGGGAATCGCTCATAGCAAAGCCTTGTGAAGGAAATCAAAAATGGAATTGGGGATTATATAGAATCCTGACGATTCATCCAAATTTTCAACAATAACCCTATGATTTCATTTTCAATTCTCAAATGCGCCTGGAACAAGCTGGCAGCGGCAATACAAACTTGGATACCATGCAGACCGTGACTTCTGGAATTGCCTAATTGGAAAATTTTTACCATGACCTATAGGCTCTGGCTCATATTTGCCCAAACGGCGACCGCGCTGCTGGCCGCTTTCTTTGTCATCGCAACGCTTCGACCAGAATGGCTTTCCGACAAAGCTCAAAACCCGCAGGTCGTGGAGCTAAAACAGGAGGCTGCGCCGCAATCCAGTGAAAACCGGCTCGCAGGCTCGTTCCGAGATGCGGTGAATCGCGCACAACCGGCCGTCGTCAACATATTTACAAGCAAACAGGTAAAAGCCCCCCGTCATCCATTGATGGATGACCCATTGTTTCGACATTTCTTCGGAGATCAATCTCGGGATAATTCGCAGCGCACGTCAAGCCTCGGGTCCGGTGTCATTGTGAGTTCGTCGGGATACATACTGACCAACCACCATGTGGTGGAGGCGGCGGACGAAATTGAAGTCGCCCTTGCCGACGGCAAAAAGCTGAGCGCGCGCGCGGTGGGATCTGACCCGGAAACCGATCTTGCGGTATTGCAGATACAGGGCAATGGCCTGCCCGCCATCACATTTGGCAATGACGGAGGATTGCGCGTAGGCGACGTCGTCCTTGCCATCGGCAATCCCTTCGGTGTAGGTCAAACCGTCACCATGGGAATCGTGTCAGCCCTGGGGCGGAGTCAACTAGGCATCAATACTTTTGAAAATTTCATTCAAACGGATGCGGCGATAAACCCTGGCAATTCTGGTGGCGCACTGATCGATGCAAACGGCAACCTAGTTGGAATTAACACTGCGATTTACTCCCGATCAGGCGGTTCACTGGGAATCGGCTTTGCCATCCCGGTAAGCAGCGCAAAGCAGGTGATGGAGCAGATCATTTCGGCGGGAAGCGTGACCCGGGGCTGGATTGGCGTTGAAGCCCAGGAAATCAGTGCTGAACTGGCGGAGTCATTCAAGTTGCGCTCTACCGAAGGCGCACTGATAGCCGGCGTGGTACGTGGAGGGCCTGCGGACAAGGCAGGTGTTAAACCCGGAGATATCTTGCTCGCTGTGGAGGGCAAACCGGTCACCGATCCCAGTGGCATGCTCAATTTAATCGCGGCACTGCAACCCGGCAAGGCAGCCCGACTGCGTCTGCTGCGGAACCAGAAGGAAATCGATTTTTCCATAGAGGTCGGGCGCCGACCTGCCAGCCCTCGTCAGCGCCGACCTGGTTAGGAATTTGAGTCGCTACCTTCTTGCCCTGCTTCTGCCGGGACACCAGGTTCTGGTCCGGAATGTACGCCTAGAAATCCGGAAACGAAGATACCCAGTTCATATAACAGGCACAATGGGACGGCGAGCAGAAACTGTGAAATCACGTCTGGAGGGGTAAAAATCGCCGCTACGACAAATGCGCCGACCACGACGTAGGGTCTTGCTTCCTTAAGTTTCTCGATCGATACCAACTTTGCGCGAACCAGCACAATCACAACAACCGGAACCTCAAATGTGACGCCAAAAGCGATGAATGTCGACAGTACAAAGCTGAAATATTTGTCGATATCAGTCATCCAGGCAACGCCTTCCGGCGCCACCGAGGACATGAACTTGAAAATCACGGGGAATACAAAAAAGTACGCAAAAGCCATCCCTAGCAAAAACAACAAAAAACTGGTGATGACAAGTGGAAGGACAAGGCTCTTTTCGTGTGCATACAACCCGGGCGCCACGAAGGCCCAAGCCTGATAGAGCACATACGGCAAGGCGGCAACAAATCCCACCAGCAATGTAACCTTCAGCGGCACCAGAAATGGGCCAATGACATCGGTGGCAATCATCTGCCCGCCTTTAGGCATTGCAGCCAGCATCGGCTGCGCAAGAATTGCGTAGATTTCACGCGACCACGGCAACAGACAAAGCACGAAAACCAGGACGACCACCAAAGATCGTACCAGCCGATGACGCAATTCAATCAGGTGGGAAAGAAAGGTATCCGATTCGCTCATATTTGGTTTCGGATTAGGGATGGGACCAGCCTAACCGGCCGGTTCAGACAGTCAATTTTTGTTCTACCGGCGCCGTAGGGTTTCCACCAGCAGATCCGTTATTTTGCGCCGACTCAAGCCCGGGCCCAGTCTCGGGAGAGTCGGCAGACTTTTCCGGCTCATCATTCGGGTCCAGATCAGCAGCAATACTGTTGAACATTTCCGCTGACTTGTTGATTTCGGTATTTATCTGGGTTTGTACGGACTGGGCAGCCTGCTCAAACTCATTCTTGTACTTGCGAAGCTCTTCCAGTTCCATCTCACGATTAATATCGGCTTTGACGTCATTGACGTAGCGTTGCAGTCGGCCCATCAAATGTCCAGCAGTTCGCGCCACGCGCGGCAGACGCTCAGGGCCGATGACCACCAGCGCCACGACAGCGATCACCATAAGTTCGGAAAAGCCGATGTCAAACATCGATCTGAAAAATCAAAATAGGCTGCGGGCTGATTGAAGTAGCGCTTGCCCGGGCTGCGCGTCAGGAGACCTTGTTTTCCTTGCGCACTTCGGCGTCAATGGTCCTTCCGGAGACCTGCGGTGCAGCGGAATCCGCCGGATGTTCGGCTGATGACTCTTTCATGCCGTCCTTGAATCCACGGACGGCTCCGCCAAGATCCGAACCAATGTTGCGCAATTTTTTGGTTCCGAAAACCACCAACACGACAGCGAGAACAATCAGCCAGTGCCAGATGCTCAACGATCCCATAGATTTCTCCCTCAGGTCCTGCTTAACATCCTCGGCAAGCGCTCCTGCCCACCCAGAATATGCATGTGCAAATGATACACCTCCTGCCCACCGACACGACCCGTATTGATGATGCTGCGAAACCCGTCATTCGCCCCCTGCGCAACTGCAAGCCGCCCTGCAAGCGCCATCATTCCACCTAGGATAAACCGGTGGGAATCGCTGCATTCCAGGAGTGAGGCAATGTGTATTTTCGGAATAATCAGCAAGTGGACCGGTGCCAGCGGATGAACATCGTGAAGCGCCAGGATCTCATCGTCCTCGTGAACCTTCCTGCAGGCAATAGCGCCACTTACAATCTTGCAAAAAATGCAATTGGAATCTTCCGACATCAATTTTCTCTCCTGCGCCGCTGTTTCATCCTAGTCCTGCCCAGATTTATCACGTTTGTCCGCTTTGCGAGCCGCCTTTTCATCGATTCCAGAAATACCTTCACGGCGGCTGAGTTCCGCAAGCACGTCCTCTGGACTCAGACCATAGTGTGCGAGCATGATAAGGCAGTGAAACCACAGATCGGCAGTTTCGGCGACAATCCTTCGTCGCTCCCCGTCTTTGCCCGCCATCACTGTTTCGGTTGCTTCTTCACCTATCTTTTTGAGTATGGCGTCCTCGCCCTGCGAAAGCAGGCGCGCAACATAAGAATTGTCTGCGTCGGCGCCTTTGCGCGACTCCACCACTGCCGCCAACCTTTCGAGTACACCACTCATTTGCCGTATATCTCCGCAGGATCCTTGATCACAGGTTCTGCTGCTTTCCACTTCCCATCAACGAACCGCTGGAAAAAGCAGTTTTGTCTTCCGGTATGGCAAGCGATGCCGCCGATCTGCTCCACCTGCAAAAGCAATACGTCGTTATCGCAATCCAGCCGTATATCGCTGACTCGCTGGATGTGCCCGGATTCCTCACCCTTGTGCCACAGGCGGTTGCGGGAGCGCGACCAGTACACCGCCTCTCCCGTTGAAACGGTTCTTTGCAGGGATTCCCGGTTCATCCAGGCAAGCATGAGAACCTTCCCCGTTCCCGCCTCTTGTGCGATTACCGGGACCAGCCCATCAAGGTTCCAATTGATGTCATTGAGCCAGGTCATCGCGCGCCGCAGAAATTAGCTGTCTGTTGCAATGCTTGTCCAGAATTACGGAAAACGGAGTCCAGCTTACCCGCAACCGGCCACCAACTACAACTTGCGTATCAACTGCAGCCCAGCTATAGCCGGACTTCTATGCCGCGCGAGGCCATGTATTCCTTGGCCTGCCGCACGGAGAATTCACCGAAATGAAAGATGCTGGCCGCCAGAACGGCATCGGCTCGCCCAATCAGTACGCCTTGTGCGAGGTGGTCGAGGTTTCCTACTCCGCCGCTGGCAATGACTGGAATATCCACCGCGTCCGAAATGGAGCGCGTAAGCGCAAGGTCGAATCCCTCCCGAGTGCCATCCCGATCCATGCTGGTCAATAAAATCTCCCCCGCGCCGAGATCCTGCATTTTTCGGGCCCAACTGAGTGCATCTATACCGGTGGAACGGCGCCCGCCATGCGTAAATACCTCCCAATCCGAGCGTTGCTGCGAAAGGCCCTGCGCTGGACCACCATCCAGCGAGTCGGACGCCGGAACCACGCGCTTTGCATCTATCGCGACAACGATGCATTGCGAGCCGTATCTGGCGGATGCCTCCGCGACCAGGTCGGGATTCTGCACTGCAGCGGTGTTGATTGAAACCTTGTCCGCACCGGAATTGAGCAGTCGCCGCACATCCTCGACCTTGCGAACGCCTCCACCAACTGTCAGGGGAATGAATACCTTCGCCGCAACCCCTTCAATGACATGCAGAATCAGATCGCGTTCGTCGGAGCTTGCCGTTATGTCCAGAAATGTAAGTTCATCGGCGCCTTGCTCGTCGTATCGTCTGGCAATCTCGACAGGATCTCCCGCATCACGCAGCGAAACAAAATTCACGCCCTTGACGACTCTGCCAGCGGTAACATCGAGGCAGGGAATTACACGCTTTGCAAGCATCAGGAATTTTCGGCGCGGGTGTCGCAGGTCAGATTTTTGCCACGCCTCCGATTGGCCGGTTTCATTTCTTCGCGAGCTTTTCGGAAAGCACTACTGCCTGTTTGAAATCCAAGGTACCTTGGTATATGGCGCGACCGGTGATCACACCATTGATGCCTTCCGATTCAAGGTGGCAAAGTTCCTCCACGTCCTTGATATTGGTCAGTCCGCCGCTGGCGATCACGGGAATGCGCAATTCGCGGGCTAGCTTTACAGTGGCGTCCACATTAACGCCTGTGAGCATGCCATCGCGCCCGATATCGGTGTAAATGATCGCTTCAACCCCGTAATCCTGAAACTTGAGAGCCAGGTCCACCACATCGTGTCCGGTCATCTTCGACCATCCTTCAACCGCCACTTTTCCATCCCGCGCGTCCAGCGCCACTATGATATGTCCTGAGAACGCGGTACAGGCATCCTGCAGGAAGCCGGGATTTTTTACCGCAGCAGTCCCAATAACCACATAGGAGACACCGAAATCCAGAAATCGCTCTATCGTGTCCAGGTCGCGTATGCCGCCCCCGAGTTGAACGGGCAACTCATCCCCCAGCGCCTGCACGATGTCCTTGATGACGGTCTCGTTTTTTGGAATTCCGGCAGCAGCACCATTTAGGTCTACAACGTGCAAGCGCCGCGCACCCTGCGAAAGCCAGTGCCTAGCCATGGCTGCGGGATCTTCTGAATACACAGTGGCATCGGCCATGTCACCCTGTCGAAGGCGCACACAATGGCCGTCCTTGATATCAATTGCGGGAATAATGAGCATTTAATTTTCGTATGAACCGGTTCAAGAAAATTGAAATAAATATATAAGGCAAATGCCGGACTCGAATCAGGGTTTCCAACTAATGAAATTAGCCAACAGTCGCAAGCCGGATGTATGGCTTTTTTCGGGATGGAACTGTACTGCAAAAATATTATCTCGTGCTACGGCACAGGTAAAGAACATTCCGTAATCCGTCTCACCGGCAATCAGATTTCCTGCTGCAGGGCTCGCGTAATAACTGTGCACGAAGTAAAAGCGCGCGGCATCTTCGACACCGGCCCAAAGCGGGTGCTGAATCTTTTGGCACACTTGATTCCAGCCCATGTGCGGCACTTTCAAGCGGGTTGCCTGCCCTTGGGCGGACCCTGAAACCGCGAAACGTCTTACCTTCCCCGGAAAGATCCCTAGTCCACGGGTGTCGCCTTCCTCACTGGTATCGAAAAGCATCTGTAACCCGATGCATATGCCGAGAAACGGCCTGTCCCGGGCGGCGGCCAGAATTGCCGGCCGCAAACCTCGGTTATCCATTTCCCGCATGCAATCGGGCATGGCACCCTGCCCTGGGAACACCACACGATCGGCGGCAGCGACCACTTTTGCGTCCGAGGTCACCAGAACCTCAGCATCAGGGGCAACGTGCTCGAGCGCCTTGGATACCGAGCGCAGGTTGCCCATGCCATAGTCGATCACAGCGACTTTCATTGCTACCGGGTCTTAGAAGATACTGGTTGAGGGGAAATACGCGGGCCGTGAATGGGGCTAAAGCGCACCCTTGGTAGACGGAATCTTTCCCAGAACACGCAGATCAGGCGCCAAAGCCATGCGCAGCGCGCGTCCGAACGCCTTGAAAATTGTCTCACATTGGTGATGTGCATTGTCGCCGTGCAAATTGTCGATGTGCAAAGTTACCTGGGCGTGATTTACGAAGCCCTGGAAAAATTCATGAACAAGGTCAACGTCGAACTCCCCAACCAGGGGACGAACAAATTTCACCCGATATTCCAAACCCGGGCGACCGGAAAAATCCACCACAACTCGTGACAAAGCCTCGTCCAACGGAACATAGGCGTGTCCGTAGCGCACGATGCCCCGTTTATCGCCAACTGCTTTCGCGATCGCCTGTCCGAGCGCAATCCCCACATCCTCGACCGTGTGGTGAGCATCGATATGAAGGTCCCCCTTGGCCGTGATCTCCATGTCGATCACGCCGTGCCGAGCCACCTGATCGAGCATATGATCGAGAAACGGCACACCGGTGGAGAGCTGCGCGCGACCCTCCCCGTCAACATCGACCATAACGCTGATCTGCGTTTCATTGGTATTGCGTGTGATACGCGCCTTGCGGGCGGAATTTCGCGTTGCCATGCCGTCAAGCCTACACGATAAATCAAGTACTGAACACGGGCTCTGTATCCCCGGGGTGAACACCTTGGGGCCGAGGGGCTTTAGACCATTGTATAGCTCACGTCAACGTTGCCCGAATGAACAGGTTCCTGTGTCAACTTGTCAGCGGTTCCAAGGGGCATAGCCCCGCCACAGTCGACTTAGCCCAAGGTCGCGAGGGTCCTGCCAAACGCGTCCAGCAGGAGATCATTTTCATGGCGTGTGCCTACCGTAAAGCGCAAACAATGGTCTAAAAGGGGATGCGCGCCGTGAAGGCTCCGTACCAACACACCTCGCTCCCGGAGACCCGCATGCACCTTTTCGGCGTCAGGCACCCGCAACAGAACGAAATTCGCCGCACTGGGAAATGCCGTGATGTTTGACATTGAATGCAGTGCTTTTTCCAATCTCCCCCTTTCGGCAACTATCTCCCGAGCCTGTTCTTCCAGCACCTGGTGGTGTGCCAGGATCTTTTCCGTGACAAGTTGCGTGAGCACACCAACATTGTAGGGTCCGCGCACCTTGTCGATTTCTCGTATCCATTCCGGTCGGGCTGCTGCGTAACCCAGGCGCAATCCAGCCAGGCCGAGCTTGGACAGGGTTCGCATGACCACTAAATTGGGAAATTCCGGGAGTCTCGACATGAAACTGCGTCCGGCAAATACGTGGTAAGCCTCGTCTATAACCACCATCCCCGGTGCGCGCTCAATGATGCGCTGAATAACCTTTTCATCAAAAAGATTTCCAGTCGGATTGTTGGGATAGGCGATGAACAATATTGCCGGCCGATGTTCATTCATCGCCGCAATAACCTGATCCGCGCTCAGGGAAAAGTCATTTTCTACGGAAACACCAACGTATTTGGCCCTGGCAATCACTGCGCTTACCTTGAACATCACAAACGTGGGCGCAACCGCCATGATCACAGCTTCGGGCCCCGCCACGGCATTGATCAGCATAGAAATGATCTCGTCTGATCCATTCCCTAGGATAAGATCGCAACAATCGGGCACCTTCATGATTTCGCGAAGGATTTTCTTGACTCCTGGCGCGTCGGGATCCGGATAACGATTTATTTCGGCATCCCGGAACACGCCGGCAACCTCGTCACGCAGCCACTGGGGCAAGCGATGAGGGTTTTCCATGGCATCCAGCTTTACCATGCCGCTGGCGTGTTGCACTGGATAAGCACTCATGGCGCGAACGTCGGCGCGTATCACCTTTGCCGGATCGACAGCCATCACGACTTGACTCTGAACATCGCGGAACGGCCATGTGCGGACAGCCCCTCGCCGTCGGCCAGCGTTGCGGCAAGTTTTCCCAGCGTTTGCGCACCAGCCGGCGACATATGGATCAGACTGCTCCGCTTCTGAAAATCATAAACGCCAAGCGGAGAAGAAAAACGTGCGCTGCGGGAGGTCGGCAATACATGGTTAGGACCCGCGCAATAATCGCCAAGCGCTTCGGAACTGTATCGGCCAAGAAATATCGCGCCGGCATTGTGGATGAGCCCGGCCAGTTTTTCGGGCTCCTCGACCGACAGTTCCAGATGCTCCGGGGCGATCAAATTTGCAATGTCGCAGGCATCGCCGAGATCGCGCGTCTGTATCAGCGCGCCGCGCCGCTCCAGTGATGCGCGGGCCACCTGACTCCGCGGCAGGTCGGAAACCAGTCGCTCGATGCTCGCCGCAACCTGCCCGATAAAATTGGCGTCAGGTGAAAGCAGGATGGCCTGAGCCATCTCGTCATGCTCGGCTTGCGCAAGCAGGTCCATGGCGATCCAGTCCGGGTCGGTGCCCCCGTCGCAGATGATCAATATCTCTGAGGGACCGGCGATCATGTCTATTCCAACGTCACCGAATACGTGGCGTTTTGCGGCGGCGACATAGGCATTTCCCGGCCCCACAATCTTGTCCACCTTTGGTATTGTTTCGGTGCCATAAGCCAGCGCCGCGATGGCTTGCGCGCCGCCTATTGCAATCACCCGGTCTACGCCCGCTATTGCCGCCGCCGCGAGCACCAAATCATTGCGTTCACCGCCTGGCGTCGGGGTGACCATGACAAGCTCGCGAACCCCGGCGATCTTCGCCGGAACCGCATTCATCAGTACCGAAGAAGGATACGCAGCACGCCCCCCCGGGACATACAGGCCCACGCGTTCAAGCGGGGTTACCCGCTGCCCAAGCCGGGTTCCATCGGTTTCGGTGTACTCCCACGAGTCCGATCTCTGACGTTCATGAAATACACGAATCCTGTCGGCGGCAAGCTCGAGTGCCGACCGAAGGGCGGGATTCAATCGCCGCAATGCTTCGCGCAGCTTCGCAACCGGGATTTCCAGTTCACCGACATTGGCTGCGGCAATGCGATCAAAGCGCTCCGTGTATTGCAGCAATGCCGCATCACCCCGCTTTTTGACCTCTTCAAGCACTTCAACCACAATGCTTTCGACTGCAGCATCTCGTGTCGCATCGATCGCGGTAAGCGCCGCCAGCCGCGCGCCAAAATCAGGGTCCGTCGAAGACAAACGCCGGACCTGGTTCATAAGCCTACTGCCTTCGAAAATGCGTCCAGAATCAGCTGGATTTCCTCCCGCTTTAGCTTCAATGCCGCCTGATTGACAATCAGCCTGGCGCTAATCGGGACGATCTCCTCTACCACGCACAAATTATTTGCCCGCAAAGTAGATCCGGTGGAAACCAGATCAACAATGGCATCGGCCAGGCCGACCAACGGTGCAAGCTCCATGGATCCGTAGAGTTTGATAAGGTCGACATGCACCCCTTTCGCGGCGAAGTGCTCGCGCGCGGTTTGCATGTACTTGGTTGCCACGCGAAGGCGCCCGCCCTTGCGGACGGTATTTGCATAATCGAAACCCTCTGGTGCGGCGACCGCCATGCGACAAGCGGCAATTTTCAAATCCAACGGCTGGTAAAGTCCCACGCCGCCGTGCTCCAGCAACACATCCTTGCCGGCAATACCAAGCTCGGCGGCACCATATTGAACGTAAGTCGGCGTATCCGAGGCGCGAACAATTAACAGCCGCACATCGGTTCGCGAGGTACCGATGATCAATTTGCGGGACTGTTCGGGATTTTCCGACGGGCGTATTCCTGCCGCCTCAAGCAACGGCAGTGTCTCGTCGAAAATCCGTCCTTTGGACAGTGCAATGGTGATCACGTGTGCCGCATCGAGCAAAAGCGCAATTTTACAGCATGAATTTTAGGAAAATCATGGATTTGGATGTCCCGACTGAAACGAACATCGGCACGAATACCGCATCGGAATTTAAGCTGTCGTCCCTCAATTTATACGCCTGATGCTGGCCCCGAGCATGGAGAGCTTCGACTCCAAGTGTTCATAGCCGCGGTCCAGGTGATAAATGCGATCGACCTTTGTCTCTCCCTGTGCGACCAAACCAGCAATCACCAGACTCGCCGAGGCTCGCAAATCCGTGGCCATTACCGTTGCTCCCTGCAACGCGGCCCGGCCGCGCACCACCGCCGTATGGCCCGAAAGTTCGATGTCCGCCCCCAGGCGTTGCAGCTCCTGCGCATGCATGAAACGATTTTCGAAGATGGTTTCATTAATCACGGCCGTGCCCTCGGCAACGGCATTGAGTGCCATGAATTGCGCCTGCATGTCAGTAGGAAAAGCCGGATAAGGCGCCGTACGCACGCTGACGCTCCGTGGCCGCCCGTTCATCGTGAGCGCAATCGTGTCGGCGCCGCACTCAATATTCGCACCGGACTCCCGCAGCTTGTCAATTACCGCATCCAGCGTATCGCTTCTGGCGTTGGTCAGGCGCACTGCGCCGCAGGTCGCTGCAGCAGCAGCGAGAAAGGTTCCAGTTTCAATGCGGTCCGGCATGATGCTGTGGCTCGCACCGTGCATTCGGGCAACACCCTCGACGGTGATCACGTCGCTTCCGGCGCCCCGAATTCGGGCACCCATCGCCTCAAGACAATTCGCGAGATCCACGACCTCCGGTTCCCTCGCGGCATTTTCGATGATCGTCGTTCCCTCGGCAAGACAGGCAGCCATCATGAGATTTTCGGTCCCCGTAACCGTGACCAGATCCATGACCAGACGCGCCCCTCGCAAACGCTTCGCTCGCGCAACCACATAACCTTGCTCAACCTGAATCTGAGCGCCCATGGACTGCAATCCCTTGATATGCAGATCCACCGGTCGCAGGCCGATCGCGCATCCACCGGGAAGCGAAACCCGCGCCTCGCCACATCGCGCGAGCAACGGCCCGAGAACCAGTATCGAAGCCCGCATTGTCTTCACCAAGTCATACGGCGCGACCGGATCGCCTGGTGCGTCGGCGCACAGTTCCAGCGAACCGCCTCCGGCCCTGCACCTGACCCCGATGCGCTCCAGCAAAGTCAGAAGCGTCCGGACGTCGCGCAATTCAGGAACGTTTGAAAGATTCAGCGCGTCAGGTGTCAGAAGTGCGGCACACATGATCGGCAGCGCGGCGTTTTTTGCCCCTGAAATGGCAACCTCTCCAGCCAAACGCCGGCCCCCTTGAATCAAAAGTTTATCCACCTGTGGCGGCCCATTCCTCGGGCGTCAGAGTCTTCATCGACAAGGCGTGAACCTCTTCGCGCATCCGCTCCCCGAGTGCCGCGTATACGGTCTGATGGCGCTGCACACGGCTTTTGCCGATGAAAGCTGCACTCACGACCAATGCCTCGAAATGCTCGCCATCGCCGACAACCTCGAGCTTTTCGCACTCCAGGCCATTAATGATGTATTCGCGTACCTGCTCAGGGGTGACCATGATGAATCTCCGATTCAGAATCTCAGCTTGTAGCCACTTTTCAGCATTGTCAGGGCGACACCAGCGCTTGCCGAAAGGGCAACCAACGTAACGGCGAAACTGACCAACGGATCAACATCCGATGCGCCAAAGAAGCCATAGCGGAATCCGTCAATCATGTAGAAAAATGGATTGAGATGGGAAATATCCTGCCACATCGACGGCAGGGAATGAATGGAATAGAAGACTCCCGACAGGAAGGTCAGTGGCATGATCAGAAAATTCTGGAATGCCGCCACCTGGTCTATCTTATCGGCGAGCATGCCGGCGATCAGGCCAAGAGTTCCCAAAAGACCGCAGGCAACGAGGGCAAAAGCTAGAATCCATCCAAGATGCTGAATCGACAATTGTGCAAAGGGCAAGGTAACCAGCAATACCCCCGTACCGACCACCAGTCCGCGAACCACGGCCGCCAGGACGTAACCGCAAAAAAACTCCCAGTAAGACAGGGGCGGCAGGAGTACGAAGATCATGTTACCAGTCATCTTCGACTGAATGATGGACGAAGAACTGTTGGCGAACGAATTCTGGAGCATGGACATCATTACCAGGCCAGGCACAAGAAAGGCGCTATACGGTACGGCGTCATAAACACGCAACCGGTCCGCCATCAGATGCGAAAACACCACCAGATATAGCAACGAGGTCAATACCGGTGCCGCAACCGTTTGAGTGGCGACCTTGCGAAACCGGAGCACCTCCTTTTGAAACAAAGTCCGAAACCCGCTCAATTTCGGTCCTCCCGCTTCATGATTTCCAGAAACACATCTTCCAGGTCGGGCTGTTCCAACTCCATCTCCAGAAGCGTGCAGCCTGCCTGCCGCAATATCGCAAGTGTCGGCTCCAGATCCGCATAATCGCGCAACCAAAGTACATGTGCCCCATTGTGGGGACCGTGATCCAATTCGGCGAGCGAATCAGGAAGGTCTCCTGAAATACGTACCCTGAGGCGCAGATTATGTAGACGCCTGACGAGATTCGATTTTGAGTCAAGTGCAACCAGTCTTCCCTGCTTGAGCATGGCAATACGCTCGCACAGAGTCTCGGCCTCCTCGAGATAATGCGTCGTGAGAACCACCGTATGTCCATCGCGATTCAACCGTTGCACGAACTGCCAAAGTCCCTGGCGAAGTTCCACATCGACACCGGCCGTGGGCTCATCCAAAACAATAACCGGAGGCTTGTGAACCAGCGCCTGAGCAACTAGCACGCGTCGTTTCATGCCGCCCGAGAGAGCACGCATGTTGACATCGGCCTTCGCGGTCAAATCGAGGTTTTCCATGACCTCATCGATCCAGTCGTCGTTTGACCGCAATCCGAAATATCCCGATTGAATCCGCAGGGTCTCGCGAACGCTGAAAAATGGGTCGAACACCAATTCCTGCGGCACCACTCCGAGCGCCCGTCGCGCCTGCCGGTAGTCCCGCACAACATCGAAACCCATGATCCGGGCCGAACCCGAGTCCGCCCTGACCAATCCTGCAATAGTGCTGATCAGTGTGGTCTTGCCTGCCCCATTTGGCCCGAGCAAAGCGAAAAACTCGCCCTGATCAATCCGCAGTGAGACCTTGTCCAGCGCCTGGAGCGACCCGAATCGCTTGGAAACCTGCTCGATCTCGATAGCCGCAATCATGGGGATACGCCGTCAAACAGCAAATGATCAGGGGGGAGAACGGCGTGGCGGTGCCACAGTCGTCCAGTGGATCCGAATCAGCCGGGCTGAACGAGTTCGGAAACCCCGTACAGTCTTGACAAATTGAGCATGGCAGCCGGCAGATTGAGCAATCTCAGCGAGATCTTGTTTTGCGCCGCGAGACGCTGCCATTCGAGCGCCAGTGCTACCGCGGAGGAATCTACTTCGGTGACGCCCGCGAAATCAATCTGATTTGCGCCCGTTCGAAAATGCTCGTCAGCCGCTTTTGCGAGCACTGGTACGGTTTGCATTGTGAGCGGTCCGGTGACCCTCAGTGCATCACCTTCGCGCACGATCACGATTTGTTCCTGGCATCCAGTTGTCGGTTCTTGGAAACCAGCACCTTGAGTAATCCGTCGATACCCGCTTCCCTCACCTGACCGGCGAAATCTTCCCGATAGGTGCTGATGAGACTGACACCACCGACTTTGACGTCATAGACCTTCCAGCCCTGGACACTTTTCTCCATGTCGTAATCGAGCGCGAGCGGCTGCTGCCCGCGCTGCTTGATTTCCGAGCGCACCGTGACTTCCGTGTCTTCGGGTCTGGCACGGAGGGGCTTGAAATCGATAACCTGATCCCGATACAACGAAAGTGCGTTGGAATAAGTGCGTACCAACAAGGTCTTGAATTCCATCACCAAGGCCTGCTGCTGCTCCGGGGTTGCCCGCCGCCAATTCACCGCCATCGCAATCTGCGTCATCCTGGCAAAGTTGAAATACGGAAGCACGCGGCTCTCAACCAGTTCCTGGACTCTCTTAGAATTGCCGGCCTGGATTTCCTTGTCTTTCTTGATTATTCCGATTACTTCCGAGGTAATCGCCTGAACCAGTTGATCAGGCCCCTGCGGCGTCTGGGCAACAGCGAAACCGGGCAGGAATCCGATCAGCAGACAGAAAATAAATGCTCTCATCGTTTCGGAAAAATTCAGTTTGCTGCCGATTGATCAATTTCGCGAGTCGTTACGGGCGCCGCAACCAGAGTACCCGTAGCGTCGCTCTCGTTCGCGCTCAAGACAAGCGCCAGGCTCGCCGGTCCAGACAAATCCGATTGCTCGCCCGTATCCGGTAACGCAGCCGAATCGGATTCCCGCGGCGGATTACCATCATAGACAAGGTTCTGGCGTCGCTGAAAATAGGCCTCGCGCTGAAAACGGTATTTGTCCAATGCCGCGTCCTCCGCAACCTTGCCGATATCCAGCAGATTGGCCCGCGTTTTGATTGCCCGCAGGGCGAAAATCGTATTGCGGGTGGGAATGTGATCGATATCGCCCACAATATCCGCCTTGAAATCCACCATGAATCCCAAGCCATCGCGAACACTGCTCGAACCGAATAATGGAATCACAAGATACGGTCCAGCATCCGCGCCCCAACGGCCCAGCGTCTGCCCAAAGTCTTCGTTGTGTTTGGGCAGATTCAAATCAGTTGAGACATCCAATATACCCAACAGACCGATGGTGGAATTGAATACGAATCGCGCCAGGTCCTGCACGCCATCGGCCACCTTCCCCTGGAGGACGTTGTTTGCGCCGATCCAGACATCTTCAAGATTTGAGAAGAAATTGCTCACACCGGCACGCACCAGATCAGGGATTGCCGCACGGTAACCCTTGGCGACCGGTTGCAGAAGCGCGTCGTCAACCGTTTCGTTAAAGCTGAAAACCGCTCTATTGAACGGCTCGATAGGATCGCGTGGGCTCCCCCCGGGCGCAGCACAACCCGCCAGTGCGGCAACGAGCACAAAGACCGAGAGCATTCTGTTATTACCGCACCGCATGGAATCCCTTAACTTACTGTTTATGATAACAAAGTCATGCAAGAATAGCGAACTATCCCCGGCCCGTTTACGGTTGCGAGGGCCTTGCACTATGCCTCTTTTTTCACCACCGACACACAGCGACTACTTCTTTTTGTCGCCTTCAGCGGCCTTACTATACAAGAATTGGCTTATCAGGTTCTCCAGTACGACCGCCGACTGGGTGATTTTCAAAGTATCACCGGTTTTCAGGTTTGCGCTATCGCCGCCAGCCGCAAGTCCAATGTACTGCTCGCCCAGCAGTCCGGAGGTCAAGATCTTCGCTGATGTGTCCTTGGGAAACTGATACCGACTGTCCAGCGCGAAGCGCACTACCGCCTCAAAGGTCTGATTGTCGAAGCTGACATCAGTAACGCGCCCCACTACGACCCCTGAACTTTTGACTGGCGCGCTGCGTTTGAGGCCGCCGATATTATCGAATTTGGCAATAACTTCGTAGGACTGCCCCGCGGAAAAGGTTGAAAGGTTTGCCGCCTTTAGGGAAAGAAACAACAGTGCGCCGAATCCCATTGCCACGAAAATTCCGACCCAAAGGTCAAGTTCCTTGCGCGACATCATAGTCAAACTCCCCGAAACATCAATGCAGTCAATACAAAATCAAGCGCCAGCACCGCAAGCGACGAAGTCACCACGGTCCGCGTAGTCGCCCCCGAGACGCCCTCCGCTGTAGGCGGCGCATCATACCCCTCGAAAACGGAGATCCAGGTAATTGCCACACCGAAGACAAAACTCTTGATCACGCCGTTCAGTACGTCTTCCCGGAAATCCACTGCTGCCTGCATCTGTGACCAGAAGGAACCTTCATCGAGACCTATCATCTGGACACCAACCAGGTATCCCCCAAAGATTCCCATGGCCGAGAACAGTGCCGCCAACATAGGCATCGAGATTACGCCCGCCCAGAATCGCGGTGCAATGACCCGGGCAATCGGGTCCACAGCCATCATTTCCATCGCCGCAAGCTGCTCGGTCGCCTTCATCAGCCCGATTTCGGCGGTAATCGCGGAGCCTGCCCGACTGGCGAACAGCAATCCGGCAATCACGGGCCCCAACTCGCGGATAAGCGACAACGCAACCAGCACACCCAACGCCTCCGACGAACCATACCGCACCAGAGTGTCGTATCCCTGCAGGCCCAACACCATGCCAACGAACAAGCCGGATACCAGAATAATGACCAGGGAAAGCACCCCTGCAAAGTAGATTTCCCTTACCGTCAGCGAAAAGCGCCTGAAACTTGGTCCTGAATATTTCAGAACCAGCCAGAAAAAACGCGATGCGAAACCCAGCCTCCAGACCCAGTTTACGGCCCGTGCCCCGAGTGCCTGCAAAAGCTCTTGCGCGCGCCGCATCTAAACGGCTTCCGCGTACAGATGTTTTCGATAATCCGGAGCCGGATACTGAAACGGCACCGGGCCGTCCGCCTCGCCATGCACGAACTGGTGCACGAACGGATCGCGCGAATCGCGAATCTCATCGGGGGTGCCCTTGGCCACTATCCTGCCTTCGGACATGAAATAGGCATAATCCACGATCTGCAAGGCCTCGGCGACGTCGTGCGTCACAATGATCGAGGTCGCCCCGAGTGCATTGTTTAGCTGGCGGATCAGCTTGCCGATTACGCCGAATGAAATCGGATCCAGTCCGGCGAATGGTTCGTCGTACAACATCAGCATCGGATCCAGGGCAATAGAACGTGCGAGCGCGACCCGCCGCGCCATGCCGCCGGATAATTCTGCCGGCATCAGACCGGCCGCACCGCGCAGTCCAACCGCGTGAAGTTTCATCATCACCAGATCACGAATCAGCGGCTCGGGCAGGCGGGTGTGCTCGCGAAGCTGAAACGCGACGTTGTCAAAAGTTGAAATATCGGTGAATAGCGCACCAAACTGGAAAAGCATCCCCATTCTGCGACGCATTGCAAACAACGCCTCATTGGAAAGTCGATTCACGACCTCCCCGGCCACTCTGACATCGCCGCTGCTCGGACGCAATGCGCCGGCAATCAGACGCAGCGTGGTGGTTTTGCCACAACCGCTGCCGCCCATTATGGCCACCATGTTGCCGCGTGCGACATCCAGGCTGATACCGTCCAAAATGGTCCGCCGATCATAGGCAAAGGTTACATTGTCGACTTCGACAAGGTTATCAGCAGGCACGATGCAATGGCTTGAGGATAAAAGCAAAGGTCGGATTCTAGCTGATATCCGGACCGGTCAAGTCGGCGTGAAGGCTGGTCTGTGCGCAGAGCGCAAGCTTGTTGTTATATTATCGTCACCCCTTTTCATGATCGCGCCTATGGCTGCGCCGATTGTAAGATTTCAGAACGTCAGCAAAAGCTTCGGCAGCGTTGAAATCCTTCATGGCGTTGGGTTCGATGTATTGCCCGGACAGCTTCTGGGCCTTGCGGGCGAAAACGGTGCCGGCAAGACGACGTTGATCAAATGCATGCTTGATTTCTGCACATTTGAGAAGGGTCTGATTGAAATTAACGGCATCCCTAGCTCGCAGCCTGGCGCGCGCGCCAGCCTTTCGTTTCTTCCCGAGCGGTTTACCCCCCCTTGGTATTTGACCGGTCGTGAGTTCGTGCGTGCGACCATGCAAATGTCTGGCGCTGAATGGAATGAGAGTGCAGTACTATCGACTTTCGCAGACCTTGACCTGGCGACATCCAGCCTGGACAAGCCGGTACGAACGTTTTCCAAGGGAATGACGCAGAAGCTGGGCCTGGCGGCCTGCTTTCTTTCCCGGAAGGGGCTTCTGGTTCTCGATGAACCCATGAGCGGCCTTGACCCCAGCGCGAGGGTGCGTGTGAAGGATCTGCTTGGCAGACTCAAGTGCAGCGGTAAATCGTTGATTTTTACCTCTCACTCGCTCGCCGACATCGATGAAATCTGCGACCATATGGTCGTCTTGCACTGCGGTTCCGTTGCCTTCAGCGGTACTCCGCCCGAATTGCTGGAGCGCCAATCCGAGAAGTCTCTCGAACGCGCATTTCTCAGTTGCATTGAAGCGAGTTCCCATGGCCGATAAACCGAGCCTGTTGATCGTCGATGACGACTCCCTGATCACCGAGACCCTGTCCTTTGCCTTAAGCCGGGAATTCGAGGTACTCGTTAGCGATTCACGCCGTCATGCGATCAGCCTTTTGCGCCAGCTCGATCAGGCACCACAGCTTGCCCTGGTCGACTTGGGACTTCCCCCGGCTCCTCATCGCCCGGACGAAGGGTTTGCGCTGATCGGAGACCTTCTCGCGCACTCGCCCTCCATGAAAATCCTGGTTTTGTCCGGCCAGAATGACGCCGCCAACGCCAGGCACGCGCGCGCCCTGGGGGCCACGGAATTTGTCGCCAAACCTTGCGACGCGGAAAACCTTAAGTCGATTCTGCTGCGCTCGCTCCAGTTCCGGGATGCTGAGGTTTCCGGACTAGCCGAGCCCGAAACCGATCCGCTCATCGGCGCAAGTCCGCCACTGCAGAAACTGAAAAATCAGATAAACCAATACGCGGATTCACCTTATCCAGCGCTGATAGAAGGCGAATCCGGCACCGGCAAAGAATTGGTCGCCAATATGCTGCACAGACTGTCATGGCGGCGGTCCAAACCATGGTTCGCGCTCAATTGCGCGGCTATCGCACCTACCCTGGTTGAGCCCACTTTGTTTGGCTACGCCAAGGGCGCCTTCACCGGCGCCACGCAAAACAAGTCCGGTTACTTCGAGGATGCTGCCGATGGCACCCTTTTCCTCGACGAGATCGGCGAATTACCAATGGAATTGCAGGCAAAACTGTTGCGTGTTCTGGAGAACGGCGAGTATCAGCGGGTCGGCGAAACACAACAGCGCTTTTCCCAGGCGCGAGTAGTCGCGGCAACCAACCGCGATTTGCGCCAGGAAATTAAAAACGGGCATTTCCGCGCCGATCTCTACCATCGTCTGTCGGTCTTTACCATCAGCGTGCCGCCACTGCGGGATATGGAGAAGGACAAGACCCTGCTTCTGGATCATTTTCAGAACTTCTATGCCGCGCAGGCCAAACTACAGCCGTTTTCCCTGGATGAATCCGCGCAGCGCCTCTGGGAGGAGTACCACTTCCCGGGCAATGTCAGGGAGTTGCGCAACATCGCCATTCGCCTGGCCACCAAATACGCGGGACAGCGACTGTCAGCCCGGGATCTGGAACCCGAGCTGGATATGGATGCTCCGGTGGACAGACAGGGCGCGCTGCTCCAGGAGCGGGACCCGGAAACGCTGGTCGAGCAGGCACAAAAACACCTGCAGCGCGAACGGGGATTCAACCTTGATCAGATGCTCAAGCAATGGGAACAGGGATACATCGAGGCCGCGATGAAATTGACGCGTGGAAACGTCAGCCAGGCGGCCAAACTGCTGGGCATTAACCGCACCACGCTTTATTCGCGCATGGAATCGCTGCAAAAGCAGCAATAATCCCCAAATGTACCTCGATCACTTCGGACTCAGCGAAGCCCCCTTCCGCATCACACCACATACGGAGTTTTTCTTTGCCGGCGCGAATCGCGGAGCCACACTGGATGCGCTGCTCTACGCGATCACCCACGACGAAGGCATTGTCAAGGTCTCCGGCGAAGTCGGCAGCGGCAAGACCATGCTTTGCAGGGTTCTCATGGAACGGCTGCCGCAGCACGTCGAGACGATTTACCTGGCCAACCCGTCGCTGTCGCGCGATGAAATCCTGATAGCGGTTGCCGATGAACTTAATCTCGCCCCGGGCAGTGAGCGCGGCAACCGGGTGCTCCGCTCGATACAGGGCGCGCTCATCGAGCGTTTTGCCGCCGGGCGGCGTGTGGTGGTGCTGATCGACGAAGCCCACGCCATGCCGCGCGAGACTCTCGAGGAAATCCGCCTGCTTTCCAACCTCGAATCCAATCGCAACAAGCTCCTGCAAATTGTCTTGTTCGGCCAACCGGAACTTGACGAGTTGCTCAATACCTCGCAGATGCGGCAGCTCAAAGAACGGATCACGCACGGCTTCCGGCTCGAGCCGCTGGTGCGCAACGATATCCGCAGCTATATCGACTACCGCATGCGCGCCGCCGGCTATCGCGGCCCGAATCCTTTTACGGCGGGTGCAATAAGGCGCATCGACGACGCCTCAAAGGGCCTGACCCGGCGCATCAATATCCTGGCCGACAAATCGCTGCTTGCCGCATTCGCCGCAAACACTCACAGCATCGGGGACCGCGAGGCCAGGCGTGCGGTTGCCGATTCCGATTTTTATCGCCCGAAAGCCAGACTTGACCGGATGACGCTCAGTATGGCCCTCATAGGGGCAGGCGTCGCCGCCGGGATTGCCATTGGATACGCATTGCCGTCGATGTTCAGCCACGCGCCGACCCGGCATACAGCACAACCCATCGCGCAGCAGAAACTGCTGCCATCTCCACAGACCAGCGTTGCATCGGAAACAATTTTCGCCGGAAAAGATACCGCGCCGTCTGCCGTAAGCGGCCCCCTTAGCGCTGAGAATTCGGCAAACCAGGCAAACGCCGTCGCGGCGACAAAACCTCCTGCAGGCGCCATCGCAGCCATGGCCAAAGGTGACGCACGCGGCGCAACCCAAAAAGATCCGCCTGTCTCGTCAAAAAATGGTGCAACAAACAGTGCCGATTCAACAGGGCTGGGCAAACGTTCGAAGCAGCGCTTTGAAGCAACCCAGGGGTGGCTCAAAGACGCCCCGGGAAAGCATTATTCGATTCAGTTGATTACAGTGCCGGATAGCGAGCCTTTCCGTCTTGAGAGCTTTCTCGATCGCGCGCAGAAACTATTGCCTGACAGAGAATTTTACATTTACAGTGTAAAAATCAATGGTATACAGCATTATCGGGTCGCTTTGGGTGATTACCCCAACACCCAGGAGGTGAGCAATGCGATGGGGGAACTTCCGCCCGACCTAAAAGCGCCAAACCCCTACTTTCGCAGTATTGAGCGGATGCGCAGTCAAAATAGTCAATAGCAATCATTGAATATTACGCAAAATCAATTTATTAGATTATACTTTTCGACCAGATTCGCAAATTGGAAAGGTGCGCCTTCCATGAGGATGAGAAAAACCTTTTGGATTGGGGTGGCACTACTCGTCGGTTGCACGCCCCCGCCAGTATTGAAGCAGTCGGAGATGCACATTTCCCCGGAGGCAGCCACCACTGCGGGATCAATCCCCGCGCCGGTGCCTTTTACGCCAACGCTGCCGCGCCCCAAACAGGTGCAAAAGCCAGAGACCTACAGCGTCGTCGTCAACGGTGTCAAGGTTCAGGAACTGCTGTTTGCCCTGGCGCGGGACGCCAAATTGAATGTTGATATCCACAACGGCATCACCGGCGCCATCACGATGAATGCCATCGACCAGACTTTGCCGCAGCTTCTGACGCGTATCTCCAAGCAAGTAGACATGCGCTGGGAGTTCGACCCGCCCAATCTGATCGTCATGCCCGATTCGCCTTATCTGCGCATCTACAAGATCGATTACCTCAACATGGAGCGCTCGTCGACAAGCAACGTGGGCGTATCCAGTCAGATTTCGGGTGGCGGCGCCAGCGGCGGCGCAAGTGGGAATTCCTCCAGCACGACCTTGCGCAGCTCATCCAGCAATAAATTCTGGGAAACGCTGACCGAAAACGTCAAGGATATCCTGCGCGAAACAGACAAGGTTGTCCCGACGGGTTCCGCGACCGGCACGGCGCCTGTGAGCGCACCCGCCCCGACAGGCGCTCCCGGTGCCATAGCCAATCTGCTAGGCGGGGCGGCACCACCACAGGGAGCGCCACAAGCCACCCAAACCGGGCCGTCAAGTGCGACTCCCAATACCACCTTCCGCGAGGCCGCCTCAGTTATTGCCAATGCGGAAGCGGGTGTCCTGACCATACGCGCCACCTCCCGGCAGCACGAAAGAATCCAGGAATTTTTAGACCGTGTACTGGTCAATGCGAATCGCCAAGTGCTGATCGAAGCCACGATCGTAGAAGTGCAGCTCAATAACCAGTTCCAGCAGGGCATAAACTGGTCTTTGCTGCGCAGAGGCCCTTCCGGAATCAATATCACGCAAGCCCCTGTAGGCGGCCTGGGTGCCACACCGACGCAGGGTCTGTTCGTCGGCAATCTGGTCGCGCCGGCATTCAATCTGGGCAATCTCTCGGCCACTATACAAATGCTGGAGTCCTTCGGCAATGTGCGCGTTCTGTCGAGCCCGAAAATGTCGGTGCTGAACAACCAGACCGCCCTGCTTAAAGTAGTGGACGAACTGGTCTACTTCACCATCGCGGCAAGCACCACGGCCACCCAGACGAGTTCCCAGACGAGCTTCACGACTACGCCCAACACCGTCCCCGTCGGATTTGTCATGAGTGTCACACCGCAAATTGGTGACACCGACATCGTGCTGCTCAATGTGCGCCCTTCGCTGTCGCGCGTCATCAGCTTCGTCAACGATCCCAATCCCACGCTCGCCAATCCATGCGGCGTACCGGTCCCGGTGGGTGGCTGCAACCTGCCCGCCGTGGTCAGCCAGATTCCGCAAATCCAGCGCCGTGAAATGGAATCGCTGATCAAGGTCAACAGCGGCCAGATTGCGGTGATGGGGGGGCTTATCCAGGACAGGATCAGCGATCTTGAAGACGGCGTTCCGGGACTGAGAGGTTCAGAAGGGATAGGACAGCTGTTCGGGCAGCGCAACCGTACCAATATAAAGACCGAACTGGTTGTTTTCCTGCGGCCAATGGTGATCAAAGACCCCAGCATTGATGGTGATTACCGCTCCTATCGGGTATTCGCCCCGGACGAGAATTTCATCAACCAGCCGAATCCATCATCGTTCCAGGGAGATGCACGGCGATGAGCTTGCTGCTGGAAGCGCTGAAGAAGGCTGAACTGGCCAAACAGAGTTCTCTGGGAACGGCGCCGTCGACCGAAGAAATCTCATCGGGTGGAATAAGCTTTGAGGAACCCGGCGATAATGCTCTGCGCCTGGACCCGATTCCGCAGCACACCGAGCCGCAGCCAGAACGCGCGCCGGTACTGGCTGCTGAGCCGGCGCCGGAACCCAAGCCATTCGTCGCACCTCCGCCTCCGGCAAGACCCAGCCCGCCGCCAGAGCCGGAGTTGGCATCACCGACATCTGAGCCGCAACGTGCCGCTGCGCGCCAATTGTTCGACGTGAAAGAGGTTGACTACAACCCGAAACGGCCTTTCTACATCACGCTGGGCGTGCTGGGGCTCACCGCTGTCGGCTATGGCGTATATCTTTGGTGGCAGCTGCAGCCTCGCGCCACCGTAAACTCCGCCGCAATTCAGAATGCCCCGAAGTCCGCGCCGATCGCGCGAGTCCCGCCGCCTGCGCCGCCAACAGAATCCGAAAATGCAACGCAGCCCTCACCTTTGCCGGCAAACGCGAATGCGGACGCGACACCCGTGCCGGTAGCGGGTCAGCCCCCGGCCACCCCTGCGCCGAAACCCGCCGCCGGGACTGCCGCACCAGCACTCGCAACCGCTCCCGCTTCCGCGACGGCGACCGCAAAGCCCGCACCCGTAGTGGCATCGGGCAATCCGGCAAGTGTACCTACGCCTTCGACGTTCCTGCGCCAGGGCCAGGCTTCAGCCCCCAAACCTGCGGCAGCAATTCCTGCTGCAGATGCATCAACCTCGGCGCCGCCGCCACGCACAGCCGCGCCCCGGGCGCCGCGGTTGCCAATCAAGGTAACGCCTCCCGCTTTTCAGGCCAATGAAGTGCTGGAGAGCGCCTACGCCGCGTTTCAGCGCGGCGAATTTGATCGCGCCAGGACCGAATATCAGCAGGTATTGGGACGCGAATCCACCAACCGCGACGCGCTGCTGGGGCTGGCCGCCATCGATGTGCGCACGCGCGACTACGCAACCGCGGAACTGCGCTATCTGAAACTCCTGGAACTCGACCCGCGCGATTCTCATGCGCATGCCGCCCTGATCGCGTTGCAGGGCAATGTCGATCCGGTTCAGTCGGAGAGCCGGATCAAGAACCTGATCGCCACTCAGCCGGAGGCGACCCACCTATATTTCACTCTTGGCAATCAGTATGCCGCGCAGGCGCGCTGGGCCGACGCTCAGAACGCCTATTTCAAGGCGTTCAGCGCCGAGCCCGAGAACGCGGATTTTGCGTTCAATCTGGCCGTGAGCCTGGATCATTTGCGGCAGGGCAAGCTGGCCGGTGAGTACTATCGCAAGGCCGTGGCTCTTGCCGGGAGCCGCCCGGTAGGCTTCGATCGCCAGCAAGCGGAATCGCGCGCAAAGGAGTTGCAGCGGTGAATTCCCCTGGCATGGCCGCCGCCCCTGCTCCGCAGGCCAAGCGCCATATTGGCCAGATTCTCATATCACAGGGAATCCTCACCGAAGACCAGTTGCGCATCGCGCTGCTGGAACAGCTCAAGAACAACCAGCCGGTGGGGCGGCTGCTGGTGCAACTCGGGTTTGTTTCCGAAGCAACCCTGCGCGACGCGTTATCGGAAAAGCTGGGACTGCAAAGCGTCGATTTGTCGCAGATCGTGGTCGACTCCGCGGCGCTAAAGCTGGTACCGCGGGAATTCGCCAAACGCCAGAATCTGTTTCCGGTGGCACTGGACCGGGAACGCAATCGCCTGATCGTCGCGATTGCCGATACCAACAATATCGTCGCCTTGGACCAGGTGCGTGCGCAGCTTCGTGGTGAATTCGAAATCGATGTGCGCCTGGCCGGTGAGAGCGAAATCGCGCGCGCGGTCGACCAATACTACGGTCACGATTTTTCCATCGATGGAATCCTGCATGAAATAGAAACCGGCGAAGTCGACTACCAGAGCCTGCAGGTATCCGGCGATGCCTATTCGCAGCCGGTGGTGCGCCTGGTGTCGGCGTTGCTCGCCGATGCGGTGGAACGCAGCGCTTCGGATATCCATTTCGAACCGGAACAGAATTTCCTGCGCATCCGCTACCGCATCGATGGCGTGCTGCGTCAGATCCGCAGCCTGCACAAGACTTATTGGCCAGCCATGGCGGTGCGTCTGAAGGTCATGGCAAAAATGAACATAGCGGAGACCCGGGCGCCGCAGGACGGGCGGATTTCGCTGACCCTTACCGGCCGATCGGTTGATTTTCGCGTCGCCTCGCAGGCCACCTCCCACGGCGAGAACGTCGTGCTGCGTATTCTCGACCGCCAGAAGGGCATCGTGCCGCTGGACGGATTGGGCCTGGAAAAAAGCCAGCTCGCTCTCCTGAAAAAAATGATCGCGCGCCCAGAAGGCATCATCCTCGTCACCGGTCCGACGGGAAGCGGCAAGACGACCACGCTTTATTCGGTGCTCAATCACATAAACAGTGATGGCCTGAACATCATGACGCTGGAGGATCCGGTCGAATATCCCATGACCCTGATCCGGCAGACCTCGGTCAACGAGGCAGCGAAGATGGATTTCGCCAACGGCATCCGCTCACTGATGCGGCAGGACCCTGACATCATCCTGGTGGGTGAGATCCGCGACGAAGACACCGCCACGATGGCATTGCGTGCCGCGATGACCGGTCACCAGGTGTATTCCACGCTTCATACCAACTCCGCCATCGGCGCGATTCCACGCCTTCTCGACATCGGCATCGCGCCCGACGTGCTGTCCGGAAACATCATCGGGATCGTGGCACAGCGCCTGATACGGCGCCTGTGCAAGCATTGCAAGCAGCCTTACGAGGGCACCGCGGACGAATGCAAGCTGCTGGACGCAGATCCGCAGAAAGCACCGACATTGCACCGCTCTGTCGGCTGCGACCATTGCGAATATCAAGGGTACAAGGGGCGCCTTGCAATCATCGAGATTCTCAAGTTCGACCCCGAAATTGACGAAATGATTGCGCGTCGCTCGACCACCCGCGAGTTGTTGAAGGCCGCACTTGGCAGGGGCTTCCGCACCCTCGCCGATGATGCGATCCGCCGCGCGCTGGACGGCTCGACCTCCCTTGAAGAGGTATTGCGCGTAGTCGATCTGACCGACCGCATGTAGCGCCGGCCAAACCTGATCGAACGCATTTCTAACGCCCACCGCCAAGATACGCCCTCCATCCGCCATGTCATTATTTACCTACAAGGCCATTGATCCGGCCGGCAAATCTTCGATGGGCCAGCTCGAGGCACTGAATCTCATCGATCTGGAAATGCGTTTGAAGCGCATGGGACTGGATCTGGTCAGCGGTGGCCCGACACGGCGCGGCGGCTCACTGATGCGCAAAGGGGCAATCAAACGCGAAGATCTGATCAATTTCTGCTTTCATCTGGAAAACCTGCTCAAGGCCGGTGTACCACTGGTGGAAAGCCTGACAGACCTGCGCGACAGCTCGGAGAACCCCCGCTTCCGTGAGGTCATCTCCGGGGTCGTGGAAAGCATTCAAGGGGGCTCGGCGCTGTCGGTTGCACTGGCGGATTACCCCGACATCTTTTCACCGGTGTTCGCAGCTCTGATCAGGGCCGGCGAAAGCACAGGCCGCATGCCCGCAGTTCTTCTCAGCCTCACCGATACGCTTAAATGGGAGGACGAGCTTGCTTCGCAGACCAAGAAAATCATCATGTACCCGGCTTTCGTCGGCTCGACGGTTCTGCTGGTGACGTTTTTCCTGATGATCTATCTGGTGCCGCAGATGGTCGGATTCATCAAGAGCATGGGGCAGCAATTGCCCTTGCAGACGATAGTGCTGATCGCGGTTTCGCGTTTTTTCGTCGAGTATTGGTGGGCGATGATCGCCTTGCCGGTGGCGCTGTTTTTCGGCGTGCGATTCGCCGCCGCCAATAACCCCATCCTGCGCTATCAGATAGACCGCGCCAAGCTCAACGTCCCGCTGGTGGGGAACATACTGCGCAAGATCATCCTGTCCCGCTTTGCCAGCACCTTTGCCCTGATGTACGCCGCAGGGATCACCATACTGGACGCCATGCACAACTCCGAGGAGATAGCCGGCAATCTGGTGATCCAGGAGGGCCTGCGCATGGCCGGACAGGAAATTGCCGAAGGCAAAAGCGTCACCACTTCGTTTCAGAATGTCGGGCTGTTCCCGCCGCTGGTCATCCGCATGATCCGCGTGGGAGAGACCACCGGCGCGCTGGACAACGCCCTGCTGAACGTTTCCTACTTCTATAACCGCGAAGTCCGTGAATCGATAGGCAAGGTGCAAACCATGATCGAACCAATGATGACGGTCATCCTCGGGGCGATCCTTGGCTGGGTGATGCTCTCGGTACTCGGCCCGATCTACGACATGATGACCAAGATAAAGATATAGGAAGCCCGCAACCAATGCGAAATCGAGGCGTCATACACACAGGTCCCCATAGGAAATGGGGGATTGGCAAGGGGGATTGCCCCACTTGTTCGACATATTGCCAGGGCGAATAATCACCCCATGCCCGTCAAGCGCCTTATTTACTATTCTTCCGACCAGGTCAGTGCGTTCACTTGGAATGCCGGCGCGCTGACCCAGGACGCCGAGTTCGAAAACGGCGAGGAAGCATTGCCTGAGTTCGGCAAATATGTAGCCGGCGCGCCACAGGCCCTGTATTACCTGCTGGTTGATATTGTCGAGGAGGATTTTCACCAGGAATCCATCCCCTATGTCCGCGGGGGCGACCGGCGCACGCTCCTGCATCGCAAACTGGCGCAACGCTACCGCGATCTTTCGCTCGCTCTGACACTGTCCATGGGTTATGAGTCCGGGCCGCGGCGCGAAGAAAACATTCTGTTCACCTCATTCACCAATACCCAGCAACTGCAACCCTGGCTGACGGCTCTGGCCCGCCAGAAAGCGCGCGTTGTCGGCGTCTTTTCGCCCCCCCTTCTTGCGCCAGCTCTCGGAAAACGCATCGGCTTCCCACAAAAGCGCTTTCTGCTGGTCAGTCGCCAGCAAGCCGGCATGCGGCAGATCTTCGTCGACAATGGCCAGATTCGATTTTCCCGGTTGGGGCATATCGAAGGCGAAGACATGGCCGTGCGCGCCCAGGCGGTCGCCCTGGAAACCAGCCGCCTGCAGCAATACCTTACCAATATGAGGATGTTGTCGCGTGACGGCGGGGCTCTGGATGTCATCGTCCTCTCCCCCGACAACGCGCTCGCCGAATTCAGGGCCGCCTGCGTCAATACCCCTCTGATCAATTTCAACGTGGTAGGGATCGGCGACGCCTGCAAGCGGGCCGGCTTGAAGGCAACGCCTGAGAACGCGCTGGCGGAACGTCTTTTCCTCCACATACTTGCGGTTTCGCAACCATCGCAGCAGTTCGCCGACGACGACCATCGCCGCTATTACAATCTGTGGCGTGCGCGCGTGGCCTCCTACACCACCGGCGCCGCCGCATTCACGTTTTGCGCATTACTGGCATCGCTGCGACTGCTGGACTATTACAACGTACGGGAGCAAACCAGCACCGACCAACAGCAGGAACGGCGCCTGAATGATCAATATACTCGCCTCCAGGCGCAATTCCAGAAAACGCCGACCACGACCGAGAACCTGAAGGCATTGGTCAAAAACTACATCGCACTGGAAAAGCAAAGCGTTTCTCTGGACAAGATGTTCGTGGAACTGGGCAAAGCGCTGGCGGTGGTTCCGCAGATTGAAGTCGAACGCATTGACTGGCAGATCGGCGCAGAGCCCAAACGGGCCGTGGCGGGTCCAGGCGCCCCCCCGGCCCCGCCCAAGCCCGCCACCACTGCCGTCCCCACCGAAAAAACCGAGGGCGTACCCATATACGAAATCGTCGAACTCAGCGGGCGTGTCAACGCCGCCCAGGCCTCGGATTTCCGCAACATCACCCTGCTGGTGAATCAGTTTGTCGCCGCATTGCGTGCGCGACCCGGCGTGGAGGTCACCAGCACGCAATTGCCCTTTGATCTGACCGCCGAGAAAAGCATCGCCGGCGATATTGGAGCCGTCAGGGAGACCGAAGTGCCGCGATTTACTGTGGTGTTCAACAGGCGCGTCGGGTCATGAAAATCGCCCGCGAGGACTTCAAACACCTGCGCCTGCCACTATTGGCTGCAACAGTGCTGATTGCCATGGGAATCGCCTGCGTAGTAGTGAGCGAAAGCTGGCTTAGCGATGCCAGAAAAAGCCGCGATGTCGCCAAAGGCTCCAGTGAGGCGGCGCAAAAACTCCTCGACCAGGTTTCCGAAGAAGAAAGGGAAATCAAGGAGAACATGCTCTGGTACGCGCGCATGGCCTCGCGCGGCATGATCGACCAGGAAAATCGGCTCGAGCTCATTGATTCAATTGCCAAGATCAAGACCGCCAGAAAGCTCTACGAGATTCGCTACAATATTGAAGCACAACGACCGCTGGTGTACTCGGGCATGACGCCCTCCGGCGTGATGGATCTGGTCGGCAGCCGCATGAAGCTGGAGATGCAGTTGCTGCACGAGGAGGACCTGCTGAAGTTCCTGTCCGACCTCAATGCCGCGGCGCTGTCGCAAATCTCGGTCAGGCGCTGCACCCTGGACAGAATTGAGCGCGGTCCCGCACAAGCTCTGGCCGCGGTGCCCCGGCTGAGTTCCAGCTGCGAGGTGGACCTGGTGGTGGTGAAGCAGGTGAAATCCTCATGAACAGGAAGGCAGCTGGACAACATTCCGCAACTTCGGCTTGCGCGCACCGGATTTCCCTGATCCTGTGCCTCGTGGCTTCGAGCCTCGCGCACCAACCTGTCATGGCGCAGGACAGCGCCAACACCCCTGCCCTGGGCCGCTTGTTTTTTACACCGCAACAACGCCAGGAACTGGATCGCCGGCGTGAACTTAACATTCAGGAATCCAACGTTGTGGTTGAGAGCCTCTATACGGTCAATGGCCATATCTCCCGCTCCAGTGGCAAGACCACAACCTGGGTCAATGGCAACGCGCAAAACGAAACTTACCGCCCCCGCAATCCGGCCATCATTCCGCTCCAGGCCGTTGAGGAGGAAGCGCCTGTGGACCTTCGGGTTGGACAGACGCTGGACAGAAACAGCGGCAACATCAATAACGGCATCGCCGGCGGTGAAATCAAGATCAAGCCGGGGGCCGCGCCGACACGGCGTTGAAACATGCCAAACCTATTTAACCGGCGATTCGGCCTCCCTGGACGGCAACGCGGATTTGCCATGATCCTGGTCATCACGCTGTTCGC
>CAIOLO010000160.1 GCA_903859155.1 uncultured beta proteobacterium
CCGGCACCGAAGCGTGCACCCACAGCGCGATGGGCAGGTCGGCCAGCAGCGTGATGGGCGCGAAATCCTTCTGCGGATCGTAGGGCAGTTTGGAGTAGAAGAACTTATTGAAGATCAACTGGCTGGTGCCTGCGGTGAGCAGGGTGTAGCCGTCGGGGGTGGCTCGCGCGGCCTGTTCCATGCCGAGCAATCCTGCCGAACCGCCCCGGTTCTCGACGATCAGCGCCTGGCCCAGTTGCGCGCTGAGCGTCGGCGCAAGCGCGCGCGTGACATTGTCAAAAGCGCCGGTTGCGCTGGAGGGCACCAGCCAGCGGACAGGTTTGGTGGGGTAGCTCTGGGCGCAGGCACTGGCGGTGAGCGTCACGACTCCGGCAAAAGCGGCCAGACGAACAAATGCTTCCTGGAATTTCGACATTTTGAATCCTTGGCTAGGAGCGGGCACTCTCGAACCCGGGGGAGAGGCGGCGGTTGAGCTTGCAAGGGATTGCCGCGTCAGTGCGGCGATGTTACTGCGCCCCCTGCCGCACCGCAATATACTGCGCGCCTTGCCGCGTGCGGCGTGAATGTCGTGGGATCCCTGCATGGAATGGTCGCTAGGCTATCTGGCCATCGGAGCCATCGTTGGTTTTTTCGCCGGGTTGCTTGGCATCGGCGGGGGCGCGGTGATGGTGCCGCTGCTGGTGTTCATTTTCGATGCGCAGGGCCTGCCGCGCGAGCATGTGCTGCATCTGGCGGTGGGAACCGCGATGTCGACCATTCTTTTTACCTCGCTCTCCAGCATTCGCGCGCACAGCTTGCGCGGCGCTTTGCGCTGGGATATTCCGCTGGCTCTGACGCCGGGGATTCTTATTGGCGGGCTGGCAGGATCGTTGTTTGCCGGGGCGATCTCGACATTTGCGCTGGCGGTGGGTTTTTGCGTGATCATCTATGTTGCCGGCATCAATATCCTGCTCGACCGCCAGCCCCGACCCGGGCGGGAGTTGCCGGGGCCGTTCGGGCTCACCATTGCCGGAGTCATTTTTGGCGGCGTGTCATCCCTGGTGGCGCTGGGAGGGGCATTCATGACGGTGCCTTTCATGCTGTTTTGCAACGTGCCGATGCGCGCGGCCGTGGGCGTCGCGGCGGTGATTGGCTTTCCCATCGCGCTGGCAGGCAGCGTCGGCTATCTGTATGCGGGGTGGAATCAGCCGCGTCTGCCCGAATGGAGTTTCGGCTATGTCTACCTGCCGGCGATGCTGGGTATCGTGATCGCGAGCGTGCTGCTCGCCCCCGTGGGCGCGGCCGCGGCACATAAGTGGCCGGTGAAGTGGCTGAAGCGCATTTTCGGGGTAATGTTGCTGGTGTTTGCCAGCAGAATGGTGTGGACCCTGAGGTGATGCATTGGGTGGGAGTGGGATGAGCGATGAATGGGCCGCCATGCCGGATGAGAGTGCGCGCACCACAATGATGGGCGCACAGGTGCCTGCCGCCGATACGCGGCTTCCGGTCGCGCTCCTCAGCGGCTTTCTCGGCAGCGGCAAGACCACGCTGCTCAACCGTCTGCTGCACCATCCGGGCATGAAGGCCACGGCTGTGGTCATCAACGAATTCGGCGACGTTCCCCTTGACCAGCATTTCATCGAGACC
>CAIOLO010000161.1 GCA_903859155.1 uncultured beta proteobacterium
AAGAGCTTGAAGGCGGTTTTTGACGGATGCTGCACGCCTTCCTTGCGGCCCTCGTCGAACAGCAGTTCGAGAAAGTCATGCTTGCGGGTGCCGCGCCCCTTGATCTGGATGAAGTCGGTGGGCGAAAAGATTGGCCGAAACAGACCGATATTGAGAATGTCGGTGCAGTCGTAGCCGGTGGTCATCATGCCGACCGTGACGCAAATGCGCGCCTTGCTGGTCTTGTAGTCCGGGATGAAGTTACCGGAGCCGAGAAGGTTGTTATTGCTGAAGTTAATGGTGAACTGTTGCGCTTCGGGTATCTGGGATGTGACCTGCACGGCAAAGTCAGACTGGTACTTGCCGGGAAACATGCGGTCGGCCATCTGATTGAGTATCTGCGCCAGCTTGGCGGCGTGGTTCTGGCTGACGGCAAAAACTATCGACTTGCCGATTTCGCCGCTGACCGGATCGCGCAGGGCGTTCTCCAGAAACGTCTTGCACAGGAGCTGGTTGGTGGCGTCCGCGAAGAAGCGCCTTTCGAACTCGCGTTGTTTGAAGGCCTGCTGCTGGTCTTCACCGGCATCGTCCGTAAAGTTGACGATGAAGCCCTCTTCGGACAGCAGCGTGGTGGTGACCTCGGTGCGGGCATCCACCACCGTCGGGTTGATCAGGTAGCCCTCCTTCACGCCATCGAGCAGGGAATAACGGAAGGTCGGCTGGCTGTTCTCGCAGCCGAAGGTGCGGTAGGTGTCGAGCAGCAGGCGCCGCTCGGCCTCGCGCGGATCGCGCGTGCCCGGCTTTGAGCCGTCGAAGCGGCGCAGGTAATCGCGCGGCGTGGCGGTGAGGCCAAGCTTGTAGCCGATGAAGTAATCGAAAACGGCGCGGGCATTGCCGCCAATGGAGCGGTGCGCTTCGTCAGAGATCACCAGATCGAAGTCGGTCGGCGAGAACAGCTTCTGGTACTTGTTGTTGAAAAGCAGGGATTGCACGGTGGTGACGACAATCTCCGCGCGTCGCCAGTCGTCACGGTTTTCCTTGTAAATCACCGTCTGATAGTCGGCCGACAGCACCGCAGCGAAGGCCTTCTTGGCCTGGTCTTCCAGCTCAAGGCGATCCACCAGGAACAGCACGCGCCGCACGTTGCCGGAACGCAGAAACAGCTTGATGACGGCGGCTGCAGTCAGGGTTTTGCCGGTGCCGGTGGCCATCTCGAACAGAAAACGGTCGCGGCCTTCGCCGACGGCGGCCTGAAGGCTGTGAATGGCCTTGAGCTGATAGGGCCGGAGAAAACGCAGCTTGTTGGCCTGAATGTATCCGGGGCGCTCCGCTTGGTTGCGCCAGCCGGCCTCCGATTGGTAATTCGGGCGCTGGGTGCGGACGATGTAGTCCTCGCCCACCGGGTCTTCAATCAGGCGCTGCGGATTGGGCGTGAGCTTCTGATAGCCGGTGACCGAATCGGGAGTCGGTAACGTGGTGATGACGTAAGGGTTGCCGCGTTCGAGGTCCCAGAAGTAGTGCAGGTTGCCGTTGGAGAGGATGACGAAGCGGCAGTTCTGGGACTTGGCGTACTTGCGGGCCTGCTCTTTGCCGACCAGCGGATTCTTGTCCTCGGCTTTGGCTTCAAGGACAAGGAGCGGGAAGCCCCTGGCGTCGAGCAGGAGAAAGTCGACGAACCCTTTGGTGATCTTCTCGAAGTTGTCGCCGAGCGCGTCCAGGTCGGTTGACTTGATCGTGACGCTGGGTTCGAGACGAATGTTCGCGGGCGCCTGGCCATCCTGGAAGAAACGCCAGCCGCCCGCTTCGAGCAGCTTGTTGATCTTGATGCGGGCTGTGGCTTCCTTGGCGGGCATTCGGTTTTCGATCCCCGCGATCGCAGTCAAACGGCAATGAAGACAGATTCTATATCGCTTGGCTGCAATTCAACTTGGAAGCGGGATTTTATGCAATTTACTCCAATTCATTTTTTCCAACAATAATTGGCGTGCATTACGACGTATTTTAAATCCCGTTTGTTGAATAGCAACGCCTTATGGCCTCACTCTCCCGCCGCTTTTTCCCCGTCCAGCGCCTTCACCAGATCGGCCAGCAGCAGGGAAAGCTCCCCTGTCATCAGCGCGAAATCGATGTCGAATTTCTCCTCCTCGTCCTGGGGTTCGCCGCCGGCGTCCTCATCGCGGATGTCGAGAAACGAGATGCGCTTGACGTGCAATTTGTCGGACAGCACGAAGGAGACGCGGTTTTTCCAGGTCAGGCCCAGGCGCGTCACCGATTTGCCTGCCGCGATGTGGTCGCGAATGTCCTTGCCTTCGAGCGGATGGCGCGCATAGCGCACCGTGGCTTTGCTGGCATCAGGGGCGAGCAGTTCCAGGTCCTGGTCGATGCTGAAATCCAGCGGCGCGTCGCCCGCGGCCAGCCACCTGGTCATGGCCGCCCCCGGCGAGCGCTGCGTATCGAGGCGCTTGCAGGGAAAGTCATCCTCGACGCGCCGCAATGCCTCGAGAAACTCTTCGGCCGCCTTGTCCGCGGCGGCGTCCACCACCAGCCAGCGGCCCTGCACATCGATCCATGCGCGGGTGGTGCTGCGCCGGCTCAGGGCGCGGGGCAATAGTTCAGTGGTGACCTGGTCGCGGATGTCGCGCATCTGCTTGCGGCCCACCGGCCAGGCCTGCTGGGCGGCGATCTGCGTGGCGCGCTCCTTGGCAAACTGCCGGATCACCGAACTTGGCAGAAGCTTGTGCTCGACCCCGAGCGTCAGCAGCCAATGGCGTTGCTGTGAATAGACAAACCGATCCTCGCCCTGGGGCGGCACCCATCCGCGGCTTTCCATCTCGAAGCTGCCGCAGGGTTGCAGGGCATGTCTGGCGAGTTTCTTTTCAAAGTCGTCCGCTTCGATCTTCCAAAGCTTGCCGAGCCGGTAGATAACGAGATTCTTGAGCAGCATGAATGGCCAAAAAAGTGTTGCATTATACGGAGTCTGACGAGGGCAATCACCGACGCTATTAGCACCCGGCACATCACCTGCCTGGCACCGACAAATCCGAGCCCCTCTGCTACAGTACCGAACATGTCCGGTTCATATTTCGCTAAACAAGGAGTCCCCATGAAACGTTTCACCACTGGCGCTTTGGCGCTCTCGATTGCTCTGTGCGCATCCACCGCGCTGCAGGCGCAGCCCTATCCCAACAAGGCGATCCGCATGTTCGCGCCGATAGCACCGGGATCGATTGTCGATGTCACCGGCCGCGCCCTCGCCCAGTTTCTGGCGCCGGTGCTCGGCCAGCCCATCGTGGTCGAAAACCGCGTCGGTGCCAACGGCACTCTGGGCATGGATGCCTGCGCCAAATCACCCGGCGATGGGTACACCGTCTGCATCCCGGACGGCAACATCATGACACTCAACCCGTTTGCCTACACGCGCCTGCCGTACGACCCGCTGGAGTTCGTCAGCATCATCCACGTGGGCGACCTGGAGCAGTCGATCGTGGTGCAGTCGTCGATGCCGGTCAAGACCATGAAAGACCTGGTGGACCAGGCGCGTGCCAACCCGGGCAAGATCACCTGGGGTTCGGCGGGCGCCGGCTCTACCATGCACCTGTACATGGAATGGCTGCATGCCAAGGCCGGCATGACCCTGTTCAATCACATCCCCTACAAAGGGCCGCAGGACCTGGCGCGCGCCATGGCCGCAGGCGAAGTCCAGGTGACCAACCTGTCCACCTCGACGATCGCCGCGTTCGTCAGGGAAGGCAAGCTGCGCATGATCGCGGTGGTGACCGGCAAGCAGCGCTCGCAGTATGCCGGCAACACCCCCAGTTTCGCCGAACAGGGCTTCGAGCTCGATTTCCGCAACTGGCTGATGCTCAACGCCCCCAAAGGCACCCCGGCCGAGGTGGCGCGCCGCTGGAACACCGAGGTCAACAAACTGCTCGCCGACAAGAGCTTCGTCGATAAAGTGATGGCCGCGCAGGCCATGACTCCCGGTGGCGGCACGCCCGAAGATCTGGACCGCCTGCTGCGCGTCAAACTCAAGGTCGGCGCCGAACTGGCGAAGATGGCCAATCTGAAATACGACTGATCCGGGCAGCGGCGCGACCCTGAGCGCCGCGCCCGCTCAGCGGTTCCTCGATGCGCTCAGCACAGCGAGCGCATCACCGCGCCGGCATCGTCCAGTTTTTCTATGCCGCTGATCTGCGCGATTGCCGTTTCGATCTTGGCCTGCCCGAGCGGCGTCGCCGAATAGGCCGCGCAATCACGGAATTTATCGGTGAGCGACTGCAGGCTCATGGGCTTCTTCGGGTGTCCGTAGGGTTCGTCGACCTTGCGGCGGTAAGTGCCTTTCACGGTCTCGATCTCGATGTCCGCGGGATAGATATCGGCATATTTTTTCATGTCGGCGCAAAGCACCGGCGTCACCCTGGCCGCGAGCGCCAGCACCACCGGGTTGTGCAGCCCTTCTTCGGTGTAATCGGCAATCACCACGTTGCGCCGCGCTATGGCCGCAGCCACGGTGAACGGAATGCTGAACTTGGCATCCAGGGTGGTCGCCGGTTGGCGCCGGCCGGCCAGCGGTTCGCACAAGGGCACGCCGAAGTCGCCGATGTAGGCTTTGACATGGCGGACATCTTCGGGGCGGATGTCGTGCGCTTCGCACAAGCCGATGGTGGCCTCGATGTACGCTTGCGTGATGGTGCAGGCGGGCCAGGGTTTGAAACGGATGCGGGTGCTCTCGAAGCGCCGCCCCAGGTCCTCGAACAAGGCTTCGCGCCGGTATTCGTTCCTGAAATGCACCGCGAACAGCCCGCATTGCCCCTCCAGACTGTTCTTCGGACCGGTAATGCCCTTGTGCGCCATGCAAGCCGAGAGTACCCCGGCCTTGGCCGCAAATCCCGGGTAGGCGCCGCGCAGGTTGGAGCCCACGCCGACGTTCAATTCCATGGTGCAGCCTGCCTGCGACAATGCAATGCCGAAGGCATCGATCATGCGCGTGCTGTCGAGCTTGAGCAGTTTCCCCGCCGCCGCCGCGCAGCCGAAGGTGCCAAACACCGGGCTCAGGTGCCAGTCCTCCTTCCAGTCGATGGCCAGACCCAGGCGGCTGGTCATATCGATGCCGTAGGCCACCGCTGTCAGCAATTCACGGCCGCTGACATTGCCGATGCGCTCGGCCATGGCGAAAGCCGCCGGCACCACGCAGGCACTCGGATGCACCACCACCAGCGTGTGGATATCGTCGTAATCGAGGCTGTGCCCCATGCCGCCGTTGGCCAGCGCCGCCATCCATGCCGGCACCTTGCCGCCGAAGCCGATCACCGTGCTCTCAGGCTTGCCCCCGGCATCGAGCACCAGTTCGGCCAGCGCGCGGCTGTCGGCCACCGCGCCGCTCGCGCCCAGGATCACCCCCAGCGCATCGAGCATGCATTTCTTGGTGGACTCGACGGCGTCTGCCGGAAGATCGGCATGGCTCGCGCCGGCGATGAGGCGCGCAAAGGTGGCCGCCGCATCTTCTCTTACTGGGGTGCCCTCGGCCATGCCTTGTTCCTTCAAAGTCCGGAATTGATCGATTATTTAAGGCCCAGAATGCGCTCGGCATTCCGGTATGAGATTTTCTCCAGGTCCTGCGGACAGACAGGCAGGTGGTGGAGCATGTCGGTGCCATCGCTGTTTTTCTCGTAGGGCCAGTCCACCGAGAACATGATGTTGTCCGGACCCAATTCCAGGTAGCAGCACATGAACGCCGGAATCGAGAAATTGCCGCTGGTGGTGATCAGCATGTTTTCCCGCAGGTAGCGCAGCGGCGATTTCTTGAGGCCGCGATGCGCTGCATCCATCTCGCAATGCAGGTTCAGCCGCTGCATGCAAAAGGGCAGGCCCTCCCCCATGTGTCCCACAATGATCTTCAGGTCCGGAAAGGTGTCGTAGATGCCGGCAAAAACCAGCCGCAGGTAATGCGCGCCGGTGTCCGCGGCAAAGCCCCACGCCGCGCCGGCAAGCTCGGCATAGTCCTGGAAATGGGTTTTTATGACCGTCGGAGGCGGCATGGTCGGGTGCAGGTAGATCGGCACTCCCATGGCCTGCGCGGCCTCGAAGATCACCCAGTACTTCTTGTCGTCCATGTAGCTGCCGCGGGTGTGGCCGTTGATGAGCGCTCCCTTGAGGCCGAGTTGCTTCACCCCCCGCTCCAGTTCCTTCGCGGCCTCGGCCGGATCGGCGGTGGGCAGCGCGGCGAACCCGCCCAACCGGGTCGGATTGGCCTTGATTGCGGCGTGCATGCGATCGTTGGCGTCGCGCGCCAGCGGAATCGAGGTGTCGGCCTCGTAGGCCTGACAGCCCGGCGCCGTCATCGACATCACCTGGAAGTCGATGCCGGCCGCATCCATGGCGGCAATGCGCGCCTTGCCCATGTCCAGCAACGCCGCCTCCGAATCAAAGCCCAGGCGTTTGTTCATTTCAGCGCGATGGTGCCGGCGCGCCTCGTTCTCCGGCGGCAACAGCCCCTTGGCCATCGGCGTGGTGAAATGGTCTTCGAGCGTAATGACTCTCATGTGGCATCTTTCCTGTGGATGGGTATTCGCGCGCGTCAGTCCGCCGTCGCGCCCGATGCCTTGACCACCGGTGCCCATTTGGCGATCTCGGTGCGAATCAGGGTATCGAACTCCTCGGGTGTCGAGCCAACCGGTTCCATGCCCTGTGCCAGCATCTTTTCGGTGAGGTCCGAGGATTTGACCGCCCGCGCGATATCGGCGCTGATGCGGCGTACCAGTTCACGCGGCGTGGCGCTGGGCACCACCAGCCCCACCATGCTGACCGCGCTGACACCCGGTACCGTTTCCGCGACCGTCGGATACTCCTTGGTGAATGCAGCGCGTTTGTCCGAGAGCATCGCCAGCACCTTGATCTTGCCCGACTTGATGTAAGACGATGCGGCATAGAAGATTTCCATGTCGATGGGCACCCGGCCGGTGATGACATCCTGCATCGCCTGCGCCCCGCCTTTGTAGGGAACATGCTCGAACTGGACACCGGCGGTGGTGGCCAGCAATTCGGCCGACAGATGCAGCGCGGTGCCCGCGCCCGAGGTTGCGTACTGGATCTTGACCGGACTCTTCTTTGCCAGAGCAATCAGCTCCGCGATGTTATTGGCGGGAAAGCCCGGATACGCCGCTATCACGATCTGTTGCTGCGATACCTGGGTCACCCCGGAGAGATCACGGATGGTGTCGTAGGGCATCTTCGGACGCAGGCTCGGGTTGATCACGTGTGCGGTAACCACGAAACCCATGGTATAGCCATCGGGTGAAGACTTCGCCACCGCATCAGTGCCCGCCATGGTGCCGGCACCCGGCCGGCTTTCGATCACCACCGCCTGGCCCCATACCTCCTGCATTTTGGCGCCCACCAGCCGCGCGCTGATGTCGGTTGCTCCGCCGGGTGGAAACGGCACGATCATGCGCACCGGTTTGGTTGGAAAGGATTGTGCAGCGGCGAGCACAGGCAATGTCAAAGTGGCTGCCGCCAACACCGCCGCCAACGTTCCGTTCGATTTTCTGGTCATTTCTCTTACCTTTTCGCTTGATATGTCCGCAATGGCCTGTGAACCGTCCCCTGAACAGGTTCCCGGTTACGAATGCAGGCGTTTTTTTGTGTATGTCCCGCTCGGGCAACCATTTTGCCTGTAGTCGCGACGGAACGGTAATGAGGCTGTGAGGCACGCTGTCCCCCGGCCGCAGCGCCGGGAATTTCGCCGGGACTTAAATGGTAACTCGCGTGCCGAGTTCGATGACGCGATCGGGGGCCAGCTTGTAGTACTCGGCGGCGGCCGGACTGTTCCTTTGCATGACGCGGAACAATTCGCGGCGCCAGGTAAACAGGCCGCGTCGCGCCGCCGGGGCAATGGTGGTCCTGCCCAGGAAATAGGTGGTTTCCATCGGCTCGATGCGCACCGCGTGGCGCGCCGCAAGCTCCAGCCCCCTGGGAACATCGGGTTCCTCCATGAATCCGTAGTTCAGGGTGATCTGATAAACGTGGTGCGGGTCGATGATATTGACCTCGACGCGATCCCGGTCCTCCAGCCGCGGGACATCGGCGTCCGCGATATGGAGAAAAATGACGCGATCGTGGAGGATCTTGTTGTGCTTGAGGTTATGCAGCAGGGTCGTCGGAATAGCCTCCGGATCCGGCGAGAGGTAAATGGCCGTGCCCGGCACCCGCGGAATATCCGGTCCGAACAGCATCATGTACTGATCCAGCGGCACGCGGCGGCTTTTTTCGGCTTCGAGCAACACGCTACCCGCGCGCTTCCAGGTGCTGAGGGCGATGAACACGCTGATGCCGCAGCTCAGGGGAAACCATCCGCCTTCCATGAATTTGGTGGAATTGGCGGCAAAGAAGACAAATTCAATCGCACCCAGCGTGGCCAGACCCGCGAACCACAGCGGATTGGTACGCGTGGGGCGCGACCACAGCACCAACGCCACCAGCAGGGTATCGAGCAACATGGTGCCGGCAACGGCAATCCCGTAGGCGGCCGCGATCGCCGACGAACTCTTGAAAGCCAGCACCACCAGCACCACGATGACCAGCATTGCCCAGTTGAGCTGCGGTATGTAGATCTGGCCGCGCTCGGCGGCGGAGGTATGGCGGGCAGGCAGGCGCGCCAGAAAGCCCAACCGAGTTGCCTGCAGCGAAACCGAAAAAGCGCCGGAAATGGTCGCCTGCGATGCAATCACGGTTGCCATGGTGGCCAGTATCACCATCGGCCACAGTAACTCCGGCGGCGCCAGCAGATAAAAAGGATTGCGGATGGCTTCAGGATCGCGCAACACCAGTGCACCCTGGCCGAAATAATTGATGATCAACGCGGGAAATACCAGCCCGAACCAGGCAATCCGGATAGGCCGCTTGCCGAAATGCCCCATATCGGCGTACAGCGCTTCTCCACCGGTCAGTGCCAGAAATACCGCCCCCAGGATGATGAAAGCCAGCCCCGGAGAGTGGATGACGAAGGAGAAGGCGTAGCGCGGATCGACCGCGGCCAGCACCACCGGGGTCTGCAGAATGGAGTTCACCCCGAGGACCGCGAGCATGCCGAACCACACCACCATGATCGGCCCGAACAACCTGCCGACCTCTCCGGTGCCCCGGCGTTGTATCGAGAATAATCCGGCGATGACCATCAGGGTGACCGGGATCACCCAGTTTTCCAGCGCCGGCGTCGCCACCGACACCCCCTCGATGGCGGACAGCACGGAAATCGCAGGCGTGATGATGGCATCACCGAAAAACAGCGACGCCCCGAAAATGGCGCATACCGACGCGAACCAGGCCACCTTCGGTCTGTCCCGCGTCAAACGCGTCGACAGCGCCAGCAGGGCAAGAATCCCGCCTTCGCCGCCGTTGTCGAAGCGCAACATGAGCGTCACGTATTTCACCGACACCAGCACGGTGATCGCCCAGAACATCATGGAAAGTATCGACAGGATGGCGGCTTCGGAGCTAAGTCCGTCGGCGCGCGCCAATGCCTCCTTGAAGGCATACAAAGGACTGGTGCCGATATCGCCATAGACCACGCCCAGTGCGGACAGGGTCAGGACGGATAAGGCGGTTTTGGGGGTATGTGAATTGTTGGTGGGCAAGAAAAGCCGGGGCGGTGCCCGATTCCCGAGATCATTCCAGCGGTACTATACGCTCGAAAATATTGCGTCGCAACAAACAAAATTTTAAGCAAAATTTGATTTTAATCAAATAAATACGATATTTATTTAATGTTCAATATAAATTAATTTGCCATTGTCCCCGCCACCCCGAAGCTCACGGCAAGCGAAAATAATGAGCCCGCATCCACAATCCCAGCAGCGCAAAACCCACCCCGTAAGCGGCAATCATGGGGGCGAATCCAAAGGTGCTGACCCCTGCCCCCATCACCATCACGCCCAGCCCCTGCCCCAGGGTCCAGGTAATGCCGAACACCGCCAGGCCCACGCCGCGCGCCTGCGGTGCGGCCTCGGTGCCGCGGGTCTGCAGGATGTTGTGCAGCATGTAAAACCCGAATCCCACCCCCAGCATGCACAGCGCACATACCTGCCAGACCGGCACCATGGCGACGGCGATATACATGGATCCGCACAGCAAGCCCCCCCACAGGACCTGTCCGCGCGGGTTGTTCCGGCGCACGAACCCGCGGATCGACAGGTTGAAGATCAGCCCGCCCAATCCGAAACCCGCCAGCGCAACGCCGATCAGCGTCAGGGGCAGATCGAAACGCAGCTTCATCATCGGACCGACGAAAGCAAAGGCGCCGAAAAAGAAGAACGACTCCACCAGGGCGTACAGGGCGACGGCGCGCACCGCAGGTAGTTTCCACACCTGGGCATAACGCACGATCGGATTGGCGCTGCCGGCGCTGCGCAACTCGGTGGCCCAGCGGTGGCGGGTGAAGACGAAAAACGCGCAGGCCATCAGTGCGTAGGTCATGCCGTGGAACACAAACGTGCCGCGCCACCCGAACGCGTCCGCCACCATGCCAGCCAGCATCGGCCCGAAAGCATGCCCGAGCACATTGCCGGTAACGTACTGGGCGATCACCGTCTGGCGCCGCTCGAACGCCACGGTATCGCCGATATACGCCATGCCCAGGACGAATGAGGCCGAGGTGGTCAGGCCGATGGCGAGGCGCCACATGCCCAGAGACAGCAGCGACCCGGAGCTCGCGCAGCCCAGAAACAGCAGCGAGGACGCCGCCAGGGTGACGGTGGTTACCCGCAATTTGCCGAAACGGTCGCCCAGCAGGCCGAAAATGAATTGACCTATGGCATAGGCAACCGCGAACACTGTGATGATGTTTGCGACAACCGGGATGGAGACAGCGAATTCCCCCGCCAGCGCAGGCAGTATCGGCTCGATCGAACGCATGGCCATGCCGGAGGCGGCGGCCGCCACGGCGAGCAGGAATACGGTCCGGTCCATGCGAGGATTCTGGGGGGCGACGCGTCGAATTCCCGCGCCGGGCAAAGGCATGAAAGACGCGAATTATAGGCGCGTGCACCGCGCACCGAGGCAAAGGCTGTGCGCGGCGGTATGCTTGGTGTCCGGTGCCCACCATGCAAGCGCTTCTGGCGCAGACAGGCAAGTCTTGAATACCCCGCAAACTCTTGAACCCGCGCCCCTGGCCTTCGATGCTGCCGGGGTGCCCTGGTCGCCGCTCTACGGCGACATCTATCACAGTGCCGAGTCCGGCCCGGGCCAGGCGCGGCATGTATTTCTGGGCGGCAACGACCTGCCGGCGCGCTGGCGGGGGCGGCCAGCCCTGACCATTCTTGAAACCGGCTTCGGCTTGGGGCTTAATTTTCTCGCCACCTGGCAGCAGTGGCACGATGACCCGCTGCGTTGCGCCCGCCTGCACTATGTAGCCATCGAAAAACACCCGTTTGCCGCGGAATCACTGGCGCTCTTTTATCAGCGCCACGAACAGTTCGCCCCTTTCGCCGCGCAGCTTCGCGATGCCTGGCCGATGCTGGTGCCGGGCCTGCACCGGCTGTCTTTGGCGGGCGGCAGCGTTCAACTGACGCTGGCCTTTGGCGAGGTCGCAGACTTGCTGCCAAAAATCGTCGTGAAACCCGATGCGGTGTATCTGGACGGATTCGCGCCTTCGCGAAATCCCGACATGTGGTCCCCTGTGGTCATCAAGGCGCTGGCGCGCAAGGCGCAGCCAGGCATGACGCTGTCCTCCTACAGCAGCGCCGCCGCCGTGCGCCACCTGCTGGAGGCCGAGGGCTTTGTCTGTGAAAAAAGGCCCGGCTTCGGTCGCAAGCGTGAAATGCTGTGTGCGCACTACGCACCGCGCTGGCAGCGGCGCGACACCCCGCTTGCAAACAAGGCAGCAGCGCAGCGCCACGCACTGGTCATTGGAGCCGGGCTTGCCGGTTCCGCGTTGTGCGAACGCCTGAGCGCACGGGGCTGGCAGATCGATCTTCTGGAGGCGGCACAGGCGCCGGCGCAGGGGGTCCGCAGTTTGTATGTCGGCGCCTTCCATCCCCACCTGTCGCCGGACGATTGTTTGCTGTCGCGGCTTTCGCGAAATGCATTTTTGCAGGGCCTGGCGCGTTGGAAGGCGCTGGAGAGTGCGGGCCACCCGCTTGAATGGTCACGCTGCGGCGTGCTGCATATGCCCAGGGCCAACGAACTGCGGGAGGGGATGAACAAGACCCTTGAAGTCCTGGCCTATCCCGCCGGCTACGCCGAATTCGTTTCTGTGAATCAGGCCTGCGAACTGGCCGGCGCGCGCGTGTCCTCAGGCGGCTGGTGGTTCGCCCAAGGCGGATGGTTGCGCGCGCCGACACTGGTGGCCGGGCAGCTTGCCGCCGCGCAGAATAGAGCGAGCTTTCATTTCGGGCAAAGCGTTCAGCGCCTCGAACGCCACGCTGGCCAGTGGCAGGCAATCGCGCAGGATGGCCGCGTGATCGCTGCTGCGCCGGTGGCAATACTGGCCAATGCCGCCGACGCGCAGTTGCTGGCCCCCCTGGGCACTGCCTTGCGCCGTATCCGCGGCACGGTAAGCTTGATCGCGCACAGCGGGGCGCAGGCGCCGCGCGCAGTGCTCACCGGAACCGGCTACGTGGTGCCGCCCGTCGATGGCATGCTGCCAGTGGGCAGCACCTACGAAGCAGAGGAGGCACCGGTACAACCGCTCGACCAAGCACACCAGGGCAACCTCGTCAGACTGGCTCACCTGCTGCCGGATTACCCTCAACCGTCAACCACGGCAGGCCTGCAGGGTCTGCACGGCACCCGCGCGGTGGCACGCGACCGTTTGCCGCTGGCAGGCGCGATCGCCGATATCGATGCTGCACGCACGGCGCAAAACCGCCTCTCCGGAGCACATCTTGCCGACCTGCCTCGGGTGGAGGATTTGTATTGCGTCACAGCCTTTGGGTCGCGCGGCATCATCTGGTCGGCGCTTGCCGCTGAACTGCTCGCGAGCCAGCTGGAAGGAGAGCCACTGCCGGTGGAGGCCGACCTTGCCGCAGCCATTGACCCGGGCAGATTCGCCTTGCGTTCGCTGCGGCAGGGGAGTTTGTAGCGTTATCGGCCTCAGGTAGCCGCGCTGCTTCCAACAGCCGGCGCAAGCTTTATGCGGCGGCGGTCTTATCAATGACCGCGCGGCCAAAAGCTCGCCGCGCTGCTTCCAACAGCCGGCGCAAGCTTTATGC
>CAIOLO010000162.1:0-65000 GCA_903859155.1 uncultured beta proteobacterium
AGCATTTTCCGAGTGTTGCTGCCGTTTCCGGTGGTTGACCGGGGATTACCCGGGCAACCGCCCGGTGCTGACGCCGCGGAACCGGCATCGCAGGCGCTCTGGACGGGGCCGGCATTGAAAGTGCTGCTGGTCGAAGACAATCAGTTCAGCCAGCAATTCGGCGCGGCGCTGCTGAAGAAATGGGGGCATCAGGTTGCCCTCGCAGAGAACGGGCAGCAGGCGCTGGCGGCTCTGGGAGCGGAAACTTTCGACATGATCCTGATGGACATCCAGATGCCGGTGATGAACGGCGACGAAGCGCTTGCGGTGCTGCGCGAGCGCGAGCGGCCATCGGGCAGGCGCCTGCCGGTGATTGCGCTGACCGCTTACGCATTGAAGGGCGACCGGGAGAAATTCCTTGCCATGGGGTTTGACGGTTACGTTTCCAAGCCACTGGAAGTGAAGAAGCTGGTTGCCGAGATGAAGCGGGTGCTGGAGGTCGCTTGATTGCCGGTGTCACCGGTGGAAGTCCTTTTAAACAAACAGGGCGGGCCTGATAATGAAAATTCTGATCGTCGATGACGAGGCGGTGAATGTCGGCGTGCTGGCCAATGCCCTCAAGGGCAGCTACGAGATTTGCACGGCGCTAAGCGGCGAAGAAGCCCTCGGCATGCTCAAGGAGCACTCGCCCGATCTGGTGCTGCTGGACGTGATGATGCCGGAGATGGACGGGTTCGAGGTATGCAGGCTCATGCGGGCCGAGGGCGCGTACGCCGATACGCCGATCATTTTCGTGACCGCGCTCGACTCCGAGGAAGGCGAGAGCGAGGGGCTGGAACTTGGGGCGGTCGATTACATCACCAAACCGGTGAACCTCAAGCTGGCCAAGCTGCGCATTCGCAATCAACTCGAACTCAAGCGGCAGAGAAATGTCGTCGAAGCGCAAAACCGGCTGCTTACGCTGCAGAAGGCGGAACTGGAGGCGACGCTGGCCCGGGTCAAACGCCTGGAAGGCCTGATCACGATTTGCATGTCCTGCAAGAAAATCCGCGGCGAGAACAAGGCCTGGCAGCGACTCGAGAAATACATGTCCGAACACTCCGACGCGTTCTTCAGCCATGGAATCTGCCCGGAGTGCCTGGAGAAGGAGATGAAAAAACTGGAATGAACCATGTGCGCGGATATCCGGTACTGAGTTGATTTTGATCAATGCGTGAACGTCCGGGAGTCCTTACGGTGACGCACATCTGAGGTGCGTGAGGGGCGGGTATGGGCTTGCAGCGGCCAGTGCAGAATTCCATGAAGCCGGGAAAGTGGGTCAACACCTCCTGCAAGATGTGCCTGTTTACCTGCAACATGCGCGTGCTGGTGTCCGAGGACGGCGTGGTGATCAAGGTCGAGGGCAATCCCAGCAGTGTCGCCAACGGCCCCGGCCTGTGCCCCAAGGGCAATGCCGCGATCATGCGGCACTACGACCCGAACCGTTTCAAGACGCCGCTCAAGCGCGGCAATCCCGAGAAGGGCCCGGGCGTCGATCCGCAATGGGTGCCGATCAGCTGGGATGAAGCCTTCGACATGGTCGTGCGCGAGCTGAAAAAAACCCGCGCGGACGATCCGCGCAAGCTGATTCCCGCCACCGGCAATTTTCACAAGGGATACCTGTCGGCGTGGCCGATTATGTTCGGCAGCCGCAACGTGCTCTCGACCATCAGCAATTACTGCGGCGCCGGCTACCACTCGATGAACGGCATGATCCACTCGACCTTCTCGGTGGCCAATGACGTCAACTACTGCAATTACTGGCTCACCAACGGTTCGGGCGATGGTTTCTCCTCGCACATGCAGCCGGCCGCGCAGGTCAAGGCGGTGGCCAACGCGCGCGTCGAGCGCGGCATGCGGGTGGTGTGCGTCGAGCCGCGCCTGTCGGTGGCCGCGGCCAAGGCCGACGAGTGGGTGCCGATCCGCCCGGCCAGCGACAAGTTCTTCGCGCTGGGACTGTGCCAGGTGATGGTCGCGGAGAAACTCTACGACCTTGCCTTCCTGAAGAAGGACACCAACGCGCCTTACCTGGTCGGTCCCGACGGTTACTTCGTCAGAAACGCGCAGGGACAGGTGCTGGTGTGGGACCCGGTCGATAACCGCGCCAAGCTGTGGAACGACGCCACGGTCAAGGACTGGGCGCTCGAGGGCGAATACCAGGTGGACAGCATCAGCTGCAAGCCGGCCTTCCAGTTGTTCCGTGAAATCCTGGAAGAGTGCACGCCCGAGAAGATGTCCGAGCTGACCACCGTGCCGGCCGACACCATACGGCGCATCGCGCGGGAAATGGCCAGGGCGGCGCAGATCGGCTCGACCATCAGCATCGACGGCCGGACGCTGCCGCTGCGCCCGGCCTCCTATATCTTTTACCGCGGCGGATCGGCGCACAAGTATTCGTCGATTACCGTGCATGCGTTCAAGATGGTCAACATGCTGCTGGGCAACATCGACGCGCCGGGAGGGCATATCGGGGTCACGGTGGATGACAAGATGGTGGACCGCGGGCATATCAAAGCCGGCAAGAACGGCATGATCGATCCGGTCACGCACCCCTTCGGGCCGCCGCCGCCGTTCTCCTATCCGCCGGACCAGTCCAACCTGGTCGGCTACTTCCCGTTCGGCTGGATTCCCGGGCATCTCAACCACGAGGTGCTCTCTGACCCGGCGAAATTCGACCTCAAGGTGAAGCCGGACACGGTGCTGCTTTGCCACGCCAATCCGCTGTGGAACGTGCCCGGGGATCGCGCCACCTGGTACAAGATCCTGCGCGAGATGCGCTTCATTTTCGCCGTGGACATCATTCCCAACGAAACCAACGAATTCGCCGACGTGATCCTGCCGGCGCACGACTTTCTCGAGTCCTGGAACATGCTGATGAACGACGCGGCGCATACCGAGGGCGTGAATCTGCGCCAGCCGGTGACCGAGCCGCTCTACGACACCAAGAGCGAGGAGGAGATTTTCTATGAGCTGTCCGAGCGCCTGGGGATGCTCGAACAATGGAACGACGTGCTCAACCACGCCATCGGCCTGCACATGAAACCGGAACTGCAGCTGGACAAGAACCAGCGCCACAGCGACCGTGAAATCGCCCGCCGCAAGGGTCTGCTGTGGAACGGCAAGGACATCGACTGGTACATCGAGCACGGCCACGCGGTCACGCCGCGGCGCCCGGACAAATGGTACCGGCCCTGGGAGGGCATGCGGCTGCGTTTTTACGTCGAGGATTTCCTGCGCGCGCGCGACGAACTCAAGCACAACATGGAAAAGGCACAGGTGCCGATCCGGCACGAATGGGATTGGGAGTGCTACCAGGCGCTGCCGCGCCCGCTCATCGAACCGGTGCACCAGGAGCCGCCGGAATTCGACCTGTATGCCATCACCTTCAAGGAGATACAGCTCAATTTCGGCGAAACGGTGGGCAATCCCTGGCTCGACGACATCGTGTTCCGCGATCCGGTGAGCGCCAATGTGCTGGTGAACGCCGCGGCCGGCGCAAAGCGCGGGCTGAAAGACGGCGATCTGGTCGAGGTGGTGTCGCCCTATGGCAAAATCTACGGGCGGGTGTCGCTGTCGCAGGGAGTGCATCCTGAAACCGTGGCGATTTCCAATTCGCTCTCGCGCATGGCCGGTCAGCACCACGGCGTGCGTCCGGGCGGCGGGCACTTCAACGAGCTGCTGCCCTCGAACCTGAAGAATACCGATGCCTGCAGTTCGCAACTGGAGTCGGTGGCGCGCGTCAAGTTGCGAAAGATCGCGGTGCTTCCCGAATCCCTGCAATCGAGCGCGGCGCTGGCCCCGCGCAGCGTGCACTGATGCCAAGGTGGGGCATGGTGTTTGACCTGCGGCGCTGCATCGGCTGCAATGCCTGCGCGGTGGCCTGCAAGCAGGAGAACAGCCTGCCGCACGACGTGTTCTTCACCAAGACGCTGAGCGAGGAGGTGGGTGAGTTTCCGCAGGTGTCGCGGGTGTACCTGCCGACGCTGTGCAACCACTGCGAGGATGCGCCTTGCGAATGGGTGTGTCCGACCGGAGCCACCTATACCCGTCCGGACGGGATCGTCATGGTGAATGAGCAGACCTGCATCGGCTGCGGCTCATGCATCGTCGCCTGTCCGTACGATGCGCGCACCCTGATCGAGCCCGGGCACCTTGAAGCGGGCCTGTTCATGGATGGCGAGCTCACCCCTTTCGAGCGCCAGGGCCTGGGCCGCTTTGTCGCCGGCACCGTCGCCAAATGCACCTTCTGCCACGAGCGCGTGGACGCGGGCCTGCAACCGGCCTGCGTCACCACCTGCCCGGCCGATGCGCGCATCTTCGGCGACCTCGATGATGCGCAAAGCCCGGCCCGGCAGTTGATCCAGGAGCGCGACGGCCGCGTGCCGCTGCCGGAGAAAAATACCCGCCCGAAGGTTTTCTATATCGACTGATCCGCCGCGGCAATTTCCGATCGCGGCTATCCACACGCAGACAAAAGAGGCCCGTACATGTCAGCCCTGCATCCGCCCGTCGTCGGCGATGAGTTTCGGCCCGGCTTGCGCTTTCAGCGCAACTGGGGCTGGTCCATGGCCACGGCATTTTTCTTCGGTGAGATCGGCGCCGGGCTGTTCCTCGCCTCGCTGTACTTCGGTTTCGTCCCGGGCATGTGGACCGGGGTGCTGGTGACGGCGGTGGGCAAGACCACCGGGCACCTGCTGCACCTGGGGCAGCCGCTGCGCGCCTGGCGCGCCATCACCAGGGTCAACAGTTCCTGGGTGAGCCGCGGCCTGCTCGCCATCATTCTTTACACCGGCTTTGGCATCCTCTATCTGCTGAGCCTGGCGGACCTGAGCTTCGGCCTGTTCCCCAAGGCCCTGGAACCCTGGGCCGCGGGCATCGCCGCCGCCGCCGCCATCGTCATCACGCTCTATCAGGGGTTCGCGATGTCGCATTCGGCGGCGATCGCGCTGTGGAGCAGCGGGCTGATGCCGGTGATCGGTTTCACTTACGCATTGCTCTCGGGGGTGGCGCTGCTCGCGGTGCTCGGTTACGACGCGGTGATCGCCGGCCGGCCGGGAAATCTGTCGCTGGTGAAAACGCTCGAGTTTGTGTTGCTGCTGTTCGCCCTGGTGCAGATGCTCAGCCTGATCCATTCGGCGCGCTACGGCTCCAAGGGCGGCCAGGAATCGGCGGCTTTGCTCACCCGGGGGAATCTGGCCAAGTGGTTCTTTCCCCTGGTGTTCGCTGTGGGATACTTCGTGCCCATGCTGATGATTCCCTATGCCGGCAGCTCGGCTTCCCTGCAGATAATCGCCCTGGCGGTGATGGCGGGCTATTACGCCTTCCGGGTGCTGGTGTTCAGGGCCGGCATGTATGACCCGATGCAAAGTTTCAAGTCGCGGAAGCGGCGGTTCTGAGCACCGCTGCTTTGACGCCCGCTGGCGGTGACGCGGCGCCCGCACCGGGCGACGCGCCATGAGCGGGGCGGATGACGGGCGCGAAGCGGGGTTCCGCAAGGTACCGGCCTATCGCGTTGCCGGCGACGCGCTGGTGGCCGAGCAGTGCCTGGTTGTCGGCGAAGACGCCCTGAGCATCGATGTCGAGGGCATAGGGTCGTACACCCTGATGTGGACGCCCACCGAGCCGCGCGAGGCCGCCGCCGGCTACAGCCGCGAGGACGGGCTGCTCGCCGATGCCGGCAATCCGGAGGCCCTCGCGCTCGCCGCCGGCTTTTGCTTCACCGAAGGACTGATCGCCGGTCTTGACGACATCCGCAGCATCGCCGCCTGCCCGGACACCCCCGGCGTGATCACCGTGCAGCTGGTGGATCCGCACAAGGTCAAGCCGCGCCGGCGCAATGTCACCATCAACAGTTCCTGCGGAATCTGCGGCGGGCGCGATGCCATCGATGACGGACTGCTCAATCTGTCACCGGTCCGCGATCTGCTGCGCGTTCGCGCCGGCCAACTGGGCCTGATGATGGCAAAAATGCGCCAGCGGCAATCGGTGTTCCAGCAGACCGGCGGCAGCCACGCGGCGGCGGTGTTCTCGGGCGAAGGCGATATTCTTGCAGTGGCAGAGGACCTGGGCCGGCACAATGCGCTGGACAAGGTGATAGGCGCCTGCGTGCTCAACCGGTGCGACCTGAGCGCCTGCGGCGTGCTGCTGTCGAGCCGCATGAGTTTCGAGATGGTGGTCAAGGCGGTGCGTGCGGGATTCGAGCTGATCGCGGCGATTTCCGCCCCCACCTCACTGGCGATAGAAATCGCCGAGCGCTATGGCGTCACGCTGTGCGGTTTTGTGCGCGAGGAGCGCGTCACCGTCTACACCCATCCACGGCGCCTGCAGGCGGCCGCCGTGGTTGCGGCCGGCGACAAGATTCCCTGCTGAAACGGGGCTCGAAGAGGCTTCGCGCGTGGCGGTACTCGGGCGCAGCGCTTAGAATGTCCGCAGCCCGTGCCTATTCCGCCGGGAAAAAACAGCCGGATCCCGGATTTTCGCCGGTGAGACGGCATTGGCAATACGAATCCCAAGGACGTTGCAATGAGGTATTTCGAGGATTTTCATCCCGGCGAGGTGTTCGATTGCGGCTCGCGCGTGGTGACCAAGGAGGAGATCATCACGTTTGCGAAGCAGTTCGATCCGCAATCGTTTCACGTCGACGAGGCGGCCGCAGCCAGGTCCCATTTCGGCGGCCTGGTGGCAAGCGGCTGGCACAGCGGCAGCATCGCCATGGGCATGGTGGCCACTGCGCTGCTGCTCGATTCCTCCTGCATGGGATCGCCCGGCATGGAGCGCCTGCGCTGGCTCAAGCCGCTGCGCGGCGGCGAGACCGTGAACGTCAAGTTCCGCATCCTGGAGTCCGAATTGTCGAAAACCCGGCCCGATCGCGGCAAGCTCAAGGTGAGCCTGGAACTGTACGACAAGGCGGGCAATTTGCTGATGGATGCAATCGCCACGCAGTTCTACGGGCTGCGGCCGAAGTAATAATTGCTCGCCGGAGTTCGCGGCGTTCACCCCGATCCACGCGTCGCGGAAGATTCGTGGCCCGGGGCGCTCGCAGCGACCGCCGGCAAGGACGGACGGTGCCGCGGCATCGCAATCAGGAGGCAGAACAATAATGGGATTTTTTGTCGGAACGGACGTCGGCGGCACCTTTACCGACCTGTGGGTGTCGGGCAGCGACGGGCACACGCGCGTGTTCAAATCGCCCACCACCAAGGACGTGCTTAGCGGGGTGATCGACGCGCTGAAGATGGCCAGCGAGGCCTACGGCATCGGCTTTGGCGAATTCTGCGCGCAGATCGAGCGCTTCGGGCACGGCACCACGGTGGGCTTGAATGCCCTGCTCACCGGCAGCGCCGCGAAGACCGCCATACTGACCACGCGCGGATTCGGCGACACGCTCGAGATCGGACGCCTGCGCCGCCAGAGCGCGGGCATGAACGAAACCGAATTCACCGACGCCTATCTGCGCAACCAGTTCGCGCCGCTGGTGCCGCGCAGCCTGGTCATTGAAATCGACGAGCGCATCGATGTCTCCGGTCGCGTGGTCACAGCGCTCGACGAGGCGCAGGCGCGCGCCCAACTGCGCCGCTTGCGCGAGCAGGGCGTCGAAGCCATCGCCGTCTGCACGCTGTGGTCGACGCACAATCCGGCGCACGAGAAGCGCCTGCGCGAACTGGTCAGGGAGGAGCTGCCGGGCGCCTTTGTCAGCGTCTCCCATGAAATCTCCCCCGCTGTCGGCGAATACGCGCGCATGTCCACCACCGCGGCCAACGCCATGCTGGGACCGCTGGCCGGGCGTTATCTCTCGAAACTCGAGGCCACGCTGCGCGATGCCGGCATGAAAGTGCCGGTGCTGATGATGACCTGCGCCGGGGGCGTGCTGCCCACGGTGGCGCTGAACGACCGGCCGGCCTATGCGCTTTTTTCCGGCCCCGCGGGCGGGGTGATGGGCTCGCAGGCCATCGGCGAGCAGATCGGCTTGAGGAACCTGCTCACCACCGACATCGGCGGCACCAGCTTCGACGTGGGCGTGGTGGCCAACGGCAAACCGATCATGCGTTCGGAAATATCGCTGGCGGGGGCCGACATCCGCGTGCACTCCATCGATGTCGATTCCATCGGCGCCGGCGGCGGCAGCATCGCCTCGGTGCAGTTTGGCGAACTGCGCGTCGGCCCAAAGAGTGCCGGCGCCAATCCCGGCCCGGCCTGTTACGGCCGCGGCGGCACCCTGCCCACGGCCACCGACGCCGACCTGGTGCTGGGCGTGCTCGATGCGGACAATTTCCTGGGCGGGCGCATGAAGCTCGATGCCGAGGCTTCGCGCCGCGCCATCGAGACGCACGTGGCCGGGCCGCTGGGCATGAGCGTGATCGAAGCCGCCTGGGGCATACGCGAAGTGCTCGATTCGCGCATGGCCGACCTGCTTCGCCGCATGACCATCGAACGCGGCTATGACCCGCGCGATTTTGCGCTGTTTGCCAATGGCGGCGCGGGACCTTCGCACGCCTGGGTGCTCTCGGCCGAACTGGGCCTCGATAGCTTCATCGTGCCGGCGGCCGCCACCGCGGTGTCCGCGTTCGGCACCGGCAACTCGGATCTGGGCTTCACCATCGAGCAGCCGTGCTTTGCGCGGGTGCGACCGGGGGGCGCGCCGAATGCCGAGCAGCTGGCGAAAATATCCGCCGCGCTGCAGGGGACTGTTGCCGAAGTGCGCAGGAACCTGGATCTGGCCGCGGCCACCGGCCAGGTGCGCGTCGAGCGCTATGTGTCGACGCGGTTTCGCGGGCAGACGCATTTTCTGGACATCGCGGTCGATGGCGAGAACTTCGATGCGGCGGCCTTCAAGCAGGTGGTGCAGCGCTTCGAGGCCGAGTACGAAACCCTGTTCGGGCGCGGCGCCGCGTTTTCCAAGGCGGGTTATGAAATTCTTGCCGCGCGCGCCGTGGGTACCGGCGCATTGCCGCCACCGGCGCTGGCCACCCGGGGTGAACCGCTCACCTGCGTCAAAAGCCGTGCGGTGATCTTCCGCGATCCGAAAATACCGGTGGACACGAAAATTTACGAAACCAGTTTTCCGCAGCGCGGCGCGCAGGTCGAGGGGCCCTGCATCATCGAATTTCCCGGCCAGAGCGTGGTGGTGCCGCCGGGCTACGGCGCGCGAGCCGATGATTTCGGCAACCTGCATGTGAAAAAACATCAGGTGCAATGACGAGACAAGTGTCGAGATGCCAAGTTGTGGGTTTGCATACGTCCCATCATTTTAAAAAGTTGCGCCTTTGCAACTTTTTAAAATGATGGGAAAAGTGGCCGCCAATTCAAGACACCCAGTTTGATTCCGGCTCCACCTGCTTAACAAGGATCAAAAATCATGAACAGCCCCGCAACCATGAACCCCGTCACCTTCGAGGTGATCCGCAACCGCCTGGTGGCCATCGCCGAGGAAATGCGCATTGCCCTGCAAAGCGTCTCCGGCTCGCCCACGGTGACCGAAGCCTCCGATTTTTTCACCGGACTGTTCCGCGACGACGGCTCGGTGGTGTCGATGGGATTCCAGGTGTCGTTCCAGGCGCCGGTCTCCGGGACGGTGATCCGCCACATCCGCTCCAAACCGGAGCTGAAGGTGCGCGATGGCGACATGTTCATCGGCAATGATCCCTTCATCGGCGCGCTGCACCAGAACGACGTGCAGATGATCGGGCCGATCTTCGCGGGCGAGCGGATCATCGCCTGGGCCGGAGTGCAGGCGCACCAGACCGACGTGGGCGGCATGGATTTCGCCAGCTGGTGCCCCAAGGCGAAGAATGTATTCCAAGAAGGGATTAGGATTCCCTGCGTAAAGCTCATGGATAGGGGAGAGTTGCGCGAAGATGTTCTGGAAATGATCACCACCGCCTCGCGCCTCCCGGATGCGCTGGGTCTGGATATCCGCGCCTTCATCGCCACCCTCAACGTGGCCCGCAACCGCGTCACCGAGCTGGTTGGGCGTTATGGCGCCGATCTCATCGCGCAGGCGATGCAGCGCATGATCGACTCCTCGGCGGCGCGCACGCGCGCGCGGCTGGCCGAGCTGCCCGACGGTGAATACCACGCCGCGGATTTCCTCGAGCACGACGGGCACAGTAACGAGCTCTACAAGGTGGATGTGCACATCACCAAGAAAGGCGAGCGCCTGAGGCTCGACTACAGCGGCTCGAGCAGGCAGTCGCCCGGGTTCATCAATGCCACGCGCGCCGGCCTGATGGGCGGCGTGGCCGGCAGCCTGCTGACCACGCTGGGCTGGGACATCCAGTGGAACCAGGGCATTCTCGATGCGGCCGAAGTGATTGCCCCCGACGGCCTCATCTGCACCGCGCAGTTTCCCGCGCCGGTGGGCTCGGCCACGGTGGAGGCCATCTGGGTGGTGGCCAATGCCACCATGATGGGCCTGAACAAGATGCTGGCGGTGGCGCCCGCCTACCGGCATCGCGCCCAGACCATCAGCGACGGTTGCATGGCGACTTTCAACCTCGGGGGCGTCAACCAGTTCGGCGAAGCATTCGGCCTGCATCTGATGGATCCGCTCGCCGGCGGCTCGGGTGCCTGGGCCAGCAAGGACGGCGTCGACGCGGGCGGGCCGATTTCATCGCCGGTGTCTGCGATCGCCGACATCGAGCGCAACGAGCAGGTCTCGCCGCTGTTTTACCTGCATCGGCGCCTGGCCTGCGATACCGGGGGCGCAGGCAGATTCCGCGGCGGCATGACTGCCGAGGTGGCGCTGACGCTGGGCGGCATCGAACGCGCCGAGGCGCTTATCATGACCCACGGCGCCGAGGTGCCCAACTCCGCGGGGCTGGCCGGCGGCTGGCCGGGCAGCACCGTGAAGCAGGCCATGGGACGCGGCGCCATCGAAAACGGGCAGGTGCGCAGCGGCAAATGGGAAGTGTTCGGTCCCAAGCCAGGGCTGATGGAGATGACCAACCGCGATGTGTTTGCAGTGACCTGGCAGGGCTCGGGCGGCTGGGGCGATCCTCTGCAGCGGGACCCCGCGGCGATGCAGCGCGATCTGGACACCGGCCGGGTTTCGGCCAAGGCGGCAAAGGAACTCTATGGCGTGGTGACGCGCTCGGGCAAGGTGAGCAAGAAGGCGAGCGAGGCGCTGCGCCGCAAAATGCGCCTGGCGCGCGTGGGCAGCCTGGTCACCGACGAGGCCCGCTTCTGCCGGGCGCTGCCGTTCGCGCGCATGGGCGAGTCGCTGGCGCTGGCGCGCGATGAGCGCGGCGTGCATGTGGTCAGCAACGCCGGCTGCATCCTGGCCAGCGGCAGCACGCAATGGCGCGGGGGCGCGGTTGCGCAAACGCTGCAAAAGCTGCCGCGCTCGCAGGGCATCACCCTGCATGCGGACCTGGCGCTGACTGCGTTTTACTGCCCCGCCAGCGGCGCGCTGCTCTCGGTGGATGTGCATCGCAAGGGCGAAACACCCTGCGACGATTTGATGCTTGAGGTGAATTCGCTGGAAGCGCTCAATGCCGCGGCGGGGAATTGCCATGCAATACAGTAGTCCGGGTCGTTATGGTTTGCTTGCGTGCGGGTGCCGTGCGCCCGCGGAGGCCGCGCGCAGCGCCGGTGGCGGCGGCGGCGCGCGGGGTCCGCACCGCATCGATGTGCACCACCACATTCTGCCGCCGGACTATCTTGCCGCGCTTGGCGCGGAAAAGATATTCCGCCAGGCCGGCGGCGTCTACGCGGGGCCGCTGGAATGGACCCCCGCAGGCGCGGTCGAACTCATGGACAGGAACGGCATTGCCACCGGCATCGCCTCGGTCTCCGCGCCCGGCACCTGGTTCGGCGACGTTGCACAGGGCCGCAAGTTGTCGCGCATCTGCAACGAGTACGCGGCCCGCATCGCGGCGGATTTTCCCGGGCGCTTCGGCAGTTTCGCGGCGCTGCCCTTGCCCGATGTCGAGGGCAGTCTGCGCGAGATCGAATATGCCTTCGATGTGCTCGGGGCCGACGGCATCTGCCTGATGACCAGCTACGGCAACCGCTGGCCCGGGGAAAAGGAATTCGCCCCGGTGTTCGACGAACTCAATCGCCGCGGTGCGGTGGTGTTCTTCCATCCGACGGTGGCCCCCTGCAGCATGAACCTGATCACCGACGTGCCCGATTCGGTGATCGAATTTCCCATCGACACCATGCGCGCGGTGGTGAGCATGCTCTACAGCGGCACCCTGACCCGCTGCCGCAACCTGAAATGCATTTTCTCGCACACCGGCGCCGGGGTGCCGCTGCTCTCGGCGCGCATCAGCGGCCTGGTGCGCCGCGACAAGCGTCTGGCCGAAATGATTCCCGAGGGGCCGATGGCGGAACTCAAAAGGCTCTACTACGACACTGCCCTGTCGGCGCGCCCGGAGTTGCTCGCGCCGCTGTTGCATCTGGTAACGCCGGCGAATATAGTCTTCGGCACCGACACTCCGTGGGGTTCGATGACGGTTGCCGACACCGTCGCCGGCCTGGCCGGGCACGGCTTCAGTCCGGCCGAGTTGCAGCGGATCGAGCGCGATAACGCCCTGGCATTGATGCCCTCGCTGTCGCGCCGGCAAGCGACCCAGTAAGCTATCCCTTATCGAGGATTGATATGAGTAAATCATGCACACAGAAAGCCATGTCTCATAATAATAAGTATGACTTTTGTCGCCGTGCCGGAGTGCTGCTGACGCTTGGTGTCGCGCTGTGCGCCCTGGCGCCGCATGCGGTGCTGGGACAATCAAAAGACTTTCCCAACCGTCCGGTGAGACTGATCGTCCCCTTCGCGCCAGGCAGTGCCACCGATATTTCCGGTCGGTTTTTCGGCAACCAGCTCGGCATTGTCCTCGGCCAGCCGATCGTCATCGAAAACCGGCCGGGCGCCGATGGCAGCATCGGCATCATGGCCGCAAAAAATGCGCCGGCAGACGGCTATACGCATGTCGTGGCCGGTTGGACCAATCTCACCGTGAATCCGGTGGTGATGAAGGATCTGCCCTACGATCCGATCAAGGACCTCAAGCCGGTCTCCGGGCTCACGCGCAGCATGCTGGGCCTGACGGTCTCGGGTGCTTCCCCTATCAAGACGCTGGACGATCTGGTTGCCGCCGCGAAAAAATCGCCCAAGCTTCTCGATGTCGGGACTTTTTCGGCGGGTTATCTGCTGGCGGTGGAATGGTTCGCCAACACCTCGGGTGTGCGCTTCAACAATGTTCCCTACAAGAGCGGGGCGACCATCAATAATGATCTGATGGGCAATCAGATCACCGCCACCGCCGACGCCATGTCAGCGCTGGGCCCGCTGGTGAAATCCGGCAAACTGCGGGTGCTGGCGGTCACCGGCGAGGCGCGCCATTCCGATTTTCCCGACATTCCCACGGTCAAGGAAAGCGGCTATCCCGAGTATTCCATCTACGGCTGGTCGGCGATCTACACGCGCGCCGAAACGCCCGATGACATCACCAACAAGATGGCAGAGGCGATGCAGAAGGTGATGGTCTCAGCGGCCGCGCAGGAGTACCGCAAGAAGGTGGGATCGGATTTTCTCACCGGACCGCCCAGCGCGATGCGCAAGTTCCAGATCGATCAGTATCAGAACTTCAAGCGCGTGGCTGACGCCGCGGGGATCAAGGCAGAGTGAGCGCGCGGTGCTGCTGGTTGTCTGTACTGGTTGCCTGTGCTTGAGATTCAATCAGACGGCTTATATACTGAGTATATAACCTGGATGAAAACATGGCCCAAGACATCGCCAACAAAGAAGCACTCTTGATCAATTTCAAAAATGACACGCTGACCACGGTGAGTCGAGGTACTTTGCGCAACGTTGCAAAGGCGCTCGGCTTTTCGGAGACGCAGGCCGTGCACTTTGCACTTGCCAGGCTTCGTTCGGAGGCGCTAAGCAGCGATTCGGAAGACTATCCACCACTAACAAAGGCGCAACTCTCGGCAATTCGCGAGCGCCAGCCAAAGCGTAAGGGCCGCGTTTTGAGCACACTGCTCAAGTGACGCTCGTCCCACCCTGGGCGCCGCCACCAAACGCCGGGGATGTCGTCCAGTGCCGTTTCCCGGAAGGCATGGCGGGAAAACCCGGCCCGAAGGACAGGCCGGCACTGGTTCTGCAAGTCGAGGAGAACCCGGGGGATCCTTTGGGTGTGATCGTCCAGGTGGCCTTCGGGACATCCCAAAACGTTGATCAGCGCTACCCGGGTGAACTCACGATCTCGGCCGCAGACCCTAAGCATGGTTTGAGCCGGGACACGAAGTTCGACTTGGGCAATTCAGTCCGCCTGCCATTTGACGCCGAATGGTTCGCGCCCGCGCCCGCGCCTGATCGCCATTTTGTCGAACATCCCAAACGAGGCGCTTTGAATTTGCGTGATCAGAAAGTGAAGCGTGCGTTGCAGGCTGCCATTGTTGAGGCGAAAACAGCAGGCCGGATTTGATAAGTCCGTACTCGGCGAAGAACGCGTCGATGTCCGTGCAGCGCGAAGCTTACTTGGCGTTGGCGCCGCGATCCAGCGCCCAGGCGCCGCTGCCCGCGATGATGAATCCCAGCAGGCCGCCGATGATGGCAAGGTTTTTCATGAACTGAAGCTGCTGCATGCCCGCCTGCGCCGCGGGTGCCGCCCAGAAAGCGTGAAAGATCAAGGTGGCCGGGATGGTGAAGAGCACCAGCGCCAGTGCCGCCCAGCGCGCTCTCCAGCCCAGCGCGAGCGCCAGCCCGCCGCCGAATTCGAACACGATGGCCAGCGGCAGCATGACGGTGACAAACGGCACGCCGCCGCCTGTCATGTAAGCGGCCGTGCCCCCGAAATGCATGATCTTGTCGAAGCCCGAGAGGATGAAAACCAGGGACAGCAGAATGCGGCCGGCGAGGAGCAGTGTGTTTTGCAGTTGCGGATTCACGGCAGGTTCCTTTTCAGTGAGTTTTTAAGCAAGGTCGAACAGCAGTACTTCGGCCTGGTCGCCTTGTTCGACAACGATTTCGGTCAGGTTCGCCGCTTCCAGTGAATCACCCGCGGCAAGCTTTTCGCCATTTACAGTTACGGAGCCGCGCGCAACATGCACATAGGCGCGCCGTCCCGCGGCGAGTGCGTGACGCGCCGATTCCGCGCCATCGATGAGCGCCGCATACAGGCGCGCGTCCTGGTGGATGCGCACCGAACCCCCGGCGCCGTCGCTGGAGGCCAGCAGGCGCAGACGTCCGCGTTTTTCGGCCGCGTCAAAACGTTTCTCTTCGTAGCCGGGGGCGATCCCGGTAGCGGCCGGTTCTATCCAGATCTGGAGAAAGTGAACCAGTTCGGTCTTGGATGGATTGAACTCGGAATGCCGCACGCCGGTGCCGGCGCTCATGCGTTGCACATCGCCGGGCCGGATGACCGAGCCATTGCCCATCGAATCCTTGTGTTCGAGTTCGCCTTCGAGAACATAGCTGATGATCTCCATGTCCCGATGTCCGTGGGTGCCAAAGCCCATGCCCGGCTTGACCCGGTCCTCGTTGATGACACGCAGGGCACCGAAGCCCATGCGCTTCGGATCGTAGTAATCGGCAAAGGAGAAAGTGTGGCAAGAGCGCAGCCAGCCATGGTCGGCGAAACCGCGCTGGTCGGACTTGCGTATCTGGATCATGTTGGGCTCCTTAGATCAAATCTAACGTTGCGACAAGCAAATGATCTGCTTGAAGTTAAGTGATGGATAGCGAATAATTATGAGTAACTTATTCAAAATAATTGATTAACTATGGCTGCCTTGAAAATCACCCTGGACTCACTTCAGGTCATTGATGCAATTGATAGAAAAGGCAGCTATGCAGCGGCGGCTGAGGAACTGCACCGGGTGCCGTCGGCGCTCAGTTATTCAGTGCAGAGGCTGGAGCAGGATCTTGATGTGCAACTGTTCGACCGCAGCGGCCACCGCGCACAACTGACCGGGGCCGGACGCGAACTGCTTGCCGAGGGCAGGCACTTGCTCAGGGCGGCGGGTGAACTCGAATGCCGGGTGAAACGCGTCGCCACCGGCTGGGAAACCGAACTGCGCATCGCCGTGGATACCGTGATTGCGGTGCCGCGCCTGTTCCCGCTGATCGAAGCCTTCTACGCCGAAGGCTCGGGCACGCGCATCCGCATCAGCAGCGAGGTGCTTGGCGGCAGCTGGGATGCGCTTGCCGACAACCGCGCCGATCTGGTGTTCGGCGCATCCGGCGACGCGCCGCCGGGCGGCGGCTATACGGCGAAACTTCTGGGCTGGCGTGGCCATGCATACGCCGTAGCGCCGACGCATCCGCTCGCAGGCGAGTCCGGAGCGCTCAAGCGCGAGCAGATACTCGCGCATCGCGCCGTGGCCGTGGGCGATAGCTCGCGAAGTCTTGCGCCGAGATCGGTGGGCTTGCTCACCGGTCAGGACGTGTTGACCGTCCCCGACATGGCGACCAAGGCGGCGGCGCAGATGGCGGGTCTGGGTTCGGGCTATCTGCCGGCGGCTATTGCGATGCCGCTTGCGAAGGCGGGCAAACTGGTGATCAAGGAGACCGAGGAGGACGCGATCGCGGCGAATCTTTACTACGCGTGGCGATCGGCGGATCGGGGAAAGGCGTTGCGCTGGTTCATCAAAAGCCTGGAGGACGAGAAAACCAGGACGGAGGTGCTGGAGCCGATCTGAGTCGGCTCAAGGAAAAACCGCAGCGGTGAAAAGCAGCGGTCGGCGGGATTCTGCCGAGTCCGAGGCATTCCGTCTGCTCCCGGCGACGCCGCCATCGGGCAGCGGGGCGGTTCAGAACTTCGGAAACCGTATGCGGCTGACCATGAGCGAACCCGATGCCGCGAACAACAGCACCAGAGGGTGAAGCGTGAATCCGGCAATTTCGACGCTGCCGAACCACAGCGAATCGCCCACCGCGCCCTGCAGGGCCGCGACGAACAGCATGACCACCAGCAGCAGCGACGAGGGGATCGGCGTTCCCTCGAAGTACTTCACCTTGTCGCCGCCATCGGACAATGCTTCTGCGGTCACGTTGTAGCGCGCCAGGCGGGATACCCCGCAGGCGACAAAGCCGGCCAGGACAATCCGGTCGTACAGGCCCTGCATGCCGCAACCGTAGGCAATCACCGCCGGGGCCACGCCGAAGGAGATGACGTCGGCGAGCGAGTCGAGCTCGCGACCCATCGCCGAGGCCTTCTGCCGCCACCTGGCAATGCGTCCATCGAGCACATCGAAGACGCCCGCCGCGAGCACCATGCCGCAGGCGAAGTAGATGTGCATGACGTTGGTGGTCTGCAGGTAGGTCATCATGGAAAACATCGCCCCGGTGCCGCACACCGCATTGGCCAGTGTGAACCAGTCGGCCAGATGGAATTCCCGGATCAGGGAAAAGGGTTTGTTCAATTTGAATAGGGCCATAGAGGCCAAGGATAACGCACTGTGCCGGCAAGCGAGGGTCCGTATCTCTGTGATGGCGCAGCAAGCGGCAGTTTTTGTGCGGCAGCCGCGGCGCGTGGCCGCGCCACCGGTGGCATACTGGCAGTCGAACCTGAGGAGGATCGACATGCACACACCGGAATGCATCCGCCGGGCGGCGCTGGCCGCCATCGCCATCTGCACTCTTGTTTTTCCGCCGATCGCGCCGGCCCAGGACTATCCATCGAAACCGGTGAGGATCATCGTGCCTTATGCGCCGGGCGGTCCCACCGAATTCGTCTCCCGCACTGTGGGCGACGGACTCTCGAAGCGCCTCGGCCAGGGCTTCCTCATAGAAAGCCGTCCCGGCGCCAACACGCGCATCGGCACCGAAGCGGCCGCGCGCGCGCCCGCCGACGGCTATACGCTGTTGCTGGTGAGCACGCCGTTTTCCACCAACCCGGCTCTATTTGCATCGCTGCCTTATGACTCGGCGCGGGATTTCAGGGCGGTGGTGCACATGGTGAATGTGCCGACCGCGATCTTCGTGCCGCAGGATTCGCCCATCAAGGACGTGCGCGAACTGGTCGCGCTGGCCAAGGCCAGGCCGGGCGAGGTGACCGTGGGTACCGCCGGCAACGCGACATCGACGCACCTGCTTCTGGAAAACCTCGGCATGCTGACTGGCGCGCAATTCACGCACGTTCCCTTCAAGGGTGATGCGCCCTCGGTGACCGAGCTAATCGCCGGCCGTATTACCGCCAGCATCAATCCGCTCGGGGTGCCGCTGCCGCATGTGAAATCGGGACGCCTTCGCGCCATCTCGGTCAATGTCGATCGTCGCCTGGCGCTGCTGCCGGATGTTGCCACGCTCACCGAGCAGGGCCTGAAAGAGGCAACGTCCTCAACCTGGTTCGGCTTTGCGGCGCATGCGGGGGTGTCCAACGCCATCGTCGGCCGGCTCAATGCCGAGGCCGTGGCGATACTGGCGCAGCCCGAGGTGCGCGACCGTCTCGCCGATACCGGTCTGCTGACCGTGGGCGGAACGCCGGAGCAGTTCGACGCCCACATACGCGCCGAGATCCAGCGCTGGGGCACCGTGATCCGGGCGCGCGGCATCAAGGTCGAATAGGGACGCCTGCTCTCCCGAATATCGAGCCCAGGCCCGCGCAGGGGTATTGCTTCGGCATCCTGAGCCGCCTTGCCGGGCTGGAATGGTCTTGCGCTTCGTCCGTGCTAGGATCGCCCGCGATTTTTCCTTAATCTCAAATTTCACAGGCTCTGCTCATGACATCGGCTCTGTTTTCGCCTTTTACACTGCGCGGTTTGACGATTGCCAACCGCATCATGCTCTCGCCGCTTTGCCAGTACTCCAGCGTCGATGGCTGCATGAACGACTGGCAAATGACCCACCTTGGGATGTACTCCATGTCCGGCGCAGCCTTCGTGTGTTTCGAGATGACCGACGTGGAACCGGTCGGGCGCATTACCCATGGTTGTTCGGGCTTGTATAACGATGAGCAGGAAGCGGCGCTTGCCCGCGTGCTGGCCCATTGCCGCAAATATGGCCAGGCGAAATATGCGCTGCAGATCGCGCACGCGGGACGCCGTGCGTCGAAGCGGGCGCCCTTCGAGGGCAGCAAGCCGATTTCAGTTGCGGCTGGCGGCTGGCAGACCGTGGCGCCTTCGGCCATTCCCGAAGGCGACGGCAGCGACCCGCCGCATGCGTTGACGCGTGAGGAGATCAAGTCGCTGGTGGAAAAGTTTGCCGCCGCAACCCGGCGTGCGGCGCGCGTGGGCTTCGATGCGATCGAGTTGCACGGCGCGCATGGCTACCTGTTGCACCAGTTTCTGTCGCCGCTGTCCAATCAGCGCGACGATGAATACGGCGGTTCGCTCGAGAACCGCATGCGCTTTCCGCTTGAAGTGTTTGCCGCGATGCGCGCCGTGTGGCCCGCCGACAAACCCCTCGGTGTGCGCATCTCCTGCAGCGAATGGATGCCCGGCGGCTGGGAGGCCGATGACGCGGTGGCGCTCTCTCACGAGCTGAAAAAACTCGGCTGCGACTGGATCGATGCCTCCAGCGGCGCCGGCTACAAGCAGGCGAAAATTCCCTACGCACCCGGCTATCAGGTGCCCTTTGCAGAGCGCATCCGCAGGGAAGTGAAAATTCCGACCATCGCCGTGGGCCTGATCACCGAGTACGAGCATGCCGAGAAAATCGTCGCCAGCGGCCAGGCCGATATCGTGGCGCTCGGGCGCGGCCTGATGTGGAATCCGCGCTGGGGCTGGCATGCGGCCAAGGCACTGGGGGTGAATCTGGAGATTGCGCCGCAGTATCTGCGGGTGCGACCTGGGGCCTGAACTCGTTACGGGGCAGGATTTTTGGGGCCGGCAGGTGAAAACCTGCCGGCCTTTTTGTTTTTAGTGGGGTTTCCACTGAAATCATGTGGAAATCCTTCCCACTTGTGGGTATGTCCTTAATTATTCTTAAGGCTATACATTCATTAGCATTTATAACTTATTGTATTAAAATAAATAAAAATTGACGAAACAGTTGGGAAAAGTGTCTTAAGTCCCTGTCGCCGTTACAAAATTTCCTAATTTCCTCCTTGACCCTCGAAATATTATGGTCTAAAGTGGTATTTAGTAGGGTTTGGTGGGAATTTATGGGAAATTCCTGCCGCGCAAGGGGAATTCTTTGTTTCAGGGGGCGACCGAACTCACTCTAGATGCCAAAGGCCGGCTTGCGGTGCCGACCCGGCATCGTGACGCCCTGCTTTCGGGCGGGCGGGCTGTCGTTCTGACGGCGCATCCCGATCGCTGCGTGTTGCTGTACCCGCGCGTTTCCTGGGAGCCGATCGGGGCGCGCGTTCAAGCGCTTTCGTCTTTCAATGAACAGGCGCGCATGTGGCAGCGTCTGCTGGTGGGATTCGCAGAAGAACTCGAACTGGATGCGCAGGGTCGCATCCTCGTTTCCCCGGCGTTGCGCAAATTCGCAGCGCTGAAAAAAGACGTGATGCTGGTCGGCCAGGGCAGCCACTTTGAAATCTGGGACGTCGAGTCCTGGGATCAAAAGCTCTCGCAGGCGCTGGCGCAGGCCGGCTCCTCAGCGCCGCCGGGCACCGACAACTTTGCGCTGTGAACCATGAACCTGTCCTCGCGCATGAAGCCATTGAGTTACTGCAGATCGATCTGCACAGAGACGCTGTTTTCGTCGATGCAACGTTTGGCCGGGGAGGGCACGCCAGGCTGATTCTCGAACGTCTCGGACCACGGGGGCGCCTGGTGGCGCTGGACCGCGATCCGCAGGCCATCGAGGCCGGCAGGCAAATGCAGGATCCGCGGCTGGAACTGGTGCATGCGCGCTTTGGCCTGCTCGACGAGGTAATGAAGGCGCGCGCTGTGACAGAAGTGGCGGGAGTGTTGATCGACCTGGGTGTGTCTTCACCGCAGATCGACGACCCGGAGCGCGGATTCAGCTTCCGCGGCGACGGGCCGCTCGACATGCGCATGGACACCACGCAGGGGGAAACGGTGGCGCAGTGGCTGGACCGTGCGGACGAAGGCGACATAAGGGAGGTAATAAGAAGCCATGGGGAAGAACGGTTTGCTAAACAGATTGCAAAGGCGATTGTTGCTGCTCGGCAGGGAGGGCCTATCACCCGTACCGGGCAGCTTGCCGACCTCGTGGGTGCGGCCGTCTGGACGCGTGAGCCTGGCCAGAATCCGGCGACGCGCACGTTTCAAGCTCTACGGATTCACATCAATCAGGAGCTTGAAGAATTGTCGGTAGTGCTTCCCCAGGCGGTGTCTGTCCTGTCCCCCGGCGGCAGGCTGGCGGTCATCAGCTTTCACTCGCTGGAGGATCGCATCGTCAAGCGCTTTATGCGGGCCGGTGCGAATCCCGGGGAGATGCCCGAGAAACTGCCGATTCGCGCCGCGCAACTGCCCCCGCCTTCGCTGCGTCTGGTGGGCAAGGCGGTGCGCCCGGGCGAGGCGGAAATCCGCGCCAATGCGCGCTCCCGCAGCGCCACCCTGAGGGTGGCGGAGAAAATCGAACGATGAACCGGGAATTCGCAAGCCGGCATCCCCTGGTCGAAGCGTCGGATGCCATTTTTGATCGTTTTTGCTCCGCGCTCCGGCCGCAATTCCAGGGCTGCATCGCGGTTCGTGCAGGGGTTTTTGTCGCATGACACGCCTGAACCTCATGCTGCTCGCCGTACTGATCGCCTGCGCGCTCGGATTGGTGAATTCGCAGCATCAGGCCAGAAAACTGTTCACTTCCCTGGAAGAGGAAAGTGAGCGCGCGCGGCAACTGGAGGTCGAATTCGGCCAGCTGCAACTGGAGCAAAGCACCTGGGCGATGCATGCGCGCATCGAAAAAATCGCGGGGCAGACGCTGCGCATGCGTGCGCCGGACGCGCGCCGCATCCAGCTGGTCCCCGCGGAGGGTGCGCAATGAATTTCGCCACCAGCCCGGTGCTCGACCTGCGCCTGCCGCTGTGGCGCTCGCGTTTGCTGTTGGTGATATTTGCCGCCGGATTTGCCGCGCTGGCGGTGCGCGCGGCCTACCTGCAGGGATGGAACAACGATTTTCTGCGCGCCAAGGGCGAGTCCCGTTACAGTCGCGTTCTCGAGATCACCGCCAATCGCGGCCGCATCAGCGATCGCAACGGCGAGGTGCTCGCGATGTCCACGCCGGTGAAGTCCATCGGGGCGATTCGCGACGAGGTCAAGCTGGACAATGCCATGCTGGCGCGCCTGGCGCCGTTGCTGGGGATCTCCGGCGAGGACATCAGGAAGCGCATCCAGTCGACCGAGAGCGATTTCGTCTACCTGAAGCGCCAGGTGCCCCCGGAGATCGCCGACCGCATCGCCGAATTGCGCATCCCCGGCATCTTCCAGAACCGCGAGTACCGGCGCTACTACCCCGGCGGAGAAGTGATGGCGCATGTGCTGGGATTCACCGGCGCGGAGGACTCGGGGCAGGAGGGCATTGAACTGGCGTTTCAGGAGCAGCTCGCGGGCAAGGCGGGCAGCCGCAAGGTGATTCGCGACCGCATGGGCCAGATTGTCGAAGACATGGAATCGATCAAGCCGGCGCAGGAAGGCAAGGACCTCATCCTTTCCATCGACGCGAAGATACAGAGCCACGCCTTTTCGCAATTGAAGGCCGCCATTGACGAAAATCGTGCCAAGGCCGGCGCCGTGCTGGTGCTCGATGTGAGCACCGGAGAGGTGCTCGCGCTGGCCAACCTTCCGTCGTACAACCCCAACAACCGCGCGCATCTTGCCGGGGCGCAACTGCGCAACCGCGTGCTCACCGACACCTTCGAGCCCGGATCCACCATGAAGCCCTTCACCATCGCGCTCGCGCTGGAGGAGGGCAAGGTCAGGCCCGATACGATGATCCAGACCTCGCCGGGCAAGCTCACCATCGGACGCGCGACGATCAGCGATGCGCATCCGCTGGGCACGCTCAGCGTGTCCCAGGTGATTCAGAAATCGAGCAACGTGGGGACTTCCAAGATCGCGCTGACGCTCACGCGCGAGGACATGTGGGAGATGTTCAACAAGTCCGGCTTTGGAAGCATCCCCAGCGTGCCATTTCCGGGAGCGGTTTCGGGAAAGCTGCGCCCCCACAATACCTGGCGCCCGATCGAGCAGGTCACCATGTCCTATGGTTATGGACTGTCGGTGTCGCTGTTTCAGCTCGCGCAGGCCTACACGATCTTCGCGCGCGACGGCGAACTGGTGCCGGTTTCATTCGTCAAGAACTCCGGCGTGGTGCCGGGCAGGCAGATTATTTCCGCGGAAACCGCGCGCGCGGTTCGCGCCATGCTCGAGGCCGCGGCAGGGCCCGGGGGCACCGCGCCCAAGGCGCAGATCATGGGCTACCGCGTCGCCGGCAAGACCGGCACCGCATACAAGCAGGAAGGCTCCGGCTATTCCGGCCACAAGTATCGCGCCTCCTTCGTCGGTTTCGCGCCGGTCAGCAATCCCAGGCTGGTGGTGGCGGTGACCATCGACGAGCCTTCCGCTGGCAAGCATTTTGGCGGTGATGTTGCGGCACCGGTGTTTGCAAAACTGATGGAGGGCGCGCTGCGCAGCCTGGGCGTGCTCCCCGATGCGCCGATGCAACCGGTGAAACTCCCCGCCGAGAGCGAGCGCATCGAGGAGAGCATCTGATGTCGAACTTCCTGGCCGGCGCTCAAGCGGGAAGCTGGTGCAGTCAATGGGCGCGGTGACGGCATGGCCGCCCCGCTCAACGAGCTGCTCGGCTGGTTCCATTCCAGGGGACTGCGCGTGAATGCCCTTGCCATCGACAGCCGCCGCGTCAATCCCGGCGACGTGTTTCTCGCCTACCCCGGCGAATCGGGCGACGGACGCCGCCACATCGGCCAGGCCGTGGAGCGTGGCGCGGCCGCGGTGCTCTGGGACGAGGGCGGATACGACTGGCAGGCCGGGCCGGTGATTCCGCACAGGCCGGTCGCCAATTTGCGCGCGCTCGCCGGAGTCCTCGCGCACGAGGTCTATGGCCGGCCCTCCGAGAGCCTGTGGACCGTGGGCGTGACCGGCACCAACGGCAAGACTTCGTGCAGCCAGTGGCTGGCACAGGCGAGCAGCTTGTGCGGCGAGCGCACCGCCGTGATCGGCACCCTGGGCAGCGGATTTCCCGGCGACCCGGGCGAGGATGCCAGCGCAGTGCTTGCGCCCAATCTGAACACCACACCCGATCCGGTGACGCTGCACAGTTCGCTGGCGGCCTTGTTGCGCGAGGGCGGACAGGGTGTCGCCATGGAGGTCTCCTCGATCGGCATCGACCAGGGCCGCGTCAACGGGGTCGCATTCGGTGCGGCACTCTTTACCAACCTGTCGCGCGATCACCTCGATTATCACGGCGACATGGAAAGCTATGCACGCGCCAAGCAGCGCCTTTTTCTGCTGCCCGGCCTGCGCCATGCGGTGCTCAACCTCGATGATGTGCAGGGTGTGCAGATCGCGCGCCAGCTCTCTGGCAGTGGCGTGAACCGCGTCGGCTACAGCTGCGCGCAGGGCGTTGCGGCGCACGCCGGGCTGGAATGTTTCGTGCAGGCGCATGCCATCCGGACTTCGCCGCAAGGCACCGAGTTCTCCATTGCCAGTTCCTGGGGCGAAGCGCGGCTGCGCAGCGTGCTGCTGGGACGCTTCAACGTCTCCAACCTGGCCGGGGTCCTCGGCACGATGCTCGCCTCGGGCGTGCCCTTTGAGCGCGCCGTTGCGGCGCTCGCGCGCATGCAACCGGTGACCGGGCGCATGCAAAGACTGGGCGGCGGCGAACGTCCCCTGGTGATCGTCGATTACGCGCATTCGCCGGACGGGCTGGAGCAGACGCTGGGCGCCCTGAAGGAAGTGGCGCAGGCGCAAGGCGGCCGGCTCGCGCTGGTGTTCGGCTGCGGCGGGGAGCGTGACCGCGGCAAGCGCTCGATAATGGGTACGGTGGCGGCGCGGCATGCCGATCGCATCATCATCACCAGCGACAATCCGCGCGGCGAAGACCCCGCGGCCATCATCGCCGAGATCGCCTCCGGCATCGATGCCGCGCATGAGCGCATTACCGACCGCCGCGAGGCGATAGCGCACGCGGTGCGTGAAGCGGCACGCCCGGACGTGGTGCTGCTCGCCGGCAAAGGCCACGAGACCTATCAGGAAATCGGCGGCAGGCGCATCGAATTCTCCGACCTGGCCGAAGCGCGGCGCGCGCTCGATGGATGGGGCGCATGATGAGCCTTGCACAGGCCGCGCAATCCCTGGATGCCAGGCTGGTGGGCCAGGATGCGCACTTTGATTCGGTTTCAACCGACAGCCGCAAACTGGATCGCGGTGCATTGTTCATTGCGCTGCGCGGGGAACGTTTCGACGCGCACGCATTCATCGACGCGGTGGCGCGATCGGGCGCGGCCGGGGCGATGGTGGATCGTGCCGCCAATCCGGAGGGCGCGCCGCTGCCCCTGCTGGTGGTCGAGGACACCAGGGTGTCCCTTGGCAGGCTGGCGGCCGCGTGGCGGGCGCGTTTTGCGATTCCGTTGATTGCGGTGGCGGGCTCCAACGGCAAGACGACGGTCAAGGAGATGATCGCCGCCATCCTGCGCGAGCATGCCGGCGCCGATCGGGTGCTCGCCACCGAGGGCAATTTCAACAACGATGTCGGCCTGCCGCTCACTTTGCTCAGGTTGCGCGACAAGCACCTGGCGGCGGTGGTCGAGATCGGCATGAACCATCCGGGCGAGACCGCAAGTCTTGCCGCGATTGCGCGCCCGAGCATTGCGCTGGTCAACAATGCCCAGCGCGAGCACCAGGAGTTCATGAAGAGCGTGGCCGACGTGGCGCGTGAACACGCGGCCCTGCCCGCGAGCCTCGCGCGCGGCGGCGTGGCGGTGATCAATGCCGATGACGAGCATGCCGATCTGTGGCGCGCGGCGGCGGCGCAAAGCGGCGCCAGCGTGCGCGACTTCGGCCTGGATTCGCGGGCCGCGGTCCACGCCGAATATCAACTCGACCAATTCTCCAGCCGCTTGAAGCTGCACGCGCCCGAGGGCGACGTGCACATCGACCTGCCGGTCCCCGGACTGCACAACGTGCGCAATGCGCTCGCGGCGGTGGCGGCGGCGCTCGCGGCAGGCGCGTCGCTCGACGCGGCGGCACGGGCGCTGGGGGCGTTCAGCGCGGTCAAGGGCCGCATGCAGCAAAAGAGCACCGCCGGCGGCGCGGTTGTTCTTGACGACACCTACAACGCCAACCCGGAATCGGTGCACGCGGCGATCGAAGTATTGTCGGCATGCCCCGAGCCGCGCGTGCTGGTGCTTGGCGACATGGGCGAGGTCGGCGAGCACGGTCCGGCATTTCACGCCGAAGTGGGCGAACACGCGCGCCGGGCGCGCCTCACCAGCCTGCTGGTGATGGGCGAACTCACGCGCCACTGCCTGGCGTCCTTCGGCGGCGGCCTGCACGCTGCCACGGTCGAGGAACTGCTCGGTGCATTGCGCTCGTATGACCATGACGGCGCCACGCTGCTGGTGAAGGGGTCGCGCTTCATGCGCATGGAACGCGTGGTCGAATCCCTCACGGCCCGCGGCGCAACCGGGGAGGTGCACTGATGCTGCTTGCCCTGGCGCAATGGCTGTCCGCGGATGTGCGCGTGTTCAACGTGTTCAACTACATTACCCTGCGCGCGGTGCTGGCCTGCCTGACGGCGCTGGCGATATCGCTGCTGGCCGGACCGGCGGTCATCAGGAAGCTCACCGCCTACAAGATCGGCCAGTCGGTGCGCGATGACGGGCCGCAGACGCACCTGATCAAAGCCGGCACGCCCACCATGGGCGGCGCCCTGGTGCTGATGGCCATCCTCATCACCACCCTGTTGTGGGCCGACCTTTCCAACCGCTTTGTCTGGGTGGTGCTGGTGGTGACTTTCGGTTTCGGCGCGGTGGGCTGGGTTGACGACTACCGCAAGGTGGTGCATCGCAATCCCAAGGGTCTGTCGGCGAGGGCGAAATTTTTCTGGCAGTCGATCATCGGCCTGGTTGCCGCGGTGTACCTCGCGTTCGCGGTGTCGGCACCCGGCAGCGCACAGATTCTGGATCTGTTTCTCGCCTGGATGAAGAGCGGCTTCGAGATGAACCTGCCGTCCAAGGCCGACCTGATGGTGCCGTTCTTCAAGGACATCGCCTATCCGCTGGGGGTGTGGGGTTTCATTACGCTGACCTATCTGGTGATCGTGGGAACCTCCAACGCCGTGAACCTTACCGACGGACTCGATGGCCTGGCGATCATGCCTGCGGTGATGGTGGGCGCGGCGCTGGGATTGTTTGCCTACGTGGTGGGCAACACGGTGTACGCCAGGTACCTGCTGTTTCCCTACATCCCGGGCGCAGGGGAGTTGCTGGTGTTCTGCGCCGCGCTGGCCGGCGCCGGCCTGGGGTTTCTCTGGTTCAACGCCTATCCGGCGGAAGTGTTCATGGGCGACGTGGGCGCCCTGGCCATCGGTGCAGCGCTTGGCACAGTTGCGGTGATCGTGCGCCAGGAGATCGTGCTCTTCATCATGGGCGGCGTGTTCGTCGCCGAAACGCTTTCGGTGATGCTGCAGGTGGGCTGGTTCAAATACACGCGGCGCAGGTACGGCGAAGGGCGTCGCATTCTGCGCATGGCGCCGCTGCACCATCATTTCGAGGAAGAAGGCTGGAAGGAGACGCAGGTGGTGGTGCGCTTCTGGATCATCACCATCATGCTGGTGCTGTTCGGTTTGTCGACCCTGAAACTGCGGTAATGAGAAATGTGCGGGCGATGCAGGATTCGCAACTTAAAGGAAAGACGGTAATCGTGCTGGGGCTGGGTGAAACCGGAATCTCGATGGTGCAATGGCTGAGCCGCCAGGGCGCGAGCGTGCGCGCCGCAGACAGCCGGCGCGATCCGCCGGGCAAGGGCGCGCTCGCGGCCAATCCCGCGGTGGTTCTCCATCTGGGCGGATTTCCGCGCCACGCATTCGACGGCGTCGACCTGGTCGCGATCAGCCCCGGTCTTTCGTTGCAGGATCCTGCCTTTGCGGATTTTCTGAAGCGCCTCGCCAGCGCGGGCACACCGCTGGTGGGCGACGTGGAGTTGTTTGCCCGGGCGCTCGCCGCGCGCCTGCCACGCCCGCGCATCGCCGCCATAACCGGTACCAATGGCAAGACCACCGTCACCGCGCTCACCGGGGCGATGTGCCGGGCGGCGGGCCAGGATTGCGAAGTGGCCGGCAATATCGGCCCTGCGGTGCTCGATGCATTGGCGCGCCGCGACGCAAGCGGCAGCGCCGCGGCGATGTGGGTTTTGGAGTTGTCGAGTTTTCAGCTGGAGACCACGGCAACGCTTGCCGCCGACGCCGCGGCGGTTCTCAATGTGACCGAGGATCACCTCGATCGCCACGGTTCGATGGAAAACTACGCCGCCGCCAAGCAGCGCATCTTTGCCGGCAGCGGGGCACAAATCCTCAATCGCGACGATGCCGCTTCCCTGGCAATGGCCATTGCCGGCCGGCCGGTCATCACCTTCGGTGTGGATGCTCCCCGGCGGGACACGGATTTCGGCCTGATCAGGGACGGCTCGAGGTGCTGGCTCGCGCAGGGTCCGGCTCTATTGTTCGACACGCGCGAGCTGCCCATAGCCGGGTTGCACAACGCCGCCAATGCGCTGGCCGCGCTGGCTTTGTGCCGTTCACTGGACCTGCCGCTGGAGCCCCTGCTGCAGGCGCTGCGGGAATTTCGCGGTCTGCCGCATCGGGTCGAACTGGTGAGCACCAGGAACGAGGTGCGCTATTACGACGACTCCAAGGGTACCAACGTCGGCGCGACCGTCGCCGCGCTCGACGGTCTGGGCTCGGGCGGCGGCAAGGTGGTGTTGATCGCCGGCGGCGAGGGCAAGGGGCAGGACTTCCGCCCGCTCGCGCCGGCTGTGGCGCGGCATGCGCGCGCGGCGGTGTTGATCGGCCGCGATGCGGCGGTTATCGAGCACTCGCTGGCCGCGACCGCAGTGCCCGTGAGTCACGCTCGCGACATGGATGATGCCGTGACGCAGGCGGCAAGCCTGGCGCATGCGGGCGATGCCGTGCTGCTGTCACCGGCATGCGCGAGTTTCGACATGTTCCGCAATTACGCACATCGCGGCGAGGCGTTCCGCGCCGTCGTGGAAGGGTTGGGCCATGCTGGCGCGCGCTGACTCCGGCCGTCAAAATCCCGGCGAATACGATGCCGGTTTGCTCTGGTCCAGCCTGTTGTTGCTCGGCCTGGGCCTGGTGATGGTTTATTCGTCCTCGATCGCAACGGCCGAAACGCTCCGCTACACCGGCGGCAGGACCGGATTCTTCCTGACGCGCCACACGACATTCCTGGCGATCTCGATTGTCGCCTCGCTGTTCGTTTTTCAGGTGCCGATGCGGGTCTGGCAGCAGCTCGCGCCATGGCTGTTCCTGGCGGCCGGGGCGCTGCTGGCGATGGTTTTGCTGCCGGGGCTCGGGCGTGAAGTCAACGGCGCGCGCCGCTGGGTATCGCTGGGGATCATCACCATTCAGCCCTCCGAATTCATGAAATTCTTCGCGGTGCTCTACGCCGCCGATTACACCGTCAGGAAATCCGCGCTGATGCACAGCTTCAAGCGCGGCTTGCTGCCGATGCTGGGGGTCATGCTGGTGGTGGGCTGGCTGCTCTTGCGCGAGCCGGATTTCGGCGCGTTCGTCGTGATCACCTGCATTGCCATGGGCATTCTTTTCCTGGGGGGCATGAGCGGCACATGGTTTGCAGGACTGGGCGTGCTGCTTGCCATCGGTTTTGCCGGGCTGGTGGTGTCCTCGCCCTATCGCATGCAGCGCATTTTCGGTTTCATGGATCCCTGGGCCGATCCTTTCGGGCGCGGCTACCAGCTGTCGCACGCACTGATCGCCTTTGGTCGCGGCGAGTGGTTCGGGGTCGGGCTGGGCGGCAGCGTTGAAAAGCTCATGTACCTGCCCGAGGCCCACACCGATTTTCTGCTCGCTGTGATTGGCGAGGAACTCGGCTTTGTCGGCGTCGCCGCGGTCATTCTGCTGTTTGCGTGGCTGGTGCTGCGCGCGCTCGCGGTTGGCAGGAAGGCGGTTTCGCTGGAACGCCCGTTTTCCGCGCTGGTGGCACAGGGCATCGGCATGTGGGTCGGCGTGCAGGCGCTCATCAACATGGGGGTCAACCTGGGTCTGCTTCCCACCAAGGGCCTTACCTTGCCGCTGATGAGTTTTGGCGGCACCGGCATCCTCGTGAATTGCATGGCGCTGGCGGTGCTGCTGCGGGTGGATTGGGAGAACCGGGCTTTGATGAGAGGTGAAACGTTATGACTGGGAGGCGACGCATCGCATGGCGCGCACCATCATGATCATGGCGGGTGGAACCGGCGGGCATGTGTTTCCAGGCCTCGCCGTGGCCGAATGCCTGCGCGCCGCGGATTGGCGCGTCGTATGGCTGGGCAGTCGCGCGGGAATCGAAGCGCGGCTGGTGCCTGCGCGCGGCATCGAGATGGCGTGGATGGATTTCTCCGGCCTGCGCGGCAAGGGGCCGGCAGCACTCGCGCTGCTGCCCTTGCGCCTGCTGCGCGCCTTCTGGAACGGCGCCAGGGCGATCCTCGCCCATCGTCCCGACGTGGTGCTCGGCCTGGGGGGCTTTCAATCCTTTCCGGGGGGCATGATGGCGGCATTGCTGCGGCGGCCGCTGGTCATACACGAGCAGAATTCCGTGGCCGGGCTTGCCAATCGCGTGCTTGCCAGGGTTGCGGACAAGGTGCTGACCGCGTTCCCCGGCACCTTGTCCAAAGCCCAGGCCATCGGCAATCCGGTGCGCGCCGAGATTGCTGCAGCCGAGGAACCGCACATCCGCTATGCCGCGCGCAGCGGCGCGCTGCGTGTGCTGGTGATGGGCGGCAGCCTCGGCGCGAAGGCGCTCAATGAAGCAGTTCCCGCCGCGCTTGCGCGCCTTGCCGGCACGGCGCGGCCACTGGTTGTGCACCAGAGCGGGCGGGGGCATCGCGAGGCGCTCGAGGCCGCCTATCGGGAAGCCGGGGTGGCGGCCGAAATAGTGGAGTTCATCGACGACGTTGCCTCGGCCCTGGCCGCTGCCGACCTGGTCATCTGCCGCTCAGGCGCGCTCACCGTCGCCGAGCTTGCCTGCATGGGTGTGGCGAGCGTGCTGGTTCCCTATCCCCACGCGGTTGACGACCATCAAACCGGCAATGCGCGCTTCCTCGCCGATGCCGGCGCCGCGGTGCTGCTGCCGCAGGCGCAACTGGATGGCGAACGCCTGGGGGCTTTGCTTGGCGGATTTTCACGCGACAGCCTTGCACAGATGGCCGCTCGTGCGCGTGCCCTGGGCATGCCCGATGCCACGCAACGACTGGCGCAGGCCTGCATGGAGATGGCGGCATGAAGCACAAAGTCAAACGCATCCACTTTGTCGGTATCGGCGAACGGGATTTACGAACCGCCGATGCAAGCGGAGTGCGATCATGAAGCACAAGGTTAAACGCATTCACTTTGTCGGTATCGGCGGTAGTGGCATGAGCGGCATTGCCGAAGTGCTGCTCAATCTGGGTTTTCAGATCAGCGGTTCGGACCTGAGCGCGGGCGCGGTGACTGAGCGCCTCGCCGGACTCGGGGCGAAGGTGACTCTCGGCCATGAGGCGGTGCACGTGGCGGATGCCGATGTGGTGGTGATTTCCAGCGCGGTGCGCTCGGACAATACCGAAGTCGTGGCGGCGCGCGCGCGTCGCATACCGGTGGTGCCGCGCGCCTTGATGCTGGCCGAGTTGATGCGCCTGCGCCACGGCATTGCCGTGGCCGGTACGCACGGCAAGACCACCACCACCAGCCTGGTCGCCAGCGTGCTCGCCGAAGGCGGGCTCGACCCGACCTTTGTCATTGGCGGGCGCCTCAACGCGGCGGCTTCCAATGCGCGCCTCGGCGAGGGCGAATTCATTGTGGTCGAGGCCGACGAGTCTGACGCGTCGTTTTTGCACCTGCAGCCGGTGATGGCGGTGGTGACGAACATCGATGCCGATCACATGGAGACCTATCAGCATGATTTCGCCAAGCTCAAGCACGCCTTCGTCGAATTCCTGCAGAACCTGCCTTTTTACGGCAGCGCGATACTTTGCATCGATGACGCCAATGTGCGCGAGATCCTGCCCTTCGTTTCCAAACCGGTGGTGAGCTACGGCTTTCACGCCGATGCCATGGTGCGTGCCGTGGATGTGGCGCAGGGCGAGCGCATGCGCTTTCGCTGCCTGCGCGAAGGCCTGGCCGACCTCGATGTCACGCTCAATCTGCCCGGCCGCCACAACGTGCAGAACGCGCTGGCGGCGATCGCCGTGGGCACAGAACTGGGAGTCGACGATGCGGCCATTGCCAAGGCGCTGGCGGAATTTCGCGGCGTGGGACGACGCTTCCAGCGCTACGGCGAGATCGCGCCCGCCGGCAAGGCAATGCATTTCACCCTGGTCGACGATTACGGCCATCACCCCGCAGAAATGCGCGCAACGCTGGCCGCGGCGCGCGGCGCGTTTCCGGGGAGGCGATTGGTGCTTGCATTCCAGCCGCACCGTTTCACCCGCACGCGCGATCTGTTCGAGGACTTCGTCAAGGTGCTCTCCGAGCCGGACCTGCTGCTGCTCGGTGAGGTCTATGCGGCGGGTGAAGCGCCGATTGTTGCCGCCGACGGGCGTTCGCTGGCCAGGGCGGTGCGCGTCGCCGGCGGCATCGAGCCGGTATTCGTGGCCGATATCGCCGACATGCCGGAGGCCATCCTCAAAGTGGCGCGCGAGGGCGATGTGGTGATTACCATGGGTGCGGGATCGATCGGATCGGTACCGGCGCGCATTGTGCAGGCCGGGGCAAGATGAACATGGCTGAGCTCACCGGACTCGCCCCGCCGCCATTGCGCGGGCGCCTGCTGTTTGACGAGGCGATGTCACGGCACGTGTCGTGGCGGGCGGGCGGGGTGGCCGATCGCCTTTACATTCCGGCCGACGCTGAAGACCTTGCGGTGTTTCTGCGCGGTCTCGCGCCGCGCGAAGCGCTGTGCTTTGTGGGCCTGGGCAGCAATCTTCTGGTGCGCGACGGCGGATTTCGCGGCACCGTGATCCTGACGCACAGCTCGCATGCGCAGATCCGTGCCGAGGGCGCGCTGATGCACGCCAGCGCGGGCGCCGCGTGCCCAAAGCTGGCGCGATTTGCGGCTCTGCGGCAGCTCGAAGGTGCGGAGTTCCTCGCCGGCATACCGGGTACGGTGGGCGGGGCGCTGGCCATGAATGCCGGCTGCTACGGTTCGCAAACCTGGGAGTTCGTGCGCAGCGCAAACACCATTGATCGCTTTGGCGCGCTGCGCGAGCGCAGTCCGGCGGATTTCGATATCGGCTACCGGCATGTGGTGCTGCGCGGCGCTGCCATCCTGGGAGAAGACGAATGGTTTGTCGGCGCGAGCTTCACCTTCACCCCCGGGGACGGTGCGCGTGCGCGCCGGCGCATTCGCGAATTACTGGCGCAGCGCATTGCCACGCAGCCGCTCGGTCTGCCCAACGCAGGGTCGGTATTCCGCAACCCCGCAGGCGATTACGCCGCGCGGCTGATCGAGGCCTGCGACCTCAAGGGATTTTCCATCGGCGGCGCGAGGGTGTCGGAGAAGCACGCCAATTTCATTGTCAATCCCGGCGGCAAGGCGCTAGCCGCTGATATCGAGGCGCTGATCGTACATATCCGTGGTGCGGTGCGCGCGAAATTCGGCGTTGAACTGGTGCCGGAGGTGCGCATCATCGGCCAGGCCGCCGCACAGGTGCCGCAGGGTGACGCTGCTGCCGGTGAAAGGCGCTCATGAGCAAGGCCCCCGAGTTGAATCCCGCTTTTTTCGGCAAGGTCGCCGTGTTGTTCGGCGGGGACTCGGCCGAGCGTGAAGTGTCATTGAAGAGCGGCACCATGGTGCTCGAGGCGCTGCGCGGGGCCGGGGTGGATGCGCACGGTTTCGATCCGGCGCAGCGGCCGCTGGAGGATTTGTCGCGGGAGGGCTTTGGGTGCGTGTTCATCGCGTTGCATGGCCGCCACGGCGAGGACGGCACGGTGCAGGGGGCGCTGGAACTGCTGGGCATTCCCTATACCGGGTCGGGAGTACTGGCTAGCGCGCTTGCCATGGACAAGATGCGCACCAAGCTGCTGTGGCGTGGTGCCGGCATCGCCACGCCGGCCTACGAGCAATTGGACCAACACACCGATGCCGAGGCGCTGGTGAGGCGCATTGGGCTGCCCATCATGGTGAAGCCCGCCTGCGAGGGTTCGTCGATCGGCATGAGCAAGGTGCGGCGCGCCGAGGACCTTGCCGGCGCCTACGCGCTTGCCGCGCGCCACGACAGCATCATCATCGCGGAACAGTTTATCGATGGCATTGAACTCACCGCGGGCGTGCTGGACAACGTGCCGTTGCCTCTGATCCGACTGGAGACGCCGCGCGATTTCTACGACTACGAGGCGAAGTATATCTCCGACGACACGCGCTATATCCTGCCTTGCGGCCTGCCCGCGGACGCGGAGAGGGTGCTGCAAGGAGAAGCCTTGCGTGCCTACGCGTCGCTCGGTTGCCGCGGCTGGGGGCGCGTGGATTTTCTCCTGAACCGCGAAGGCAGGCCCTTCTTTCTGGAAGTGAACACCTCGCCGGGCATGACCGATCATTCGCTGGTGCCCATGGCGGCGCGGCACATGGGGTTGTCCTACCCAGACCTGTGCCTGCGCATTCTGGCGCTCGCCAGGCATGGCGCCGCAAGCCTTGGCGGCAACGACCAACGCAGCGGACAGGGCGCCCATGTGGAATAACCCGCGCCTGCTCACCTTGCTGGCCAACGCGCTGTTTGTGTTGGTGGCTTTGCTTGCGGTCGCTACCGGCGTCTATGCGCTGGTGCGCTCGCCGATGTTTCCCCTGAAGGTCATCCGGGTCGAGGGGGAACTCTCCAAGGTCGGCCGCGCCGGCATCGTCGAGGCACTGCAGGGGCATTTGCAGGGAACCATATTCACCGTCGATCTGGAACTTGTCAGGGCGCGTTTTGAAACGATTCCCTGGGTGCGTCGCGCCGAGGTGCGACGTGCCTGGCCGGACCGGCTCGAGGTGCGCATCGAGGAGCACGTGGAACTGGCGCGCTGGGGTCGCCGCGAGGATTTGCGGCTGGTCAACCTGCAGGGCGAGATCTTCAATGCGGCCTCCGATCGCGACCTGCCGGTGTTCGCCGGGCCGGCGGGCAGCGAGGGTGAGGTGGCGCGCGCTTACGCCGATTTCGCGAAACTGCTGCAGCCGCTGGGCATGGAGCCGCGCCAGGTGGTGTTGAGCGAGCGACGCGCCTGGCAGTTGAAGCTGGATTCCGGCCTGGTGGTGCAACTGGGGCGCAATCTGGCCAAGGATGGCGTCAACGAGCGCCTGCTCCGCTTTGTCCAAGCCTATCCGCGCGCACTCGAGCCGATGAAGCGCCGGCTCGACTATGTCGACCTGCGTTATCCGGGCGGGTTTGCGCTGCGCGTCCCCGGCCTGCAGCGTATCGAAGATCCCAAGACGTCGCGACCCAAAGCATAGGTTCAATGACATGGCACTGAGAAGCGAAAACAAGAATTTGATCGTGGGTCTGGACATCGGCACCTCGAAGGTGGTGGCCGTGGTCGCGGAACTCGCCCCGGACGGACGCATCGAGATCGTCGGGCTGGGAAGCCACGAGTCGCGCGGCCTCAAGAAGGGCGTGGTGGTCAACATCGAGTCCACCGTCAACGCGATCCAGCGCGCGCTCGAGGAAGCCGAGCTGATGGCCGATTGCAAGATCACCAGGGTTTATACCGGCATCGCCGGCAGCCACATCCGCAGCTTCAATTCCACGGGCATGGTCGCGGTGAAAGACAAGGAGGTGACCGCTCTCGACGTGCAGCGGGCGATCGATACTGCGCGCGCGATGCCCATCCCGACCGATCAGCAGGTGCTGCACATCCTCACCCAGGAATTCATCGTCGACGGACAGGACGGGGTGCGCGAACCCATGGGTATGAGCGGGGTGCGGCTCGAGGTGAAAGTGCATATTGTCACCGGCGCCGTATCCGCGGCGCAGAACATCGTCAAATGCGTGCGCCGCTGCGGGCTCGAGGTCAGTGACCTGGTGCTGCAACCGCTGGCCTCGTCGCTGGCGGTGTTGACCGAGGACGAGAAGGAACTGGGCGTGTGCCTGGTCGACATCGGCGGCGGCACCACCGACATTGCGGTGTTCCGCGAGGGCGCGATCCGCCATACCGCGGTGGTCCCCATTGCCGGTGACCAGATCACCAACGACATCGCAATGGCGCTGCGCACGCCGACAGCGGACGCCGAGGAACTCAAGATCCGCTACGGCTGCGCATTGCGGCAGCTTGCCGATGCCGGCGAAAACATCGAGGTGCCGGGCGTTGGCGACCGGCCGTCGCGCCAGTTGTCGCGCCAGGTGCTCGCCGAGGTCATTGAACCGCGCGTCGAGGAGTTGTATTCGCTGATCCAGAAGGTGCTGCGCGAATCGGGCTATGAGGAATTGCTCTCCTCGGGCCTGGTGCTCACCGGCGGCAGTTCGGTCATGCAGGGCATGGTCGATCTGGGCGAGGAGATCTTTCACATGCCGGTGCGCCTGGGCGTGCCGCGTTATGCAGGAGGACTGTCGGAGGTGGTGCGCAGTCCGCGCTACGCAACCGTGGTGGGGTTGTTGCTCGAGGGCAGGACCCAGACCGAGCGCGGATTGCTCGCGCGCCAGGGGGTGTCGATCAAGCAGGTGTTTTCGCGGATGAAAGAATGGTTTCAGCGGAATTTCTAGCGGGGGCGATGAATAAGGGGCCGTGTTTGTCTGGTCAGGCCCCAGTCTCCCGCTTCACGGGGAACGACGGCGGTTTTTGTATTTTGGCGGGGCCTGAATTTCAGGCGATTTGTATTTTTTCATAAGACATGGAGGCATAAAAAATGTTCGAAATTGTGGAACCTCAACACAACGGCACGGTGATCAAGGTTTTCGGCGTTGGCGGCGCCGGCGGCAATGCGGTTGATCACATGATCCGAAACAGCGTTCTGGGGGTGGAGTTCGTTGCCGCGAATACCGATGCCCAGGCCTTGCAGCGCGGCCAGGCAAAAAGTCAGATTCAACTGGGCGCGACGGGCCTGGGGGCCGGTGCCAAACCCGAGGCGGGAAAATGTGCCGCGCTCGAGGCGCGCGACCAGATTGCCGAGGCGCTGCGCGGTGCGCACATGGCCTTCATCACCGCGGGAATGGGCGGGGGCACCGGCACCGGCGCGGCGCCGGTGATTGCCGAGATCGCCAAGGAGATGGGTATTCTGACCGTGGCGGTGGTGACCAAGCCGTTTTCCTTCGAGGGTTCGCGGCGCCTCGCGTCGGCGGAAGCGGGCATCGAGGAACTGGCGCGGCATGTGGATTCGGTCATCGTCATCCTCAACGAAAAGCTGGAAGAAGTGTTGGGCGAGGACGTGTTGATGGAGGAGGCTTTCGCTGCGGCGGACAACGTGCTGAAAAATGCGGTCGCCGGCATATCCGAGATCATCAATGTGCCCGGCCTGGTCAACGTGGACTTTCAGGATGTGCGCACCGTCATGGCCGAGCAGGGCATGGCCATGATGGGGTCGGCCTCAGCCTCGGGCGTCGATCGGGCCCGCATTGCCGCGGAACAGGCAGTCGCCAGTCCGCTGCTGGAAGGCGTCAACCTGTCCGGCGCACGCGGTGTGCTGGTCAATGTCACGGCCAACAAGTCCAGTCTCAAGATGCGTGAGACGCGCGAGATCATGAATACGATTCGCGGATTCGCAGCCGACGATGCCACCATCATCCAGGGTGCGGTCTACGACGAGAGCATGGGCGAAGAATTGCGCGTTACGGTGGTCGCCACCGGGCTCGGCCAGCCATTTGGCACGCGCGTGTCCAAGCCGCATCTGGTGGTGTCCCAGAAAACCGGCACCGACAATATGCCGGTGGGGGTGGGTGTGGACTACAACGGCATGGACGCGCTTCCTGCGGTGATACGCAAGAACCGCAGCCAGACCGTCGAGGCGCTGGCCAATAGCGGCGTGGACAAATACGACATTCCTGCGTTCCTGCGCAAACAGGCGGACTGAGCGTCGGTCCGTTTTTTTTACAGCAGATCTCTTCGCGGTGATATTCCGCCAAAAAGGCACCGCTGAATGAGTTGAGGCAGGCCCGAGCGAACCACCCTCCGTTCGCGCGGGCCTGCGAATTCCACAGCTTGCGCGTGCCCTGGTCCGGGCGCGCGCAGGTCGAATGCTACAATCGCGCATATGCAAGGCCATGAAATCCCGGGAATTCGACTCCCCGGCGGGAAATCCCCATGTTGAAGCAGCGCACCCTTAAATCCCTGATACGTACTACCGGCGTCGGGCTGCACACCGGTCAGAAGGTGGCAATGTGCCTGCGTCCGGCGCAGCCGGATACCGGGATTGTTTTCCGGCGCGTCGATCTGCGCGAACCGGTTGATGTCCGCGCTGATGCGCTGCTGGTCACCGACACGCGCCTTTGCAGCCTGATCGAGCACAATGGGGTCAAGGTCGCCACCATTGAACACCTGATGTCGGCCTTCTCGGGGCTGGGCATCGACAACGCCTACGTTGACTTGAACGGCCCGGAGGTGCCCATCATGGATGGATCGGCCGGGCCCTTCGTGTACCTCATTCAGTCAGCGGGCATAGAGGAGCAACCGGTCGCCAAGAGATTTCTGCGAATGCGGCGCGCGGTACGGGTGGAAGAGGGCGACAAGTGGGCATGCCTGGAACCCTATGCCGGATTTCGCCTGTCTTTCTCCATAGATTTTGCCCACCCGGTGTTTGAGCGTTCCGTGCAGGAGGCGACGGTTGATTTTGCCCAGACCTCCTACGTCAAGGAAGTGGCGCTGGCGCGCACCTTTGGCTTCATGCAGGACGTCGAAAATCTCCGAAGCAACGGCCTGGCACTGGGGGGCAGCCTCGATAACGCCATCGTCATGGACGAATACCGGGTGCTCAACAGCGACGGACTGCGATACGAGGACGAGTTCGTAAAGCACAAAATGCTCGATGCCATCGGTGATCTGTACCTCATCGGTCACCCGGTGATAGGCGCTTTTTCGGCACACAAATCCGGCCACGGCTTGAACAATTTGCTGGTGCGCAAGATTCTGGCCAACCGCGACGCCTGGGATCTGGTCAGCTTCGACCGGGCCGAAGATGCCCCGGCGGGCCTCGAGCGCCTTGTCGTTCAGTCCTCCGCTTAGCCAGATTCGGCGCGCCTGGGGCTTGGGTCTTGCTGGTACTTCGCATCCCGGGCATGCTGGCCGCGGCAGCATCCCGGATGCTGATTTCGCCTCGGTTCAGCTGGTTTCACGAGATGCAAGTTAGCGTTTCTAAACTTATTTTTGGCTGCGCGACGCCAGTGATGCCAGGATATGTTTTAGTTTGGAATCAGTAACTTGCTCGGCGAGTATACGAATTTCATCGGCGCTGCGCGGACTCAGGGATGTGGTTTTTCTAGGGGCCACCGCCACCGCTGCCCGGGGTTGCACTTCAATGACCACTACGGTAACCTGCCTACCAGTCTGCTTCAGTTGTGCTGATATTTTTTCGGGCAATCCCGTTGCAAGCAGTTTTAGCTTGGCCGCAATCGCGTTGTTGTCGGCAAATACGACCAGTTTTCCACTCTTGTAGTTGGCAATCGAACAATGACTGGCGAGATCGCCCGGCAATACCTTGGCAAGCACCTTGCGTAGGTCTAAAATAAAATTGGCATGCGATATCAAAGAGTTGCTTTGATCGCCGTGTTCGAGGAGTTCGCCAAGGCTTTTGGTGCGCATGTTGACCATTTCGCGAAATGCAGAGTTAGCTCAACGAACCGTCCGGCATCAAGTTCGCCGCACGGCGATCAAGAAGCGGCGGTAGCGTTTTAACCGCTGCCGATTTCAAAGGAATCACGCCTTGCATATTATTCTAGTTCGCAGCCGCCTCGCCGCGGCGCGCAGTTTGACGCTGGGTCCTGGGCACCTGCTCATGGTCGGTTTCCTGGCCGCGACAGGCGTAGTGCTGATCGCGGTTGCGCTTTTTTACCTGACGCTGCGCTATTCGGTCGAGTTCAAACTGCCGCTGCTGGAGTCCGCACTGGCCACGGTGCAGGAGCGCGAGGCACGCAAGGCGGAGAGCTTTCTACGCGAGAATCTCAACGCCATGGCAGTAAAACTGGGGCAGATGCAGGCACAACTCATACGCCTGGATGCATTGGGCGACCGCGTATCTTCCCTGGCTGGTTTGAAGCCCAGCGAATTCCGATTCAACGAGAACCCGGGTCGGGGTGGTGCCATGACCAGCAGCATGCCCTCCCAGGACCTGTCGATGGCCGATTTCAGCCGCCAGCTTGAAGCGCTTTCGCGGCAGATGGATAACCGCACCGACAGCCTCGGCATACTGGAGACGACCTTGTTTGACGTGCGCGTGAAGAAACGCCTGTTGCCCACCGTGACGCCGGTGGATGCGAGCTGGAGTGCTTCCAGCTTTGGCTGGCGCATCGACCCGTTTACCGGGCAGAACGCGGTGCATGAAGGCGTGGATTTCATTTCCGATGTGGGCACGCCGGTATTCGCGGCTGCGGGCGGCGTGGTGATTTCGGCCGAAAAACACCCGCAATATGGAAACTTGGTCGAGATCGATCACGGCAATGACTTTGTCACCCGCTATGCTCATGCCTCGAAGCTGCTGGTCAAGGCCGGCGACGTAGTGCAAAGGGGACGCAAAATCGCCGAGGTCGGCTCGACCGGCCGCTCTACCGGTCCGCACCTGCATTTCGAAGTGCGTTACCGCGGCGTGGCGCAGAATCCGGCGCGTTTTCTGCAGGCCGCGGCACACTAATCGCGGCGATTTCAGCGTTGCTTCGCGCCTTCCTGGTGCATCCTGCCTGCGGGGGCCTGAAATCCCGGCTGTTCACCGCGGGAAGCGTCTGTTCCGCATGATAAAATCCGCGTCTTTCCGCGAAGCGCCCAACTCCTGATGTCCAATATTCTTGCCAAGATCTCCCGCGTACCCAGGGCGATTTTCGGCAGCCGCAATGATCGGCTGCTGAAGCGTTACCGCAAAACCGTCAGGGAGGTCAACGCGTTTGAAACGGCAATTGCCGCGCTCAGCGACGCAGAACTGAAGGCAAAAACCCCCGAGCTGAAGGCGCGCCTGGCCAAGCATATTGCCGATGCGCCCGAGGCAACGCGCGTCGCGGCCGAGACCGAGGGACTGGCGCAACTGCTGCCCGAGGCATTCGCGGTCGTCAGGGAGGCCTCGCGGCGCGTCCTCAAGATGCGCCATTTCGACGTGCAGTTGATCGGGGGCATGGTGCTGCACGACGGCAAGATCGCCGAGATGCGCACCGGCGAAGGCAAGACGCTGGTCGCAACCCTGCCTGCGTATCTGAACGCCCTTTCAGGGCGCGGCGTGCATATCGTGACGGTCAACGACTACCTGGCGCAACGCGACTCGGAATGGATGGGCAAGGTATACGGATTCCTCGGCCTCTCGGTGGGTGTGCTGCTGTCCCAGATGCCGCATTCCAGCAAGAACGCGGCCTATGCCGCCGATATCACCTACGGTACCAACAACGAGTTCGGCTTCGATTATCTGCGCGACAACATGGCGATGAGCGTGCCGGACCGTTTCCAGCGCGGCCTGAACTTCGCGATTGTCGATGAGGTCGATTCGATCCTGATCGACGAGGCGCGCACACCGCTCATCATTTCAGGCCAGGCGGAGGACCGCACCGAAGTTTATTACCGCATGAATGAAGTCGCGCCGCTTCTGAAAAAGCAGGAAAAAGAGGATGCGCCCGGTGATTTCATGGTGGACGAAAAAGCACATACCGTGCTGCTTTCGGAAGAAGGCCATGAAAACGCGGAGAAGCTGCTCGCGCGCGTGGGCTTGCTGCCGGAGGGCCGCAGTCTCTACGAGCCTGCGTATGTGAACCTGATGCACCACCTGAACGCGGCCCTGCGGGCCCATCACCTGTTCTTCCGCGACCGCCACTATGTGGTGCAGGAGGGCGAAGTGGTGATTGTCGACGAGTTCACCGGCCGGTTGATGGCGGGCAGGCGCTGGTCGGACGGGCTGCACCAGGCGGTTGAGGCCAAGGAAAACGTCTCTATACAGAGCGAAAACCAGACGCTCGCCTCGATTACCTTCCAGAATTTCTTCCGCATGTACCACAAGCTCTCGGGCATGACCGGTACTGCGGACACCGAGGCCTACGAATTCCAGGAAATTTATGGGCTCGAGACCGTGGTGATCCCGACCCACCACAACATGATCCGCGAGGACCGGCTCGACCAGGTATACCGTTCGTCCACCGAAAAGTATCTCGCCATGGTTGCCGACATCGCCGATTGCTACGAGCGCGGCCAGCCGGTGCTGGTGGGCACCACTTCCATCGAGAACTCCGAACTGGTCTCGGGCTTGCTGCAGAAGGATAAGCTGCCCCACCAGGTGCTCAATGCCAAGCAGCACGCACGCGAGGCCGAGATTGTTGCGCAGGCGGGGCGGCCGAAAATGGTGACCATCGCCACCAACATGGCAGGGCGCGGCACCGATATCGTGCTTGGCGGCAATGTCGAGAAGCAGGTGGAGTTGGTCAATGCCATGGAGAACCTGCCCGATGACGAGAAGAGCCGCCGCGTCGAGCAGTTGCATTCGGAATGGCAATCGTTGCACGACCAGGTGATCGCCGCCGGTGGACTGCACATCATCGGCACCGAGCGACATGAGTCGCGCCGCATCGACAACCAGTTGCGCGGCCGCTCCGGCAGGCAGGGCGACCCGGGATCCTCGCGCTTCTATCTGTCCCTGGATGACCCCCTGCTGCGGATTTTCGCCGGCGAGCGTGTGCGCATGATCATGGACCGCCTGAAAATGCCCGAGGGCGAACCGATCGAGCATACGCTGGTCACGCGATCCATCGAATCGGCCCAGCGCAAGGTCGAGGCGCACAACTTCGACATTCGCAAGCAGTTGCTCGAGTACGACGACGTTTCCAATGACCAGCGCAAGCAGATTTATTCCCTGCGCAACGACATCCTCGATTCGACCGATGCAACCGAACAGGTCACCTCCTTGCGCCATGGCGTGATCACGGACATGTTCCGCACCTACGTGCCCGCGGAAAGCGTCGAGGAGCAATGGAATATCGACGGGCTGTGCAAGGCCTATGCGGCAGAGCTCAAGCTCGAGGTGCTGCTTCCGAAGTGGCTGGAAGCCGAGCCCGGTCTTGATGACGAGGGCATGCTAGAGCGCGTCACCGGGGCAGCCGATGCGGCCTATGCCGTGAAATGGGATCAGGTTCCCGCGGAGACCGCGCGCCACTATGAGAGGCAGGTTCTGCTCACCGCCCTCGATATGCATTGGCGCGAGCACCTCTCGGCGCTGGATCACCTGCGCCAGGGAATTCATCTGCGCGGTTATGCGCAGAAGAACCCCAAGCAGGAGTACAAGCGGGAGGCTTTCGAACTTTTCGGCAGCATGCTGGAACTCGTGAAACTCGAGGTCACCCGCACCCTGATGACGGTCGAGATCAAAACCCGAGAGGAAGTCGAGCTTGCCGAACGCCAGAATGCGGCGGCGGTGGAGAACGTGCAGTATCAGCACGCTTCCTACGATGAGGCCCTGGGTGTGTCGGACGAGGATGCCGGAGCAGCGCCCAAAGAGACGCCTTTCGTCAGACGCATGGGAAAGATCGGACGCAATGATCCTTGCCCCTGCGGCTCGGGCAAGAAGTACAAGCAATGCCACGGCAAGCTGAGTTGAGTCGGTTCCATGCCCGTCAATCTCAGCGCGCCTGACGCCGCGGCATTGCTCGCGATTCCCGGTGTCGAACTGGGTGCGGCCTATGCGGGAATACGCAAGGCCCCGCGCGCCGATCTGATGCTCATGCGCCTGTGTCAGGGCGCACGAACGGCGGGTGTGTTTACCCGGAACAGTTTTGCGGCGGCGCCGGTGCAGGTATGCCGTGAAGTATTGGCGGCGGGTGGTCCGGTGAGGGCATTGGTTGTCAATGCCGGCAACGCCAACTGCGGTACCGGGAAAGCCGGACTGGAGGCGGCGCGGCGCAGTTGCGACGCGGTGGCCCGCCTTCTGGGATGTGACGCGCGGGAGGTTCTGCCGTTTTCAACGGGGGTGATCCTTGAACCCTTGCCGGTGGAACTCATTGAATCCACATTGCCGGCATGCGTGAGTTCGCTTGCCGCCGGGAACTGGGGGACGGCGGCCGAAGCCATTATGACCACCGACACCGTGGCGAAGGCCTGCTCGCGCAGCCTGGAGATCGCAGGCAGGCGCATAAGCGTCACCGGCATGGCCAAGGGGGTGGGAATGCTTGCGCCGAACATGGCAACCATGCTCACGTTCATCGCCACCGATGCCTGCGTCGGCCCGGGGGCGTTGCAGACCATGGTGCGCGAAGTCGCGGACGTCTCCTTCAACCGGGTAACGGTCGATGGTGACACCTCGACCAACGATTCCTTCATTCTTGTCGCCACGGGACAGGCGGGTAACGCTGAAATTGCCGGGTCGGCGGCGGAGTACGAAATGCTGCGCTCCGCGATTGCCCAGGTGGCGGTACATCTGGCGCAATCGATTGCCCGCGACGGCGAAGGCGCCACAAAATTCATCACCGTCGAGGTGTGCGGTGCTCGCGATGAAGCCGAAGCGGTGCGCGTTGCCAGGGGGATCGCACAGTCGCCCCTGGTCAAGACCGCTTTTTTTGCATCTGATCCCAACCTGGGGCGCCTGCTCATGGCGATAGGCAATGCCGGTATCGATGGACTGGATATTGCGCGAGTCAACCTGTGGCTGGGTGATGTGCGCGTCATCGATGCTGGCGGCCGCGCCGCGAGCTACAGCGAAGAAGAGGGTGCGCGCGTCATGAAGTCCGCTGAAATCACCGTCAGGGTGGATCTTGGCCGTGGCGCGGCGCAAACCACCGTCTGGACCTGCGATTTTTCCTACGATTACGTGAAGATCAACGCGGAATACCGCACCTGAGCCGGGGGCCTGCGGGGATATGGCGGCATCCAAGGACCTGAATCAGTGGCTGGCGCGCCTGGACGCGCTGATGGACAGGGTCGAGGGCATGTTGCCCGCGCCCGCGGCTCCTCCGGACTGGCATGCCAGTGTGGCCTTTCGCTGGAAGGTCCAGAACGGCAGGCCCGCGCTGCTGCCGGTGTTGCGCCCGCATCGCGTACGCCTTGCCAACCTGCGTGGTATCGACCGTCAAAAGGCCCTCATCGAGGACAACACGCGGCAGTTCGTCTCGGGCCGGCCGGCGAACAACGTCCTGTTGACCGGGGCGCGCGGCACCGGCAAGTCATCACTGGTCAAGGCGGTGCTCAACCGCTTTTCGCGCGACGGACTGCGTCTGATCGAAGTCGACAAGCACGATCTGATATCGCTGACGGACATCGTCGATTTGTTGGCGGAGCGGCCGGAACGATTCATCATTTTTTGCGACGACCTGTCCTTTGACGCAACGGAAGCCGCGTACAAGGCGCTCAAATCCGTGCTCGATGGATCGATCTCCGCAGCCTCGGACAACGTGCTGATTTATGCGACCTCCAACCGGCGGCACCTGATGCCCGAGTTCATGCAGGAGAATCTGGATTATCAGCATCAGGGCGAGGAGATTCACGCCAGTGAAACCGCCGAGGAAAAGATCTCCCTGTCGGAGCGCTTCGGATTGTGGGTGTCGTTTTACGCCTTTGACCAGGGCGACTACCTGGATATTGCCGGGCACTGGCTGACGGAATTCGGTTGCCGGCAAAGCGAAGAATCCCGCGCCGAAGCCCTGCGCTGGGCGCTCACGCGCGGCTCGCGCTCGGGTCGCGTCGCCTGGCAATTTGCGCGCGACTGGGCGGGCCGCCATGGCACCGGGAAACAAGTCGTCAAACAGCGTTCGCCGCGCGGCGTAAAGCACCGTTGAAATCGCCCCAAGCGACAAATTCCTCCGTCTTGAATAACCCGGTGGAGTCCGCTCCGGTCGAGGTCGCGGTCGGCGTGCTGCTGCGCGGGGATGGCGCCGTCTTGCTGGCCCGCCGGCCGCCTTCAAAAGTCTATGCGGGATATTGGGAGTTTCCCGGGGGAAAGGTGGAACCGGGCGAGACCGTCCGAGCGGCCCTCGATCGCGAACTTGCGGAAGAACTGGGCATCCGGGTTGAAACGGCCTATCGCTGGATAACCCAGGTGTTCACCTATCCCCACGCGACGGTGCGGCTGAACTTCTTTCGTGTGATCTCCTGGCAAGATGAGGTGCATGCCATCGAACACGACGGCATGAGTTGGGAGCAACCGGACCGGGTCGGGGTTGCACCGCTGCTGCCGGCCAATCACCCGGTGCTGCGCGGTTTGGCCCTGCCTGCGGAATATGCGATCACGCAGTGTACGGATCTGGGAATCGATGCGCAGATTGCGCGGCTGCGCGAGCGCATCGAGGGCGGCCTGCGCCTTGTTCAGGTACGGGAGCCGCGGATGGCGGAGGCCCCCAGGGAGGCGTTCCTTGCGCGTGTGCTCGAGGTGGCAAGACCGAGCGGCGTGCGCATTCTGGTCAACGCCGATATCGGTCTGGCGCAGCGCATGGGTGCCGACGGCGTGCATCTGACTTCGCGGCAACTGGGTACGTTGCACTCGCGTCCTGACCTGCCATGGGTGGGCGCATCCTGTCATGATCGCGCCGAGTTGCGCGCCGCTGAAAAACTGGGGGCGGATTTTGCAGTGCTGGGCTCGGTGCTGCCGACGCAGACGCACCCCGGCGTCGCACCGTTGGGCTGGGAGCGCTTCGAGTCGATTGTGCAAGAGGCCGCGATTCCGGTGTACTCGCTCGGAGGCATGAGACCAGGCGACCTGCAAACGGCCTGGAGCCGCGGCGGCCATGGCATCGCGATGCAGCGGGCCTCGTGGGACCGCTAGCTGGGACCGCCGTCGCATAAAGCTTGCGCCGGCTGTTGGAAGCAGCGCGGCGAGCTTTTGGCCGCGCGGTCGTTGTAATAGACCGCCGTCGCATAAAGCTTGCGCCGGCTGTTGGAAGCAGCGCGGCGAGCTTTTGGCCGCGCGATCCTGGCTAGTTGCCTTCCCCGTTTTGCGTGGGAGGCGCGCCTTCTTCGGCTTCCTCATGCGGTTTCGCGACCCGGTATTTCTCTGTGGCCCAGGCGCCCAGGTCGACGAGTTTGCAGCGTTCCGAGCAGAACGGCCGGTAAGGTGAATTCGCCTCCCATCTGACCTGGCAGCAGCAGGCGGGACAACTCACGCTGAGCACGTTCATGCGGGCCGTCCGGAGGTGGGCCGGGAGCTCGAGCAACTCGGCAGCAAGCCTGGGAGGTCGGGGGATTTCATCGCGCCGCGGGGCTAAAGGTTGCAGAAGCTCAGCTCGAAATCAATATCCGACTCGACAACCCGCGGGCGCGGTTCGATGCCGGACATGACGAAACGGATATTGAGTGCGTACTTGTTGGCGCTGATCTCGGGTATGCACTGCAGATCCAGCGACAGCTTGATCCGCACCATCTGTGCCACCTTGCCCCCCAGCATCTGCGAGAAAGCGCCCTGCCGCGCGACCACCCTGGCGGGCTTGCCCCCTTCGCGCAGCAGCCGCAGCACAATGGCGCCGCCGTCGCGAATAGGATAAAGAGGATTGATCCATGCATTCAGATCGGCAAGCCGCGATTCGTTGTCGCGGTGCTGCCAGTAATGGTAGGAGGGCAGATCGAATTCGCAGGCGCCGCCCGGAATGCCGGTGCGCTGCTTGATACTCATGAGCCACTCGTTTTCCCGAAGATACTGGCCGATCTTTCCGGTCATCGCGAACAGCGAGTGACTGGCCTGCTCGATGTCGGCGAGCACTTGACTGAGAGCATCCTCGGCAATTTCCGGATTATTGCGAAACAGGGATAGCACCTGCTTCTGGCGCTCCAGTTCCTGCAGCAAATCGGATTTCATATCCGCGCGGCTGGCCACCTCGAGTATCTCGAACAGCGTCAACAAAGTGATGTGATGCTCGAGGGGATCACTCTTGGCGAGAAAAAACTGCACGCGGGCGAAAAGAGTTTCAAGCCGCAGCAAGGTGCGCACGCGTTCGTTCAGCGGATATTCGTAGACAATCACAGGCGCCGCTGGGTTAAGGGAACCCCGTGATTCTCGCCTATTCTCGGGGGCGCTGGCTAGCCCCCCGGTGTGTGAAGTCGTGCGATTTCGGCCCGATTCCCGGGATTCCGCCAGGTAGCGCTGGTGCAACGACTCAACCTTCGCATCGATGCTCTCGAGGTTGTCCTCGTTGAAAAGCAGGTCATCCGCTCGGGAAAGGCGGTTTTCACGGCTCGCCTGGGTCGCCATGATGCGTCGCACTTCGTCCTCGCTCAGTCCATTGCGCGCACGGACCCGCTCCACCTGTGTCGACTCTTCGCAATCGACCACCAGGATGCGGTTGAAGCGCTCGTGGCCCATCCCGGTCTCCACCAGGAGCGGTACAACCTGGATCACGTAAGGGCTGGCCGCGGCGGCAGTCTGCCGGGCACTTGCCAGGCCGATGAGTGGGTGCAGGATGGACTCGAGCTTCTGCTTGGCCCCGGCGTCGGTGAATGCGAGTTGGCGCATCTGCGAGCGGTCCAGCGCACCGTCCGCTGCAATCATGGCGTCGCCGAAAGCCTCCCGAATGGCCCGAATCGCCTCGCCGCCGGGTGCGGTCAGCGCGTGCGCGATCAGGTCGCTGTCGACCACGGCGACACCTCGCCTGGCAAATGCCTGGGCCACCACGCTCTTGCCGCTGCCGATGCCGCCGGTGAGACCGATGAGGTAGGGCATCAGTAAATCAGCTTCAGGTACTCGTGTGTCAGTGGCGGCCCCCAGAACAGCGCCACCGCGCCCGCGCCGGCAAGATAGGGGCCGAAAGGTATCGGAACCTCGCGGCCATGGCGCGTGAGCACGATCAAAAGGATACCCACCACCGCGCCGATGACCGAGGAGGCGAGAATCACCAGGGGCAGCATTTTCCAGCCGGTCCAGGCCCCTATCGCGGCAAGCAGCTTGAAATCGCCGTACCCCATGCCGTCCTTGCCGGTTGCAAGCTTGAATAACCAGAACACGCTCCACAGGAAAAGGTAGCCCGCGGCTGCGCCGATCACGGCCGACTGGAGATCCACGAACGTACCCGGGATGTTGACGAGCAAGCCCAACCAGAGCAGCGGCAGGGTAATGGCGTCCGGAAGAAACTGGGTGTCGAAATCGATGAAACAAGCTGCTATCAAGGCGCACAGGAATACGATCGCACCGAGGCCGGCCAGCGTGGCGCCATAGCGGGTTGCGCAATAGGCCACGCCGATACCGGTGAGCAGTTCGACCAGCGGATAGCGCACGCTGATCGGGGCGCGGCACGCGGAGCATTTTCCCCTGAGCCAGACCCAGGACAAGAGGGGGATGTTTTCCAGCACGGTAATCTGGTGCCCGCAGGACGGGCATCGCGAGCGCGGAACCGCCAGGTTCATCGGGGCCGCCGCAGGGACCGGTTCGCCGCGCAATTCGGCGCACTGCGCGGCCCAGTCGTGCTCCATCATCCGGGGCAGGCGGTGAATCACCACATTGAGAAAGGAACCCAGCGCCAGGCCGAGCACCAAGCCAAGCCACAGGAGGGCCGTAACCGAGGAGAAAAACAGGGCAGCGTCAGACAATGCATCCCTCCTGAGATATGGCTCCGTAGCGCCGGAGCATGCCGGCTTCGCCGGTTGTTTTTTTCTTTTGCAACCTGCGCAAATCCGAAATCATGATGGCCACAAAGCGCTGTTCAGGTGCCTGGACGAGGTGGCTGGCTCGCCCGCATTTTCAGGTCAGTCCTTTGTCAGACTGCCTGGCCCAGTTTGAAGATCGGCAGATACATGGCGACGACCATCCCGCCGATGAGCGTCCCGAGCACCACCATGATCACCGGTTCCATCAGGCTGGACAGCGCCTCCACAGCGTCGTCGACCTCTGCCTCGAAAAAGTCCGCAACCTTGCCCAGCATGTTGTCCAGCGCACCGGATTCCTCGCCGATCGAAACCATCTGGATCACCATGTTGGGAAAAATGAGGGTGTTCTGCATGGCAACGGTCAGGCTGGAGCCGACCGAGACCTCGTTTTGAATCTGCTTGGTGGCGATGGTGTAGACGTAGTTTCCGCAGGCGCCGCCCACCGAATCCAGTGCTTCCACCAGCGGCACGCCGGCGGCGAACATGGTCGAGAGCGTCCGCGTCCAGCGGGCGATGGTGGAGATGCGCACCAGATGGCCGAAAACCGGCGCTTTCAACATGAGCTTGTCCATCATGATCTGCACCGGCACCGAGCGCTTCCACATATACAGAAAACCGTAGATCCCGCCGCCGACACCGCCGATGATGAGATACCAGAATTTGACGAAATAATCCGAGATTGCCATCACGATCAGGGTCGGAGCGGGCAGATCGGCGCCAAAGCTGGTGAACACCTGTTTGAAAGCCGGGATCACGAAAATCATGATGACCGCGGTAATGATGAAAGCCACGCCGATAATCGCGATCGGGTAAAACAGCGCCGCTTTGATCTTGGACTTGATCGCCAGAGTCTTTTCCTTGTAGGTGGCGAGGCGGTCGAGCAGGGTTTCCAGAATACCGGCCTGCTCGCCGGCCGCTACCAGGTTGCAGAACAGGGCATCAAACTGCAGTGGATATTTGCGGAACGCCGCGGCCAGGGTCGAGCCGGTTTCGACTTCGGTTTTCAGTTCCATCAGCAGCCGGGCGACGGCGGGATTGGAATGGCCCTTGCCGACAATGTCAAAGGCCTGCAGCAACGGCACACCGGCTTTCATCATGGTGGCGAGCTGGCGGGAAAAAAGCGTGACGTCCTTTTCCGATACCGAACCGCCGCTCCCGGCGCGCTGCTTCTTGATCTTGTTGACCAGTATGCCCTGGCGGCGCAGGGTGGCGCTGACAACGGCTTCGCCGCCGGCACGCATCTCGCCCTTGACGACTTTTCCGGACTTGTCCCTGCCTTCCCAGTTGAAGTTGAACTCTTTGACCTTGTCTTTGCCAATTGCTGCGGTGGCCATGGTGCTTCTCCTAACAGCTTATGAACGGCGATCGAGGCTTATTGGCATTGCCGAGCCAGTTTGGGTGCGCCGCATTGAGCATTCTCGCGGATGTTATCTGCCGCCACAGATGCACACAAGCGAGACGCCAAGGCGCATCCGGACTATTTCACATTTGGCATAGGTGCCGGGAAGACGGGCGGCGCAGCACTGCAGCCGTTGCGAATTTCGGCCCGCGCATGACATTGCAATGACATTCGCTTCCCTCAAATTTCTGCCCTGCGGATTCGTGAGTTGCAAAAAAACCGGCCGATGCCGATTGCACGGCGAGTCCCTGCTCGCCACCAATGATGCCTTGCCCATAAGCTTTTGTAAAGCTTTAGGAAAAACCGCTATTCTTTTGAAGAATATGGATTTATCGTCTAAAAATTGCGGCTCTGGTCAATCACCCGAAAAGGCTCTCGAAGATCGCGCCGCCGGCCGTTTGCATGACGCCTTTATCGGACCCGGACGGCCTGATCGGCCGCCGCTGTCCGGAACAGGCGCACCGATTTGATGACCCGATCCTGGGTATGCACGATTTCCATGGCGACATTGGCGATCTTGACCGACAGACCGGACTCCGGAATATCCTGCAGGTGTTCCAGGATCAGGCCATTCAAGGTCTTCGGGCCGTCCAGCGGCAGTGTCAGGGCGAGTTTGCGGTTGATCTCGCGCAGGCTGGTCGATCCCTCCACCAGAATGCTGCCATCGGCGCCCCAGGCGAAAATGCCGGGCCGCGAAGGCGATGTTGTGGTGAATTCGCCGATGAACTCCTCGATGATGTCCTCCAGCGTCACCAGCCCCTGCAGTTCGCCGTATTCATCGACCACCAGCGCGATGCGCTGCTTTGCTTCCTGGAAGTACTGCAACTGCTCGAAAACAGGCGTGCCCGCAGGGACGAAGTAAGCCTTCGCGAGCAGGGCCTCCAGGCTTTCCCTGTCCAGTTCCTGATTCTGGATCAGGTGCAGGACGCGGCGCAGGTGGAGCACGCCGATGACCGTGCCGGGTTCGCGCCGGTAGACCGGCAGGCGAGTGTGGTAACTGGTGGCCAATTGTTCCGCAATCGTTTCGATCGGCGCCTCGATGTCGATCGACTCGATGCGCGCGCGTGGTGTCATCACGTCCTCGACAGTGATCGATTCGAGATCGAAAAGATTCATCAGGATGCTCTGGTGCTTTTTAGGGATGATCTGGCTCGATTCGAGCACCAGATGACGCAATTCTTCCATGGTGAGCCTCTGGTTCTGTTCGCCACTCGCGGGTTTGAGTCCGGTTGCCAGCAGCAGGGCCGAGACGAACAGATTGACGAACCAGACCACCGGGCTGAGCAGGCGGAGCAAAGGCTTCAGCAAATAGGACGCGGGCAGCGCAATGCGTTCCGAATTGGCTGCCGCCACAACTTTTGGGGTGATCTCGGAGAACACCAGTATCAGGAAGGTCACCGCCAGGGTGCCCACGCCGAGCGCGATTTTGTCCTGACCGAAAAGCTCAACCGTAATCACCGAGACCAGCACCGCGGCGCCGGCGTTGAGCAGATTGTTCATCAGCAGGACCACGCCCAGCAGCTTGTCAGTCTGGGCGAGGAGTTCCGCGGCGATGATGGCGCCGCGATTCCCCATCCGAACCATGGCGCGCAGACGATAGCGGTTGAGGGCCATCATGCTGGTCTCCGCCAGGGAGAAAAAGCATGAGCAGAGCAAAAGCAGGGCCAGCAGACCGAAATGCCACCCTAGGGGAATGTCCTGCAACGCGATGTGTCGATCAAAATTGGGGAAATCCAGTATAGCTCAGCGCCTGTTCCCGGACGGGAACGCTTCGCGCAGGCTATGTCAGGGCGCGCTGCAGCACCACCTCCAGTATGAAGCGGCTGCCGATGTAAGCGAGCAATAGCACTGCGAATCCGCTCAGCGTCCAGCGCAGTGCGAGCCGGCCGCGCCAACCGTAGAGGTGCCTGCCGATCAGCAGCGCGGCGAAAATCAGCCAGGAAATCACCGCGAATAAGGTCTTGTGGTTGAATTTCATGGCCAGGCCGAAAAGAGTTTCCGAGTAGATCACGCCGCTCGCCAGCGTCAGGGTGAGCAACAGAAAGCCCATCGCGATCAGGCGAAACAGCAGCGACTCCATGGTCAAGAGCGGCGGCAAGGCGGCAATCGGTCCGGTGATCGGGCCTCCGCCGGAGCGCCCGTGCAGGCGGCGCTCGAGCACCGTCATCAACAGAGCGTGCACCGCCGCCATGGTGAACAGGCTGTAGGCGAGCATGGCGAGCGCAGTGTGCACGCGAAACTCGAAGGTTTGTGCCGAGGGCGGCGCGGCAAGACCGGGGAACAGCAACGGCCATGGCGCGCACAGCGCGGCCAGCGCCAGCACCGGCGCCTGCATGCCCTCGAGTTTCATGAACAGGCTCTCGACCCAGTAAATCAGCACCGTGAGCCACAGCATGGCCGACAAAGCGATGGCAAAACCGAAGCGCAATTCGGCGGAAAGCAACAGCCTTTCCCAGAGCAGCCAGGTGTGCACCGCCAGGGGCACGAGGATCAGCATGCGCTCCGAGGAGGTCATCGGGGTGGGCGTGGAGCCCTGCCAGCGGCTGCGCCAGAAATGCAGCGCCAGCGCCGCGTAGGCCAGCGCGGTGAATACGTGGAGTAAAATGTCCTGCGGTGAAATTTCCATGTTCCCAGTTTACACCGGGTGTTTAAGGGAATATCGGCATTCCGCCATTCCCCCCCGATAGTTTTATCACGGTAAATGACAATCCCATGCTCGAGTCCCTGACCCAACGACTATCCAAGGTCGTCAAGACACTGCGCGGCGAAGCGCGGCTGACCGAATCCAACATCCAGGACGCACTGCGGGAGGTGCGCGTGGCTCTGCTTGAGGCCGATGTGGCGCTGCCAGTGGTGCGCGATTTCATCGCGCGGGTGAAGGAACTGGCCGTCGGCGAGGAGGTCCTGGGAAGCCTCAATCCGGGCCAGGCGCTGGTCGGTGTCGTGCACCGCGAACTGACTGTGCTGATGGGGGGGGGCGAAGCCGCGCTCGATCTGGCGGTGGTACCACCCGCGGTGATCCTGATGGCCGGTTTGCAGGGGTCGGGCAAAACCACCTCCAGCGGAAAAATCGCGCGCCGTCTGGTTGCTGACCAGGGCAAAAAAGTGCTGCTCGTTTCCTGCGATGTGTACCGGCCGGCGGCCATCGAGCAATTGCGCCTGGTCGCGGAGCAGGCAGGGGCCGATTTTTTTCCGTCCGCGCCCGAGCAGAAGCCGCTCGATATAGCTCGCGCGGCGCTGGAATTCGCGCGCACTCATTATCACCAGGTTCTCATTGTCGATACCGCAGGGCGGCTGGCGATCGACGCGGCCATGATGGAGGAAATCCGCCAGCTGCACGCGGCCTTGAATCCTGCCGAAACGCTGTTTGTCGTCGACGCCATGCAGGGGCAGGACGCCGTAAATGTGGCGCGCGTCTTCAGCGAAGCGCTGCCGCTGACCGGGGTGGTGCTGACCAAGCTCGACGGCGACTCGCGCGGCGGCGCGGCGCTTTCGGTGCGCCAGGTTACCGGCCAGCCCATCAAGTTCGTGGGTGTCAGCGAAAAACTCGACGGCCTCGAGACCTTTCATCCGGATCGCATGTCCGCACGCATTCTGGGCATGGGGGATGTGCTGTCGCTGGTGGAGGAGGCGCGCAAGGCCGTTGATGTCGACGAGGCGAAGAAACTTGCCGACAAGTTCAAAAAAGGCAAGGGATTCGACCTCGAGGATTTCAAACAACAGATCCTGCAGATGAAAAAGATGGGCGGCGTATCCGCGCTGATGGACAAGCTGCCCGCGCAAATGGCCCAGGCGGCGCAGGGAGCGCAGGTCGATGAGGGCCAGTTGCGCCGCACCGAGGGCATCATCAATTCCATGACCATGCACGAGCGCGCCAAGCCTGAAGTACTCAAGGCTTCGCGCAAGCGACGCATAGCCGCCGGCGCCGGCGTCTCGGTGCAGGAGGTCAACCGCCTGCTCAACCAGTTCGAACAGATGCAGAAGATGATGAAAATGATGCAAAAAGGCGGCATGGCGAAAATGATGCGTTCGATGAAAGGTATGCTGCCGCGGGCGTTTTGAGAGCGCTGCCGGGGGCGTTTCGACCCCGATTGACACCCAGGTGCCGGGGCGGCGCCGGCTTAGGCGGGCAAAAGCGTGTTTCCCCTTGCCAAACAGGCCAAAAACCGATTAAAATCACGCCCTTTTCGCATCTCGGAATCCCCATGGTCGTTATACGTCTAGCACGCGGCGGCGCAAAAAAGCGTCCCTTCTACAGTATCGTCGTCGCGGATTCGCGCCGTACGGTGAGCGGCAGGTTCATCGAGCGAGTCGGGTTTTACAATCCCAAGGCCCCTGAGGGGATGGAAGCGCTGCGTTTTTCCCTGGATCGCTTGAGTTACTGGACGGGCAAGGGGGCGCAACTCTCTCCCACGGTCGCGCGTCTGCAAAGAACTTACGTCCGGGCGCAGCCCAAATAAGCAGCGCGTCCGGGGTGGGTGAGCCGCAATCCCGCCTGGTCGTCATGGGGCGGGTACTTGGGCCCTTTGGCGTTAAAGGCTGGGTCAAGATCCAGCCATATACGGAACGGCCAGGCAGCCTGGCGCAGTACCCGGCGTGGTGGATACGGATTGAGCAGGATTGGTGCGAATTCCAGCCGGAGGAGAGCGAGCAGCACGGACAGCACCTGGTGGCGCGCATGCGCGGATTTGTGAACCGGGACGAGGCGGCGCGGTTCAGCGGCGCGGAAATCGCGGTGAGGCGGGATGCCCTGCCCAAAGCCGAAGCGGGAGAGTTTTACCGCTCTGACCTGGTGGATCTGAAGGTGGTCAACCAGGCCGGGGACGATCTTGGCAGGGTGAAGGAAATGTTTGACAACGGCGCGCATGACATTCTGCGTGTCGAATGGGAGGGCGGCGAGCGCTTGTTGCCGTTTATTCCTGCGGTGGTAAAGGAAATCGATCTGGATGCCGGGGAGATCCGGGTGGAATGGGGTGCGGACTGGTGATCCGGTTCGATTGTGTCACCCTGTTTCCCGAGATGTTCGACGCGGTGTCCGGTTGGGGCATAACGCACCGGGCGTTGGAACGGGGCCTGTGGAGCCTGGGGTTGTGGAACCCGCGCGATTTCACCGCGGATAATTACCGCACCGTGGATGACAGGCCTTATGGCGGTGGCCCGGGAATGGTCATGTTGGCCGAACCGCTGGAGAAGGCGATCGCCGCGGCCAGGGAGGCCGCGGAGGGCGAGGCAAGAGTGGTTCACCTGTCGCCCCAGGGCGGCAAGCTGGACGAGGCGCGAGTGGCTCGTATGGTGCAGGACGGCAGGGTCATCCTGCTGTGCAGCCGCTACGAGGGTGTCGATCAGCGGTTGATCGAGCAGTGCGTGGATGAAGAAATATCCATCGGGGATTATGTGATCTCCGGGGGAGAGTTGGCGGCGATGGTGTTGATAGACGCGGTGGTGCGACGGCTGCCCGGTGCTTTGGGTCATGAACGTTCGGCAATCGAGGATTCCTTTGCCGGGGGGCTGCTGGATTGTCCGCAGTACACCCGTCCTGAACGCTATCGGAACAGGGATGTTCCGCCGGTACTGCTCTCCGGGCATCATGCGGACATTGGCCGGTGGCGCCTGAAGCAGGCGCTGGGAAGTACCTGGTTGCGGCGGCCGGAGTTGATTGAGCAGCGCGGATTGAATAAGCTGGAATTGAGCCTGCTGGATGAGTTCCGGCGGGAGCAAATGGAACGGTAGCCGCTGGCCAATGCTGGCTGCGGTTGGATGTGGGGCCGGTTCGGAATAGCTGGAACGGCCGCGGAAGCAGTGGAGCACGGGGGGAAGTACCCTTCGTGTTGTCAGGCACTCTTGGGAGCATGAGCATGAACCTGTTACAAACCCTCGAAAACGAGGAAATCGCCCGTCTGGGCCGCAAGATCCCCACGTTCGCCCCCGGCGACACCGTGGTTGTCAACGTGAGCGTGGTCGAGGGCGAGCGCAAGCGCGTACAGGCCTATGAAGGCGTGGTTATCGCGAAAAAGAACCGCGGTCTGAATTCGGCCTTCACGGTACGCAAAATGTCCTCCGGCGAGGGCGTCGAGCGGACCTTCCAGACCTACTCGCCGTTGATCGCCTCGGTCGAGGTCAAGCGCAAGGGCGCCGTGCGCAGCGCCAAGCTCTATTACATGCGCGGGCGTTCCGGCAAGTCGGCGCGTATTCGCGAAAAGATCGGCGAAAAGATCGTCAAGGCAGACAAGGTTGCGGAGGCGGCCGTCAAGGTCGCCGAGTAACAGCCCTGCCGGGCTTGTGCCGCGGAACGGGCCGCGTTTCTTCATTCGGGACGTCGCTCTGCCGCGTTCGTCAAACGGGACGCCACGGCGTCCCGTCTCGTTTGTAAAGACTGCGTCAGCGGGGCAAACACCTTAAAATCGGTTTGCCTCGACACAGTTTGTCGAACCTTTCGCGCCAGTCCCTGAAATATTTGTCGGCGTACCTGTTGAATGGAGTGCTAATGGGCCTGCAACCGATTCCCGAAATCATCGCCGATATCAAGGCGGGCAAGATGGTGATCCTGGTCGACGACGAGGATCGGGAGAACGAAGGCGACCTGATAGTCGCCGCGCAGTTTGTGACACCCGAGGCGGTCAATTTCATGGCGAAGTTCGGCCGCGGCCTGGTGTGCCTCGCGCTCACCGAGGTGCGTTGCCGGCAACTCAATCTGCCGCTGATGGTGCGCGACAACCAGGCGCCCCTCGGTACCGCATTTACCGTGTCGATCGAGGCCGCCAAAGGCGTCACCACCGGCATTTCCGCGCATGACAGGTCGCGGACCATACAGGCCGCAGTGGCCACGGATGCCAGGCCGGAGGATATCGTTCAACCCGGCCATATCTTTCCGCTGATGGCGCAGGCGGGCGGCGTGCTGGTGCGCGCCGGCCACACCGAGGCCGGATGCGACCTTGCCACGCTGGCGGGTCTGACCCCGGCAGCGGTGATATGCGAGATCCTGAAAGACGACGGCACCATGGCGCGCCTGCCGGACCTCATCGAATTCGGCCGCACGCACGGGCTGAAGATCGGCACCATCGCCGACCTGATCCACTACCGCAGCCAGAATGAAAGCCTGGTCCGCCGCGTCACCGAGCGCCCGGTGAAGACTGCGCAAGGTGAATTCCAGATGCTCGCGTTTCTGGAGAAAATGACCGGGCAGGTGCACATCGCTTTGACCCTCGGCGAGATCGTGCCCGAGGAGGAAACCCTGGTGCGTGTGCATCAACCGCTGTCGCTGATCGACCTGATGGACCTGGCAGCGAGCGGCCACTCGTGGACGGTGCCCGATGCGATGGCAAAAATCGCGGAAGAAGGCAAGGGCGTGCTGGTGCTGCTCAACTGCTCGAGCAGCGCCTCGCAATTGATCGACGATGTGGCGGCCACGCGGCGGCGCAATCCGCATGCCAAGATGGACCTGCTCACCTATGGCATAGGCGCGCAGATACTGCGCGACCTCAATGTCGGGCGCATGCGCCTGCTTGCGACGCAGCGCAAGATGCCCAGCATGGCCGGATTCGGCCTGGAGGTCAGTGACTTCGAGACCCATCACGCACACGCCAGGGGCAACACGTGAACACGATCGGCGCCAATCTCGATGCGACCGGCCTGTGTGTGGGCATCGTACGCAGTCGCTTCAACGAGCGCGTCGGCCTGGCCTTGCTCGACAGTTGCGTGAAGCGCCTGGCCGAGCTCGGTGCTGCGGGCGACGCCATCACCGTGCTCAGCGTGCCGGGTGCGCTTGAGATTCCCCTCGCGTTGAAAAAGCTTGCCGCCACCGGGCGCTTCCAGGCGTTGATTGCGCTGGGCGCGGTCATTCGCGGGGAGACCTATCATTTCGAAATCGTCTCCAACGAATCCTCTGCGGGAATCACCGCGGTCTCGCTGGGCGCCGGCATCCCGATCGCCAACGGCATTCTGACCACCGAAAGCGACGCGCAGGCCGAAGCGCGCACCACCGAAAAAGGGCGTGATTGCGCCGATGCCGCGGTGGAAATGGCCAATCTCGGCCGCGCCATCGACAAGCTGCGTCCATGAAATCAGCGCGTCGCCGCGCGCGTGAACTGGCTGTGCAGGGCTTGTACGCGTGGCAGATGTCGGGCCTGCCCGCTGCCGAGATCCTCGCGCATTTGTCGGACACCAAGGAGTTCGAGCGCGCCGATCGCGCCTATCTGAACCGGCTGCTCGGCGGCGTGATCGCAGAGTCTGAGGCCCTGCGGGAAATCATTTCGCCGCTGCTCGATCGTCCCTGGACCGGGCTGTCACCGGTGGAGCGGGCGGTCCTGCTGCTGGCCGCCTTCGAGTTGAGTGCCATGCCGGAGGTTCCCTTCCGTGTGGTGATCAACGAAGCGGTCGATCTGGCCAAGATATTCGGCGGCACCGACGGTCATAAATACGTCAATGGCGTTCTTGACCGCGTGTCGCGCGCGCTGCGGCCCGCGGAGACTGCCTGAGCCAGAGGGTTTCACATCGCCCATGGCTTCGGAGTTCGACCTCATCCGGCGTTATTTCACCCGCCCCGCGGTGAATGCGGTACTGGGCGTCGGCGACGATTGCGCGCTGTGGAGCCCCGCTCCCGGCATGCTTCAGGCGGTGTCCACCGACATGCTGATCGAGGGGCGGCATTTTCTCGCCGCGACCGACCCTGAAAAGCTGGGGCGCAAGTCGCTGGCCGTAAACCTCTCCGATCTGGCCGCCATGGGTGCCGATCCCCGTTACGCGCTGCTGGCCATCGCGCTGCCTGCGCCCGACGAGCACTGGATCGCCGCGTTTGCGCGCGGCTTCTTCGCGCAGGCCGGGCGCCACGGGGTGGAGTTGATCGGCGGCGACACCACGCGCGGACCGCTGGCCATCAGCATCACCGTGATTGGCGAAGTGCCGCAGGCCCATGCGCTGCGCCGCGGCGCCGTGCTCGCGGGCGACGAGGTGTGGCTCTCGGGGGACACCGGTGGTGCTGCGCTTGCCCTGGCGCATCAGCAGGGCCGCATCCATCTGGGCGGGGACGACCTGGTTGGCTGCCTGGCGCGCCTGGACGATCCCGAGCCGCGTGTGGAACTGGGACGACGCCTGCGCGGCATCGCACGCGCGGCCATCGACATTTCCGACGGACTGCTGGCCGATCTTGGCCACGTCGCCGAAAATTCGGGCGTGGGCATCGATATCACAGCAGAGCGTCTCCCGATGGCGCCGGCCCTGCGTGCCTGTGCCGACGCCGACCTGCGCTGGGAATGCGTTGCCGCCGGCGGGGACGATTACGAACTTGCCTTCACCGCGCCGCCAGCCTGTCATGCGGCGATCGAACGCATCGGCGCCGAGCTGGGCCTCGCGTTGACGGTCATCGGCACGGCGGTGCCCGGTGCGCCCAGGGTGACGCTGCGAGATGTGCGCGGTCAGCCGATGCAACTGGCGCGCTCCGGCTTCGATCACTTCGGCGCATGAAGGCCGCCCCCCTTACCGCAGAACATCCATGATCGTTCGTCCCGACAGGGCATTCCTCGTCTCGCATCCGGCTCATCTGCTGGCGCTGGGATTCGGCACCGGCCTCGCGCCGCTGGCACCCGGCACGGTGGGTACGCTGCTGGGTTTTCCGGCGTACTTGATGCTCGCCCGGTGGCTGGATCCCGCCGGCGTGCTGCTGGCGGCCGTGGTTCTGTTCTTGGTGGGAATCTGGGCCTGCGGGAAAACCGGCGACGATATGGGCATCGCCGACCACAGCGGCATGGTTTGGGACGAAATCGTCGCTTTTGTCGTGATTCTGGTGTTCACCCCGCCGGGCCTTGCCTGGCAGGCGCTGGCATTTTTCGGGTTCCGGGTGTTTGATGTGCTCAAGCCCCCGCCGATCCGCCAGGCGGATCGAAAATGGAAAGGCGGATTTGGCGTGATGTTCGACGATATTCTTGCGGCAGGCTACACACTGCTGTTGATGGCGGTGGTGAAGCGCGTGCTTCCCGCAGACTTCATGTCATGACTAATGTTGCTTTATTAAACAACGTATATGCCTGTAAATGTACGCCAATAAACGATTGTGCCAATAAAATGTTTATGTTTTATGGATCCGAAAAGCGGCCGCGTTTGAGCGGGCCGCGCGCGCATCGTTGCGCCGGGGATTGATGTGGACCCGGCTGCGATGGATGCTGCTCTTGCGACGCTGGCAACACTCGCCGGTGCGCGCCTCAAGGCGCGCGGGCTGAAGCTTGCTGCCGCCGAATCGTGCACCGGCGGCTGGATAGCGATGGCGATAACCGCGGTGGCCGGCAGTTCGCAGTGGTTTGAACGCGGCTTTGTCACCTATTCCAACGAGGCCAAGCACGAAATGCTGGGCGTGGCGCAGGCCACGCTTGATGCGCAGGGCGCGGTGAGCGAGGCGAGCGCCCGCGAAATGGCGCAGGGCGCAGTCGCACACAGCAGGGCACAGATCGCAGTGGCGGTGACCGGTATCGCCGGTCCGGGCGGCGGTTCGGCGGCCAAGCCTGTCGGCACGGTGTGTTTCGCATGGGCCGGACCCGACACCCGATTGCGCAGCGAAACGCGCCTTTTTCAGGGAAGCCGGGAACAGGTGCGGCGGCAAACGGTGATCGCTGCCCTGCAGGGCATAATTGAGGCGCTGGAGGAAAACCGATGAAACGATGGCTCTGCGGGCTGGGATTGTTTTTCGCGCTGGGTGCGGCGCCCTGCGCCTTCGCGCAGGGGAGCTTCGGCCCCTATGTGCCCACGCCCACGGTCATCGTCGAGCGCCTCCTCGACATGGGATCGGTGACCGGCAAGGACTACCTGATCGACCTGGGCTCGGGTGACGGGCGCATTGTCATCACCGCGGCAAAGAAGCTCGGCGCGCGCGGCCACGGCATCGATATCCAGGAAAAGCTGGTGGCGATGGCCAACCAGAATGCCGCGAATGAAGGGGTCGCCGACAGGGTGAATTTCGTGCGAGGCGACATCATGGAAGCCGATTTGTCGCAGGCGAGCGTCATCACCACTTACCTTCTGCCCAGCACCATCACCAAGCTGGTGCCCAAATTCCTTGCCGAGTTGAAACCGGGCACGCGCATCGTCTCGCATGATTATCCGATCAGTCCGCTGACCTACGACAAGGTCGTCAGTTTCGACCTGGAGGAAAAAATCAAGATCAGCGGTACTCCGCTCACCGTGATCTATCTTTATGTGATCCCCGCGAGGGTGAACGGCGAGTGGGCCCTGAGTCTCACCGCGCCTGGAGCGGCGGCCAGGACGTTGAATCTGCGCATCGAGCAGCGGCCCGAATCGATCGCGGGCAGTATCGAAATCGGCGGCGCGCGCTTTCCGTTGCGCGATCTGCGGGTGCGGGGCGAGGAAATTTCGTTTTCCTACGCGGCGGGCACGGAGGGCAGTGTTGCGCTGCGCGGCACCGTCAAGGGCGCGGAGATGACCGGAACGGTGGTCTCGTCCCCATCACCGGCAAAAAACTGGATCGCACAGCGCAGGTAGGCGCACCCGGGCACGCTCTGTCTGCTGCCGCATCGGCGAATGCGCGCAGCGTAAAATCTGCGCGAAAAAGGAAGGAGCTGCCGATGAGCGTCAGGGCGCCCGCTGTGGCCGGAATGTTCTATCCTCGCGAGCCCGCGATACTGGCGGGCGAGATCGCCGACTATCTGGACCAGGCCAACGAGGACACCCTGTGTCCGGGTTTCCCCAAGATGGTCATCGTGCCGCACGCGGGCTTCATTTATTCCGGTGCCGTGGCCGCGCACGCCTATGATCTGCTGCGCCCTGCGCGCGGCCTCGTCAAACGGGTGGTGCTGATGGGGCCCTGTCACCGCGTCGCCGTGCGTGGTCTGGCGCTGCCGGGGGCGAGCGCGTTTGATACCCCTCTGGGGCGTATTCCCGTCGACCTCGAGGGGGAAAAGCTGGCACGAACACTGCCCCAGGTATGCGTGATGCCCGCCACCCACGCCCAGGAGCACGCCATCGAGGTGCAACTGCCGTTCCTGCAGCAGGTGCTGGGGCAGTTCACGCTGCTGCCTTTTGTGGTCGGCACGGCGAGCCCCGAGCAGGTGGCCGAAGTCATTGAAATGCTCTGGGGCGGCGAGGAAACGCTGTTCGTGATCAGTTCCGACATGTCGCACTATCGAAGCTATGCGGCCGCGTGCGCCATGGACGAGGTCACCGCGAAGGCGATCGTGAATTTCGCTACCGGTATCAGCCACGAGCAGGCCTGTGGCGCGACGCCGATAGCGGGCGCGCTGCGGGTGGCGCAACGGCGCGGCCTGAAGCCGCGGCTGCTCGACCTGCGCAATTCCGGCGACACCGCCGGCGGCAAGGACCGCGTGGTCGGCTATGCGTCCTTTGCACTGGAGGATCAGCCGCACGCTTACTCCGACGAGCAGGGAAAAATACTTCTTGATGCGGCACGCCGCTCGATCGGCACCGCGCTGGCGGGTGCGCCCATGCCCGATTTGCCCGACCAGGCCTGGTTGAGGGAATTGCGCGCCACCTTCGTGACGCTGAAACAAAAGGGTCAATTGCGCGGTTGCATCGGCATGCTGGAGGCCTCGCGGCCTCTCGGGGCGGATGTCCTTGCCAATGCCCGCGCCGCGGCCTTCAGCGATCCGCGTTTCCGGGCGCTCACCCAGGCCGAGCTGGCTTCGCTGGAAATCGAGGTGTCGATACTCTCACGGCCGGCGCGCCTCATTTTCGAGGACCACGCCGACCTTCTGCGGCAGCTGGAGCCAGGCAAGGACGGCCTGATCATCGAGTCGGGCAACGGCGCGGCGCGGCGGCGCGGTACTTTTCTGCCGCAGGTGTGGGAGAGCATTCCCGGAGGCGAGGAATTCATCGCCCAGCTCAAACTCAAGGCCGGCATGCCCGCTGACACGCGCAGCACGGCCTGCCGCTTCAAGCGCTACCACGTGGTGAAATGGACGGAGTCCGGGGCATTGCGCTCGTGACCAGCGGGGCCGCCAATGCGCGCTATCCGGGCCGCTGGTGGCACATGCTCGGGGACGGCCGGCTGCAGTGCGACCTGTGTCCGCGCGATTGTCGTCTGCACCCGGGGCAGCGCGGCGCGTGCTTCGTGCGCATGCGCGGCGAGGACGAAGGCGCGGACCGCGACCGGCTGCTGCTGACCACCTACGGACGCTCCTCCGGATTCTGCGTCGATCCGATAGAGAAGAAGCCGCTCAATCATTTTTATCCGGGCACCAGCGTGCTTTCCTTCGGCACCGCCGGTTGCAACCTCGCCTGCAAGTTCTGCCAGAACTGGGACATTTCCAAGTCGCGCGATTTCGACCGCCTCGCCGACCAGGCCAGCCCTCAAACCATTGCGCGCACTGCCGCGGAACTGGGCGCGAAAAGCGTGGCATTCACCTATAACGATCCGGTGATCTTTGCCGAGTACGCGATGGACGTGGCCGATGCCTGCCGCGAGCTCGGCGTGCAATCGGTGGCGGTGACCGCCGGGTACATGCATGCGGCGCCGCGCGCCGAGTTTTACGCGAAGATGGATGCCGCCAACGTCGATCTGAAGGCGTTTACCGAGGATTTCTATTTCAAGCTCACCGGCGCGCACCTCAACGCGATTCTGGACACCCTGGTCTATCTGAAGCATGCAACGCAAGTGTGGTTCGAGATCACCACGCTGCTGGTCCCCGGGTGCAACGACTCCAGCGCGGAGATCGAGGCGCTCAGCCAATGGGTGATGAAGGAGCTCGGGCCCGACGTTCCGCTGCATTTCACCGCGTTTCATCCGGACTGGAAGATGCGCGACCTGCCCGGCACCCCGGCTGCAACGCTCACGCGCGCGCGCGAAATCGGGCGGGCGCAGGGTCTGCATTATGTCTTCACCGGCAACGTGCATGATCC
>CAIOLO010000163.1 GCA_903859155.1 uncultured beta proteobacterium
TCCAATACGGTGCGAACGCATCGCAAGCTGCGTCGTGCCGGCGGGGTGGCGGACTTGAATGTGTACGAGGCTCAGTCCCATGCGCAATACAGCTTTAACCCTGGCGCCCCGGAGACGCAAGAAGCCTTCACGGACATTGCGTCCGCAGGGAGGGTCGCGGGTTGCCTTGGCCAGGGTGTTTTGAGGCCCGAATAGGCAAAGAAAAGGGCACCGAAGTGCCCTGATTCAAGGGGTCTGTCGCGCTTATTGATTTGCCTCGAAAGGCAGTGTCATGTTGCGCATGTCGCGCTTGGTTTCCACCAGCACCAGTGGACCTGCATCAATCTGCACTGGCGCCTGGCGTTCGCGCGGAACCCGGACCGGTTTCGGCTCGGCAGCAATGGCGGCCTGCACGGCCGCAATCTTGTTGGCGTCAGAATTGACCCAGACCAGACCAGAGCCCTGTGCCACTTCGGCGAGCTCCGTCAGCGGCAGAACAAACGGCTGCAATGCGGGCATGGCACTGCTGGCGGGGGCTGCCATCGCCACGGGTGCAACAACCGGCTCTGGCGTTGTCTGCGGGGCAACAGGCGCTTGCGGTGCCGGTGCCGCCGCCGCGGTCTCAACGACCACGGGCTGGGCGTCGGCCACGGCTTCGACCGGTCTCACCGGTGCCGGCGCAACTGGCGCATCGACGGGTGCTGCGAAGTAGGACTTGCGTGGCTCATCCGTGCCTTGTTCAGCTACCGGCTGCTCTTGCGCATCAAACCGTTCCTGGCGTTCACCGGACTCGCTGCGTTCCGTGCGTTCGCCGCGGGCTGCGCGGTCACGATCGCGGCCACGTGGGCGGCGTTCGCGCGGCTGAGATCCGTCGGCGCGCGGGGCCGCTTGGTCGGCGTTACCCTGTTCGCGTTCGCCGCCGTTTGTGACTTCCGTTGCCGCTGCGCCCTCGAGCGGCAGGTTGGCTTGCGCGTCTGAGCCTTCAGGGCGCGCGCTTTCGTCCGGACGACGATTGCGATCAGGACGGCGTTCGCCACGACCGTCGGCGCGGGGCTCACCACGTTCCGACGGGGCTGCGCGTTCGCCTTGCTCGTTGCGCTCGCCGCGGCCGCGTTCACCGCGGTTGCCACCACGTTCGGTGCGCGGTGGACGGTCGCCACGTGCTTCGCCCCGCGCTGCTTCTTGCCCTGTCATGTCGGGTGCCGGACGTGCGCCATTGGCACCGAGTTCGGCTGCCATGGGTTTGCCTTCAGCATCCAAGCGCTCACGCGGGCCCTGGCCGGCGCGCTCGCCGCGTCCACGACCACCGCGACCACCGCGACCTTCGCCACGGCCGCCACGGCCTTCGCCGCGACCTTCAGGGCGTCCTTCACCGCGCGGCTCGCCACGGCGTGCACCGTCGCGACCGGGGCGTGCTTCGCGCTTGTCGTCCTTGCCGGCTTCGTCGCGCGGCTTGGGCGCGGGCGCCGCTACGGGTGTGGGTGCAAACAATTGCTTCAACCAGCCAAAGAAGCCTTTTTCCGCTTTTGCGGGGGCGGCGTGGGTCGATTTGGCATGCGCGTGCGCTGGCGCCGGCTTGGGTGCTTCGGGTTTCGGCACCGCCACCGGTGCTGGTGCATCGGGCAGCACGCCCTTGATGACCGGCGTTTGCTTGTTGGTCGGTTCCTGCGAGCGGCGCGTTACGGCCACCGCATCTTCTGCTTCTTCGGCCATCTTGTAGCTGGGCTCGACATTGTCGAGGCGCGGGTCGTCGTGCTTCAGGCGCTCCAACTTGTAGTTGGGCGTTTCCAGCGTCTTGTTCGGAACCATCAGCACGTTGATGCGCTGCTTGATTTCGATCTTGGCGATTTCGGCACGCTTCTCATTAAGCAGGAAGGACGCCACTTCAACCGGAACCTGGCACAGCA
>CAIOLO010000164.1 GCA_903859155.1 uncultured beta proteobacterium
AGAAGACGGGGCCGAAGGTGGGCCAAGGGGAGGTGAGCGAAGTCCGCAGCAACCCACACCAACCCGCGTGAACACGCGGCAGCAGGCAAAAAAATACCAACCGGAGAATTGGTTGGTATCTTTAATTGGTGGAGCCGGCGGGAATTGAACCCGCGTCCGCAAGTCCTCTACAGCCAGTACTACATACTTAGCCTGATTATTTGATTTAACCGATTGGCCGCCAACCGGCAGGCTGACAATCGGCGATCCGCTGGATTTTCGAATTTCCGCATGCGGCGAACGGAAACCTTAGCTCATGAAAATGACTCTGCAGTCGGCTTGCGCCAACCCGGCCCATGAGCAGACCGGTGCAGAGTCCAGCCGGTTTTAGGCGGCTAGAGCAAAACGCTCGTCGTTTGCGTTTGTAGTTTTCCAGTTGGTTTTACGAGGTAGCTGGGCCTCGGTATGCACTGTGCTGCTTTGTTACCCACGTCGAAACCAAGTCGGCCCCCGTGTACTGCCTGAACACCTTCAAGCCACCACTTGAAGAGCCCATTGTCCCATATATGGGGCTCAAGCCAGAAAGTTCAATACCTCGATGGGAGATGCGATCAGGGCATCCGCCCCCCAGGTATCAGGCTGCTCGCCATTGCCGAGGTAGCCATACGTGGCCGCCAGTACCGGCATGTGGGCGGCACGGGCAGCCTGAATGTCGCGCAGGTCGTCGCCGACGTAAAGACACTGCTCGGCGGCGACCCCGATTACTCGCGCCGCGTGCAGCAGGGAATCCGGAGCCGGCTTCAGGTGCGCTGTGGTATCGCCACAAACGACGCAGGCTGCGCGATTCGTGAGGCCGAGTGCGGCGACCAGAGGCAGGGTAAAGCGGGACGCTTTGTTGGTGACGATGCCCCAGGGCAGGCCGAGGGATTCGATTCGCGCCAGCAGGGATTCCATCTGTGGAAACAGGCAAGTGTCTACGCACACCGCTTGTGCGTAGAGGTCGAGGAAGCGAACCTGCAGCGCCGCGTATTCACGGTGTTCAGGTGTGATGCCGAAGCCTGCCAGGAGTAATCCCCTGGCCCCGCTCGAGGCCAGGCGCCGCGCCGATTCCAGAGGCACCGCCGGGCGGCCGTTTTCCGAAAGCAAGCGGTTAAGCGCCCCGCCGAGGTCGGGCGCGGTATCGGCGAGCGTGCCGTCAAGGTCAAACAGTACCGCCCTGATCATTGGCGCCGGCACGGTGATCCCATCGCGCTCATGCAGCGGGGGTTTTTTCCGCTCGCACCAGGTAGTTGACGCTGGTATCGGGGCCCAGCGAGTAGGTGCGGGCAAAAGGGTTATAGCTCATGCCCATGAGCTCGTTGACCTGGAGGCCGGCTGCACGACACATGCCCGCGAGTTCGGCGGGGCGTATGAACTTCTCGTAATCGTGCGTTCCTTTGGGCAGCAGTTTCAGAACGTACTCCGCGCCGATCACCGCAAACAGGTAGGACTTGGGATTGCGGTTCAGGGTCGAGAAAAACAGCTGCGCGCCCGGGGCCGCGAGGGCCGCGCAGGCCGTCACGATGCTCTGCGGATTGGGAACGTGTTCGAGCAATTCCATGCAGGTCACGGTTTCATAGGCTCCCGGCTCGCGCAGTGCCAACGCTTCGGCGGCGATGGCTTCGTAGTTGACCGCGACATGGGATTCGAGCTGATGCAATTGGGCAACCTTGAGCGCTTTTCCCGCCAGGTCGATACCCGTCACTTTGGCACCACGACCGGCCATCGCTTCGGCAAGGATGCCGCCGCCGCAACCGACATCAAGCACCCGCTTGCCGTTCAGTTTTGCATGCCGGTCGATCCAATCTAGGCGCAGAGGATTTATCTGGTGCAGGGGGGCGAACTCGCCGGCGGGGTCCCACCAGCGATGAGCAAGCGCGCTGAACTTCTCCAGTTCCTGGGGGTCTGCATTGATTTCCATGGGTAGGCGGTCCAGGCAGATATTGAAGGGTTGTAATAGCGGAAACAAAAAAGCCCCGCCGAAGCAGGGCTTTTGTTGTCGCGCCAGGTGACTACTTGCTGCGCGTGCCGACGACTTCGACTTCAACGCGTCGGTTTGGTTCAAGGCAAGTTTTTAGCGCCTTGGATATTCCGCCGGTGCAGTTCTTCACCGGCTGGCGCTTGCCTTTGCCTTCGGTGTAGACGCGATTGGCGGCAATGCCCTTGCTCACCAGATAGGCCTTGACGGCCTCGGCGCGGCGCACAGACAGCTTCTGGTTGTAGGCGTCGCTGCCGATGCGGTCAGTGTGTCCCACGGCAATGACGACTTCCAGATTGACGTCTTTCATCTTGCTTACCAGGTCGTCAAGTTTGGTGCGCGCCGCAGGTTTGACGATCGCCTTGTCGAAATCGAACAGGGCATCGGATTGCAGGGTGACCTTCTCGATGACAGGTGCGGCAGCGGGCTTGGCAGCTGGCTTTGCGGGTGCCGCGGGAGCGGGCTTGGCCGGAGCCGCGGCCGGTTTTGGCGCTGCCGGAGCCGGGGCCGGCGCGGCCGCCGGTTTCGGCACCAGATCGGGGTCGCACTCGGCGATTGCCATCGAAGGCGCCCAATAGCTGGTACGTACGCAGGTGCCGTAGCTTACTGCCTTCACCACTGCGCCGCTGCTGTCGCGTACATATCCGCTTGGAGTCTGTGCAAAAACTCCAGCCGAGACTGCGCACAAGGCAATAGCAGATATTGCCAGGAGCGAGCCGTTTTGAACGGTTTTACTCATTTTGAAACCCCCTTCGAAGTGGTCTGATTCCCAATAATCATTTTTAGTATTTTTATCGGCAAGGTGTCTGGAGTTTGGCGCGAAAAAGCTTCGCAGCAATTCTCTATCAACCTTTGGTTTTAAAAACTAACTTATCCTGCCACAAGAGCGCCATTTTGTCCATGTCAGAAGCACCATTTCCTGTGATTTCACCGTACGTAAGCCTCAATTTGCCGCCAATCCACACATTGCTGACGTTTTCACGCCCGGCGGCGTACACAAGGTGCGAGATCGGGTCGTAACAGGGGAGCAGGCCGGGGGCCGTGAAATCCACCGCGCAAAGGTCTGCCGCCTTGCCAGGTTCGATCGACCCCAGCGTCCCGTCCAGGCCCAACGCCCGCGCTCCCCCCAGCGTGGCCGCGTGCAATGCCGCCTGTGCGGGCATTGCCTGGGGGTCTCCGGAAACGCCTTTGGCCAGCAGGGCAGCCAAGCGCATCTCCTGGAACATATCCAGGCGGTTGTTGCTGGCCGCGCCGTCGGTGCCCAGGCCGATGTTGACCCCCGCGGCCTGCAGGCTGTGGATGGGGGCGAAGCCATTGGCGAGCTTGAGATTCGACGATGGGCAGTGCGCGACCGAGGCGCCGTGCCTGGCGAGCAGTTCAATCTCGTAATCCTCCAGGTGCACCGAATGAACCGCAATCAGCCGCGGGCCGAGCACACCCAGGGAGTGCATGCGCTGCATCGGCCGCTTGCCGTGCTGGGCGAGGCTGCATTCGATTTCCTCGCGCGATTCATGCAGGTGCAGGTGAATGGGGAGCTCCAGTTCCTCGGCCAAGGTGACGACGCGGGCAAACGCTCGGTCCGATACTGCGCAGGGCCCATGGGGGGCCATGCAGAAACTGATGAGCGGTTCGTCCTGAAAGCGGTCGCGCGCGGCTAGGCCCTTGGCCAGGTAATCGTCGGTGTCCGAGGCATACGCTGTGGGAGTGTCCACGGTGATAATGCCGACGGCCGCGCGCATGCCGCAATCGAGCGCCGCTTGCGCGCTCGCCTCCGGAAACAGGTACATGTCGTTGAAGCAGGTTATGCCGCCGCGCAGCATTTCATGGCAGGCGAGGCGGGTGCCGTCGCTGACGAATCGGGGCGAGGCGTGCGCTGCTTCGGCTGGCCAGATGCGCTGTTTCAACCCGGTCATCAACGGGAGGTCATCGGCCAGACCGCGCATCAGGCTCATCGCGGCGTGAGTGTGGAGGTTGATCAACCCCGGAATCAGCGCATGATCGGGCAGATCAACATTGTCCGCGGCAAGGAATCGCGCGGCGGCTTCTTCGCGGGGCAATACCGCAATGATGACACCGTCGCGCACCGCGACGCTGTGCAAATGCAGCACGACCCCCGCGGGATGCACCGGTATCACCCATCGGGCGCTGATCAGGGTATCTACGTTTTCCATCGGGCAGTGCGCTTCGGCCAGGTGATGAAGCAGCCGGCGGGCTGCGACAGCGGCGGATCATACACCGCAAAATATTCCGCAAAAAGAAGATCCTCAGTGTGGTTTGAGCCGTCAGGAACTGGTAAAATTTCCTGTTGCCGCTGATCGTTTCGCGGTCCATTTTTTTGTTCATCTTCAGACCGCAAATTCCCTGCCTTTGATGGATCAGTTCGCCAAAGAAACACTCCCGATCAGCCTCGAAGAGGAAATGCGCCGGTCGTACCTCGACTACGCGATGAGCGTCATCGTCGGCCGGGCGCTGCCGGACGTGCGCGACGGACTCAAGCCGGTGCACCGCCGCGTCCTGTTTGCCATGCACGAATCGAACAACGTCTGGAACCGGCCCTACGTGAAGTGCGCGCGCGTGGTCGGTGAGGTGCTGGGCAAGTACCACCCGCACGGAGACGTGGCCACCTACGAGGCGTTGGTGCGCATGGCGCAGGGTTTTTCCATGCGCTACACGCTGGTTGACGGCCAGGGCAACTTCGGTTCCGTCGACGGCGACGCGGCCGCCGCCTACCGCTATACCGAGTGCCGTCTGGAACGGATTGCCTCGGAGCTGCTCGCCGACATCGACAAGGAGACTGTCGATTTCGTACCCAATTACGACGGCAAGGAAAAAGAGCCCACCGCCCTGCCGACGCGGATTCCCAACCTGCTCATCAACGGTTCTTCGGGCATCGCCGTGGGCATGGCGACCAACATCCCCCCGCACAATCTGTGCGAGGTGGTCGACGCCTGCCACGCGTTGCTGCGCAATCCTGACCTATCCATCGACGAAGTGATGGAAATCATTCCGGCGCCCGATTTTCCGACGGCGGGAATCATCTACGGCGTGCAGGGCATTCGCGAAGGCTATCGAACCGGCCGCGGCCGCGCGGTGATGCGCGCGCGTACGCATTTCGAGGACGTCGAAAAAGGCAACCGGCAATCGATTATCGTCGACGAGCTGCCCTACCAGGTCAACAAGAAAACCCTGCTCGAGCGCATCGCCGAACTGGTTATCGACAAACGCATCGAGGGCATCGCGCACGTGCAGGACGAGTCGGACAAGTCCGGCATGCGCGTGGTGATCGAGCTGAAGCGCGGCGAGATGCCCGAAGTGGTGCTGAACAACCTGTACAAACTGACACAGTTGCAGGACACCTTCGGCATCAACATGGTCGCGCTGATAGACGGCCAGCCGCGCCTGCTCAATATCAAGGAGATGCTGGACGCGTTTCTCGCGCACCGGCGTGAGGTCATCACGCGCAGGACAGTATTCGACCTGCGCAAAGCGAGGGAGCGGGCTCACATCCAGGAGGGCCTGGCAGTCGCGCTCTCCAATGTCGATCCTATTATTGAACTGATCAAGCGTTCGCAGACCCCCGCCGAGGCCAAGATCGAGTTGATGGCGCGCGCATGGCCGTCGACCGTGGTGGCGCAGATGCTGAGCCGCGCGGGCAGCGATGCCTCGCGCCCGGATGGCATCGCTGCGGATTTCGGCCTCGGGGCGGCGGGTTATCGTCTTTCCGACACACAGGCGCAGGCGATCCTGGAGATGCGCCTGCAGCGCCTGACCGGACTTGAGCAGGACAAGATTGTCGCCGAGTACAAGGAGTTGCTGGAGAAGATCAGCGACTATCTGGATATTCTGGCGCGGCCGGAGCGCATCACCATCATCATTGGGGAAGAGCTTGCCCAGGTGAAGGAGCAGTACGGGGACAAGCGGCGCAGCGAGATTGTCCTGAATACCGAAGACCTGTCCACGGAGGATTTCATTACCCCCGAGGACGTGGTGGTGACTTTTTCGCACGCGGGCTACGTCAAGGCACAGCCGATGGCCGACTATCGCGCGCAGCGCCGCGGCGGCCGCGGCAAGCAGGCGACGACCACGCGCGAGGACGATTTCGTCGAGAAGCTTTTCATCGCCAATACCCACGACACCATTCTGTGTTTTTCATCTCTGGGCAAGGTGTACTGGCTCAAGGTCTACCAGGTGCCGCAGGGCAATCGCACCAGCCGTGGCAGGCCCATCGTCAATCTCTTCCCGCTTAGCGAGAACGAAAAGATCAATGCGGTATTGCCGGTAAAGGAATACGACGACACCCATTTCATTTTCCTAGCCACCGCCATGGGCACGGTCAAGAAAACGCCGCTGAGCGCGTTTTCCAACCAGCGCACCGCCGGCATCATCGCGGTCGAGCTGGATGACAACGACTATCTCATCGGCGCCGCCATCACCGACGGCAAATACGACGTCATGCTGTTCTCCGACGCCGGCAAGGCGGTTCGATTCGAGGAAGTGGACGTGCGGCCGATGGGGCGCACCGCACGCGGCGTGCGCGGCATGATGCTCGACGAAGGCCAGCGCGTCATTGCGATGCTGGTGGCCGCGGACGAGAATTTGTATGTGCTGACCGCCACCGAAAACGGCTTCGGCAAGCGCACCCCGATTGGCGAGTACACGCGCCACGGACGCGGCACCAAGGGAATGATCGCCATACAGACCCCTGAACGCAACGGCAATCTTATCGGCGCGGCGCTGGTGACGCCGAAGGACGAGCTCATGCTCATCTCCACCGCCGGCGTGCTGATCCGCACCAAGGCGGCGGATATCAGCGAGATGGGTCGCTCCACGCAGGGTGTGACCTTGATTTCCCTCGACCAGGGCACGCGTCTGGCAGGTATCGAAAAAATCGGTGAAACCGAGGAAGATCCGAACGGCAGCGGCAGCGAAAGCGGTGCTATCGCCGGAGCCGCCAGAGCCGATGTTGCGGATCCGCACCCGGGCGAGGATTCAGGCGACAAGGGCGACGGCGTTCCCGATCCGGATTCACCGGATTCAAAACCGGAAGGTTAGTTCCGAGCATGGAACGAATAATCAATTTCAGCGCAGGCCCGGCGGTTCTTCCCGAAGAAGTCCTGGCGCAGGCGGCATCGGAAATGCTCGACTGGCGCGGCTCGGGCATGTCGGTCATGGAGATGAGCCACCGCGGCAAGGAGTTCACCGGTATCTGCGAACAGGCCGAGGCGGATCTGCGCGAACTGCTCGTTATTCCGAAGGAATACGCGGTGCTGTTCCTGCAGGGCGGAGCAAGCCAGCAATTCGGCATGCTGCCCGTGAATTTGTTGCGCGGGAAGAAATCCGCAGACTACTTTAATACCGGCGAATGGTCCAAGAAAGCCATCAAAGAAGCCAAGGCATTCTGCAAGGTCAATGTCGCGGCCAGTTCGGAGGATGCCAATTTCACCTATGCGCCTGATGCTTCGGCGCTGAAGTTCGATGCGCAGGCGGCCTATGTGCACTACACCTCCAACGAGACCATCGGCGGCGTCGAATACCAGTGGGTTCCCGATAGCGGGGATGTGCCGCTGGTGGCCGACATGTCCTCGCACATCCTGTCGAGGCCCGTGGAGGTCAGACGCTTTGGCCTCATTTATGCCGGCGCGCAGAAAAACATCGGGCCGGCGGGGCTGACCATCGTGATCGTGCGCGAAGACCTTCTGGGCGGCGCGGCGGCGGGCACCCCGAGCATGCTGGACTACAAGGTGCATGCGGACGCGGGTTCCATGTTCAACACGCCGCCAACCTACGCTATCTATATCGCAGGCCTGGTGTTCCAGTGGATCAAACGGCAAGGGGGCGTGGCGGAAATGCAGCGCCGTGCGCTGGAGCGTTCGGGCGCTCTCTACGATTTTCTGGACAATAGCCGGTTTTTCAAGAATTTCGTGCGCAAGCAGGACCGCTCCCGCATGAATGTTCCCTTTACGCTTGCCGACAGCAAGCTGGATGATTCGTTTCTCGCCGGGGCGCGGCAACTGGGCATGATCGAACTCAAAGGACACCGCTCGGCGGGCGGCATGCGCGCCTCGATGTACAACGCCATGCCGCTCGCCGGCGTGCAACGCCTGGTAACCTACATGCACGAGTTCGAGGCCAAACACGCCTGACCGGGCTGGGGGCAGTTTGGGACGCATAAACGAAGCAAGCGGTTTGGTTCCGGCTGAACCTGCTCAGAAAAAATCCATGACCACAAAGGAAATACAGATTCCGATGTTGAATCAGATTTTCCCTCTGGTACTGTTTCCCCGCTTCACGGTTAAACTTGAGCCATCAATTTCTCGGACGGAACACCAGTGTCGGAAGACCTCGCCGGGCGCAGAGAGCGCATAGACGCCATCGACAAAAATCTCGTTCAATTGCTGAACGAGCGTGCCGCGCTGGCGCGCGCAATCGGGATATTGAAGGGGGACGGCCCCATCTACAATCCCGAGCGCGAAGCCGAAGTGCTGCGCGGCGTGACCGCTTCCAGCAAAGGGCCCTTGAGCGCGCAGAGTCTGGAGCGCATCTACGTCGAGGTGATTTCGGCGTGCCGCGCCCTGGAGCGCAAGCTGGAAGTTTCCTACCTGGGGCCCGAGGGGACCTTCAGCGAGATGGCGGTAAAGAGCAATTTCGGCGCCGCAGTCGAGGGTGTCCCCTGCGCCACCATCGATGACGTGTTCCGCAAGGCCGAAAGCGGCAATGCCGACTACGCCGTCGTTCCGGTGGAGAATTCCACCGAAGGCGCGATAGGCAGGACACTGGATCTGCTGCTGACGACGCCGCTGCGCATCTGCGGGGAGGTCGTGTTGCGCGTGAGGCAGAATCTCATGGCCGTCGACGGGGAACTTGCCGGGATCACCAGGGTTTATTCACACGCGCAGTCGCTGGGGCAGTGCAATGGGTGGCTATTGCAGAATCTGCCCAATGCCGAGCGTGTCCCGCTGTCCAGCAACGCCGAGGCGGCGCGCCAGGCTTCGAAAGAACCACGCTCCTGCGCGATCGGCCCGGAGATCGCCGCCGCGCGCTATGGATTGAAAATCGTCGCGAGCGGCATCGAAGACGATTCACGCAACAAGACCCGCTTCCTGGTCCTCGGCAATCAGGACACGCGCCCCACCGGACGTGATCGGACTTCGCTGGCGATGACCGCGCCCAATCAGCCCGGGGCGGTGCATGCGCTGATCACGCCGTTTGCCGATAACGGCGTATCGATGAGCCGCATCGAGTCGCGTCCCGCGCGGACCGGCCAGTGGGAGTACTACTTCTATGTCGACCTGGAAGGCCATCAGTCCGATCCAGCGGTCGCCAGAGCGCTGCAACAAGCCAGGGCCAAGGCGCCGTTCATGAAGATTTTCGGTTCCTATCCGGCCTTCGGTTCCGACCCCGTAATGGATTCCACCTCAACAACATAAGCGTGAATATGGATATCTGCGAATTCTCACCGAACTATGTGCGTGCCATTGCCCCGTACCAGCCCGGCAAACCGATTTCCGAGGTGGCGCGCGAATACGGGCTGGACGAAGCCCGGATCATCAAACTGGCGTCGAATGAAAATCCCCTGGGCCTCTCGCCCATGGCCCGGCTTGCCATCGACAAGGAAATAGCCGATTTGTCGCGCTATCCGGATGGCAATGCTTTTGATCTCAAGGCCGCCTTGTCGCAGCGCTATTCGGTGGCTGCGGCGCAGGTGGTCATCGGCAATGGCTCGAATGATCTGCTGGAAATGCTTGCCTCGGCGTTTCTCGCGCCAGGCCGCGCGGCGGTGTTTTCCCAGCACGCCTTTGCGGTCTATCCGCTGGCGACGCAGGCGCGCGGCGCAAAGTGCATCGTCGTCCCGGCGAAAAAATTCGCGCATGACCTCGACGCAATGCTGGCGGCGATCACGCCGGAGACGCGCCTGGTGTTCATTGCCAACCCGAATAATCCTACCGGCACCTTTGCGCGCGGCGAGGCCATCGAGGATTTCCTGCGGCGCGCGCCGGCGGATGTGGTGGTCGTGCTCGATCAGGCCTACAACGAATACATTCCAGAGGCACAACGCTTCGATTGCGTTCCGTGGCTGGCCAAGCATCGCAACCTTGTCATCCTGCAGACCTTTTCCAAGATCTATGGCCTGGCCGGTCTGCGCGTGGGATTCGGCCTGATGGACGCAGGCATCGCCGATCTGCTCAACCGCGTGCGCCAGCCCTTCAACGTCAACAGCCTGGCGCTGGCCGCGGCCGGTGCCGCGTTGCGGGACGAGAAATTCGTGCGCCAAAGTTTCGACAGCAACGGCGCCGGCATGCAGCAGCTCGAACAGGGTCTGGCAAAGCTTGACCTCGAGTACATTCCTTCTTGCGCCAACTTCATCTGCTTCCGGGTGCCGCAGCAGAATGGCAAACCCATGGGAGGGGAGATGTTCGAGCGCCTGCTGCGCCAGGGTGTCATCGTGCGACCGTTGGCGGGGTACGAAATGCCGGACCATCTTCGCGTCACTATTGGCACTGCGCAGGAAAACGAGGCTTTCCTGAAAGCGCTGGCCTCGGCCCTGAAAGGCTGAGATGCCGGCCATTGAAAAACTGGTTCTGGTCGGCGCCGGACTGATCGGAGGGTCGTTTTCCCTTGCGCTGCGGCGCGCCGCAGCCGTGGGCAGGGTGGTGGGCGTTGGCCGTACCGCAGCCAGCATGGCCGAGGCGAAGCGTCTGGGCATCGTGGACGAGGTCGCGGACGATTTTTCCTGCGCCGCGGATGCAACGCTGGTGATGCTGGCCATGCCCGTGGGGCAGACACGGGCGGTGCTTGGTAAGCTGGCGCCGCGCCTGGGGCCATCCACGATCGTGACAGATGCCGGCAGCACCAAGTGCGATGTGGTCACGGCAGCCCGGGCGGAACTGGGCGGCGCGCTGCCGCGGTTCGTTCCCGGGCATCCCGTGGCCGGTACCGAGCACAGCGGACCGAAGGCGGCATTCGCGGAACTTTTTCGCGACAGAAAAACGATACTCACGCCGATTGCCGAAACCGATGCAGGCGCCGTCATGCTGGTGCGCGAGGCCTGGCAGGCCTGCGGCGCGCAGGTCCATGAGCTGCGGCCTGACGTTCATGACCAGGTTCTTGCGACGGTGAGTCACCTGCCGCATCTGTTGGCCTTTGCGCTGGTGGATCAGGTAGCCAGTGAAGCGCACGCGGCGCAACTGTTTTCCTATGCCGCCGGGGGGTTCCGCGATTTCACCCGCATCGCCTCAAGTCATCCGGAGATGTGGCGCGACATCTGCCTGGCCAATCGCGACGCGCTGCTGCGCGAATTGTCCAAGTACGAGGGCCAGCTCGCCGGATTGCGCAAGGCGCTCGAGGCTGCCGACGGAGCGGCGGTCGAAACGGTGTTTTCCCGCGCGCGCGGCGCGCAACCGCTGGATTGCCTCCGCAGACCGCGGATCCTCGATCTGATGGCGGCGCTCGAGAGCCTGGATCTGGCGCCCATACGCGGTGCTTCCGGCACTGTGCGCATGCCGGGCTCCAAGAGCATTTCCAATCGCGTGCTGCTGCTTGCCGCGCTGGCCGAGGGGGAGACGCGCGTGCGCGAGCTGCTCGATGCCGACGATACCGGCCATATGCTTGCGGCATTGCGCGCGCTGGGCATCGATTGCCGGCAGCTCGATCGCAACGACTTTTCCATCAAGGGCGCGGGCGGCGCATTTGCCGTCAAGTCTGCCGAACTTTTTCTCGGCAATGCCGGAACGGCTTTTCGGCCGCTCACTGCGGTGTTGGCGCTGTGCGGCGGCGATTACCGCCTGTCCGGTGTGGCGCGCATGCACGAGCGCCCCATCGGCGACCTGGTGGAGGCTTTGCACGCCATCGGCGCGCAGATCGACTATCTGGGCAAGGCAGGTTATCCGCCGCTGCAGATTCGCGCCGCTCAGATCCACGCGGCGGCCCGCGCCAATGTCAGGGGCGATGTATCGAGCCAATTCCTGTCCGCGCTGCTGATGGCATTGCCTCTGGCAGGCGGGGGTAGCGTACACGTCGAGGGTAACCTGGTCTCCAAGCCCTATGTCGAGATGACCCTCAACATGATGGCGCGGTTTGGCATCGTCGCGATCCGTGACGGCTGGTCCAGGTTCGAGGTGCCCGGCGCAAGCTACCGCAGCCCCGGCGAAATCTATGTCGAGGGCGACGCCTCTTCTGCCTCCTATTTTCTTGCCGCCGGCGCCATTGCGGGGCTCAGCGGCGGCGGACCGGTGCGCGTGGAGGGCGTGGGCGAAGCCAGCATCCAGGGCGACATCCGCTTTGTCGAAACGCTTCGGGCAATGGGCGCGACGGTGCGCATGGGAGCGAACTGGATAGAGGCGGGGGGCGCCGGGGGAAAGCAATTTCGTGCCATCGACGCGGATTTGAATCATATTCCCGACGCAGCGATGACCGTGGCCATTCTGGCGCTGTTTGCCGATGGTCCCAGCGTGCTGCGCAATATCGGCAACTGGCGCGTCAAGGAGACCGATCGCCTGGCGGCAATGGCCGCGGAATTGCGCAAGCTGGGCGCAGTCGTGGAGGAGGGCGTCGATTACCTGCGCATCGATCCGCCCGGGAGGTTGTGCCCCGCCAGCATTGATACTTACGATGATCACCGCATGGCGATGTGTTTTTCCCTGGCCGCCATGGGAGGTGTCGCGGTGCGGATAAACGATCCGGGCTGCGTGCGCAAGACATTTCCCGAGTTTTTTGCAAATCTGGCGGCCATCAGTCATCACTAAACCAACATAGGAGATCCCCCGGCTCTTGCCTGGGGGGATTTACTCGATGCCCTTCGATATTCCTGTCATTGCCATTGATGGACCTTCCGCCTCGGGTAAAGGAACTGTGGCGCAGAAAGTCGCGGAAAGCCTCGGGTTCCACTGCCTGGACAGCGGCTCGTTGTACCGGTTGGTGGCGCTGGCGGCATTGCGAAGCCAGTTGCCCTGGAGCGCGGAAGCGGCCCTTGGAGAGATCGCCAAAACGCTGCCGGTGCGCTTTCATGGTGGCGAAATTATCCTTGTAAATTCGATAGTTACGGACGATATCCGCCAGGAGGCCTGTTCCGCCGGGGCATCTATTGTGGCGGCCATCGGCGCAGTCCGCGAGGGGTTGCTCGAGCGCCAGAAGGCCTTCAGGCAGGCGCCCGGTCTGGTTGCCGAGGGACGCGACATGGGCAGTGTCGTTTTTCCCGATGCGGTGCTTAAGGTTTTTCTGACCGCGAGTGCCGAAGTGCGCGCCGAACGTCGCCTTAAACAGTTGAAACAAAAAGGAATCACTGCTAAACTGCCGGTCCTTCTGCAGGATCTACGCGAGCGTGATGCACGAGATTCATCGCGTAGCGTGGCCCCTCTCAAGCCCACCCAGGATGCACGTTGGCTGGACACGACAGCACTGGATGTCGATCAGGCTGTCAACCAGATTTTGCTTTGGTATCAAGAGAGTAGGTGACAAGAGTTTCCAGACCGCGCGCGGTTCGGGATTTTTTGTCGGTGATTAATCAACCCCGTCAGTAATCGGCGGGTCACACTGAGATCTAATCAATGTCAAGCGTTCTTTCCGCAGTAGCCCCCCAAGAGAATTTACCACTCGAGAGTTTTGCCGCCCTTTTCGCGGAAAGCCTGACGCGCAAGGAAATGCGCATCGGCGAAGTCATCACCGGCGAAGTGGTACGTATCGACAGCAATTTTGTCGTCATCAATGCCGGATTGAAGTCCGAGAGCTTCGTGCCCTTGGAAGAATTCAAGAACGATCGTGGCGAACTTGAAGTCAAAGCCGGCGATTTTGTCGCCGTCGCCATTGAGGCGCTGGAGGATGGACACGGCGAAACGCGCCTGTCCCGCGACAAGGCCAAACGCCTTGCCGCCTGGATGGATCTGGAAAAAGCGCTGGAAAACGGCACCCTGGTGGCCGGCGTGATCACAGGCAAGGTCAAGGGCGGCCTTACGGTCATGACCAACGGCATCCGCGCTTTCCTTCCCGGGTCGCTGGTCGACATTCGCCCGGTAAAGGACACCACTCCTTTTGAAGGCAAGGAGATGGAGTTCAAGGTTATCAAGCTCGATCGCAAGCGTAATAATGTTGTGTTGTCGCGTCGTGCAGTGGTGGGAGGCGCAAAAGGGAGCCGATCGCAGCATCGCCGAGACGCTCGCCGATGGACGGCGCGCGCTGGATCCCGCTGGCACTACCGTTGTGGTCGCCGGCGGGGACGACGACGCCTGCGGCTGCTTCGATCTTGACATGCCCGCCCTGCGCCCGGAAGAGCTGCGCAATGCGCTCACCTTCGAGGTGCGGCGTTGTGCGCCTGTTCCCGATGAGAAGTTGACCTGGGCATACCGGGTCTTGCCCGGTACAGCAGGTCCCCGGCTCAGAATCCGCCTGTACTACGTGCGTCAGACGATCTGGGAGCACTGGCTGAATGACGTCAGCGCCCTCGCGTACGGACTTGATATGGTCATCCCGCCCGCGGCCGCCCTCGACCCGGTGCTCGGCGGC
>CAIOLO010000165.1 GCA_903859155.1 uncultured beta proteobacterium
CACCCAGGTCTTCCGTGCCGCGAATGCCCCAGCGTGGCGCATTGAAGTGCAATTGCTGCTTGGTCAGCGAAGACGCGATAGGCTGGCCAACCGTACCGCCAGCTGCGGCGGTAGCATTAACGGAACTGCTGCTGTACTTGGCACTACGCAGCGAGCCGTCGAAGTTTCCGTAGATGCTGACGTTCGCCGACTGCGCCAGGGCAAGTGCGGGGGCAGCCAACGCGCCGGCTACTGCTACAGCCATGAGTTTCTTGTTCATTAAATGGTATCTCCTTTGTGTTTCGGAATTTGGTGAAACTGAAGCGGTTCGAACGGCACCTCGGCTTCACTACTTAACCCTCCCCTGTCTTGAGGAGTTGGCGCTATTGTGGTGATTACGTACGGGCTTTTCCAGGGAAAGCAGCGTTTTTCGCGATTTGGGCAGCAATTTTGTTGCGTCAATGCAACAGCGTGGCCGGGAAACTTACTAACTCATTGTATTCAATGAGATGAAAATATCTCTTCAAGTGCCTTCCCAGGATCCGGTTCGCGCATGAATGCTTCACCCACCAGAAACGCACCAACGCCGTGATTCCGCAGGCGTTGCACATGCTGCGCAGACAGAATTCCGCTTTCGGTGACCGCCACCCGCTCCGCCGGCACATGCGGCAACAATTGCACGGTGGTATCGAGCGAGGTCACGAAAGTCCGCAGATCCCGGTTATTGATGCCGATGAGGGGCGTCGCCAGCTTTAACGCTGCATCCAACTCTGCGCGGTCATGTACCTCGACCAGCACCGCCATGCCCAGGGACATTGCCAGCGCTTCCAGCGCCTGGAGGTGCCCGGCATCGAGGGCAGCGACAATCAACAGGATGCAATCCGCGCCCCAGGCGCGTGCCTCATAGACCTGATAGGCCGCCACCATAAAATCCTTGCGCAGCGCGGGAATTCGCGCCGCCGCGCGCGCCGCGATCAGATGCTCTGGCGCGCCCTGGAAAAAATGCGCATCGGTCAGCACCGACATGCAGGCGGCGCCATGCTCGGCATAAGACGCCGCAATGGCCGCCGGGTCGAAATTCTCGCGGATCACGCCCTTGCTGGGACTGGCCTTCTTGATCTCGGCAATCACGGCGGGCTTGCCGGCGGCGATTTTGGCGCGCAGAGCGCCGGTGAAATCGCGCGCCGGCGGCGAAGACTCCGCCGCTGCGCGCACCTGGGCCAGCGGTCGCAGCAGCTCGGCAGCGGCGACTTCTTCAGTCTTGAGCTTGAGAATCTTGTCGAGAATGTCGCTCATATCGTCCCGTGAAATTTTCATGAGAAATCGTGAACCCTCAAGCCCATCGCCTTTGCGGCTGCGATTTGAATCCGGTCGGCACTGGCAAACTCGCTGGCGCGCATTCGTTTTGCCGCAGCCAGCTGCAGCGCGTCGAGCGTCCGCAGCGGAATGGCGGGAAAGGTGTGCATCAAATGTTCGGCCTCGGCGCAGTCATTATCGGTGAGCGGCAGAACGACCAGGTTTCCGTTGCGCCGATGCGCGGAAAATAGATTCAAAATCGTTTTTTCAAGGCGGCCGCTAATTTGCCGGCTGCGGCGCCGACGCCCCAGCGCACTGCACAACTCCACGCCCGCCAGCCGGCTGATGGCGACGCTCGACTGCGCGACAAACAGCGCTTCAACATCTTCGGAACGCGCCTCGGCGATGTACCACTTGATCAAGGCGCTGGTGTCGGCGAAGAGCGAGGCCACCGCCTAAAAATCCCGACTGTCCCGGTCCGCGCGGATCAGCGCTTCGCTGGGGATGGGTTGCAGTTTCTGTCTGGCACGAAATGCCTTGAGGCTGGGCAGGCGGCGGGGCGCTGCGCCCCCCTCCAACGGCAGCACGCGGGCAAAAGGCTTGCCGTGATGCGTGAGCAGCACTTCGCCCTCCTGCTCCAGCGCCTTGTTCAAGACCTCGTAACTTGCCCGCATTTCTCGAATACCCAGGGTTTTCATAATTCACTTCCGCAAATTCGAAGAACGCGAAAATTATGACACATTTTTTATTTGTGACACATCGGCAGCCGTTCCTCGCGCGATCACCCGGCCAAAGGCGCTGGCGATTCCCTTTAAATCCCTTTAAATGCTTGGGTTTATATTAAAGATCGCTTTAATACAAAAGAGGCTAATTAAAGCTTGATTTGCATGATCCGCTCTACTGGCAACCACTCGCTGAGCTGGGCATCGTTGCTGAAATGACCGGGCAAAAGAAAAACCGCAGCTTTGGTTATCAGTCGTACATTGCGTTACTGACGAAATGACGGGCTCGCGACGCCCGAAAGGCCAATCCGCGCCGGTGCGGATGCGGGAGAGGTTTAGGACCGCGCGGCCAAAAGCTTGCTGCGCTGCTTCCAAAAGCCGGCGCGAGATCCATGCGCCGGCGATCGAATCTAGCCTGGCTGCTGCGTGCTCTTGACGAACTCATCGAGTTTGGCGCGCGCCTTGCCGCTTTGGATCGCGGCGAATGCCTTTTCCACGCCCTCCTCCAGCGTTGCCGCTTTGCCCGACACATAAATCGCCGCGCCGGCGTTGAGCGCGACGATGTCACGCGCGGCGCCCGCCTTGTTCTCAAGGGACGCCAGCACCATGGCGCGCGACTCCTCCACGCTCGCCACCCGGATTGCGGCGGCATCATGCACCGGCAATCCGAAGCGCGCCGGTTCCAGCGTGTACTCTGAAACCTCCCCGTCTTTGAGCTCTCCCACCAGGGTAGGACCGCTGTTGGATATCTCGTCCAGCCCTTCCATGCCAAAGACGGTGAGGGCATGGCGCGAGCCCAGGCGCTGCAGGGCGCGGATCTGGATGCCCACCAGGTCGGGATGGAATACGCCCATCACCTGGGTCGGCGCGCCGGCCGGATTGGTGAGCGGTCCGAGGATGTTGAAAATCGTCCTGACGCCCAGTTCACGGCGCACCGGCGCGGCGTGCTTCATGGCGGAATGATGGGCCGGTGCGAACATGAAGCCCACGCCAACCGTGTCGATGCAGCGCCCCACCTGCTCCGGGGTGAGATTGATATTGGCGCCAAGGGCTTCGAGTACGTCGGCGCTGCCCGATTTCGAGGACACCGCACGGTTGCCATGCTTGGCAACCCGGGCGCCAGCCGCAGCGCACACAAAAATCGCCGCGGTGGAAATGTTGAAGGTGTGCGATCCATCGCCGCCGGTGCCGACCACGTCGACCAGATGGGTGCGATCGGCCACATTCACCGCGGTGGCCAGTTCGCGCATCACCTGCGCGGCCGCCGTGATTTCGCCGATGGTTTCTTTCTTGACACGCAGGCCCGTGATAATCGCCGAGATCAGCACCGGCGACATCTCTCCGCCCATGATCTTGCGCATCAGATCGAGCATCTCGTCGTGGAAGATCTCGCGGTGCTCGATGATGCGGGACAGGGCTTCCTGCGGGCTGATAGTCATGTCAATCCATTCATGGTTACACCTTGGTGTTCAGAAAATTTTGCAGCAGTTTCCTGCCGTGTTCGCTCAAGATCGATTCCGGATGAAACTGCACCCCTTCCACCGCCAGCGACCGGTGGCGTACACCCATGATTTCCCCATCTGCGGTCCAGGCCGTGACTTCCAGGCACTCGGGCAGGCTCGCGCGCTCGATGGCCAGCGAATGATAGCGCGTGGCCGTGAACGGACTGGGCAGCCCCGCGAACACCCCCGCGCCGGCATGTTCGATGGGCGAGGTCTTGCCATGCATCAGGGTTGCCGCGTGCACCACTTTCCCGCCGAAGGCCGCGCCAATGGCCTGGTGACCAAGGCACACGCCGAGCAACGGAACTTTTCCGGCGAAAGTCCTGATCGCGTCCACCGAAATTCCCGCCTCGGCCGGGGAGCACGGCCCCGGGGAAATAACGACCTGGGCGGGTCGCATTGCCAGAACCTGCGCGACGCTGGCCTCATCGTTGCGAACCACCTGCACCTCGGCGCCCAGTTCGCCAAAATACTGCACCAGGTTGTAGGTGAAGCTGTCGTAGTTATCGATCATGAGAAGCATGATTGGATTAACCTATTTTTTTAATGATGGTAGAAAAGCAATTATTGCTTTAGCACCCTCATTTATACCCGCAAATTGTTTGGATGCTCCCGGATTAAAGTCCGGAATTTCGGACCTCAATCGCCGAAAGGTTCGGCGCACACCTGGGGATTTCACGCGAGCGACTTACGCCAACGCCAGCAGGCAGATACGTCAGGATTTAGGCTGGAATTCACGACGCTATTATTGCACCGGTTTTGGGTGCCGCCAATCCCGAAGATTGCCCCGTAACGGCCATAATTCGCCTTGGATCACGTTGCCGCGTCGCCATCCGCCAACACCCGTTGCGTGAATCATTGTCCAAATATTATTGGCGAATTGATTGACCACCTCCTTCCAAATGCGTGGAGGTGTGACACTTTTTTTCTGATATTGCACGAACGCGACAGGGCCACTTCTCGTGGCCACCTCGTCGCTGGTAAAATGGCCTCGGTGTCTGCGCGAGCGTGTATTTTCTTCCCGCTCTAAAAGGCTTTTCGGCCAGAATCAGGGATTCCGATGAAACTCAACATGGGCTGCGGACACGCTAAGGTCGCTGGTTTCATCAACGTCGATCTGTATCCAGCGTGCAATCCGGATTTAGTCTGCGACCTAGAGGTTCTACCGTGGCCTTGGCCTGATAACTCGATCGAGGTGGTTAAGTTTAACCATTGCCTTGAGCATATGGGGCAGAATTCCAGAGTATTCCTAGGAATAATGAAGGAACTCTATCGAATTTGTAAGGATGGGGCACAGATAGAAATCAACGTACCGCACCCCCGTCATGACGATTTCATCAATGATCCAACTCATGTCAGGATCATTACACCGGAACTCTTGACATTATTCGACCGTGAGCAAAACGACATGTGGCAGATGACCGGAGCAGCAAATTCGCCCCTTGCTCACTACCTTGATGTCAATTTTAAGATCAAGAGTGCGGTCTCCATTTTGGCCGAGCCGTACGCCTCTAAGTTCGATAAGGGCGAAATCAGTGCCGAGGCTGCCCAATCCATGGCCCGCGATCTGAATAACGTGATCCGAGAGATCCGGATTGTCATCCTTGCATTGAAGGCGACCTCAAACAGAACCGTTGCTGCATGAAGTGAACGCGCAGCATCATCTCCATCACCAAGTGCTGGAAGACCGGTCTTGCCAGTGGAATTTGGCCGGTATCAGTAACCCCCAGAGGGTGATGCTGATTATCGATCCTCAGGAGCATGGCGGGCGAAACCTCATGGTTCAAGTTAACGTTGAAAAGCACATTTTTCATTAACACCCCATTTTTACCTGCAATTTAAATCAGATCTCCCCTGGGTTGCCCGAGCAGACTATAAGCATTGATTACGATACCGAATTGCGCAAAATGACCAACCTCAATTCGAATCCACCTGCTCCGCCGGCGCGACAGCATGCCACGCCAAACGACCGGGCCGCGCAGAAGTTGCTCGACATATTCAATCAGGCCCTACGCACATATTGCAGCGGTGATTGGTCGAAGGCAGAGAATTTGTGCAGACAGCTATTGAAGGCCAATCCCGACTACTTTGACGCCCTGAACTTGTTAGGAGCAATTACAGCCCAGACCCAACGACTTGAAGAAGCGGCTGCTTTATTAGGGCGCGCTGTTGTTGTGAATCCAAATGATTCTTCAGTTCATTGCAATCGCGGCAATGCATTACAAGTACTCAAGCAATTCGACGCGGCTATTGCAAGCTATGACCGCGCGATTGCCATAAAACCCGACTATGCAGAAGCCTATAGCAACCGCGGCAATGCGCTGCAAGAGCTCATGCAATTCGATGCGGCTGTTGCAAGTTACGACCGCGCAGTTGCCATCAAGCCTGATTTTGCGGGCGCCTACAGCAACCGCGGTAATGCACTACAAGAACTCAATCGATTGGACGAGGCTGTAGCGAGTTATGACCGTGCGCTCGCCATCAGGCCCGATTTCGCTGAGGCTTATTTCTATCGAGGTATCGCCTTACAAAGACTTAAACAATTTGATGCCGCTATTTCGAGCTATAACCAAGTAATTTCCATTTGGCCCGAGCATGCGGAAGCACACAACAACCGAGGCTATTTGCTGAAAGAATTCAAGCAATTCGAGGCGGCTATTGCGAGCTATAACCGGGCGATTGCCAGCAAGCCGGATTACGCTGAAGCCTATGGCAACCGAGGCATTGCCTTAAGAGAACTCCAACAATTTGATGCGGCAGTCGCAAGTTATGACCGCGCGATCGCAATCAAACCCGATTACACGGAGGCGTACTACAACCGGGGGATTGCGCAGCAAGAACTCGGACAACCAGAAGCGGCCATCGCAAGTTACGACCTCGCAATTGCACTTGATCCGGATTACACGGACGCCCACAGCAACCGGGGCAATGCCTTACTGAGAATCATGCGACTCGAAGCGGCTGTTGCGAGCTATGAGCGTGCCATTTCCATCAAACCCGATTTTGCCGATGCCTTCAACAACCGGGGACTTGCACTTCAAGCACTCAAGCAAATCAATGAGGCAATTGCAAGTTACGACTGCGCGATCTCCATCAAACCCGACTACGCTCAGGCGTACTTGAACAAGTCAATGATTCTGCTATTGACTGGTGATTTTGCAAAAGGCTGGGATTTGTATGAATGGCGCTGGAAAGTCGCTAAAGCAATATCACAGTGCCGCCATTTTTCCCAACCGCTTTGGCTGGGTAATGAGCCCCTAGCAAATAAAACCATATTGCTGCATTGCGAGCAGGGTTTGGGCGACACGATCCAGTTTTGTCGTTATGCCAATCTGCTAGCGGAATTAGGGGCAAAAGTGATTGCCGAGGCGCCGAAAGCGCTGCTCGGATTGCTGCATGGATTGCAGGGTGTTAGCGAATGCATAGAAATCGGCAACGCGTTGCCGCAATTTGATTATCAATGCCCAATGCTTTCACTTCCATTAGCTTTCAAAACGAGCGTCACAACCATACCAAGTTCTCAGGCCTACTTGAAAAGTGATGATGCCAAGCTAAGCAAATGGAGCAGCAAGGTGGGTTACAGAACCAAGCCTCGTATTGGAATTGTTTGGAGCGGTAGCACCGCACATGAGAACGATCATAATCGCAGCGTCGCTCTGTCGGCTTTGCTTCCTTTTTTGCCAAATTCGTTTGACTATTTCTGCCTGCAAAAAGAACTTCGTGAAACAGACGAAGCGATTCTGCACTCAACATCAATCAGGTATTTTGGTTCGGAGCTTGAAGACTTTACGGATACCGCTGCGTTATGCGAATTGATGGATGTTGTCATCTCCGTAGACACAAGCGTCGTGCACTTGAGTGGCGCCTTGGGCAAAAAGACCTGGTTGCTGTTGCCATATGCACCTGATTGGCGCTGGCTTTTTGACAGGAGTGATAGCCCCTGGTATCCCAGCGTAAAACTATATCGGCAAGAACGGATCGGCGACTGGGAAGGCGTATTCGCGCGGGTGCGAGCAGATTTGCTGCAGATGACTTAAGGCCAAAAAAAAACCTCAATACGCCGCGGGTCGAATGTGAAGTTTGGGAACAATTAATTTGAGCCGCAGCAATCGGATATGGGCATCAAAATGACCTTTTGCACTTCCCTGTTTTCGCTAACATAGGATTGGCAATCAAATGCTTCCGTCAGCCTCCTGTCCCGTCTGCGAAAGCCCATCGCGGCCGTATGACGTAGTTGATCTGAACAAATCCTGCGAGGAGCAGCGTGGAAAATTCCTCCCGCTCGCAGGCGTGCCAATTTATTACTATCTGTGCCAGTCATGCGGGTTCTGCTTTGCACCCGAATTCTCCAGCTGGCCACTCGAAGAATTCGAATCGAAAATCTACAACGATGCCTACATCACGGTCGATCCAGATTATCTGGAAAATCGTCCTCGCGACAACGCACAACTGCTGACGCAGTTGTTTGGCGTAAGCCGCACGAGTATCCGACATCTCGATTACGGTGGCGGGAATGGCTTGCTTAGCAAGCTGCTCGTCGATTCCGGCTGGGAATCCTCTTCGTATGATCCGTTCGTCGATCGGCAGGTACAGATCAACGATCTCGGAAAGTTTGATTTGATATCGGCTTTTGAGGTCTTTGAACACGTTCCGACTCCCTCGCGATTGATCGGTGACTTGGCATCTCTTATTAAGGACGATGGTTTGGTCATATTTACCACCTTGATCTCGGAGGGCAACATCGACCCGGCGAAACGCCTGAGTTGGTGGTACGCGTCCCCGCGAAACGGGCATGTCAGCCTATATACAGCAAATAGCCTGGCGCTCTTGGGTGCAAAGAAAGGCTTCCAATACGCGAGTTTTTCAAACCTTCCCGACCTTTTGCACGTTTATTTTCGAAACATCCCTCACTGGGCTCAAAGCGTTGCCGGAGGAAAGTAAGCCGCAACCTGGCGCTCTGAAGCTGCAGGAGGACACTGCCGGCAGCGGGAAGGAATAAAATCCCTCGTTGCAGCGTTAGCCTGATGATTACCGAGCATACGCGTAATGCAGGAGGAAAAATGCGGATACTGATTGCGATAATTTCACTTGTCGTACTCGGGGCGTGCGTGACCATTGTCCCAGGCACAAGCCGCGAGACCGATGTCCTGGCGCACTTCGGCACCCCTGCCGAGCAGCGCCAACTCCCAGATGGTGGCCGCGTTTTGGAGTTCCCCAGATCGCCACTTGGTCATGAAAACTGGCGCGTGACTTTGGCTGCCGACGGAACGGTTCGCGCGGTTGAACAACTTCTGGACGAGCCTCATTTCGCACGCTTGAAACCAGGCATGACAAAATCGGAAGTGCGCCTGGAACTTGGCCGACCTGCCGAATCGGAAACGCAGATCTACCCCAATCTCAACGAGGAGGTGTGGACCTGGCGTTATCTCGAACCACAACGACGAATGTTCTTTAATGCCCATTTCGATCAAAAAACAGGCAAGCTGAAATACACCTCGCGCACCGAAGAGTCTTATTTGCCCATTAACGACATGGGAACGTGAGCTTCAGGCAAGAACACCAATCACAGCGGCGATTGCGCTCGGGCGAAACTGTCGAAATGACTGCTCGATTGCGCGAGACCTGCCTGGACCGAACTGCCAGCCAATCCAGGACAGCATGAGCTCAGTCAGGTTCATCCAGCCCGGCCTGCACCTGCTCGGCCGCCTGCAGCAGCGCGCGCGCCTTGTTCTGCGTCTCCAGCCATTCGCTCTCGGGCACTGAGTCGGCCACGATGCCCGCGGCGGCTTGCGCATACAGAACACCGTCCTTGATCACGCCGGTGCGGATGGCGATCGCCAGATCCATGTCGCCCTGGTAACTCAGATAGCCGACCGCGCCGCCATAGATGCCGCGCTTTTCCGGTTCGAGTTCGTCGATGATCTCCATGGCGCGAACCTTGGGCGCGCCGCTCAGCGTGCCGGCGGGAAAAGTCGCGCGCAGCACATCCAGCGAACTCATGCCGGGCTTGAGCAAACCCTCGACGTTGGAGACGATATGCATGACATGCGAATAGCGCTCGATCACCATCTGATCCGGAACCGTCACGGTGCCCGTCTGCGCGATGCGGCCGATGTCGTTGCGCGCAAGATCGATGAGCATGACATGTTCGGCAATTTCCTTGGGGTCGCCAAGCAGTTCCTCGGCCAGAGCCTTGTCCGCCTCGGGGGTGGCGCCGCGCGGACGCGTGCCGGCCAGCGGCCGGATGGTCACGGTAGTGCCGCGTGCATCGCGCTCCTGGCGCACCAGGATTTCCGGCGACGCTCCGACCACATGGAACCCGCCGAAATCATAGAAATACATGTAAGGCGAGGGGTTGAGCGAACGCAGCGCCCGATACAAGGCGAGCGGTGAGTCAGTGAAGGGCTTGGCAATGCGCTGGCCGATCTGCACCTGCATCATGTCGCCATCGAAAATGTACTGCTTGGCGCGCGCCACAGCGGCAAGATAATCCGGTTTCGCAAAGTTGGTGCTGGCCACGGTGGGTGCGCTGGCTCGCTGCAGCGGCGGCGCGATCGGCACGCGCAGCATGAGCAGCAATTCGCGCAGCCGCGCCTGCGCCCGGGCATAGGCGTCTTTCTCGGCGGGGTCGGCGTGAACTATCAAGGAGAGCTTGCCCTTGAGGTTGTCCACCACCGCCAGCTCTTCGGTCTGTAGCAGAAGAATGTCCGGGGTGCCCAGTGGATCGGGTTTTTGCGCGGCGGCCAGTTTCGGCTCGATGTAGCGCACCGTGTCATAGCCGAAATAGCCGGTCAGCCCTCCGGAAAACCGCGGCAATCCGGCCACCGGCGCGACACGCATGCGCTGCTGGTAGGCGGCAATGAAATCCAGCGGATTGCCCGAAAAGGTCTCCACAACGGCGCCATCACGGACCACCTCGACCTGCCGACCCTGCGCACGCAACAGGGTGCGCGCCGGCAGCCCGATGAACGAATAGCGTCCGAAGCGCTCCCCGCCCACCACCGATTCCAGCAGGTAGGTATGCGCGGTGTTGGCCAGCTTGAGATAGAGCGAAAGCGGCGTATCGAGATCGGCGAAGGTTTCCAGAACCAGCGGGATCCGGTTATGGCCTTCGGCGGCCAGCCGTTTGAATTCTGCTTCTTTCATGACCTGCTCCTCACCATCGCATTGCTTGAAAACCACCCCGGGGTGCGCTCTGTGCGGAGCGCGCGAAATCAGCGGCGCCAGCTGTCGCCGTTTCTGGTCCGGATTTCAATGCGCGTATGGGTCATGTTTGAAGAAAATAGTTGGTGAGCGGATGAAGTATAGCCTCAGCCCGGCATTTTCGGCACCACCAAAACGAAAAACCCCTCGGGCGAGCTATTGAGCCCTTCGATCTCGAAGCGCTGGCACAGCCTGGGCAACCACCACGACGAGGGCTTTTGGATCAGATGGGCATTGCGGCCATCGGAGAGAACTTTCACCGCTGGCCCGGTGTGAATGCTGAAGATGCCAATTTTGGTCGTAATCGACTGCAACTCGTCCAGGACGTTGTCCAGCAGATGCGGCTCGATATGCTCGAGCACGTCAATGCAGCAAACAAGATCTGCGGAGCGCGGCTCTCCATACTCGGGAAACGCGGGATCGTACGGCCGATAATCAATATTGACGCCCAATTTGTCGTTCAGCGTCTTGATGAGATTCTGCTTGCCCGCACCATAATCCGACAGCGAACGAGCCTTGATTTGTTCAATGAGCTGCTTGACGATCGGCGCAAAATGGATGGATGCCGTTCCGTAAGCCGGATTCAGGTGCAGTTTTTGCTGCTCCTTGAGGTACTCGTCGGAAATAACCTGGGCTCTGACTTTCATATTGTTCGTTATTTGATACCGTAAGCGCCGCTACAACACCTTGCCCGGATTCATGATCCCCAGCGGATCGAGCGCCCGCTTGACGCTGCGCATCATTTCCATTTCAACCACCGATTTGTAGCGTGTGATTTCCTCGCGCTTGTATTGCCCCAGGCCGTGCTCGGCGGATATCGACCCGTTGAAGCGCGCCACGCTGTCGTGCACGACGCGATTCACCTCCTCGGTGCGCCGCACGAAATCCGCGTGCGGCACGCCCTCGGGCGGGGAGACGTTGTAATGCAGATTGCCGTCCCCGAGGTGGCCGAAAGTCACATTGCGCATGCCGGGGAAGGCCCGCGCCAGCTCTGCGTCGGTGACTTCGATGAATTCGGCCATGCGCGAGATCGGCACGGTGACGTCGTGCTTGATGTTCGGGCCTTCCTGCGCCTGCGCTTCCGAAACGTTTTCGCGCAGCGCCCACATCGACTTGAACTGCGCCAGGCTCTGCGACACTGCGGCATCCAGAATCAGCCCCGATTCAAGCGCGCCGCCGAGCATGCCCTCGAGCGAGTTTCGCGCCGCCTCCTCGGACTCCAGGTCGGACAATTCAATCAGCACGTACTGCGGATAGCGCGCGGCGAACGGCGCAATACTGGCCGGATAGTGCTTGAGCACCAGGTCCAGGCACAATGCCGAGAAGAGCTCAAAACCGGTCAACCCGCTTCCCAGCCGCTCCTGTGCATAGGCAAGCAGGGACAGCGCCGTCTGCGCGTCGGGCAGCGCCGCGATGGCGGTTACGCGCGCGCGCGGCAATGGGAACAGCTTCAGCACCGCGGCGGTAATGACGCCCAGCGAACCCTCGGCGCCGATAAACAGGTGCTTCATGTCATAGCCGGTGTTGTCCTTGCGCAGGCCGCGCAGGCCTTCCCAGATCTCGCCGCTGGCCAGCACCACTTCGAGGCCGAGCGTGAGCTCGCGCGTATTGCCATAGCGCAGCACCGCAGTGCCGCCCGCGTTGGTGGAAAGGTTGCCGCCGATTTGCGCAGTGCCCTCGGCCGCGAGGCTCAGCGGGAACAACCGCCCCGCCGCCTCGGCCGCCTGCTGCACGGCGGTGAGAACGCATCCCGCCTCGACGGTCAGCGTGTTATTGAGCGTATCGATGGCACGCACCCGGTTCATGCGCGACAGGCTCAGTATTATCTGAGCGCCGCTCGCATCGGGGGTGGCGCCGCCGCACAGTCCGGTGTTGCCGCCCTGCGGGACAATTGCGGTGCGGGTCTGCGCGCACAGGCGCACCACTTTGGCAACTTCGGCGGTGTTCGCGGGGCGGACCACGGCGAGTGCCTTGCCAAAATAGCGCTTGCGCCAATCGGTGGCCCACACCTGGGCATCGGCCCCGGTCAGCATGCCCGAGGGGCCGACAACCGCGCCGATCTGCTCGAGCAGCCGGCTCATCCTGTGACTTCCAAAATCGTGCTGTTCGCGCGCAGCACGAATTCCGCCGCCGCCCGCACATCGTCCACCACGGCATCGCAATCGAGCGACTCCAGCGGCTGCCCTTCGCGATACCCATAGGGCACGCACAGCACGCGGCATCCTGCCGCGCGGCCGGCTTGCGCGTCATTGGCCGAGTCACCAATCACCAGCGCCTCTTCGCAGGCAACGCCCAGTTGCGCGCAGGCATGAACAAAAGGCATCGGATCGGGTTTGCGCCGCGCCACCGTGTCGCCTGAAACCACCGTGGTGAAATATTTCGCCAGGTCCATCTGCCGCAACAACGGTCGCGTGAACGCCTCGGGCTTGTTGGTGACACAGCCCATCAGCACGCCTTGCGTGGCGAGCAATGCCAGACCTTCAAGCACACCGGGATAAATGCGCGCGCTGCGCCCGGATTCCTCCAGGTAAGCCGCGCTGAATACCCCCAGCGCCTCCTCGAGCCTCGCCAGATCGCCGCCTATGCAGCGCTCGACCAGTTTCGCGGTGCCCTTGCCGACAAAATTGCGTATCTCAGACTCTTCCCGCAGCGCCAGGCCCATTGCCGCCAGCATGCGATTTGCAGCACAGGCAAGGTCTCCCACGGTATCGAGCAGCGTGCCATCCAGATCGAAAAGCACGGCGCGCACCGGCCTGTGGTTGGCCACGCGCAGTGACGCGCTTGCGCCTGCCTCGCTCACGCGCCGACCCCGGCCAACGCGGCTCTCATGGCAAGGATGGTCGCCTGGTAGTCGGGCGAACCAAAAATGGCCGATCCGGCCACGAAGGTATCGGCGCCGGCGCGGGCAATCGCGGCGATGTTGTCGGTTTTCACCCCGCCATCGACCTCCAGCAGGATGGTGCGCCCGCTCGCGGCGGTTTCGCGATCGATGCGGCGGCGTGCCTCGGCGATTTTCACCAGCGCATGATCGATGAATTTCTGGCCACCAAAACCCGGATTGACCGACATGATCAGAACCAGATCAAGTTTTGCGAGCACGTGATCGAGGCATGCGAGCGGCGTGGCCGGATTCAATACCAGGCCCGCCTTGCAGCCCTGCTCGTGTATCAGGCCGATGGTGCGATCGACGTGGCGGCTCGCCTCGGGATGAAAACTGATGATATTGGCGCCGGCCTTGGCGAAATCGGGAATGATGCGATCAACCGGTTCGACCATCAGATGCACGTCTATTGCAGCGCTGGTCACCGGCCGCAGCGCTTCGCACACCAGCGGCCCGATGGTGAGATTGGGGACGTAATGGTTATCCATGACGTCGAAGTGGATCATGTCGGCACCCGCCGCGATTACCGCGCGGACCTCCTCGCCAAGGCGGGCGAAGTCGGCCGAGAGAATGCTGGGTGCGATTCGGTATTGAGGCATGGTTGCAGTGGATCCGGGACGTCGCAGCTTCGACGCCGGCCCGGCGCCGGGCGCGCAAAGCCAAAGCGTCTGCGCGGCCGGATTTTACCCTTGATTCCCGGCCTGGAATGGTGGCGCGGCTGCGCCAAAGATGTGGCTGCGCTTGGCGGCTATGCGCAATCTGCCTGTGACAGCAATTTCATGTGCAATAATCGCTGATGGGCCAAATCGACAATCCTGACAAGCGGCGCGAAGTCACGGTTACCGCGCAAACACGTTACGTGCCGGAACAATCCGACGAGAGCAAGGAGCGTTTCGTGTTCGCCTATACGATCACGATACGCAATACCGGCAAACTCACAGCCAAGCTCAGATCACGGCACTGGATCATCACCGACGGGCGCGAAAAGATAAACGAAGTGCGCGGGCTGGGTGTCGTGGGCGAACAACCGGTGCTCAAGCCCGGACAGAGTTTTGAATACACCAGCGGAACCATCATCGCGACCCCGGTGGGGGTCATGCGCGGATCCTACGAGATGGTCACCGAGGACGGTGTGGCCTTCGATGCACAGATCCCGCCGTTTACGCTATCTGTTCCGCGCGTCCTGCATTGATTGGTTTCCTCGCCTCTTGCTGCGGCAAAGCTATACGCTGATCGCCGTGCTGCACGACCTGGTACTCGCGCGCCAGCGCGGACGCAGGATGCAATCGCTGCGGTCTGAACGCGGCAACCCGTTGAAAGTTGCCAATCTCTACCGTTTGTCTTGTGGGCGTTTGTCCTTGTTGCCGCTTGGCAAGGTCCACCAGACAATGAACAGCAGCAGCCCGACCGCAATAGCCCCTTCGAGTATCAAAATCCACAATCCAGAACCCATGAAAATCCTTAGCAGCCTTTGCGCGAAGACAGCAACACCCCCGGACCTCGGGGAGTTCGCGGGGAGCATTTTCTTATTATGAAAGCCATTCTTGCGTTTCCACCGCCGGGCAAATCGTTGACGCTTGAACGGTCAAAGGTCGTTTCGAACCTGCGCGCAATGATACGGGTCATTCAACGCGCCGGGGCCCTGTTATCCGGCGCCCTCGCCGCCGCTTGTGTCACCGCTCCTGTCACCGAGCTCGCAGTGTGCCCGGCCCAGACACCCTGCCCGGTGTGTCAGGCTTGTCCGGCACCGCCCACTGTTACCCCCGTTCCGCCGCGAGCGAGCCTGTTTGAAGCCTCCGCTTTCGCCGACCTGCCAGGCTGGAGCGACGATGAAATGGCCGATGCGCTGGGTGCATTGCGCACGTCCTGCACGCGCTTGCGCAATCGGCCCGACTGGCGCGATGCCTGCGCCGCCGCTGCCAGTACCGGCGCGGACCGCCTGAGGCAATTTTTCGAAGAACATTTCCTGCCCTGGCGAGTGTCTGCGGCCGACGGCAATACGGAAGGCCTGATCACCGGCTATTACGAGCCGCTGCTGCGCGGCAGCCGCATCCGCCAGGGTGCTTATCGCGTACCCCTGTATGCGCCCCCCGATGACCTGCTGATCGTGGACCTGGCTGCAATAAATCCGGATTTGCGCAATCTGCGCCTGCGCGGGCGCATCGAGGGACGCCGCGTGGTCCCCTATTTTTCCCGCGCGGAGATCGAGCGCGGTGCTGCACCGCTCTCGGGCAAGGAACTGGCGTGGGTGGACGATGCCGTCGAGGCCTTTTTTCTACAGATCCAGGGTTCGGGACGCGTTCAGCTCGACAATGGCGATACGCTGCGCCTGGGCTACGCGGAACAGAACGGACACCCTTACGTTTCCATTGGGCGCGCCTTGATCGAGCGCGGCGAGCTGCAAGCCAGCGAAGCCTCCATGCAGGGAATTCAGGCCTGGGCGCGCGCCAACCCGGCGCGATTGCCGGAGCTGCTGGCGCAGAACCCGAGCTATGTATTCTTTCGTGAATTGCCCAAGGCCTCCTCCGACCCAGCCCTGGGCCCGCCCGGCGCCATGGGCACGGCTCTCACACCACAGCGTTCCATTGCGGTGGATCCGCGCTTCATTCCGTTGGGGGTGCCGGTATTCCTCGCCACCAGCATGCCGGGGAAAAGCGAACCCTTGAGGCGCCTGGTATTCGCACAGGATACCGGCGGCGCCATCCGCGGAGCGGTGCGTGCCGATTTCTTCTGGGGCTTCGGTGCCGAAGCCGGCAATCAAGCCGGAAGCATGCGCCAGCAGGGACGCATGTGGGTGCTGTGGCCCAAAGGCTCACAACCACCGAGCCCCTGAGCAGCGGCCCAGGCGCAGTCAATCCAAAGAAGAGCTCGATACAAGAGATTGACCCCAAGGTGCCGAGTTGAGAGGCACCCCGCTTCGGTCCCTGCCTAATTCTTTACCAGCTCTATCGCCTTGCGCAATTCGGGGAACCTCGCCCCGACGATGCGTTGCCCATTAGCCGCGAAGCTGGTGGGCGTACCGCTGATGCCCAACTTCGTGCCCAGCTCAAGATTGCGCTGCAACACCGTGGTATCGCAATTGCCCGCCATGATCGGCGCCACGCTTTTCTGCATCAGGTCCAGCCAGGCCTTGCCCCGGTCCTTGGAACACCAGATGGCCTTGGACTTGCGCATGGAATCCCCGCCGTTGCCGGGATCGAGAATGGGGTAAAGAAAGGTGTAGATGGTGACATCCTGCAGTGTCGCCAGATCGCGCTCGAAGCGCTTGCAAAAAGCGCAGTTGGGGTCGGCGAAAACCGCGAAAACGCTTTTGCCATTGCCGCGAACCACCTTGACCGCGGACTCCAGCGGCAGTTCGTCGAAATTGACCTGGCCGAGCTTTTCCTTGCGCGTTTCAGTGATGTTCTCCCGCGTCTTGGCGTCGATGAGGCTGCCCACCAGCAGGAAGTTGACCTTTTCATCGGTGTATACGAGTGTTTCGCCCAGACGCACCTCGTACAGACCGCCATATCCCGTCTTGACGACGCCGTCGACTTTCGCCGAGAAACGCGCCTCGACCATCTGCCGCACGGTGGCTTCATCGGCCCAGGCGGGCGCGCTGCCGGCGATCAGGCCGATCGAGGCGATCAGAGCGGTGAAAAACACTACCGGTATTCGCATCATCGTGTCAGTCCATGGCATGCCGTGCAAGCAGACTCTTTATGACTGTCGCCCGGTCGATTAGGTTCAAACCAAAATTGCGCATTTTCGCCGCGGCAACCGAGCGATCTGCGAATAATTCCTTGAGGCCCTTGGTCGCCAGTCGCATCGCAAGTATAGCCTCAGCCCGGGACCGTTCGAATTTTCGCAAACGCAGCAGTTCGCCCGGGTCGGCACGCCGCTCGGCAGCACCGCGCAGCAGCACCGCGAGTTCACGGGCATCGCCGAAACCCAGGTTGACGCCCTGGCCGGACAGCGGATGCACGACGTGGCCGGCATCGCCGATCAATGCCAGACGCTCGCGCACCCGATTGCGCACCGACAACCACGCCAACGGGAACGCCGCGGGCGCGGTCAAAAGGGACAATTCACCCAGAGTCCCCCTGCCCGCCAGCGCCACACGCTCGCAAAGCAAGTCGGCCCCGCACTGCAGCAGTTCGGTCGCATGCTTTTCATCGGTCGACCACACCATGGAAAAGCGCCGGCCCGGCAATGGCAGCCAGGCCAGCACCCCGTCTTCACGAAACCATTGAAAAGCCGTCCCGAAATGCGGCGACGCACAGGAAAAATTCGCTACGACACCCTTTTGTCCGGCGGGCTCGATACGCGCCTCCATGCCCGCGGCCATGCGCACCGCGGAGTGCATGCCATCGGCGCCCACCACAAGTTTTGTTCTTATCATCCCGCCGCTCTCGAGATGGATTTCGCAGGCATCCCTGCCCCAGAGAAATTCCCTCGCCGTCTCCGGGCAAATCAGTTCAATGTCGCGTGCCTCCCGCATCGCCTCCCACAGGGCGCGTTGTACAGCGCCTGACTCGACAATGGTGGCGAGACGGTCAACGGCAGTTTGATAGGCCGAAAAGCCCAGGCTTGCAGCACCATCGTCGCCGAAAATGCGCATGTCGCGCACCGCCTCGAGGCGCTCCGGGTCGAGTTTTTCCCAGACGCCAAGTTCGTCCAGAAACCTCTGGCTGGATGGCGACAAGGCGTAGACCCGTGCGTCCCAATCCGCAACCGCAGCGACAGGCGGCCTTGCTTCAATGACGGCAATCCGCAGACCGTGGTTCCGCAAGGCGCACGCCAGGCTCGCTCCGGTCAGTCCCGCGCCGACCACCAGCACATCACACGTCAGGTTTTTGCTCATTTCCAATTACACCACGGCGGACCGAGGCTGAATTGACCGGCCGGTTCCGGTTATTCCGAAAACAGGGACTAATGGCGCCAAAACGGGCCTCAAGCGTCCTCAAAATCAGAGCTACGGGCAGCCGTAAAGCGGCTATCTCCTTGACAATACCGGCCTTGAAAACGACAATTCGCGACCTTGCATGGCGAATTAGCTCAGCCGGTTAGAGCGACGGAATCATAATCCGCAGGTCCCGTGTTCGAATCACGGATTCGCCACCAACAATACAAAGGGTTACGTGAAAGCGTAGCCCTTTTCCATAGCGGTTTTCGGTCGGGCCGAAAAAGCGCTGCCCGCGGCGCAGCCGCGCTACCCGACCGAAAACGCTTCGGGCGCCCGGCCCAGGCGGGTCAGATGCCACATTTTTTCAAAAGCCTTCTCCAGATTTTGCGTGTAGCGGTCGGTGTCGAAGAGCGGAACGTTGTGTCGTGTGCTCGCCAGTCTAGCGCGCAACTCGCCGAGCCAGGCCCGGTCGCTGGCCAGGCGCAGCGCCAGCGCTTCGTATTCCTGCATTGTCGAGACGGCGAGTTCGGGCATGCCAGCGGCACATAACATGCTCCCTGCAACACGTCCTGCGAACGCCGACCCCGCACAACTGAGCACCGGGAGCCCTGCCCAAAGGGCATCGCTCGCCGTGGTGTGGGCGTTGTAGGGAAGCGAGTCGAGAAACAGGTCCGCGAGGCGATGGCGCGCCAGGTGCTGCGCGATGGGCAGCTTTTGCGCGAATATCAGCCGCTGCGGGTCAACGCCGCGCGCGCGCGCCTGCTTGCGAAGGTTTGACGCGGCTTCCTGATTGTCCTGGAACAGCCATAGCACGCTGGTCGGAATTGCGGCGAGCAGACGCATCCAGACATCAAAACACGCCGGCGATAACTTGGAAGTGTTATTGAAGCTGCAGAAGACGAACGCCTCGTCGGGCAACCCCGCATCGGCCCGCGAGGGGGTGCGCGCATCAATCTGCTGACCCGAGTCCCAGGGCATGTAACAGTCAGGAAGACAGACGACTTTTTCAGAATAGTGGCGCTCATATTCCTGGGGCACGACGAATCTATCCGCGATGATGTAGTCGGCCAGGCTTCCGCCGAGCGTGCCAGGGAAACCGATAAAATTGACCCGCACCGGCGCCGGTCGCCGCGCTGCTATCGCGGGTCTGGCGCGGGCGGTTATGCCGCTCAGATCGACCACGATGTCGATGTTGCCCTCGCGCAGAACCTGCGCCACTGCGTCGTCGCTCAAGCGGCTTGCATCAACGAACCGGTCGAAGGAACGCTCAAGCCGGGCGCGCATTGCGCTGCCGTCGCCGGCGACAAGGGAAACGCATGTGGTCTTGAATCGCGCGCGATTGTGGCGCTCGAACACGCCGGCTATCAGGTAGGCGACGGGATGGGCATTGATGTCCGCCGACACGTAGGCCAGTCGGATCTCCGGGTGCGCATAAATCGCGCCATTCCATAATGGCGCCGGATTTGCCGGGAACAGGTCTGCGATGCTCCTTTCGGCGCAACGACGCTGTGCGGCGGGATCGTCGGAAGATGTCAGAAAGAAAAAAGGTTCGATCACCGACGATCCTTCGGTGACAGCACGGTTGAGTTGTTCCGTTCTTTGACTGAAACCCTCCCAGTTGCAGATTGCCCGCTCGCTTGCCGCCAGCGCACTGAGCGCGTACCTGTGCCCGGGTTCCAGAGACAGAGTCTTCTCAAAGCAGGCAATCGCCTCGCCGTGGCGCTTCAGTTCCTTGAAAACAAGGCCCAGGTTGTATGCGGCCTTGGCAAGATCAGGGCGGATCGACAAGGCCATGTGATAGCTCGCCATGGCTTCGTCGTAGCGTCCCATGTCAGCAAGTGCGGTACCCAGGTTGTCGTGTAGCTCAGGATCGCCTGGGGACAACACCGCCGCAAGACGAAAACTTGCAACCGCTTCCTCATGTCGCATCAGGCTCTTCAGGGCCTTCCCCAGATTGCTGTGCGCGGAAGAACGCTCCGGACGCAGTTCTGCGGCCCTTCTGAAATTATCGATGGCCTCTTCATGACGACCGGTTTCATGGAGCAGGCAGCCAAGATTGATGCAGGTGTCATAAAGCGGCGGATTGAGGTCGCGCGCCGGCTGCAGGACGGCTATGGCTTCGCTGTGGCGGGATTGCCTTGCAAGTGAAAGGGCAAGCAAGTTTCGCAAGTCCGGAGATTCGGGCGACCTCCCGACCTCCTGCTCCAGCAGCTGCGTCGCTTTCGCGGCATCGCCGCACTCTAGGTAGCACTGGCCGAGCGGACCGCCGGCACCGCTTTGCGGATCGTGCTCGTACAACCTGAGCAATGGCGCCAGGGCATCCTGGTATCTTCTCTGCTGGTAGAGACTGGCGCCAAGTACGCCAAGGAAGTCCATGTCACGGGGGTTCGCTTTGAGCCCGGCCCTGGCCAGCGCTTCAGCGGCCTGCCACTGCCCGCGACCCATTGCCTCGTGCGCCCTGTCGAGGCGATTCTGCTGCTGCGCGTTTGTAGACATCTTCGGAAATCCCACTGAATCGACTGCCGGACTTTTCACGACAAATGGGCAGAAAGTCACGGCAAAAACAACCTGCACAATGCGGAACACCGTGATACAAGGGGTTCGGCGTCAAGCATTGATTCTGTTATTCTTGCCGGCGTTTTATAGTTCAAAATTGCGGCGAGACGGAATCTTAGTCCGCGCCGCAAAGGTTTAACCCCATCATTTGCGACCAAATATCTTCAGTGTTAGCACGTAAGTATGTACTAACCTCACCGGGTTCTGCGGCATGAATCAATGGCGACTGTACCTCATTGGCGGGATCCTATTGGGCATTGCCTATTGCGCTTCAGCACAAATCCGGCCAATCCCGCTCGACACCCAGCGGGGCTGGTTGCGGCATGTGCAGGATTCCGTGATCGCGATCGACGACAAGCAGATGCAGCTTGCCCCTGGAGCGACAATCCGCAACCAGCAAAACATGATTGTCGTGCCGGTGTCACTCCCCGGTGAAGGCGCGTTGGCGGAATATCAGCTGGACCCCTCCGGGCAGGTGGCGCGCGCCTGGCTGCTGACCCCCGAAGAGGCGGCGCGCGAAAAACCGCTGCCCTAGCCTCCGGGGCCCGGATTGCGAACTATCGCAGCCTGAATCATGGTCAAAAAAATATACCTGCGTACCTTCGGCTGCCAGATGAACGAGTACGACTCGGACAAGATGACCGACGTGCTGTACGCCGCAGAAGGCTATGTAATGACAGACAAGCCCGAGGACGCGGATCTGATCCTGTTCAACACCTGCTCGGTGCGCGAAAAAGCTCAGGAAAAAGTGTTTCACGACCTGGGTCGCGTCCGCCACCTCAAGGACGCCAATCCCGGCCTGCTGATCGGCGTGGGGGGATGCGTGGCCAGCCAGGAGGGCGAGGCGATAATCCGGCGAGCACCCTTTGTCGATGTCGTATTCGGTCCACAAACCCTGCACCGGCTGCCGCAATTGCTGGCAGCGCGGCGCAGTTCCGGCAAGCCCCAGGTGGATATCTCCTTTCCGGAAATCGAGAAATTCGACCATCTGCCCGCGCCGCGCAACACCGGCCCGAGCGCTTTTGTCTCCATCATGGAAGGCTGCAGCAAATACTGCAGCTTCTGCGTCGTGCCCTATACCCGTGGCGAGGAGGTCTCACGACCGCTGGCCGATGTGCTGACCGAGATTGCCGGATTGGCTGCGACCGGAATCAGGGAAGTCACTCTGCTCGGACAGAATGTCAACGCCTATCGCGACGAGGCCTCCGGCACGACGCAAGTTTGCGACTTCGCATTGTTGCTGGAATACGTCGCCGACATCCCCGGCATCGGCAGGATCCGCTACACCACCTCGCATCCGCGGGAATTCACGCCGCGCCTCATCGAAGTGCATGCACGCATCGAGAAGCTCGCCGAACATGTCCATCTTCCGGTGCAATCGGGATCGGACCGGGTCCTTGCCGCGATGAAACGCGGCTACACCTCGCTTGAATATAAATCCATTGTGCGGCGCTTGCGTGAAGCGCGGCCGGGCATTTCGGTGACCACGGATATCATCGTCGGATTCCCCGGGGAAACCGCGGCGGATTTCGAGGCCACATTGCGCCTGATGGACGATGTCGGCTTCGACGCGTCCTATTCCTTCTTGTACAGCCCGCGGCCCGGAACCCCGGCCGCCGCGCTCACCGACGACACGCCACACCCGGAAAAACTTGAACGCCTGTATCGGCTGCAGGAAAAGCAGGACTCCATGGAGCTGGTGCACAGCCAACGCCTGATCGGCACGATCCAGACAGTGTTGGTCGAGGCGCCCTCGGCAAAAGACCCCCGGGAACTTGCCGGACGCACCAGCAGCAATCGGACGGTGAATTTTCCCGGTGATCCCGCTTCGATCGGCACATTCGAGAAAGTACGCATCCAGGAAGTGCGAAAACACACTCTCCGCGGAGAACCGGCGGCGACAGGCACGCCGGCATGATGTCGACTCGTGCTGATGGCGCCTTCGCCCGAACGGCATTGCGGATTTTGCCGATTTGCACGGAACGCGCCAAAACTGCGACACTACACACTTCACATCGTTTGATCCCCCATACTTGAAGCTCAAGCCCGTCGAACTGCGTTTCTCGCCGATCGACAATCAGCGCCTGGCCAACCTGTGCGGCGTTCTGGACGAAAACCTGAGGCAGATCGAGACCGCCCTGGACGTTTCCATTGCACGGCGCGGCGAACGCTTCACCTTGAGCGGAGCGCCTGCCAATACGGCGCGCGCCGCAAGCGCGCTGCGCGATTTCTATGCGGACGCGGCGCGCGAATTGTCGCTTGAAACAATACAACTTGCCTTGATCGAAGACCCCGGCGAGTCGGCGCAGGCGGATTGCGTCGAACCCTCGCTTGCCACGCGCAAGCTCGATCTCAAAGGCCGCACGCCCAATCAGCGCGCCTATCTGCGCGATATCCTGGCGCACGACATCACCTTCGCCATAGGACCGGCCGGCACCGGCAAGACCTATCTGGCGGTCGCCTGCGCCGTGGACGCCCTGGAGCGCGATGCCGTCAAGCGCATCGTGCTGGTTCGGCCCGCGGTGGAGGCCGGAGAACGCCTGGGATTTCTGCCGGGCGACCTGGCGCAGAAGGTGGATCCTTACCTTCGCCCCCTGTATGACGCGCTCTACGACCTGATGGGATATGACAAGGTGGGCAAGCTGTTCGAGCGCGCGGCCATTGAACTCGCGCCGCTCGCTTACATGCGCGGGCGCACCCTGAATCATTCCTTCATCATTCTTGACGAGGCGCAAAACACCACGCCCGAACAGATGAAGATGTTTCTTACGCGCATCGGCTTTGGCTCCAAGGCTGTCGTCAACGGCGATGTCACCCAGGTCGACCTGCCGCGCGGACACACCAGCGGCCTCACCAATGCCCGCAAGGTGCTCGCCGGGGTGCGCGGCATCGCGTTCTCGACTTTCACCTCCAAAGACGTGGTGCGGCATCCTCTGGTGCAGCGCATCGTGGACGCGTATGACGGTGAAACGGAATGACCGCCAGAACGAAAGTCGCCCCGCCCGCGGTCAGCGTGCAGATTGCCACCCGAGCCCGAGGGGTGCCGCGCGGCGCCAATTTTCGTCACTGGGCCCTGGCCGCACTGGGCGCACGCGCCGAGGTGACGGTCAGGGTGGTGACCACGCCGGAGGCCCGCTTGCTGAACCGTCGCTACCGCGGCAAGGATTACGCCACCAACGTGCTTTCGTTTCCCTATGAAACGGGCCGCACGACCTGCGGCGACATCGTTCTTTGCGCCACCGTCGTTGCCCGCGAAGCGCGCGAACAGCGCAAGTCGCCCGGCGCCCATTACGCACATTTGACGGTGCACGGCATCCTGCATTTGCGCGGTTATGATCACGAATCCCCCGCCGCCGCCCGGGTCATGGAGCGGCATGAACGGCGCATACTGCGCGGCTTGGGTTACCCTGACCCGTACCTGCCGACCCCTGCCCGTGAACGAGCCTGAAAAACATTCATTGCTGGAACGTCTCTCCGCCTTGCTGATGCGCGAGCCCCAGGACCGCACGCAACTGCTGGAGTTGCTGCGCTCGGCCCACGCGCGCAACCTGCTGGACGCGGATGCTCTTTCAATGACCGAAGGCGTGATGCAGGTCTCGGAAATGCGGGTGCGCGACATCATGGTGCCGCGCGCGCAAATGGATGTCATCGACGTCGCCGAGACCCCGGACAAGTTCATCCCGTTTGTGATCGCCACCGCGCATTCGCGCTTTCCGGTGGTCGACAAGAATCGCGACAACGTGATCGGCATCCTGCTGGCCAAAGACTTGTTGCGCTATTACGCCGGTGAGGAGGATTTCAGCGTGCGCGAAATGCTGCGCCCCGCGGTGTTCGTGCCGGAATCCAAACCGCTCAATGTGCTGCTGCGGGATTTTCGCGCCAACCGCAATCACATGGCGATCGTGGTGGATGAGTACGGCGGCGTCGCAGGCCTGATATCGATCGAGGATGTCCTCGAGCAGATCGTGGGCGATATCGAAGACGAATACGACTTCGACGATGCCGCGGACAACATCGTGCTCGAGATCGGCGGGCAATATCGCGTCAAGGCGCAGACGGAGATCGAGGATTTCAACGACGCGTTTGACACCTCGTTCGCCACCCATGATTTCGATACCGTCGGCGGGCTGCTGATCGACCGCTTCGGCCGGCTGCCCAAACGCGGCGAATCGGTCACCCTCGAGGGTTTGCGCATTTCGGTGCTCCGCGCCGACAGCAGAAGGCTGCATCTGTTGTCGGTGCAGAAACTGCCCGGTCGCAATTGAACGCGGCCCCATTGTCGGGGGTTCTGGCTTCCCGCTCGCGCCGCGCCATGCTCGCCGCGACCGCGGGCGCCTGCGCGGCGGCCGGATTCTCGCCCTTTGGGCTGCCGTGGCTTACCGGATTGTGTTTGACGGTACTGGTGATCATCTGGCTGCGCACCCCGAACCCCAGGGAAGCGGCCCTGTACGGGTTTCTCTTTGGCGCCGGCCTTTTCGGCGCAGGTGCCTCCTGGGTGTACGTGAGCCTGCACCAATTCGGCATGATGCCGGCACCGCTGGCGGGTGCGGCGACCGCGCTCTTCTGCGCCTATCTCGCCCTGTTCCCGGCGCTGGCAGGATCGCTCCAGGCGCGCATGGAAGCGCCCCCCGGCGTTCAGGCGATCCTCCTGGTGCCGGCTCTTTGGGTCCTCACCGAGTGGATGCGCGGCTGGCTGCTGACCGGCTTTCCCTGGCTGGCGATGGGTTACTCGCAGATCGACTCGCCCCTGGCCGGCTACGCTCCGGTACTGGGCGTGTATGGCGTGTCGCTTTTGCTGGCCATTGTCTCGGGTTCGCTCGCCGCCGCCGCCGTGATTGCGTCCCTGCCCGGGCGTCTCGCCCTTGTGGCAATCGCCGTCTCGTTGATCGCTGGCGGGGCACTGCTGCGCGATGTCGAATGGGTTCACGCCTCGGGGGCGCCGGTTGCGGTCGCGTTGGTTCAGGGGAATATCCCGCAAAGCATGAAATTCGAGCCGGCTCAATACGCCGCGACGCTGGCCACCTACAAGCGCCTGGTCGAATCCAGCAACGCGAGGCTCATCGTCCTGCCTGAAACCGCGGTGCCGCGCTTCCTCGACCAGGTCGACCCGGCCTACCTGGATGGCCTTGCCGGATTTGCCCGGCAGCGCCAGGCAGACATACTGCTGGGAGCACCCTATCGCAATGCCAGCGGCGATTACTTCAACGGCGTGGCCAGCCTGGGACTGAGCGAGCTGCAGTTCTATGCCAAGTCGCACCTGGTTCCACTGGGCGAGTTCGTGCCGCCGGAATTCAAATGGATACTGGGCACGCTGCACATCCCGCTATCGGACTTTTCCATGGGAACCGATCCCAGGCCGATGCGCGCCGCCGGGGTACCCATCGGCATCACCGTCTGCTACGAAGATGCTTTTGGCGAGGAGCTGATCGCACAACTGCCAGAAGCAGCGCTGCTCGCCAATCTTTCCAATGTCGCCTGGTTCGGAGATTCGCTGGCTCCCGGGCAACACCTGCAGATCTCGCGCATGCGCGCCATTGAAACCGGCCGACCCATGCTGCGCGCGACCAATACCGGCGTGACTGCCATCATCGACCAACGCGGCAGCGTGCTCGCGCAACTGCCGCAGTTCACCGAAGGCGTGTTGCATGCGACGGCGCAACCCCAGGTTGGCATCACGCCCTATGTAAGGGTCGGAAACAGCGCGGTCCTCGCGGCATGCCTGCTGTCGCTGCTGCTGGCATTGGTTTATGCCTTGCGACAACGCCATTTCGCCCGCAAAAGACCGACTCTGACCGCCTGAGTTGCTGCAAATGCCGGTAAAATCGCGTCGGTGTTCATCATCGTCTGCAGCTCGCCCCATGTCCACGTTTCAGGATCTCATTCTGTGTCTGCAGCAATTCTGGGCCGCGCAGGGCTGCGCGCTGCTTCAGCCCTATGATCTGGAGGTCGGCGCCGGCACCTCGCACACGGCCACCTTCCTGCGTGCCATCGGACCGGAGCCGTGGCGCGCGGCCTATGTGCAGCCTTCGCGCCGCCCAAAGGACGGTCGCTATGGCGACAACCCCAACCGCATGCAGCATTACTACCAGTTTCAGGTGGTGCTCAAGCCCTCGCCGCCGGAGATTCTCGATCTTTACCTTGGATCGCTGCGGGCCATCGGCATTGACCCGAAAGAGCACGATGTGCGCTTTGTCGAGGACGACTGGGAAAATCCCACGCTGGGCGCCTGGGGCCTGGGCTGGGAGGTCTGGCTGGACGGCATGGAGATCACCCAGTTCACCTATTTTCAGCAGGTAGGCGGGCTGGACTGCAAGCCGATAATGGGCGAGATCACTTACGGCCTGGAACGGCTGGCGATGTATCTGCAAGGCGTCGAAAACGTTTTCGATCTGGTGTGGACACCCGGGCTCAAGTACCGCGATGTCTACCACCAGAACGAGGTGGAGCAATCGACTTACAACTTTGAACAATCGGATGCCGAGATGCTGTTCCGCCATTTTGGCGATCACGAAAGCGACGCCAGGCGCCTCATGGAGGCGCGCCTGGCTCTGCCCGCCTATGAAAAAGTGCTCAAGGCCGCCCACACTTTCAATCTGCTGGATGCGCGCGGCGCCATTTCCGTCACCGAACGCGCAGCCTACATCGGGCGCATCCGCAATCTGGCGCGCAGCGTGTCCCAGGCCTATTTCGATTCCCGGATCCGCAGCGGCTTTCCCTTGTGCGCGCCGGACCAGTTACACAAGCTCGGCATCGATCTTGAGGCCCTGCGCGCGGGCTTGCAGGAGCGCGAAGCCGCATGAACGCGAGCCTCCTGGTAGAGCTTTTCACCGAAGAGTTGCCCCCCAAGGCACTGCGGCAACTGGGCGAGCGCTTCGGCCAGGGGCTGCTCGACTATCTGGTGCGGATCAAGCTGAAAGAACTCGACACCGGAGACATGCGCGTGTTCGCCACGCCGCGGCGCCTTGCCGCGCTGATCAGTGAGGTGCGCCCGCGCGCGGCGGACCGAACCGAAGAGAAAAAGCTGATGCCCGCCAAGGTCGCCTTTGGCGCCGATGGAAGCCCGAGCGCGGCCCTGGGCAAACGCCTGGAGAAAGAAGCTGCAACCCTGGACCAGATCGAGCGCAAAGTGGAGGGCGGCGCCGAATTTGTTTATCTGAAGCAGATGATCCCCGGCGTGACACTGGCCGCCGGATTGCAGCTCGCTTTGCAGGATGCGCTCGAAAAGCTGCCCATTCCGAAGTTGATGACTTACCAGCTTGCCGACGGGATGAGCAGCGTCCGCTTCGTGCGCCCGGCCCATGGACTGATTGCCCTGCACGGCCCAGCAATCATCGAAGTATCGACTCTGGGCCTGCAGGCCGGACGAATGACTCAAGGCCATCGCTTCCAGGGCGTCAAGGACATCGAGGTGGCGTCCGCGGACGCTTACGAAGAGGCGCTTGCGGCGCACGGCATGATCATCGCGTCCTTCGATGCGCGCCGCGCCGAGATCGAAAGCCAGTTACGTGCGCGCGCCGCGCAACTGGGGGCGTCGCTCGGACCGGAGGACGCCGTCGCGCCGCTGCTGGACGAGGTTACCGCGCTGGTCGAGTATCCGAGCGTGTATGCCGGCCAATTCGATTCCGAGTTTCTGTCGGTTCCCCAGGAATGCCTGGTGCTCACCATGCGCACCAATCAGAAATATTTCCCGCTTTTCGATTCCGCCGGAAAGCTTGTCAACCGCTTTCTCATCGTCAGCAACATGCGCCTTGCCGATCCTCGCAACATTGTCGAGGGCAATCAGCGCGTGGTGCGGCCGCGCCTTGCCGACGCGCGCTTTTTCTTCGATACCGACCGCAAGGTCCGTCTTGAAACCCGCGTACCGCAGCTGGCGAAGATTGTGTTCCACAACAAACTGGGAACGCAACTCGAGCGCACCGAGCGGGTGCAATTGCTGGCGGGCCAGGTGGCGCGCGCCATCGGCGCCGACGCTGCGCTGTCAGAGCGCGCCGCATGGCTTGCCAAGGCGGACCTGGTGACCAACATGGTCGGCGAGTTTCCCGAACTGCAGGGAATCATGGGCCGCTACTACGCGACCGGCGACGGCGAGGATCCGCGCGTGGCGACGGCCATCGAGCAGCATTATCAGCCGCGCTTTGCCGGCGACGCGCTGCCGCGCGACGCGGTTGCGCTAGCCGTTGCGCTGGCCGACAAACTGGAAACGCTGGCGGGCATGTTCGGCATCGGCCAGCAGCCAAGCGGCGACAGGGATCCCTATGCACTGCGCCGCCACGCCCTGGGCGTGCTACGCATGCTGGTCGAGGGCGGCATCAATGTGTCGCTCATCGAACTTGTCAGAAGCGCATTTTCAGTGTTTCCCCCGGGAATGCTCTCCGATGCTCAGGCCGATCTCGAGAGTTTTGTGCATGAGCGCCTGCGCGGCTACCTGCGCGATGCCGGCTATACCGCCAACGAGGTTGAGTCGGTGTTGTGCATGAAACCCGCCCTGCTGGCCGAGGTTCCCCGCCAACTCGCCGCGGTCCGCGCTTTCTCCGCCTTGCCCGAAGCGGCAAGCCTGTCCGCCGCCAACAAGCGCGTCGCCAATATCCTCAGGCAGGCCGAGGCCAAGGGGGAGTCATTCAATCAGGCGGACGCCGCCGCGATGAACGAAACAGCCGAACGCGGGCTTTTCGACGCCCTCGCCGAAGCCTCGCGCCTGGCAAGGCCGCTGTTCCAGCGCGGAGACTACACGGCATACCTGAAGACTTTTGCGGTTCTGCGCGTTCCGGTGGATGCGTTTTTCGAATCCGTCATGGTGATGGTGGACGATGCCGCGGTACGCAAGAACCGCCTTGCGCTGCTGCGAGACCTGCGCGACGAGATGAATCGTGTCGCCGATATTGCCAAGCTGGCCGCATGAAGCTGCTGATACTCGATCGCGACGGGGTGATCAATTTTGACAGCGATCATTACATCAAGAACGCCGATGAATGGCGTCCCGTGCCCGGCAGTCTGGATGCCATCGCGCGCCTTACCCAGGCAGGCTGGCGCATCGCCGTGGCCACCAATCAGTCGGGAATCGCGCGTGGATTATTCGACATGGAAGCCCTCAATGCCATGCATGCAAAGATGCACAAGGTCGTCACCCAGGCCGGCGGCCGCATTGACGCGGTGTTTTACTGTCCTGACAGCGCCGATTCCGATTCAACCTGCCGCAAACCCAATCCGGGCATGTTGCTTGCCATAGCCGAGCGCTTCAATATACCGCTGCAGGGCATTCCTGCGGTCGGCGACAGCCTCAAGGATCTTCAAGCTGCGCACGCCGTGGGGGCGCAGCCCTATCTGGTGCTTACCGGCAAAGGCAGGAAGACCCGCAAACATGGCGGACTCCCGGATGGGACGATGATTTTTCCGGACCTTGCCGCGGTGGCCCAGGCGCTGGTTCAATAGGCGGCATATGCCTCTTCCGCCACTGCGCATCGTCCATTTACCGTAGCCGCCAGGGATTGCGATCCTCGATTGCGTACCTATACAGACCGCGAACTGCCCAATTTTCTGCGCTCGGTGATTTTCGCGCTCGCACTGGTACTGCTGACCCCGCCTTTTTCGATCCTCGCCCTGATAACGGTGCTGCTGCCTCGCCAGGCGCGCTGGCGCGTCATCTCGGGGTGGTCGTACTGCGTCATGGGACTAGCGCGCGTGCTGCTGGGCCTCACCTACCGCGTCGAAGGCCTGGAGCATCTTCCCGGCTCCCCGGCGGTTATTCTGTCCAAGCACCAATCGGCCTGGGAAACCATAGCGTTTCAGCAAATTTTCCCGCCGCACGTGCATGTCCTCAAGAAAGAGTTGCTGTGGATTCCCTTTTTCGGCTGGGGCCTGGCACTCATGAGCCCCATTGCGATTAATCGCGGCAAGGGAATGCGTTCATTGCGCCAAATGGCCGAGCAGGGTGCGACACGCCTGGCGCAGGGTTTCTGGATCCTGGTCTTCCCGGAGGGCACCCGCGTGCCCCCGGGCACCAAGGGTACCTATCGCATTGGCGGGGCCTGGCTCGCGGTTCGCACCGGCGCACCGGTGGTGCCCGTGGCGCATAACGCGGGGCTCTATTGGGGACGCAATGCGTTTACCAAGCGCCCGGGCGAGATCCGGGTGGTAATCGGCGAGGCGATCGACAGCGATGGCCAGACTCCCGAGATGCTGAACGCCAAAGTAGAAGCCTGGATCGAGGCGCAGTCGAAATATTTGTGTCCTGCCGCTTGAGTTTTCGCAACCCATGATCCAGTTGCCCCTGCAATTCGATTTGCCCCGGACTTTTGTACCGCCGCTTCGCGGCATGGCGCGCCAGATCGCGCTTGCCAGCGGCCTGCTGTGCTACGGTTTTGTCCGTGCCCGGCGCCGCAGCCTGAGCATCATCGTGGGTCGACAGGGCGTGGAAGTACGCGCGCCGCGCTGGATTTCCCGCTCGGAAGTAGAAGCATTCATTCGCGAAAAAGAATCTTGGATACAGCGCCGCATGAACGACTGTCGGCGTGAAGCCAGGCCGTTCTCATGGAGTGAAGGCGAATGCCTGCCTCTGTTTGGCAGGCCGGTGCACCTGGCCGTGCCGCGCCTGCCCTGCACGGCCGGGGCACGCAGGGTCCTGCATGAAGAGGGCCGCCTGGTTGTGCACCTGCATGCGGGCGACGACACCGAACAGTTGCGTGTCACGGTGCTCGCATGGCTTCGCGCGGCTGCGCTGGCGCTGTTTCAAAAGCGTGTCGACCACTATTCCCGCAGGCTTGACGTAGCGTCGCCCGCGGTGCGGCTATCCAATGCCCGCACCCGCTGGGGAAGCTGTCACGCTTCTGGCCGGGTATTGCTCAACTGGCGCCTGGTACACATGCCCGAGCGCCTTATTGACTACGTCGTGGCCCACGAGATCGCGCATCTTCTGGAGATGAACCATTCACCACGCTTCTGGTCGCTGGTTGAAGGCGTCTACCCGGATTGTCGCGCGGCGCGCCGCGAACTCAATGAACTGGAAAAACAACTCCCCGAACTGTAAGGGAGAACCGAACCAGGGCGCACCACTTGGCTTCAATGAGCCTTTTTCATACTCCCAGCTTGAGCTGGAGCAGCGCACGAAACCTGCGAGAATTACCGAATGTGCGCAGGCTCACTGCAATCACCGGAGGTCAACATGAGAATTCTTCACACCATGCTGCGAGTGGGCGACCTGGAGCGCTCGCTCAAGTTCTATACCGAAGTGCTGAAAATGAAACTCCTGCGCAAGCGGGATTTTCCGGAGGGCAAGTTCACCCTGGCATTCGTCGGTTATGGCGACGAGGCGAGTTCGGCAGTGATTGAACTGACCTATAACTGGGGCATCCAGAAATACGAACCCGGGACTGGTTACGGCCACATCGCCATTGCCGTGGAGGATGCCTACCAATCCTGTTCGGAAATCAGGCAACTCGGCGGAAATGTCACACGCGAAGCCGGCCCCATGAAAGGCGGCACCGTGGTGATCGCGTTCGTCGAGGACCCCGACGGTTACAAAATCGAGCTGATACAGCGCCCCGGCCCCTGATCGCAGCCTGAATTCCATCGGCTCTGCCGGGGTCAGTTCGACCCGGCGCAATGAAAATCAGCGCGTTTCCGCCGGCATCAGATCCTAGCGCAACTGACCCTGCACCTTGTACTTCTGGAAGGCGCTGGGATGACCAAGAAGGGTCTTGGCGAACTCCTCGAGCCAGGCTTCATTGATATCGTCCGAGGGAACGACGAACTCCTCGCTGCCCAGCCGCATCAGGTTCCGGCTCCCGACCTGCAGCCGCATTTGGTCATGATCGGCGCTGATCTTGATGTCGGTGTTGATGGCCTGGTCGATCATGAATTTCCAACCCGCCACGGTACCGCGGGGGCTGCGCAACTCCTCTTCCGCAAACTTCACGCCGCTCTGCACGAGGCCATCGCGAACCTTCTGGGCTGACGCAGGCATGTCTCGTTCGAGGCTGACCTTGTTGGTGCTGCCCCACTTGATATAGAAGGCAATATGGTCAATGACCTCGAGGTCATTGATCCGCTTTTTGCGATTGTCGATAAAAGAATCGAGGTACTGCAGGTTTTTCAATTCGGCCACGCCGGGGACCGGGAAGACCAATGGATTCACGGGCTTCAGTACCGAGAGCTGCTTGAGCAACTCGTGCAGATACAGAAAAGTCTGCTTCATCTTGGCTTCCACCGCTTTCACGGAAGCGCCCTGCAGGGAAGCCGCAGACAACTGCTGCGACTTGGCCAATTCCGCCTGTTTCTTCAAATCATCAAGCAGGCCCATGTATTCGATCTCCAAATTTACTCAGGTCCAAGGGGTTACAGCCCCCAACTGATTTCTACATAAATATCCGGCGCGACCAAACGGTAGCGGTCGCAACTGCAGTAATTTCCCGCAGTAATCTCCGATTGTGCCAGTGACTGGGGATTTTGTGAATGGGAAGTGAACTTAAGGTTCAGGGGAAGAACTGAACAAGGCAACAGCAACGGCAATTGCCGGCACTGGCATTGCCCGCAGTATGCGGCAAACGCTCTGCCTCATTTTCCCTGAAGCGGCTATTGCTCAGAGTTTCTCCAGATGCCTGGACAGAGTGACGTAGTCGTTCAGACTCAAGTTTTCGGCCCGTGCCCCCGGATTTACGCCCAGTTCCACGAGCTTTGCTTCGTTCAGCATTCCTGCAAGCGCATTCCTCAGTGTCTTGCGTCGATGGGAAAAGGCGGCCGTTACCACCCTTTTGAGCAAGCCCGCATCGGCCAACCCGCGCAAATCGGCCGGGCGCGGTATCAGCCGCACCATCATCGATTCCACCTTGGGCGGCGGGCGAAAAGCGGCTGCCGGCACGAGAAACAGGGGCTGTACTTCAAACCAGTACTGCGTCATGACCGACAACCTGCCGTACTGGGGCGTCGAGGGCGTTGCCGCCATACGCTCGACGACCTCCTTTTGCAGCATGAAATGCATGTCCACAAAACGTTCGGCAAAAGTACAAAGATGGAACATCAGCGCCGTGGATATGTTGTAGGGAAGATTGCCGATCACACGCAGCCCCTCCGGTAGCGCCGAGAAATCCAGGGCCAGGGCATCGCCCTCGACGAGTAGCAGTTTCTCGCCGCCGAACTTCGCACGCAGGCCCGCGGCGAGATCACGGTCGATCTCTACCGCATGCATGCGCGCGACAACCGCAAGCATGCGCGCGGTGAGAACCCCTTCGCCAGGACCGATTTCCACGAACAGTTCATCAGCCCCTGGATCGATCGCGGCGACGATCCGGTCGAGGATTGCCGCATCGGCGAGAAAATGCTGTCCGAAGCGCTTGCGCGGAATATGCCGCATGCCCGCCCCTGTTCTAGCGGCGAGCGTTCCGGGCCCGGGCTTTCACCATGGTCGCGGCAAGCTGCACCGCCTCCATAAGGCTTCCCGATGCCGCGGTGCCGCTTCCGGCGATGTCCAGCGCGGTGCCGTGGTCTACCGAGGTGCGGATGAGCGGCAGGCCCAGCGTCACATTGACGCCGGATCCGAAGCTTGCGAACTTCAGCACCGGCAGACCCTGATCGTGATACATCGCCAATACGCAGTCGGCCCCGCGAAGCCGCTCCGGATTGAACAGGGTATCCGCAGGCAATGGCTCCGACAGGTCCATGCCCTGTGCGCGCAGACGCTCGAGTACCGGCCGGATGACGTTGATTTCCTCGCACCCCAGATGTCCACCCTCGCCACTGTGAGGATTGAGTCCGGCAACCAGCACACGCGGCGAGTTCATCCCGAAATCCTCACGAAGTCCGGCAACGAGCACCCGCAAAGTCTGTTCCAGAGACGTTTGCGTAATGGCCCCCGGCACCTCCTGCAACGGCAGGTGGGTCGTCGCCAGCGCCACCCTCAACCCCCCGCCCACCAGCATCATGACCACATGGACGCCTCCGGCGCGCTCGGCAAGATATTCGGTATGGCCGGTGAACGGGATGCCCGCGTCATTGATTGCAGCCTTGCTGATGGGCGCCGTAACCATGGCAGCAAACTCGCCGGCAACGCACCCGTCATAAGCACGGTCTATCATTTCCAGAACATAGCCGCTGTTGCGCGGGTCGAGTCGCCCGGGTTTACAGGCAACCTTCAGCGGCAAGTCGAGCACTTCCAAAGTGCCCGCCACCGCGGATTGGGCCCGGACGTAGGGCTGCAGCAACACCCTCTTGCCAAGGAGTGCGGCCCTCTGTCGCAACAGATCCAGATTGCCGACTGCGACCACGCGCACGCCGCCCACCCCCGCGGCAAGATCCAGGCAAATGTCCGGGCCAATGCCCGCGGGTTCCCCGGAGGTCACCGCGATTACGCGATTTGCGTCAGTTTCCATCGTCGAACGGCGCGCTCGCCGTTCCGCGGCATGCGCTCACCGGTCTTCGAGCCGATACTCGACATAGGCCCGGTCGCGCATCTGGCGCAACCAGTCCTGATAGGCCTCATCGCTTCTGCGATCGCGCAATGTCTTGCGCGCCTCGAGCCGCCTGCGGTCGTTGGAAACATCCGAGGTTCGCCGTTCGAGCACCTGTATGAGATGCCACCCGAACTGCGTCTTGACCGGCTCGCTGACCTCCAGGGGGTTCAGCCCCGTGAAAACCCGCTCGAATTCCGGCAGGGTATCGCCCGGCGATATCCAACCCAGGTCGCCACCCCGCGCAGCCGAGGAGTCATCGGATTGCAGGCGCGCGAGTTCGGCGAAATCGGTGCCGTTGACGATGCGGTCACGAAGCAGGACAAGCTTGCGCTTTGCCTCCTCCTCCGAGGTCAATTCATTGGTGCGAACGAGAATATGGCGTACGCGGCTCTGCTCGGTCATCAGCGGTGCGGAGCCACCACGACGCTCGATCACACGCAGAATGTGAAAACCGGCTGGGCTGCGAAGCGCACTGCTGACCTGACCGACCTTCATCTTCAGCACGGCCTCGGCGAACAGTTCAGGCAGGCGATCGTGATCCCGCCACCCCATGTCACCGCCCTTCATGCCGTCTGGCGCATCTGAATAGGTGGCGGCAAGCTGCGCGAAGTCGCCCCCCTGCTCCAGTTTGCCAACGACTTCCTGCGCGCGCGTGCGCGCGCGCTCGAGCTGGTCGGCGCTCGCCTGTTCGGGAACCCGCACCAGGATATGTCCAAGACGGATTTCACCCTGCGATTCGGTCGCCTCTTTCTGCTCGAGGAGAAAATTTTCTATTTCGCTGTCGGCGATGTTGATACGGCTGTCCACCTCGCGCTCACGAACGCGCGCGATGAGGATTTCCTTGCGCAACTCGTCCCGAAACTTGCTGAACAAGATCCCGTCGCCTTCCAGCCTGCTGCGAAACTCGGCCAGCGAGAGCTGGTTGGCCTCGGCGATCCGCGAGACGGTGCGGTCCAGCTCCAGATCGTCGACGCGCATTGAGGTCTCTTTCGCGAACTGGAGTTGCACCCGCTCGGTGATGATCCGGTCGAGCACCTGCTTCTCCAGCGCCTCGCGCAGTGGAATGGGCGTACCGCGACGGCGCAGCTCGTCCAGCGAGGACTCGATCTGCCGCTCAAGCTCGTTCCGGGTAATGACCTCGTTGTTGACTACTGCCACGATCCGATCGACCAGGGTCACCCGTGAACGCGGCGTCTGGGCCTGGGCCTGGGCAGTCCCCGGAAGGTGCGCGAGAATCGCCGCAAGCAGCAAAATCCTCGGCCAGTTTGGCAATGCTATTTTCACATCCACCTCTAGGTGCAGGCCACAGGCTCGTCGGAGACGTTTTCAATAATCATCATAATCTCCGGTTCGCCCCGGATTGAGCGTCTGATTCAGGCGCGTGTAACCGGGAATATTGCGCTTCAGCGCCTCCAGGGGATTGGAACCGATTTGCGAAAACCCCTTTAGTTCAAGCTGTAGAAAAACCGCATGGGTCGCAATACCCGCGGCCGCGGCAAAGCGCTGAATCACAATCCGGCCGATCCAGCAGTCGTCATTGTATTCGAAGCCCGCCATGCCTTCGACCACGCGATGATCGCGGATCGAATAATTGTAACGGCCCACGCCATAGACCTTGCCGGTCAAGGGCCATTGCGAAGAAACGTCCACCTGTCTGAACTGATCGCGCAAAAAACGATAGCTCAGATTCAGGGTCTTATGGACTTCCGGCTGATAACGTGTCGCCACTGTAAGGCGCTCGACCCTGGATTCCCTGCTGCTGTATTGAGTTGCCCCCTCCAGCGTCCAGCGCGGTGCCACGCGTCCGGCAACCGAGGCAAGCCAATCCGAGGAGAAAAAATCGCGCGGTGACGAGGCCGGATCGAGCGTCACCTGCTGGCGGGCGAAATAGTAGCGCTGCGCAATGGTGGCGCGAAACGCCTCCTGACCGCTCGAGGGCGCGAGCAGACGCGAGGTCAACGCCAGGGTGACCTGATTGGCGTCGTTGATGCGGTCGCCGCCGGTAAATCCGTTTTCCGAAAAAATCTGTGCGTAATTGAAATCGGACGCGGCAGTATCGAACAGCGGGATCTGGCGCTGATCCTTGTACGGAACATAAAGATAATAGGCGCGCGGCTCCAGAGTCTGCTGGAAGGACTGCCCGAAATACGCCGAATTCCGCTCAAACACCAGCCCGGAGTCAACCGAAAAGACCGGGAGCGACCGCTGAATTGAGGTATTTGCGCCCGCGGCGGCATTGGAAAGGTTGTAAGTGGTCGAATGCAGGCCGATCTTCGGCGTGACAAAAGCACCCGAGGCCAATAGAGGAATGGCCAGACTCGGGTTAAATGTCGTACGCACTCCCCGCACCTGCGTGGGGTGGTGAAAATCCACCATTTCGCCATTTATGTTGAAGTCGGTACCGTGAATGTCCGGCCGACTGGCGGCCATGCGCAACTGCGGCAGGCGTGAATATTGCGTCGGTACAAACACATCGGGCAGCTGCAGCGTCTGGAATGACTGCGCGCGCAGATTGGCGCTCCAGATTCCATCTCCCCACCAGGTACCCGTGTAACCCGCAAAACCCTCGCGCGGCAGATAGGTCTGCGATACAAAATTCACCCGGCTGGAGAGGTCGCGAAAATAATCACTGTCGGATACCTTGTTCAGGCTCAGCCCTCCACTGTAGGGCCCGCTGTCGAAACCGTGCACCAGCGAAATCGCCGATCGCCGTCCGCCGCGCACCTGATCCTCGGGCAGATACTCGATGCGCGCGTTGCCGCGGCTGCTGGGCTCGAGGTAGCGAAACTCGCTGCCAACGATCAGCCCCCGCTTTGCCATGTAGCGCGGCGTCACGGTAAGGTCGCGATTGGGGGCAAGATTTAAATAGTAAGGCAGCGAAACTTCAGGCCCGTTCTTGCCGCTGGTTCCCAGAGTGGGTGACAAAAATCCGGACTTGCGCTGCCTGTTCAGGGAAAAATCCAGGTACGGTGTTGTCAGGATCGGGGTGCCGAGAAAATGAACCGTCGCCCAGCGCGCGGTGCCCACTTCGCGTCCGTAATCCAGACTCAACTCCCCCACCTGCATGTACCAGGAATCGTCACCCGGCACGCAGGTGGTGAACGTCGCATCGATCAGGCGGTAAAGACCCTCGCCCTCGATGTCCATCCGGCTTGCCTCGCCCCGGGCACTGATCGTCTGCCCGTCGGCCCTGGACTTCGACGTAATGGTGTAAGCGGGGCTTTCAATGCTTCCAATGGACTCCGCGGTGCGCAGGCGCAGTCCCGGACCGGTGATGACCGCGCCCTCCTGCTCCAGACGCACATTGCCCTTGGCCTCCACTTCTTCAGATTCACTGCTGAACCGCAGCCAATCCGCGGCAATGCTGCGATTTCCACGGCGTAACAGGACGTCGCCCTCGGCAATCGTTTCCTTGTCCGCGACCCCGTCAATGCGCCGCGCAGAAAGCGAGGTCGGCAGGCCCGCGGCGCTGCTGCGCTGTGCGGTCGTCGACAGACGCAATCCGGGCTCCTGCGCGGCCAGCTGGCCTGCCGCAAATAACCAGCCGGCTAACGCCGCGACTCGAATGGTGAGAACGGACATGTGGATGAAACGGGGAATTTGTGATGAAGGCGAATGCTAAAATCGCACAATTCAATGCGGAAGGCAACATGGATTGGCTGATTGTGCTGAAACAGGGCCTGCCGCTTCCAAAATGAGCACCTCCGCAAGCGAGTCAGTCAGCGGACCCGACCGCATCAGCCTTTTGCAGGCGTGGCTGAGCAAACGGCTGGACGGCGCGCCTTTCAGACTCGAACCCGCCTCCAGCGACGCCAGTTTCCGGCGTTATTTCCGCGTACTCCCGGCAAATGGCACCAGCCTGATCGCCATGGATGCGCCACCGGCGCAGGAAAATTGCGAGCCTTTCATCCGCATCGCGAAATTGTTCGGCGCCACGGGCGTGCACGTACCCAGGCTGCTTGCCCAGGACACGGCGCTGGGATTTCTGCTGCTATCGGATCTGGGAGCGACCACCTATCTGGATGAGCTGCAACGGCTTCGCCGCGCTGGTGATACCGAAAGCAGTATCGATTCCCTTTATCTGGACGCAATCCGCGCACTGGTGACCATCCAGCTTGCCACCAGGCCCGGGGTCCTGCCCGAATACGACCGCCCGCTGCTCGAGCGGGAACTGCGGCTCTTTCCGGACTGGTACCTGCAGCGCCAGTTGCGCATCTGCCTCCCGGCATCAAAATCCGCAGCGATGGAAGCGGCGTTCGAGGAAATCCTCAAAAACAATCTCTCCCAACCCCGTGTTTTTGTACACCGCGATTATCACTCCCGCAATCTGATGGTCTGTGATGCCAACCCCGGCATCCTTGATTTTCAGGATGCCGTCCACGGGCCGATCACCTATGACCTGGTTTCATTGTTGCGGGATGCTTATCTGGAATGGGAGGAAGAACGCGTCATTGACTGGTGTATCCGTTATTGGGAGCTGGCACGTCGAGCCGGCCTCCCGGTCGCGGCGGATTTTGCCGATTTCTACCGCGATTTCGAATGGATGGGTGTGCAGCGGCAAATCAAGGTGATTGGAATATTCGCGCGCCTCGCGATTCGCGACGGCAAGGAGGGCTATCTTCAAGACCAGCCGCTGGTCATGCGCTATCTTGTCCGGGCCTGCAGGCGTTACCGGGAACTGGCCGGCCTGGCGCGCCTGGTCGACGAATTGGCAGCCGGCGCAGGCAGGCAGTCCCAGCAATGAAGGCGATGATTCTTGCCGCGGGTCGCGGCGAACGCATGCGCCCGCTGTCGGATGCAATGCCCAAACCGCTTCTGCAAGTCGGCGGCAGGTCCTTGATCGCGTGGACACTGGAGCGTTTGTGCGGCGCCGGCATCAGCGAGATCGTCGTCAATCATGCGCATCTGGGTGCGCAGATCGAAGCAGCCCTTGGCGACGGCAGCCGCTTCGGCGTGTCGATACGCTATTCCGCCGAAGAGGAGGCGCTGGAAACCGCTGGCGGCATTGCAAAAGCCCTGGCCATGCTCGGAGATAACGCGTTTATCGCAGCAGCCGGCGATATCTACACCGATTACAACTTCGCCACCCTGCAAGCGCATCTTCTGGGGGGGCATTTGGCGCACCTGGTGCTGGTACCCAACCCCCCGCACAATCCCGATGGCGATTTCGCCATCGACGGCGCACTGCTGCGCAATGCCGGCGGCACCCGCCACACCTTCTCCGGGATCGGACTGTACGATCCGCGCCTGTTCGCCGGTATTGCACCCGGCAGCCGTCACAAACTGGCGCCCCTGCTGCGGTTGGCGGCCGATGCCGGCAAGGCAAGCGGCGAACTCTACACCGGCACCTGGCTTGATATCGGTACGCCGGAGCGCCTGGCAAATCTTGATCGCGAACTGTCACGCCAGCCTCCAAATGAACCCGCGCATGGGGCGAAAATATGAAAGATGCCCGGGGCGGCAGTCACTGCATGACTCTATACTTGCCGCATGAGTGAATTCCTGAACCAGGCCAGGCGCCGCGCAGCGCTTTGCCGACACATGAAGGGCGGCGTGGCAATCCTGCCCACGGCCCCCGAGCGCCTGAGAAACCGCGACAGCGATTACCTGTACCGCTTCGACAGCTATTTTTATCACCTGACGGGCTTTCCCGAACCAGAGGCAGTGATGGTCCTGATTGCCGGGTCACAGCCCAAATCGGTTCTTTTTTGCCGCGACAAAAATGTCGAGCGCGAATTGTGGGAAGGTTTCCGCTTCGGCCCGGCGGCTGCGCGCGAACGCTTCGGTTTCGATGAAGCCCATTCGTACGCCAGAATGGACGAAGTAATCCCCGGGTTGCTCGCCGATCAGCCCACGCTCCACTACATGCCTGGAGCCGATGCGGCCTGGGATGCGCGGATCATGTCCTGGCTCAACCAGGTGCGCGCGCAGTCACGCGCCGGGATCTGCGCGCCATCGCAAATCCAGGACCTGCGACCGGTGCTCGACGAGATGCGCCTCATCAAGGACAAAACCGAGATCGCCACGATGCGCCGCGCGGCGGCGATCTCCGACGCCGCTCACCGTCGCGCCATGCAGGCAACGCGTCCGGGCATGCACGAATATGGGATCGAGGCCGAATTGCTTTACGAGTTTCGCCGGCAGGGAGCGCAGTATCCGGCCTACTGGCCGATTGTCGCCGGCGGCGCGAATGCCTGCGTGCTGCATTATCGCGACAACAATGCGCCGATGCGCGATGGCGAACTGCTGCTGGTAGATGCCGGGTGCGAACTCGATGGTTACGCCTCGGACATCACCCGCACCTGGCCGATCGGCGGCAGGTTTTCAGGACCGCAGCGTGCCATTTACGAACTGGTGCTTGCCGCACAGACCGCCGCCATCGCCAAGGTATCCCCAGGCAATCACTGGAACGAACCCCATGATGCTGCAGTGGAAACGCTGGCGCGCGGCTTTATTGACCTGGGTCTGTGCAGGGGCAGTCTCGCCGAGGTGCTGGAAAAGGAAGATTACAAGCGCTTCTACATGCATCGCACCGGTCACTGGCTGGGGCTGGACGTGCATGATGTCGGCGAGTACAAGACTGCCGGCGCGTGGCGTGACCTGAAGCCGGGCATGGTGTTGACGGTCGAGCCCGGCTGCTATATTCGTCCCGATGACGCCGTGCCGCGGGAGTACTGGAATATCGGCGTGCGCATCGAAGATGACGTCCTGGTCACCACAAACGGCTGCGAAGTGCTCACCCAGGCCACCCCAAAGACCGTCGCCGACATCGAAGCGTTGACGGGCTCGGCCTGATCCGCCGGTCATGGACTCCTCCTATGATGTGGTCATCGCAGGCGGCGGGCCGGTGGGCGCGCTGCTCGCGCTGGCCCTTGGCGAATCGCCGCTCTCCTTGTTGCACGTCGATAGCGCGGAAGCTGGAACAGGAACGAGAGCGGGAATAGGAACCGGGGCGGGGGCAGAGCGTCCGATTGCCCTGTCGCATGGTTCGCGGCTGCTACTCGACCGTTACGGCGTATTCAGGAGAATTCACAACACGCCCATCTTGACCATCCACGTATCACAACGCGGGGGTTTCGGCCGCACGCTCATGCGCGCAGACGATTATGCGCTGCCGGCGCTGGGCTATGTCGCAGCCTACAGCGCGATTCGCGCCGCAATGGCTGGTGAATCAAAATCCGCGCCGCTCATCGGGCGCGTCACCGCCTGGTCCGACGCACCTGCCGGCCTGTCGGTCAGCCTGCAGTTGCCCGACGCGGGGCATCGCGAGGTTCAGACACGCCTACTGGTTCTCGCCGACGGCGGTGCATCCGAAATGCGCGCCAGCTCGCCCCCCAAAGGCGCTGCAAGCGCGGGGGTGTCTCGCATTCGCGACTACGCTCAAAGCGCGCTCGTCGCACAGGTTCAGGCGGAGAAACCTCACCGCAATACCGCGTACGAACGCTTTACACCGCAAGGGCCCCTGGCCTTGCTGCCCAACGACGAGGGATACGCCATGGTCTGGTGCACCCGCGCCGAAGAAGCGCTCGAATTGCGCGAAATGGGCGACAGGGCTTTTCTCGACAGGCTGGGCGCGAGGTTCGGAGCACGCCTGGGAAAATTCGTGGCCTGCAGCAAACGCCAAAGTTTCCCGCTTGCGTTGCGTTACCTGACGGCCGGCACCGCCCCCAGGGTGATTGCCATCGGCAACGCGGCGCAAACACTGCACCCGGTAGGCGGCCAGGGAATGAATCTGGGGTTGCGCGATGCCTGGGAGCTCGCGGCTTCTATCCTCAAACGATTGAGCGTTCTCGATCAGCCTGATTTTTCTGCCGGGTTCATGGCGCAGCGCAGCGCCGACCGGCGCGCGGAAATCAGCCTTACCGATTCGCTGGTGCGCGTTTTTTCGCATCCCGACCGGCTTGTTGGGGCGGCCCGAGGCGCCGCACTGATGGCTATTGACACGCTTCCCCGGGCTCGGCGGCTTCTGGCCGCGGCCATGATGTACGGTTTGCGTTCCGGGCGCTGAACGCAGCCGGTGGTCGCACGGTGAGCGAACGCCCCAACCCTCGATCGGCACGCGAGACCTTTTTCGCCGTCCGTGACTTGCACGCGGGCCGCGGGTGCCGCGGGGACATGCGCGTTGTTGGCGAAAATCCTGCAATTCTGTTGCACAGAAGCACATTCCTGCGCGAAAAATGATCTTTTCCTGACCGCCAGAGAACGGCGCCGAACGCATAGCATTTGCGGGACACCCCGTCAATGCCCACCTCCGCAGGAATCGTCATTTTGCAGCGGCAATCCTCTCATGTGAAAAGCGATTCGGTATAGAATTACCGCCCCCCGCGAAAATAAAATCCTGAATTAATCAATATGCAGATCGGCGCGCATTTGCTGCGCAACAATCTTCTTGTCGCGCCCATGGCAGGCGTCACTGATCGTCCGTTCCGCCAGCTTTGCAAGAAGTTCGGCGCCGGGCTGGCCATCTCCGAAATGGTTGCGTCGAACTCACTCCTTTGGGGAAGCGAAAAAACGCGACGGCGGGCCAATCACGACGGCGAAGTGGAGCCTATCGCAGTGCAGATCGCCGGCGCCGATCCGCAGATGATGGCCAACGCGGCGCGCTACAACGTCGACGCGGGTGCGCAGATCATCGATATCAACATGGGTTGCCCGGCGAAAAAGGTCTGCAACGCCATGGCGGGTTCCGCGTTGCTGCGCGACGAATCCCTGGTGGGCCGGATACTCGAAGCCGTGGTCAATGCGTCAAAGGTGCCGGTCACGCTCAAATTTCGCACCGGCTGGGACACGCTGAGCAAGAACGCACTGACCGTGGCGCACATTGCCGAGGAAAGCGGCATCCGCATGCTGTCGCTGCATGGCCGCACCCGCGCCTGTGGTTTTTCCGGACATGCGGAATACGACACCATCCGCGCCGTAAAGCGCGCCACACGCGTTCCGGTGGTGGCCAATGGCGATATTTCCACGCCCGAAGAGGCCAAACAAGTGCTCGAATACACTGGGGCGGATGGCATCATGATCGGGCGCGCCGCACAGGGGCGCCCATGGATATTCCGCGAAATCGAGCATTACCTGGCGACCGGTGGCAAACTGCCGCCGCCGCTGGTCGAGGAAATTCATCAGGTGCTGATCGCGCACCTGCAGGACTTATACGGGTTCTACGGCAAGGAACGCGGCGTCAAGGTCGCGCGCAAACACATCTCCTGGTACACCAAGGGATTGGCGGGTTCGGCGAGTTTCCGGCACCGCATGAACCAGATCGAACAATGCGAAGAGCAGCTCGCCGCGGTTGACGGCTTTTTCAAGCAGATGACGCAGCAAAGCATGCATCTTCAATACCTGGAATTTGAGGAGGCGGCGGCATGACGACGGCATTGAGGCAGGGCAACGAGATCGCTGACAGCGTTCGCCGTTCGCTGGAACGCTATTTCAAGGACCTGGATGGAACGCGCCCGCACTCCATTTACGACATGGTTCTGAAAAATGTTGAACGCCCGATGCTCGAGGCGGTCCTCGACCATGCCGCAGGCAACCAGACCATCGCGGCGGAAATGCTCGGCATCAACCGCAATACGCTGCGCAAGAAGATCCACGCTCTGAAAATCAAGAGCTGAAACACCTCCGGATGCCTGCCGCGCGGCGAACCAACACGATCACAATCGCCAGGAAAACATGAATATCACCATACGCCGGGCGCTCATCAGCGTCTCAGACAAAAGCGGCCTGGAAGAACTGGCTAGGGCGCTGACCGGGCTGGGGGTCAGCATTCTCTCCACCGGCGGCACCGCCAAGGCTTTGACACAATACGGCATACCGGTTACCGAAGTCTCCGATTACACCGGTTTTCCCGAGATGCTCGACGGCCGGGTCAAAACCCTCCATCCGCGCATCCATGGCGGCCTGCTCGCCAGGCGCGATCTGCCGGAGCACATGCAGGCAATCCGGGCGGCGGACATCGAACCGATAGACCTGGTCGTGGTCAATCTTTATCCCTTCGAAAAAACGGTGGCACGCCGCGATTGCACCCTGGAAGAAGCCATCGAAAACATCGATATCGGCGGGCCGAGCATGCTGCGCGCTGCGGCCAAGAACCACCCTGGAGTCGCCGTCGTCGTGGACCCGGACGACTATGCGGCCATCATCGCCGAATTGCGCGCCAACCAAGGAGCCCTGGGCGCCGCGCGCCGCTTCGAACTGGCGAAAAAAGTCTATACCCATACCGCAGCCTACGACGCGGCCATCAGCAACTACCTGACCGGACTTGACGCAGACGGCAAGCGCAAACAATGGCCCGATCGGCTCACGCTCCAGTTCGAGAAGATGCAGGATATGCGCTATGGGGAAAACCCCCATCAGAGCGCCGCGTTCTACCGCGATGCCAGCCCTTTTGCCGGCGCCATCGCCGGGTATCGCCAGATTCAGGGCAAGGAACTCTCCTATAACAACATCGGCGATGCCGATGCCGCCTGGGAGTGCGTGAAAACCTTCGACGCACCGGCATGCGTCATCGTCAAGCATGCCAATCCCTGCGGCGTGGCTGTCGGTGCTTCGCCGCTGGAGGCCTACCAGGCGGCACTGGCCTGCGATCCGACCTCGGCCTTTGGCGGCATCGTCGCCTTCAACCGCCCGCTGGATGCGGCCACAGCCGAAGCCCTGTCAAAACTCTTCGTCGAAGTCGCCCTGGCACCGGAAATCCCCGAACCGGCCCGCAAAATCATGGCAGCAAAAGCCAATGTGCGTTTGCTCGAGATCCCGCCGGGAACCGCGGGCGCGGCTTTTGATCTCAAGCGCGTCGGCGGCGGATTGCTGGTCCAGACACCCGACAGCCGCAACCTTGCAGCCTCCGAACTTCGTGTGGCCACCCGTGTGGCGCCGACCCCGGCGCAACTGGCTGACCTGCTGTTCGCGTGGCGAGTCGCGAAGTTCGTGAAATCGAATGCCATCGTATTCTGCGGCGCAGGACGCACCCTCGGTGTCGGCGCCGGCCAGATGAGCCGTGTCGACAGTGCACGCATCGCCTCCATCAAAGCGCAGAACGCCGGCTTGTCGCTCGAGGGTTCGGTGGTGGCGTCCGATGCTTTCTTTCCGTTTCGCGATGGCCTCGACGTGGTCGCGCAAGCCGGGGCGAAAGCCATCATTCAACCCGGTGGCAGCATGCGCGACAACGAGGTGATAGCCGCGGCCGACGAATTGGGCATCGCCATGGTGTTCACCGGCGTACGCCACTTCCGCCACTGACCATGAAACCGGTGACATTGCCATGCAAACGGTGAACACACCATGAAGCTTCTGGTCATAGGAAATGGCGGACGCGAACACGCGATGGCGTGGCGCCTGGCGCAGAGTCCGCGCGTACAGACCGTGTACGTGGCTCCCGGCAATGCCGGCACCGCCACCGAACCGGGGGTCAAGAACCTGGCAATCACCGATGTCGCCGCGCTCGCGGATTTTGCGGCAAGCGAACCCATCCACCTCACCGTGGTCGGGCCGGAGGCGCCGCTGGCCGCAGGAGTGGTGGATATTTTTCGCGAACGAGGGCTGAGGATTTTCGGCCCTTCGCAAGCCTGCGCAAGACTGGAAAGTTCCAAGGAGTTCGCCAAGGACTTCATGAAGGAGCACAGCATTCCGACGGCGGGTTACGCGGCCTACTCGGATGCCGCCGCCGCTCACGCACATGTGGAGCGCAGCGGGGCGCCAATCGTCATCAAGGCCGATGGGCTTGCCGCAGGCAAGGGCGTGGTCGTGGCCACCACGCCTGCCGAGGCGCACAAGGCCATCGACTGGATGCTCGTCGACCATGCCATGGGCAGCGCCGGCCTGCGCGTGGTGATCGAGGATTTTCTTGATGGCGAAGAGGCAAGCTTCATCGTCATGTGCGATGGCCGCAATATCCTGTCGCTGGCCACCAGTCAGGACCACAAACGCCTGCTCGATGGCGACCTGGGACCGAATACCGGCGGCATGGGCGCCTACTCTCCGGCGCCGGTAATCACCCCGGAAATCCACGCGCGTGTGGTGCGTGAAGTGATACAACCGGTCATGCACGGCATGGCGGCCAGGGGAACCCCATATTCGGGATTCCTCTACGCCGGACTGATGATCGGCAAGGACGGCGCGCCCCGCGTGCTCGAATTCAACTGCCGGCTGGGAGATCCGGAGACGCAACCCATCATGCTGCGCCTCAAGAGCGATCTGTTCGAACTGATTGAGAGCGCCGTGGATGGCAGGCTGGACGCGACCGAGGTGCGGTGGGACCGGCGCGCGGCACTGGGCGTAGTGCTCGCCGCCAGCGGCTATCCGGAGGCGCCGCGCAAGGGCGATCCGGTTCTGCAACTTCCCGCGGGCGGGGAGGATTTTCATGTATTCCAGGCAGGCACAGTGCTTAGCGGGGGCAAGGTTGTCACCGACGGTGGCCGGGTGCTTTGCGTGACCTCCCTGGGCGAATCGATCAAGATCGCCCAGCGGCGCGCCTACCAGGTGATCGAGGGCATACGCTTTGAGGGCATGCAGTTCCGGCGCGACATCGGCCACCGCGCCGTCGCCATCCGGCACGGTTGACTGCAGCGCTCCCTGACCGCCATGTCCGCATGAAATTCGAACCCGGGGAAGTCAAGACGTACCTGCTCTCGCTGCAGGAGCGCATCGTCGCGGAACTCGAGCGCCTGGACGGCTTGCATTTTGCCCGCGATGTCTGGCAACGCGGCCCTGATGATCCCGCCGGACTGGGCGGTGGCGGCGATACCCGCGTCATCGAACAGGGCGAACTTTTCGAGCGCGGCGGCGTGGCCTTTTCGCATGTCACCGGAGATCGTCTCCCTCCCTCGGCCACCGCCGCGCGGCAGGAACTGGCCGGGCGCGGCTTCGAAGCCATGGGGGTGTCGCTGGTACTGCATCCGCGCAACCCCTACTGCCCGACGGTACACATGAACGTGCGCTTCCTCGTGGCCACGCAGGAAGGCAAGGATCCGATCTTCTGGTTCGGCGGCGGAATGGATCTGACCCCCTATTACGGATTCGAGAAAGACTGCCACCATTTCCACCAGACCTGCCGCACCGCGCTTGCGCCGTTCGGACCGGATCGTCATGCGCGCTACAAACGCTGGTGCGACGAGTATTTTTTTCTCAAGCATCGCGGCGAACCGCGCGGCATCGGCGGCATCTTTTACGACGATCTGCATGAACCCGGCTTCGCCGAGTGCTTTGCCCTGACACGCAGTGTCGGCGATCATTTTCTACCCGCGTATGTCCCAATACTGCAACGGCGCCGCAGCCTTGCTTTCGGCGAACGGGAACGGGATTTTCAGGCCTATCGCCGCGGGCGCTACGTGGAGTTCAACCTGGTATGGGACCGTGGCACCTTGTTCGGCCTGCAATCGGGCGGCCGCACCGAGTCGATCCTGATGTCCATGCCGCCCACGGTAAAATGGCGTTATGACTGGAAACCCCTGACAGGCAGCGAAGAGGAAAGCCTGTACCGCGATTTTCTCCGACCGCGCGACTGGGCCGATGAAGCCTGAGTTCCGCTAACGCCAACGATCCGAACATGCCCCGCATAGCGCTGATTCACGCCACCGCCCTCGCAATCGATCCGATCCGTGAGGCGTTTGCGCGCCTCTGGCCCGCAGCACGCACCACCAATCTGCTGGAGGATTCGCTCTCGGAGGATCTCGCGGCGAGCGGTCGCCTGGATGCGGCCATGATGCATCGCTTCGATACCCTGGCGCAGTACGCGCAAGCCAGCGGCGCGGATGCGATCCTGTTCACCTGTTCGGCGTTTGGCGAAGCCATAGAGGCAGCGGCCAGGACAATTCGCATACCGGTGCTCAAGCCCAACGAGGCGATGCTCGAGGAAGCGCTCAGCGCGGGCGATCGCATCGGCATCGTGGCGACATTTCAGCCCACCATCCCCTCCATGCTGGAGGAACTCAGGGCGCTTGCCGCCGCGCGCGGCCGCAAGATCGAAATCCTGCCGCGCCATGTCGTTGGCGCCATGGACGCTCTCGCGGCCGGCAAAGGCGAGGATCACGACCGCATGATCGCGGCGTCGCTTTCGGATTTGACCGAATGTGACGCGGTGCTGCTCGCGCAGTTTTCCATGGCGCGGGCCGCGAAACGGGCGCGGCTGACGCTCGACCGCCTGGTACTTACCAGCCCGGACAGCGCGGTAAACAAATTGCGCAACCTGCTGGGCTGAACCGCCACAACGGCCATTCAAACCGGATGACGAATCAGTCTCCGATTCCCGGCCCGGCGGCGGCGCGGAACTGCCGGTTAGCCTCATCGACGCGTCCAATGGCGTCAAACAGCCTGCCCAATGCGATGTGTGCTGCACGCGAGCGCTGGATCGCGAGGCTTGCCTCCAGGTAACCCTGTGCCTTGCCCCATAACTCGCGTTCGGCGCAGAGCCTGCCCAGAACCAGGAGCAAGCCCGCATCACGCGGGTATGCGGCAAGCCAGCGCTCGCTGCGTTCGATGCGCGACAGCGTTTCCGCGCCGCTGCAATCGCCGTAGAGTTGCACCAATTCGGCCTCCCAGCCGGATTCCAGCGCGTCTTCGATCGCCCGTCGCGCCGTTGCAGGATCACCCAGGTGCATGAAGGTCCGCGCCGCGACGGCTGCAATGCGCGGCTGCAGGCGCTGCTCTGCGGGCGCGCTTTTCCAGAATTGCGCGAGGCGTGTCAGGTCATTTGCCATTCGCCCGAGCTGTGCGATGTACGCGCCGCCGACTATGCCGTGCAATGCTTCCGGGGCGAGCGCGCCGCGCTTGGCCAGCTGCTGCGCGAGGCGGATAACTTCTTCCCAGTTGCCCAGCGCCTGTTCGCAGCGAAGCAGCAATTGCTGGCTGGACAGGTGTCTCAGACCGCCCGCGTGCAGTTCGCCCAGCACGCGCTTGGCGTCCTCGAAGCGGCGCTCCTCGGCCAGCAATTCGGCCTCCACCGCCAGCCGTGCGTTGCGCCACTCGGGCGCCGCGCCGCGGGCGCGTTCTAACCATTCGTCGCGCCGCCGGAAATCACGCCGCCGTTGCGCGGCGCGCGCCCCGATCAGACAGGCAAGCGCGGGGCTCGCGCCGTGCTCCCAGGCGTCGCCGGCCAGCTTGTCAACGCGTGCGTAGCGCCCTTCCAGTTGCGCCTGCAGCGCATCGATCAGGGCCTGGCGTGCGCGCGTATCGCGCTGGCGCTGCCGAAATGCACGCACATGTGCGGGTAGCGACAGCGCGTGCGCGGCAAGGCGCAGCAGGAAATATCCCGCAACAAAGGCAGCCAGCAATACCAGCAGGGCAAACACCAGCGAGATCTCAAGCCGCCAGGGCGGCAAAGTGACCAGTACATAGCCGTCACCCTGCAAGGCCAGGGAAAGCGCCACGGCCGCGGCAAAAACCCCAACAACCCAAAGCAGGCCCCTCATGCAGGTGTTCCGCGGGCCGGTGCGCGCAGGGTGCGGTTCATCGCGAGGCTTTGTCGCGGGCGGATTTGAAGTTTCGCACAGCGGCCAGGCTTTCGGCGACACTGGGAAGCTCGATGCTTATCGCACTGGCAGCGACCTGCTTCAAGGTCCCGCCTGCGGCGATGACCTGCCTGGAGCGCGTATCGAAATACCGCGTCAGCCAGGCATTGGAGGCCTCCAGGTCCGCCCGCAGAACCGCTTCATTCCGGTCCAGCAGCGCAAGCCGCGCGTTGAGCAGGCGCAGCCGCAGGTTCTGCCGCAGAAAATAGGCCTGCGTCGGCGTCAGCAGCGGTGCCTCCGGCTGTTCGATGTTGCGCACGCGCACCAGTTGCTTCAACTCATCCAGGATGCCGCTTCCCAGGCGCGTCCAGAACCCCTCATCGCGCAGCTCGCTGGTCTGCGGCGCCGGCGCCCTCTCGTCGGTGGCCAGGGGCAGGGCATCGACAGCGGCAATCACCTGATCGATCCGCAGCGCCAGACCGAGGACATCCACATTCGGCGCGGCCTTGAGACGCTCGATATCGCGCGCCATGGCTTTGCGCACCGCTATCAGCGGCGGCCGCTCCGAGCGCGCCAGACGGGCATCGGCGGTCTGCAGCGCCACCAGCGCCGCCTGGACGTTGCCTGCGAGTTGCAACTGTTGCGAGGCGATCGCAAGAATCTGCTCGACTTCGGCGAGAACCCATTCGTCGCGGCCTCGCGACAGGTCCTGGTACAGCGACTCCAGCGCGAGTTGCTGGCTTTGCGATTCGGCGAGCTTCGATTCCAGTTGCGCGATGCGCACTTGGGCGTCGCGAACCGATTCCTGTGCCTGGCGCGCTGCGGCGCGGGCATCGCGGCTGTCGGAATCGGTCTCACGCAGCCGTCCCGCGAGTTCCCGGCGCAGGTCGACAACCTCGGTGCGGGTGTCAAACCAGAGCCAAGCCAGGCCCAGGAGCAGCAGCACCGCAATTGCAGCCAGCCATCGCGGCGCGCGGGCGCCCGCCTTGGGCTCGTCGGCATCGGGCAGCTTCTGACTGTCGTTCATGTGTCTGCGTTCATGGTTGAGCGTTCAGGTATTGCGCTCACACTGTAGCAAAAAACGCTGCCAGGGCTTCCGCAACTGCGCCATCGCCGCCAATGGCAACGATCGCATGAGTAAAACCCATCATCCGCGCCGCCTCGGCGATACGCGGATGCGGTACGAAAACCGGCGTGCCCAGAACCAGTCCCGCATCCGCTGCACCGGCCATGTCGCGCAGGTTCGAGAGGGCTTCGCTGCTCGCCGCGCATACGGCCTTTACTGCGCCGGAACGCCAGCGGGTCAGCAATCCCGACATGTCCGCTGCCGGACGCGCACGCCGGTAGCATTCGGCGTATTCGACGCGGGCGCCGCGGGCGGCAAGCACCCGCGCCAAGTGCTCGCGGCCACCGTCGCCGCGAAAAATGACAATATTTTGTCCGGCGATATCGCATAACTCCGGCATCGCGGCCAAAGCCTCGCTGTCGCCCGGCACCGGCGGCACAAGAATTTCATTTAGACCCAGTGCGGCAAGGGCCGCGGCGGTGCTGCGGCCGACGGCGGCCAGGCGCACCGCCTCTGGCCAGGAGCGTCGCTCGCGCACGCTGCGCATGCCCTCCCGCGCCGCGGTGGGACTGATGAATATCGCCCAGTCGAATGTATGCAGCCGGGCGATGACCATGGCGAGGTGCGCCGGTCGCGGCGCGGAAAGGATGTCGATGGCCGGAAAAAGGATGGCGTCCCCGCCGTCGGCGTGTATTTTTTCCGCCAGGGCATCGCCAAGGCCTGCAGGCCGGACAATCAGGATGCCGCAGTCAATCAGTCGGCCGCCCATGTGCACTACTCACCCAGAATGCGGTCGGCGCCCAGCGCGCGCAATTGCGCTGCAAGTTCTTCACCCAAGGACTCGGCCTGGCGGGGTTCGCCGTGAATCTCGGCACGCAAGACTGTCTCTCCATCCTGCGTGGCCACCAGGCCGCGCAGATACAACTGCCCGGTCTCGATCACTCCGAAAACACCCAGCGGCAACTGGCAACTGCCGGACAGCGCCCGGCTCGCAGCACGCTCGGCACGCACGCAGGCGTCGGTCTCCACATCATTGAGCGCCGCGAGCAGGGTGGCCAAATCCTCCCGATCGTCGCGACACTCGATTGCCAGCGCCCCTTGCCCGGGCGCCGGCAGGCTGTGCTCCGGTTCAATGCATCCGCGAATGCGTTCGCCAAGGCCCAGCCGTTTCAGTCCGGCGGCGGCCAGCACCAGTGCGTCGTATTCGCCGCGGTCAAGTTTTGCCAGGCGCGTATCCAGATTGCCGCGCACCGGCACCACGTTCAGAAGGGGGAAGCGCTCGCGCAACTGCGCCTCGCGGCGCAGGCTGGAACTGCCCACGCGAGCCCCCGGCGGCAGTGCCTCCAAACTCGCGAAGTGCGGCGACACCAGGCAATCGCGTGGGTCCTCGCGGCGCAGCGTCGCGGCAATGCGGAATCCCGGGGGCAGGGTCATCGGGACATCCTTGGCCGAATGCACCGCGATATCGGCACGCCCCTCGAGCATCGCGGTCTCCAGTTCCTTGACGAACAGGCCCTTGCCGCCGATCTTGGACAGGCTCACATTGAGGATCTGGTCGCCCTGCGTCGTCATGCCCAGTATCTCGACAGCGCATGCCGGATACAACTGCAGCAGGGATTCCCTCACGTGTCGTGCCTGCCACAGGGCAAGCCGGCTCTCACGGGAAGCGATAATGAGACGATTGATGTTCAAGCGGGTATTGAGACGGGTTGTATTACGGCGGGTGCCTGCCCTGCGTCCGCAAATGGCGATGCAGGAGTTGTTTGCCAGTGTCGGGATATTAGCATGCACCCGCCGCAACCCCCGCTGGCACAGACACCGCGGCGGCGCCCCGGCGCGGCGGACCAGCCATACGGGTGGCGTGGCGGCAAATCCGACCGCCCCCGGCCGCCCGGCCCCTGCGCAACGTATATACCCGGTCAGCGTTTCACCAGGGGCTTGATCATGCCCCACTGGCGCCGGCTTACCGGGATCGGTTCAGGATAGCCCTCCAGGTGTACCGCCCACTGGCCGCCTTCCTCATCGTCGGCTGTGGATCGAACACGCTCGGCACCACGGATGAGAGCCGCCGCGACCAGGCAGTTGCGGTGCACGCGCACGAAGCGCGCCCCGGCTTCCTCTTCAATCTGGCTCAGGGAATCTTCGATCAGGAACTCGCGCTCGCGCGTATGCACGGTGACGTACTTCAATTCAGCCTTGAGAAACAGCACCTCCTGAACCGGAATCAGATGCACCCGGCCACGCTCGGCTGAACTGAAGTAACGGCGCGGGCCGGGGTCGGCACGCGCCAACTGCTCGCGTTGAGGCCCGCCGCTGCCGGCGAATTTGACCAGCGCCGCCGCCAGGCGCGCCGCGCGCACCGGCTTGAGCAGGTAGTCGATCGCATTGACTTCGAATGCCTGCACCGCGTACTGGTCATGGGCGGTAACGAAGATCACCCCGGGCGGATGATCCAGCACCTGCAAATGGCGTGCGAACTCGATGCCGCTCATGCCCGGCATGTGAATATCCACCAGCGCGATTTGTGCCTGGCAATCCGGGATCAGGGCGAGCGCCTGCACGCCGCTGGCGGCCTCGCCGACGACACGGCTGGGAACCTCGGCAGAACAATCGGCGAGCAGCTCGCGCAGACGCGCGCGCGCCGGCGCCTCGTCATCGACGATCAGGATCTGCAATGGCCCGCTCACGGCCCGGCCTCGCCCAGGGTACGCCATGGAATGCAGATGAGTATCCGGAAGCGGTTGTCGACAATGGATGTCTCCAGCGATGCCTCGACGTCGAAATGCAACGCCAGTCGCTCGCCGATATTCACCAGTGCCATGCGGTTGCCCTGGCGATGCTGATGCTCCGGCCAGTAGGGATTGATCAGCTCCAGCCGCAACTGATCGCCGGCGCGGCTCACGCCGATCTCGATTCTGCCGGGCCCGTTGCCGGGTTCGATGCCGTGATAGACGGCGTTCTCCACCAGCGGCTGCAACAGCATCGGGGGCAGCAGCACCGGCCCGCACTGCGGGTCCACGCTCCAATTGACGATCAGGCGATCGCCCAGACGCAGGTGTTCCAGGTCCAGATAGCGCCGGGTCAGCGTTATCTCCTCATCGAGCGTCACCAGGTCGCGGTTGTCGGTCATGACGCTGCGAAACATTTCCGCCATGTCCTCCAGCGCGGTCTCCGCGCGACGCGGGTCCTTGCGTATCAGGGACAGCACGGCATTGATGCTGTTGAACAGGAAATGCGGCCGGATCCTCGCCTGCAGCGCCTGCAGCCGCGCTTCGGCCAGCGCCGGCGAGTAGGCGCGTTCGCGCAGCGAAAAATAGGCGGCCAGCGTAATGCACAGCAGCAGCGCGTAGCCGGCGCTCCAGGCTGCGCTGGCCTGGCCAAGACCCAGTGCGTTCAGCCCTGCGGCAACGCCCGCGGCGATCGCTGCCGCAATCAGCGCCACCACCGCGAGACCGTAGAAGTATCCCGGCCTTCGCAACCATCGGTCCAGGACATGCAGGCAGACCAGCGTGGCGAGCAGGGAGGGTTCCAGCGTGGAGGCTATACGCACGAACCGGTCGACCACTTCCGGCAGGGTATCGGAGCGCAACAGAGCCGCAATCAGTCCGGCGAAATTCGCAGCCAGCAGCGCCCGGGTCGCCAGCCCCAGATTGCGGAAATCGGGTAGCTTGCCGAACGTTTGCCTTATACTCTTGGGGTTGTAAGCGTTCAATGAAAGCGCAGGCCGGTTAAACGCAATGGAACCTGCCGATGGCAGGTCGCTCTATCGTTCCGCTCCATTCTATGCCAAGAAAATCCCCACCTTCCAGAAACCAATCCCGACAGCAGGCAGAGCGCAAGACGGCATGGTCAGGCCGCTTCGCAGAGCCGGTGTCCGAGCGCGTCAAGCGCTACACCGCATCGGTCGGATTCGATCAACGGCTGGCCGCCGAGGATGTGCGCGGATCGCTCGCGCACGCGCGCATGCTGGCCGCCAGCGGCATCATTACCCGCGCCGACCTGGCCGCGATCGAGCGCGGCATGAAGGCCATCGCCAGCGAGATAGCGGCGGGCAGCTTCGCCTGGTCGCTGGATGACGAGGATGTGCATCTGAACATCGAACGGCGCCTGACCGCGCTGGTCGGGGACGCCGGCAAACGCCTGCATACCGCACGCTCGCGCAACGATCAGGTTGCCACCGATGTGCGCCTGTGGCTGCGCGGTGAACTCGACGGCATTGTCGCGCTCCTCACAGCGCTGCGCCGCGCGCTGGCGACCCTTGCCCTTGAGCATGCGGCACTGATCATGCCCGGCTTCACCCACATGCAGGTGGCGCAACCGGTGACTTTCGGCCATCACCTGCTTGCCTACTGCGAAATGTTCGAGCGCGACCTGCTGCGCCTGCTCGATTGCCGCAAGCGGCTCAACCGGCTGCCCCTGGGAGCGGGCGCTCTGGCCGGCACCACCTTTCCGATTCGCCGCGACCGCGTGGCCCGCGAACTGGGCTTCGACGGTCTGTGCGCCAACTCGATCGATGCGGTGTCGGACCGCGACTTCGCCATCGAATTCTGCGCCGCTGCCGCGGTCGCGATGATGCACCTGTCGCGCCTGTCGGAAGAACTGGTGCTGTGGATGAGTCCGCGCTTTGGATTCATCGGCCTGCCGGACCGCTTCTGCACCGGCTCATCGATGATGCCGCAGAAGAAAAATCCGGATGTACCCGAACTCGCCCGCGGCAAGACAGCGCGCGTCTACGGCGACCTCATGGCCCTGCTCACCCTGATGAAGGGACAGCCGCTCACTTACAACAAGGACAACCAGGAGGACAAGGAACCGCTGTTCGACGCTGTCGATACGCTGCGCGAAACCCTGGCGATCTTCGCGGAAATGATCCCGGGCATCAGCGTCCACCCGGAGCGCATGCTGGCCGCGGCACGCGAGGGCTATGCGACCGCCACCGACCTGGCCGACTACCTGGTGAAGAAAGGGGTGCCGTTTCGCGACGCGCACGAAGCGGTGGCGCGCGCGGTGCGCCACGCGGAGACCCTCAAATGCGACCTCGCCGACCTGCCGCTCGCCGACCTGCGCCGCTTTTCCCCGGCAATCGGCGCCGATGTGCGCAGGGCGCTCACCCTGGAGGGCTCGGTTGGCGCCCGCAAGCACCCGGGAGGCACGGCACCCGCCCAGGTGCGAGGCGCCGCGCGCCGGGTTTTGCGGCAGAGCCGTTAGTCGCTTGCCAGCCAAGTTTTGACGGGCTAAATCATGGGGTTGCGTACGTGCCGACAATTTGCAAAATTGCGCCTTTGCAACTTTGCAAATTGTCGTGAAAAGCGGATTCCGGGCCGTCCATGACCGCCCCCCTGCAGCGCATAGGCAAATTCGAGGTCAAACGCAAGCTGGGCGAAGGCGCCACCAGCGAGGTCTACCTTTGCGATGATCAGTTCAACAAGCGCGAAGTCGCCATCAAGGTGGTGTTCGAGAACCGCCTGGAGCAGTCCGACGACGGCAGGTTGACGCGCAAGCTCTTCATCACCGAAGCCTCGCTCGCCGGCAAGCTCAATCACCCGCACATCGTACAGATCTTCGACGCGGTGGTCGGGGAGACCCTGTCCTACATCGTGATGGAATTCGTCCCCGGCGGGACGCTCGAAAAATTCTGCAGCAAGGACGCGCTGCTTCCCATAGACAAAGTTGTCGAGATCATTTTCAAATGCACGCGCGCGCTGGATTTCGCCAACCGCCTGGGCGTAACCCACCGCGACATCAAGCCGGCGAACATCCTGGTGTCGGGGGAAACCGACATCAAGATTTCCGATTTCGGTGCAGCCCTCATGTCCTCGGTTGACCAGACCCAGGTGGCGGGTATCGGTTCGCCCGCCTACATGTCGCCGCAGCAGATCAAGGAACACCCCCTCAACCACCAGACCGACATCTATTCGCTGGGCGTGGTGATGTTCCAGCTGCTCACCGGCCAGTTGCCGTTCCAGGCATCCAACAACTATTCGATGATGTACCAGATCACCAACGTGGAACCGCCCCTGGCCTCGTCCCTGCGCAAGGAGATTCCGCTGTCGGTGGACAAGATCGTGCGCAAGGCCATGCAAAAGGAACTTGAGCGCCGCTATGAAACCTGGGAGGCGTTCTCCTACGACCTGGCCGAAGCCTTTCGCAGCGGCATTCTGGGCGAGCACAGCGAGGAAGTTGCAGACAGCGAGAAATTCAACACCATGCGCGCGCTGGTCTTTTTCGACGAGTTCAGCGACGCCGAACTGTGGGAGGTGATGCGCATTTCAACCTGGGAAAACCTGCCAGCCGATCACACCATCATGCAGGACGGCGACAAGGGGGATTTTTTCTGCGTACTCGCGCAAGGAGAGGTGAAGGTGACCAAGCGCAAGAAGCTGCTCAACATCCTCGCCCCGGGGGAATGCTTCGGCGAGATGGCTTATCTTTCAAGAACCGGCAATGAGCGCAGCGCCGACGTATCCACCATGAGCGAGTCGCGCGTCATCCGCATCCGCACCGAGGACCTGGAAGCCTCCTCCCAGGCCTGCCGCTACCGCTTTGACCGCGCCTTCATGGGGATACTGGTGGAGCGGTTGGCACTGGCGAACACGCGTTTAACCGCGGTGTAACCGGCAAAAACAATAAAGCTTCAGGGCGGGGGAAGAGGGCTCCCCCGGTTCTGAAGCTTTCAGGCCTTTTCTTCCAGCAGCTTTTGCAGCTCACCCGACTGGTACATCTCTTTCATGATGTCCGAGCCGCCGACGAATTCGCCGTTGACATATAGCTGGGGAATGGTGGGCCAGTTGGCGTAATCCTTGATCCCCTGGCGTACTTCGGGGTCATCGAGTACGTTCACCGTGTGCAGGGCCTTCACTCCGCATGTGTCGAGGATCTGCACCGCGCTGGCCGAAAATCCGCACATCGGAAAGTCCGGCGTGCCTTTCATGAAAAGTACCACCGGATGGCCGGTGACTGTCTGCTGAATGCGTTCTTTGGTATCCATGGAATCCTCTAACGGTGATTACTACTTTCGTCACAATACTCGACTAAATTCATCAAGATTCTAGCGCCTGGCTACTGCAGGGTCAAACTGCGCTTGTACAACTCGTGAGTTCTCCGCCAGGTCGCGATGATCGCTCACTTTAGTGTATCCGAGGCGCTCGAGGAGGCCCACGCACGCCTCGCCCTGATCGTAACCGTGCTCCAGCAGCAACCAGCCGCCGGCATTCAAATGATCACGCGCCACCACCGCGATGGCATCAATGCACTCCAGGCCGCGCTTGCCGGCCACCAGCGCCTCGTGCGGTTCAAAGCGCAGGTCGCCCTCGAACAGATGCGGATCGTCAAGCGCGATGTAAGGTGGATTGGAAACCACCAGGTCAAAGCGCTCCCCCTGCAATCCCGCGAACCAGTCGCTTTTCAGCAGGCGCAAATGCGCGCCATGGCGTGCCGCATTGGCGTGCGCGACGGCAAGCGCCGCGTCCGAGGCATCGCAGGCGCTGATCTGGGCCATCGGGCAGTTGAGCGCCAGGGCAAGCGCGATGGCGCCGCTGCCGGTACCCAGATCCAGCACCCGCCCGCCCTGGCGCAGCAGCGGGATCGCCCGGTCCACCAGCAATTCGGTTTCCGGGCGCGGTATGAGCACCGCGGGAGTTATCGCCAGGGACAAACCGTAGAATTCACGCTCGCCGGTAAGGTAGGCGATCGGCTCGCCCGCGCGGCGCCGGCTGTACAAAGCCTCGATCGCGCGCAGCCCATTTGCCTCCGGCACATCCTTCTCGTGGGCTGAAATCCAGACCCGCTCGACGCCCAGTGCATGCGCGGCGAGGATGCGCGCCTCGAGCATCGGCAGGCGGCTTGCTTTGAGAATCTCGCCAAGGCCGGCCACGCCACCCTCACGCAGCCTCGGCCAACTGAGCGAGCTGCTCGGCCTGGTGCTCGGACATCAATGCGCCGATGAGCTCGCCGATATCTCCGTCCATCATGCTGGCGATCTTGTAGAGCGTCAGGTTGATGCGATGGTCGGTAACGCGCCCCTGCGGAAAATTGTAGGTGCGAATGCGCTCCGAACGATCACCCGAGCCGATCAGCGACTTGCGCGTGGCAGCTTCTTTGGCCTGCTGCGCTCGATGCTGCGCGTCCTTGATGCGCGCGGCCAGCACCGCCATGGCGCGCGCGCGGTTGCGGTGCTGCGAGCGATCATCCTGGCATTCCACCACGATGCCGGTGGGCAGGTGCGTGATGCGAATCGCCGAATCCGTCTTGTTGATGTGCTGGCCGCCGGCACCGGAGGCGCGGTAGGTGTCGATTTTTAGGTCGGCCGGATTGAGCACCACCTCGCCCACTTCGTCGGCCTCGGGCATCACCGCCACGGTGCAGGCCGAGGTGTGGATCCGCCCCTGGGTTTCGGTGTCGGGTACGCGTTGCACACGATGGCCGCCGGATTCGAACTTGAGCTTGGAATAGACGCCCTGTCCGATGATGCGGGCGATCACTTCCTTGTAGCCGCCGACTTCTCCCTGGCTCTCGGAGACGATTTCCACCTGCCAGCGGTTGCGCTCGGCAAAGCGCGTGTACATGCGAAACAGGTCCCCTGCGAACAGGGCCGATTCGTCGCCGCCGGTGCCGGCGCGGATTTCGAGAAAAATGTTGCGCTCGTCATCGGCATCCTTGGGCAGCAGCCGCTTCTGCAGGTCCTCCTCGAGTTGCGCAAGACGCCCCTTCGCGGCGCGGATCTCGGTCTCCGCATAGGCTTTCATCTCCGCATCGCCGAGCATGGCCTCGGCGTCGGCGGCGTCCGTCTGCGTACTGCAATACTGGCGGTACAGGTCGGCGATCGGCTCGATTTCCGAATGCTCCCTGGACAGGCGCCGATACTGGTCCATGTCGCGTGTGGCGCCCTCGGAGCTGAGCAACGCGCCCAGCTCATCGAGTCGCCGCGACAACTGCTCCAGCTTGAACGCGATGCTCGGTTTCATCGGCCCGTTTTCATCGACGCGGCTGCGTCAATCATCGGCGCGCAGGTGGTAAAGGTGCACAACCGCGCGGCTGAGGGCTTCACCGTCCTCGTCACCCTCCCTGTCGCCCTGATTGAGCGCCTGGGTGGGTGCATGCAGCAGCTTGTTGGTGAGGCTGTGCGAGAGAAGATCGAGCACCTTCCCCGGATCATCGCCGCGCGCCAGCGCGCGCAGCGCCCGGTCGAGTTCGGCGCGCCGGGCGACCTCGCCGGATTCGCGCAGCTGCCGGATCAGCGGCACGCGCTCGCGGCCGCGAATCCAGTGAAGGAAGGAATCCACCTGCGTCTCGATGATCGCCTCGGCCTGCACCACCGCGCTCTGGCGTTCGTCACGCCCCTCGCGCACCAGCTCGGCCAGGTCGTCTATGCAATACAGGAACACGTCGTCCATCGTTCCCACCTCGGGCTCGATGTCGCGCGGCACCGCCAGGTCGACCATGAACACCGGGCGGTGGCGGCGCGCACGAATGGCGCGCTCCATCATGCCCTTGCCGATGATGGGCAGGGACGACGCGGTGCAGGAGACCACGATGTCGTATTCGGCCAGCACTTCGGGCACCTCGCGCAACAGCAGGGCGCGCGCATTGAAGCGCGGCGCCAGCGCCTCGGCGCGCTCCAGCGTGCGGTTGGCGAACGCCACCGCGCGCGGATGCTGTGCCGCGAAATGCGTGGCACACAGTTCGATCATTTCGCCGGCGCCGATGAACAGTATCTTCTGCTCATCAATGCTCGAGAAAATCCGCCCCGCGAGCTTCACCGCGGCGGCGGCCATCGACACCACGTTGGCGCCGATGCGGGTGTTGCTGCGCACGTCCTTGGCGACCGAAAAACTGTGCTGAAACAGCCGGTTGAGCGTGGTGCCCAGCGTGCCCGCGGAACTCGCGGCACGCACCGCGTCCTTCATCTGCCCGAGAATCTGCGGCTCGCCCAGCACCATCGAATCCAGGCCCGAGGCGACGCGAAACACGTGCCGCACCGCCTCATTCTGCGGCAGGGAATAGACATAAGGCTTCAGGTCCTGCGCCGCGATCTGATGGTAGTCGGCCATCCAATCAAGGGCCGTGCCCGGTTCGCTCGAGGCGCCATAGATTTCGGTGCGATTGCAGGTGGAGATGATCGCCGCCTCGGACACCGGCTTGGCGCGCACCAGTTCCGCGAGGGCCCCTTGCAGGCGCTCGGCGGCAAACACCACACGCTCGCGCAACTCGAGTGGCGCGCTCTGGTGATTCAAGCCAAGGGCAAATAGCTGCGAAGACATACACGGGGACCGGACTTGGCGAAGCCCGGATTATAAACCAGTACCCCCGCCATCTCCTTGATATCCGGGCAGAATGCCGGTACTCCGCAGCGGAAAAAAACGCTGGAAGTTGATGTAAGACAGAAAACCCGGAAAAGTCGCCGGCACCCTGTCGGTGCCGGCCCTGCCGGCTGTTTCCGCCGGGGTCCTGCCGCAGACCTGTCCGGCGAAGCTCCCGCCGCAGATCCTGGCTGGTCTGATTCGCGAACTGTTGCCCGCCGCTACTTGAACGACCCCTTGATGATGTTGCCGTTGGGTTGCACCACCCAGCGCTCGCTCGGGAAGGACTTGCCGTTGAGCGTCGAGGCCATCCAGTCGGCCACCAGCGTCGGCGGGAACGGCCCGAGGTTGGCGGCCGGCACATTGCCCACCGAATGTCTCGACTCCTGATAGATCACCAGACGCTTCCTGCCGCGCAGCACGCGCATCAGCGCCTCGGTGTGCTTGAGCGGGCTCAGCTCATCCCATTCGCCGGCAAGGCACAGATAGGGCGCGCGGATCTTCTGCGCATGCCCCTCCCAGGTAAGCGTCTTGCGGAAGGCGTCGAACTCGGCCTCGTCGGTGTAGCCCGACATGTACATGAAGCGCATCTTGAAGGTCGGCGAGGCCTCCTCGAAAATCGAGTGGAAGCCCGGTTCATGGCACACCGAAGTCGCCGCCACGGCGCGTATGCGCGGTTCGTGCGCCGCGGCGATGGTGGCAAAAAAGGTGCCAAAAGAAAGTCCATTGATGCCGATGCGCTCCGGGTCGATCTCGCGCCGTTTGCGCAGCCATTCGACACAGGCGCGACCGGTGGCCATCCAGTCTTCCATGGTGACATGCACGCCGAGAACGGCGGCCTCATACTGCCCCGGCCCGTCGATGGCGAGCACCGCCATGCCGCGCGCGAGCCAGCGATCGCCGTTCAGCGCAACGCTGATCTCCTTGAAACTGTCCATCCCGGGAACCGCGATCACCACCGGAACGCGCCCGCCGCGGTAGTTGGGCGGCAGGTGGAACCAGGCAGGGATCTTTCCGCCGGGCACCGCGATCGACACCGGCTCGACGCGGTGGTCGGCCAGTTTGGCGTAGCGCGTGTAGCACTCGCGCTTCTTGGTGTTGTAGAACAGGTTCTGCATGTCGTTCTCGTCGATCGGCCATTGCGCCGCGCCCCAGTGCACCGAGGCCATGAAGAAATTGTCGCGCGCGGTAATCAGGTCGCCATTGGCCGCGGCGGCCAGCGCTTTCGCCTCGCGGCGCTTGGCCACCGACTCAAACACCGGCGACGCATCGGCGAGTTTGCTGATGCGCTGGCGGATGCCGGCGAAATCGGCATTCGCTTCCATGCCCATCGGCGCCGAAAGATATATGGAGCGCGGCTGATCCCAGTCCATGCCGACGGCGCGGATGGTGTTATCCAGGGTCCAGCGCTGCTCGATCCAGCGGCGCGTAACGGGACCGCTGTGCGCCGGCGCGGATGCCGCTTTCGCCGGTGCATTGTTGCGGGACTGCGTGCGTTTCGGTGTGGCCATGCGGTGCTCCTTTGGGACATTGCGTGTCGGAAATTTCAGCCCGCCAAGGCTAGCCGCTTGGCCTGCAAAGAGCAAGAACACGCCGACCGGGACTGGCACTATCGGTTAAGATCGCGACCGGATCCATCCCCCACTCCATTCCCCTAGGTCATCGAGGAGCAAGCATGAAGATATGTCATTACAACGCCAACCAGGCGGGCGCCGTGGTCGGTGACAAGGTCTATAACATCGGCGATGCGCTGGTCAAAGCCAATCACATTCACGCCGGTTACACCATGCTGGAGGTGATCGACGCGCTGGCCAACAATCCGGCGGCCATGCTGGTGGCGCGCGAAGCCTCCGCATCGGGAGCCTCGCTGCCCCTGGCTTCGGTGAGGCTGCTCGCGCCGATCACCAACCCCCCGTCGTTGTGGGCGGCGGCGGCCAACTACAAGGCGCACCAGGCGGAGATGATCGGTCGCGTCGGCACCTACAGCCGCAAGGACATGGCCCCCGACGAACTGATGGCGGAGTTCTTCCTGAAACCGACCTCCTCCATCGTGGGGCCCGGCGGCCCCATCGTGCTGCCGAAGGTTTCCAAGCATGTCGATTTCGAATGCGAGTTGTGCGCCGTGATCGGCACCCGCTCGCGCAAACTGAGCGAGGCAAACGCCTACGACGCGATTTTCGGCTACACCATCTGCTGGGACATCAGCCAGCGCGACCCCTGGGGAATCGGCACGCACAACACCCGCAACATCCGCAAGGGCTTCGATTCGTTTTCGGCGCTCGGACCGTGGATCGTCACCAAGGATGAAATCGCCGACCCGCAGAATCTCAACATCCGCGTGCTGCAAAACGGCAAGGAAGTGATGACCGCGCACACCGGCGACATGATCTGCAACCTGCGCCAGCACATCCGCTTTCTGACCAACGTGCTGACGCTGCGCCCGGGCGACCTCATCACCACCGGAACGCCGGCGGGCGTGTCGCGGCTGGCCCCTGGCGACAAACTCCACGGCACCATCGACCAGATCGGCAGCATGGAGCTCGATGTGGTGGCGGATGCCTGAGGTGCCTGCCGATCAATCACAATTGGCTTAATTGACTATTGGCTACCAAGCATTAACAGGCGTTATGAAGAAGTATCAATTCCAATAATGGATTAAACCTCAGGCAAGACGCCGCGATGATCTTCGCGGCTGGGATCTTCGAGGACGGGCCGCATGGACCTGCAATACACGACCGAGCAGAAGTTGTTGCGCGAGAGCGCCGGGAAATTTCTCGCGGCAAGCTACGACTACACCTCATTTCAGAAGATCTCCGGCGGCGAGCCGGGCTGGAGTGCCGCGATCTGGTCGGAGTTCGCCAGGTTCGGCTGGCTCGGCCTGCCGTTTGCCGAGGAGCAAGGCGGAATCGGCGGCGGACCGGTAGAGGTGGCGATCCTGATGGAAGCATTCGGCAAGTCGCTGGTCCTCGAACCCTATCTTTCGAGCGTCATACTGGGCGGCGGACTGGTCGAGGCATTGGGCTCGCAGCAGCAACGCGAATCGCTCCTGCCGCCCTTGATCGAGGGCAAGCTGCTGTTGGCCTTTGCCTACCAAGACACCTCCAGCCCGGTCAAGGCGCAGCGCAACGGCTCGAATTATGTGGTTTCGGGAACCAAGAACACGGTACTCGGCGCACCGGGCGCCCACCAGATACTGGTGTCGGCCGCCTTGGGCGATGGCGCCACCGCGGTCTTCGTGCTGCCGAGGTCGACGCCCGGCCTGACCATCAGACCCTATCCGATGGTCCATGGTGCTCGCGCTGCGGACATTGATTTCGGCGCGGTCGTGGTGCCCGAAGCGGCACTGCTCGGCGGCAACCAGAATGCGGCGGATGCCATCGACCGGGTGATCGATAGCGCCATCGCTGCGCTCTGCGCGGACGCGGTGGGCGCGATGACCGCCATGGTCGCACGCACCGTCGAGTACACCAAAACGCGCGTGCAGTTCGGCCAACCGGTCGCCAAGTTCCAGGCGCTGCAGCACCGCATGGTCGAGATGAAAGTGCGCGAAGAGGAAGCGCGCGCGTCCTGCCTGTTTGCCACGCTGAGCCTCGCAGGCCCGGCCGCGCAGCGCGCGCGCGCCGTGTCCGGCGCCAAGGCGAAAATAGGCCGCTGCGCCCGCGCCGTGCACCAGGCGGCCATCCAGCTCCATGGCGCCATCGGCACCACCGACGAATTGTCGCTGGGCGCCTATGCCAAACGCCTGCTCGCCTACGAAATGCTGTTCGGCACCACGCGCGATCATCTGCGCCGCTACGCGGCGATCATTTCCGATCCCGGCATTGCCGCCGCGGGGCTGTTGTACGACCAGGCAAGGAGTTAGATGAGAGCGCCGCTGCATAAATCTCGCGCCGGCTGTTGCAAGCAGCGCGGCGAGCTTTTGGCCGCGCGGTCTTTGATGAGAACGCCGTCGCATAAATCTCGCGCCGGCTGCCGGAAGCAGCGCGGCGAGCTTTGGGCCGCGTGGTCTTAGCCACATGGACCTGCATCTCGACCCTGAAGACCTCGCGTTCCGCGACGCCGTGCGTCGTTTTCTGGACGAAAATCTCCTACCCGCGACACGACGCGCAACGGCGTTGACCACCGGCTTCATCAACGATCCGGAGGTGGCGGTGGTATTTCACCGCGCACTGCACCGCAAGGGTTGGTCGGTGCCGCACTGGCCGGAAAAATACGGCGGCACCGGCTGGACGCAGGTGCAGCGCTATCTGTTCGAAGCCGAGTGCGCCCGGGCCGGGGCACCGATCTACAACGGCGCGGGCTCGAACATGATCGGGCCGGTGCTGATGCGTTTCGGCACCGATGAGCAGAAGAAAAAATACCTGCCGCGCATCGTCTCCGGTGAGGACTGCTGGGCGCAGGGCTATTCCGAACCCGGGTCGGGTTCCGATCTGGCGTCACTGCGAACCCGCGCCGTGCGCGATGGCGAGCATTACGTCATCAACGGGCAGAAGATCTGGACCACCCACGCGCACAAGTCGAATCGCCTGTTTGCGCTGGTGCGCACCTCCACCGAGGGCAAGAAGCAGGAAGGCATCACCTTTTTGATGATGGACACCGGGCTGCCCGGCATCACCGTGCGGCCTATCATCGGCAACGGCGGCGATCACGAATTCAACGAGGTGTTCTTCGACGACGTCCGCGCACCGGTCGCAGGGCGCGTCAGCGAGGAGAACATGGGCTGGGAGGTCGCCAAGTACCTGCTCGAATTCGAGCGCGGGGGAAATCCGGTTGCAGGACGCGTGCGCGCACAGTTCGCGAGGCTCGCGACGCTCATCGGGAAGAAATGCCCCGGCGATGCCGATATCGTCGCGCGCCTGGGCGAGCTGGGCACCGATCTGGATGCGATGGAGATGATCGAACTCACGGCGGTGTCGGCATTGCAGACCGGCGGCAACCCGGGGCCGGTCTCCTCGCTGCTCAAACTACGCTGGAGCCAGCTGCGCCAGCAGCTGGCCGAGCTTGCCATGGACGCGGTCGGCGTCGAGGCGCTGCGCTGGATAGCCGCGCGACCGCTCTACGATACGCTGCAGCTCCCCGCGGACGAGGAACAGATGCTCTCGGTGATGCCGCGTTACCTCAACTATCGCGCCTACACCATCCTCGGCGGCACCTCCGAGATCCAGACCGGCATCCTCGCGCGCTCACTGCTCGGGCTCTGAAAGAATGGTTCTGCAGGCGATTGCATCGCCTGCCAGCTTATTAACACGACAATACGGCAGGAACGGCAATGCTCGCAGCTTCGCGTGAATTTCAGGTCATGGTGAAACCGATAGGTGCGGTTTGCAACCTTGCCTGTCAATACTGCTACTACCTTGAGAAAAAGGATCTTTATCCGCAGGCCAGGCTGTTTCGACTGGCCGACGATCTGCTCGAGCGCTACATCATTCAGCACATCGAAGCGAGCCCGGCGAAATCGATTCTGTTTTCATGGCATGGCGGCGAACCGACGATACTGGGGCTGGACTATTTTCGCCGCATCGTGGAACTCCAGGGCAAGCACCGGCCGCCCGGGCGCGAGATCTTCAACGGCATCCAGACCAATGGCACCCTGCTCGACGAGGCATGGTTCGATTTTCTCGGCGAAAATGCCTTTTTTGTCGGCCTCAGCATGGACGGGCCGAAGGAACTGCACGACCGCTTCCGCACCGACCGGCACGCAGGCCCCACGCACAAGAGCGTGCTGCAGTCCTTTCGCGAATTGCAGCGCCGCGGCATCGCCTGCGACGTCCTTTGCGTCGTCCACAGCCAGAACGTGCACCGGCCCGCGGCGGTGTATCGGTACTTCAAGGAAATCGGAGTCAAGTTCCTGCAGTTCCTGCCCGTGGTTGCGCCCCGCGGCGATGGCAGGTTGAGCGAGGAGAGCGTTCCCGCCGAAGCCTGGGGCGATTTTCTGTCCGCCGTGTTCGACGAATGGGTGCGACACGATATCGACCGGATCCGGATTCAGAACTTCGACGAGGCCACCCGGCCGTTCCTCGGCAAGGAGCAGGTGCTGTGCGTGTCGCGGCCGACCTGCGGCAATGTGGTCGTGATGGAACATAACGGCGATATCTATTCCTGCGACCACTTCGTCGCTGCGGAGCATCGCCTGGGCAATATCCGCGAAACGCATCTGGCCGAACTCATGGATAGTCCCGCGCTGCTCGAATTCGGACGCAACAAGCGCGAACTCTTGCCCGATTACTGCCTGCGCTGCGAATTCCTGAATTTGTGCAATGGCGGATGCCCCAAGGACCGTCTCGCGAAAACGCCGCAGGGCGCATCGGGGCTGAATTATCTGTGTCCCGGCCTGAAGAAGTTTTTCGCCCACAGCCGCCCCTACCTGCAGCGGCTGGGCTGGCACGCGCGCTCGGGCCAGCCTATGGAGGACTACATGCGTTCGATCAGGTCCGACGACGCCGCGGCCACGCCCAAGGCCAAGGCCAGCCGCAACGACCCCTGCCCCTGCGGCAGCGGCAAGAAATACAAGAAGTGCTGCATGCAGAACCTGAACTCGTGAGCCGTCGCATAAATCTCGCGCCGGCTGTTGTAGGCAGCGCGGCGAGATTTTGGCCGAGCGGTCGTAGCGTGTCGCAGCGGCGAGCTTGGTGCGCGCGGCGCATCGCGCAAAGCAATTCCTTGCGGCAGATCGCGCATCACCCGAGATGCGGCGCGAACAGCTCGTCTAGCTCGACGCGGCGGTGCGCCACTCCCTGCTCCACGCAAAAATCCAGGAATGCTTCCAGTGTGTGGCGGTTCGCGGCAATGCCATAGGGCCAGAAATCCACGCCGCACAGCGCCTCGGCCTGTGCGGCCCAGGTAAAGGACCACGGATAGGGGTAGCGCGATATGGTGCTGTCGCGCATGCGCTCCAGGCTGCGGTTTTTTGCCGTCTCGAAGGCGGTGAAAAGGCTTTTGCTGATCCATGGATTGCGCTCGTAGACATCGCGCCGCAGGGCGATGACATGCATGATGGGAAAAATGCCGGTCTCGCGCCAATAAGCGGCTTCGCGCGTGGCGAAGTCGGCGACCAGGCGGGTCGATGCGGGATTCGGCCCCAGCGAGCTCTTGAGGGGATGCGAGGATAGAACCGCATCGATGTCGCCGCTTTGCAGCAGGTCGTTGAGCGAGCGTTCGGGCAGGCTTTCCCTGCGCACCTCGGGCGGCAGGCGGGGGGGCAGCAGCTCGCGCAGGCCGGGCGCGTTTACACCAGCCTGGATCCAGGTGTTCTCCTCCAGGGCAATGCCGAGCTGATGCTGGAGGTAACCCCGGGCGAAGATTCCCGCGGTGTGCATCCAGTCGGGGTAGCCGATGCGTTTTCCCCGCAGCATCTCAAGGGAAGTGACGCTGCCGTCGTTGCGCGCGTAGAAGGAGGACAGGCGGAACATGCGCGAGGTGAAAACGGGTATGGCCGTCAGGCCGCGATCGCCCTGAGAGAGCAGCGAAACATACATGCCCAGCGACATTTCCGAGACATCCCATTCGCGATCGCGGGTGAAGCGCTGGAATATCTCGGCGATGGGCAGGGTCACGACCTCGAGTTCGATTCCCTGGGCAACCACCGGGCCGTTGGTCAGGTCGCGCACGTGGTCGTATTCGCAGATGGCAAGAGAGAGCCGCAGCTTGTCTGAGGAGGTCATGATGTTCCCGGCGCGGAGTGCGCATTTGAAATTCTGTCGATTACCGGCACTGAGTACGCTTGCACTACCGGTGCTTCCCGAGTCCACTTTTCTATCTCGACCAGCATGGACAGCGCGCTCGGTCCTTGCGCCAGCCTGGAGGTGCCGACATCCAGCGACAGCACATTGGGGTTGCCGCCGCGCTCCAGGCCGTCCGCAGCGGGGTCGTACCAGGCGCCGGTGGCGATGATCGCCACCCCTGGCATGATGCCCGCGTCGCATTCCACGCCTGCGAGGCAGGCACCGCGATCGTTGTAGAGGCGCGCCACGTCACCATCGGAGAGGCCGCGCGCGCTTGCGTCGCCAGGGTTCATGCGCAGTTTTTCCCGTCCGGCAACCTTGTTTGCCTGCGCAACCGGACCAGGGTCCATCTGACTGTGCAGCCGGTCCGGGGGCTGGATGGTGATCAGGTGCAATGGATGACGCCGGACCGACTCGCTTCCCAGCCACTCTGTAGGCGCGAGCCAGGTGGGATGCGGTGGGCAGTCGTCGTAGCCGAACGAAGCGATGGCCTCGGAAAAAATCTCGATCCTGCCCGAGGGCGTTCTCAGCGGGTGCGCGGCTGGATCGGCGCGAAACTCCTCGAACAGTACAAACTGGCGCGTCGGTTGTGGCATTTCAATCCAGCCGCGCTGCCAAAAGCCGTCGAAATCGGGCAATTCGACGTTTTTCTTCGCGCACGCGGCACGCATCCCGCGCCACATCTCCCTCAGCCATTGGTCCGGGTTGCGGGATTCGGTATAGGCGTGGGCGTAGCCGCCGCGCTGCGCCAGCTCCGCGAAAATGGCGAAGTCATCGCGGCTCGATCCGACCGGTGCGATGGCGCGCTGCATGGCAAATACATAGTTGTCCCGCGACGATCCGCCGATGTCGTTGCGTTCAAGCGTGGTGGTGGCTGGCAGCACAATGTCCGCACGTCGCGCGGTTGCTGTCCACCAGCTGTCATGCACCACGACGGTTTCCGGTCTGGCCCAGGCGCGCGCCAGGCGGTTGAGGTCCTGGTGGTGGTGGAAGGGATTGCCTCCGGCCCAATAAACAAGGCCGATGTCCGGATAAGTGTCGCGCCTGCCATTGAATTCGAAAGTGCCACCTGGGGATTCCAGCATGTCGGTGAGGCGCGATACCGGGATGGCGCGCGCGGCCGGATTCCTGCCCATGGAGAACTCCGGCCCCGGCAGATCCGCTCGCGGGGTGCCCACGCCGTTCATCGATGCATGTCCGAAAGCAAAGCCGCCGCCAGGCAAGCCGATCTGGCCAAGCATGGCGGCCAGAGTGATGGCCATCCAGTAGGGCTGCTCGCCGTGCTGTGCGCGCTGCAGTGCCCAGGCCAGGGTGATGAGGCTGCGCGTCCCGGCGGCGCGGCGCGCCAGGTCGCGGATCGTATCGGCGTCGATGCCGCATATGGCCTGGGCCCAGTCGGCATCCTTGGGAACACCGTCTGTTTCCCCGGCAAGGTAGCGGCGAAAGCGCTCAAAGCCGCTGCAGTGGCGCTCAAGGAAATTCTTGTCGTGTCGCGACTCGGCAAGCAGGGTATGCGCCATGCCCAGCATCAGCGCGGTGTCGGTGTTGGGTCGAATGGGCAACCAGCGCGCGCCGAGAAACTCCGGCGCGTCGGCACGCGTGGGGCTTATGACGATGAATTCAATGCCCCGCGCGCGGGCCTCACGCAGCCATTTTTCCATCGAATGCTCACCCGATCCGCCGGAGGCGATCTGGCCGTTCTTGAGGGCGAACCCGCCGAAAGCCAGAATCAGGCGGGTGTTGCTGGCGACGCTATTCCAGTCGCTGACTCGCCCGGCGACCGGTTCGAAGGTACCAATGGCATGTGGAAGAATGAATTGCGCTGCCCCCCAACTGTAATTGCCCACCTGGTCGGTGCAGCCGCCGCCGGCGAACAGAAAGCGGCGCACCTGGGTTCGCGCATGGTGGAAGCGCCCCGCCGAAGACCATCCGTAGGATCCGCCGAAAATTCCGGCAGGACCACGCTCGGCGCGCACGCGCTGCAGCTCGCCGGCGACTAGCTGCAGCGCGTCGTCCCAGGAGATTTCGACAAACGAATCGCTGCCGCGCTGCATGCGGTCGCGCTTCTCCAGCCAGCTCTTGCGCACCGCCGGCCTCATGATGCGCGTGGGCGAATACACCATGGCCGGCATGGCCTGGAGCATGGGCGAGGGCGCGGGGTCGAGCGCGAAGGGTTCGCAGCGCACAAAGCGTCCGTCCTCGACCACTGCGCTATAAGCGCCCCAGTGGGACAGTTGCTGAAAGCGTTCAATGCTCATTGATGCGGCCAGTTTCGTGTATGGCAAGAATACAGGGGTATCCGCCTTCGTGGAGTGTTGATCGGAGCATCCTAGCGATCCCGGTGATCTATTGTTGCCGCCGGTGCCCCACAGCTTGCTCGAACGCAACTTCCGCCAGGAGTGCTTGCCCTGCTATTGCGCGAAGGTGAGATTTTCGACGCCTTGGTGAAACGAATCACCGCCTGGGTATCCTCGCGGAAAGCATTTGGGCTTCGCGCAACGGCACCGACCTTGCAGCAGATGGCGGCGGAACATTCGCCTCGCGGATGGCCGTGCTGGACGGTTCGACCGCACGAATCGCAACCGACAAGATCGTCGAAAAAGGCAAAAAGATCGCGGCGCACATGCTCGAAGCGGCCGCCGCCGACCGGTAGGTGAAGCTGCTTGACGTGGTCTAGGCCGCGTTTCAGCGCTCGAAAATACCGGCTGACATCGAAGCTGACCGTTCCGATGCCGCATCTTTTTCCCCGGAGATTCCCAAGTTTCTCCCCGGCTGCCATTTCTGCGAAGTGGAAATCTACCCCGAAACCGGCGAGACCGAGGAGCTGCGTTTTACCCAGTAAACCCGGGATCTGGCATCGGCAAACCCGGGCTTTGAACATAATCGGCATGGTGCGCGAATTTGAAACCCTGTATCACGACATGCCAGGGTATTTCATCGGCCAATGCGTCTTACCTGTGGAATTGATTTTCCTATTCTTGCCGATGACCGCATCGTCCCCGGCGAGGCCGTGCACGCCGGCGCCGAGCAGGCGTATCGGCCGGCGCCCGGCTTCGGTGCGCTCGAGCAGCGTCAGCGCGCGCGCAACGATCTCGCCCGCGTCAGGATCTGCTGCGAGGCGGCGCGGTAACGCTGGAAATCGGGACGAACGATAACGAGTTCAGGACACAAGCGCAGTGCGCGCGCCATGGGCATCGCCGAGCGCACCCCGAACGCCCGCGCTTCGTAGCTCGATGCGGCCACCACCCCGCGCGAGCCGGGCTGGCCGCCGACCGCCACGGGTTTGCCGCGCAGCGACGGGTCGTCGCGTTGTTCCACCGACGCATAGAACGCGTCCATGTCCACGTGGATGATGCGGCGGACGCCTGCGCTCACCGGACAGGCCCGCGCTCACAACTAGCCGTTTGTTGAAAAAGGGGGCACGCCCCCTTTCTAATCCCCCAATTCAGAGGCTGTCGAAATTCGCTTCCCTCTGAGATGGCCTTGTGTACACGCATAATGCCTCGCCCGGGAAGCGAATTTCAACAGCCTGCTAGATTTCACTCGCACGTTTGTCGACGAAGCGGGAAGCGAATTGCATGAAATGGTGCGCGTCGGCGAAATTGCTCACCAGCCCGAACGAAATTCTGACCGCCCCGGTGCTCTTGTCGTCGATGCACAGACGAAAATCGTCCAGCGTAAAACTGCTCGGGGTGCCGGAGAAGCATGCGCTGAGCTCCGCCTCGGAGATGCCCAGCGCCACCTCGCCGCCGCCCGGGTTGCAAAAACAGCCGGTGCGCAGGGAGATGTTCATGTCGTTTGCCCGGTCCTCCACCGTCCGATGGTCGACGAAGTGGCCGTCCTGGTCGAAAAAATTGAATGCGACCGTGCCGCCGCGCGCCTCTGTCGTGAGCGGCCCGTAAATGCGGGCCACCGCCAGGCCGTTGCCGTGGCGCAGCGCGCCCAGCTGCTCCAGCACCCAGCCGGTCAGGGACTGGACGCGGGCGTGTATCGTTGCATAGCCGATGCCGGCGATGTGATTCAGTCCGATCTCGATCGCGGGCGCACTAAGATAGTCCGGCGTACCGTCCTCAAAGGCTTCGGGCCCGCTGTGCAGGTAGTGGCGGTCGCCTTTGACCGACGCCACCGTGATCGTTCCCCCGGAAAACCAGGGCCGGTGCAGCTTAGCCACCACCGCCTTGCGCGCGATCAGGCAGCCTGCTCCCGTCGGATAGCCGAACATCTTGTAAAAGGAAACGCAGACGAAGTCGGGCTTGATCACGCTCAGGTCCAGCCGGTTGGCGGGCACATAGGCCGCCGCGTCCAGCAGCACGTCCCATCCGCGCGCATGCGCGAACTCGATCCAGTCGAGCGGATGCTGCACGCCGGAGAAATTGGATTGCGCCGGGTAGGCGAACAGCTTGTGCGTCGTTTCACCGGGCGCGCCGAGGTGTGACGAAAGGGTCTCCCGGTCCAGGCGCATGTCGGGCGGCACCAGCGGAGAATAGGTGATTGCGGCCCGCGCCGCGCGCGCGAACTCGCGTATGCCGTTTACGGAATTGTGGTTGTCGAATGCGAGCAGAAACCGGCTGGCGTGGTCGAACGGATAGGATTCGCCCACCAGTTTGAGCGCGCCGGTCGCGTTGCGCGTGAGAACGACGATGTACTCATCCGGGGACGCGTTGAAGAACGCATGCACCGCGCCGCGCGCGCGCTCGACCAGCCGCGTGGCCAGCGCGGAGGTGGGACTGGAGGAATGCGGGTTGCCGAAAACGTCGGCGAGCAGGAGCTGCGCGTGCTCCTGGATCTGCCTGCTGGAGTACAGGCTCGCCCCGGTGTAATCCAGGTAGCGATGGCCCAGCCGGTCCAGGCGCTCGTACTGCGTCTGCCGCAGCTCGTCGAGCACTGTCGTGTCCCGGTAGCCCGGGTAGCGGTCCAGAAACGAACGTTCGGCTGGTGCAAGCGCATCCATTCGGTTAACCCACTTCACGCCGGTCGCGGTAGCGATAGAGGAGCATCATCAACGGCGACAGCGCGCGCACCATGCCCTGCAACGGGATGGGCGTCGGCTCCGAGAACGGCAGCGCGAGCTCCCCTTCCGGCGTGCCGCGAACCGCCTTGGCGAGTTCCCGCCCCGCCGCCAGCGCCAGCGCGACCCCGCGGCCGTTGCACCCGGCCCACGCATAGGCATCCGGTCCGAGCCGGTGGAAGCGCGGCGTGTAGTCCGGGTTCATGCCGATGTAGCCGCTCCACATGTAATCGAAGCGGACCTCGCCGATCTGCGGGAACAGCCGCGCGAGCCGCGCCCCGACCTGCGCTTTCATGCGCCGCTCCCGGCCGTAGGGGACGATCAACGCCGCCGCTCACCAGACGGTGGCGCGCGTCCCAGCGGCAGAAATAGAGTTCGCCGTGCGTGTCGGACATGGCCTGCCGCCCGGACAGGACGCTGCGGCGCGCCGCCTCCGGCAGCGGCTCGGTCGCCATCATCCAGGCTGACACCGGCACCAATTCGCGCGCAATCGCCGGAGCGAGCGCCGCGGCGATTTTCACGCGGCCCGGCGTATGCACCGGCTGGATCCAGCCGGTCTGCTCCGCCTCGGCCGCGATCGCGTGCTCGCGCACCGTGTCGAACAGCAGCGCCGCGCTGTCGCGGATCAGCCCGGCGAAGCGCTCGCCCGCCGCGCCATAGCGCTGTATGAGTTCGTCCGGATCGACGCGCGTCAGCGCGGGTATCACCTGGCCGTTGTTGCTGCCCGAGGCGCCCCAGCCCGGCTCCATCGCCTCGATCACGGCGACGTCCACGCCCGCCTTGCGCAAATGCAGCGCCGTGGACAAGCCGGTGAAGCCGGCGCCGATCACCAGCACATCGGCCTGCAGCGCGCCCTCGACCCGCGGCAGCGGCTCGCCGGGAGGCGTGACCGCGGCCCAAAGCGAAGGCGGCCAGACGATGTTGTCGGTGTCGGTGCGTGTGTTCATGGGAAAAGCCGGGGATCCGTGGCGCGGGGAGAACGTCGCTCATGGTAGCGGGAGACTCAGGCGGCGGCAAACTTTACCCAGTAAGCCCGGGATCTGGCATCGGCAAACCCGGGCTTTGAACATAATCGGCATGGTGCGCGAATTTGAAACCCTGTATCACGACATGCCAGGGTATTTCATCGGCCAATGCGTCTTACCTGTGGAATTGATTTTCCTATTCTTTAGCCGCGCTGCTTCCAACGGCCGGCGCGAGATTTATGCGACGGCG
>CAIOLO010000166.1 GCA_903859155.1 uncultured beta proteobacterium
GAACGATCTTGTTGATCTGGTAATCCCACACCCCGAACAATTCCGGGGCCTTGCCCGGCAGTTCGGGCAGCCACCAGCCATGCATCGTCTGCACTTCGGTGGGTTTGACCTTGAGGCTGATGCGCGCCTTGCGCCGGATCTTGCCCATGTCGTTCTCCAGGTGAATCCATTCCCCGTCGTAGATGCCGTATTTCGCGGCGGTCTCGGGATGGATCTCGACATAGGGATCGGGCATCTTCTCGCGCAGCCACGGAATCATGCGGTGCTCGGAATGGAAATACAACTGCGAGCGCGCCCCGGTGATCATGATCAGCGGATACTTCTTGTGCAATTCCGGCGTCGACACCGCGCTTTGCGGAGGCTCGGTATAGAACGGCAGCGGGTCCAGATCCCAGGTCTTGAAGGTTTCGCAATAAACTTCGACCTTGCCGCTGGGCGTGCAGAAGCCGGGTTTCTTGTCCGGACGCAACAGTCCGCGCTCATAGCGGCGATAAGGTTTGCTGGGGCCCTCAGGGGGATAGGTCCAGCCGCCTTTTTCATGCAATTTTTTGAAGGTCAGCCCGGAGGGCTCGAGGCGCTCGTCGAACAGATCTTCCAGCGTGTCCCAGCGTTTCATGCCCTCAGGGTTGAAGCGTTTGGCCAGTTCGAAGTTGATCTCCCAGTCGGACTTGCACTCGCCCACCTGCACGCCCTTTTTGATGATGCACAGGGGCGCCCACCAGGAGCGGATGCTGTCTTTTTCCGGGAAAGTGGCCGCAGGCAGCACGATATCGGCCAGCGCCATCGAGGTCGGATTGTGGAACAGGTCGACCACCACGATGAATTCCAGCTTTTTGAGCGCCTCGTAGTGCAATTCGGCGCGCGCCGCCTGGCCTCCCAGAATGTTCGCCGTCTGGATCCAGGCCGCTTTCAACGGGTAGGGTTTGCCCGAGTACATCTGGTCGATCACCATGTCCGGGTGCGCCCAGGCACGGAAATTCTTCACCATCGGATAGGTGTCGGCACCGATGCGCTTTTCGTTCATGCGCTTGACCAGTTCGGCGCCATAGAGTTGGATCATTTCCTCGGTCGAATAGGGATAGGAACTCACCCCGTGCGAGGGCCGCGCTATCACCTGCCCGCCGGGGATGTCGATATTGCCGGTAATGGACCACAGGCAGACGATGGCATGCGCGACCGCCGTGCCGTCCGGGCACATGTCGATCGGGACGCCCCAGTGGATCGCGCCGCGCTTGGCATTGGCGAACATGCGCGCCGCAGCGACGATCTGCTCGGCCGGCACTTCGGTGATTGCCGCGACTTTTTCCACCGGGTACTCCTGCACCCGCTCTTTCAGTTGCTCAAAACCATGTACCCACTTCTCGACGAACTCCTTGTCGTAGATGCCCTCGTTGATGATCACGTTCAGCATGCCCAGCGCCAGCGCGCCGTCGGTGCCCGGACGCAATTGCAGGTGATGCACCGCGCGGCTGGTGGTCCAGGTATTGCGAGGATCCATGGCGATGATCTTGGAGCCGCGTTTCATGCAGTCGACGATCCAGTGCCCGTAAAAGGCATCGGGACAGCCATTGGCCGGATGCTGACCCCAGACGAGAATCACCTCGGGTGGAGACCAAGCGGGATCCTCATAACGCTTTTCCAGAAACTGCGAACAGTCGACGATGCCGAAATCACCCATCACCGCTTTCATCGAACTCAGCCGCGGGGTGTAGCAGGACTGCCCGGACAGCCCCAGCTGCGCCCAGTTGGGGCTGCCGAAGCTGTAGGCAAGAAACGAGATCGGGGCGCCGATATCGCGGCCGGTTCCCTGGGCAAAGACGACGGACTCGGCGCCGTGCTTCTGCTTGATCTCGTTCAGGCGCTTTTCGATGGTGTCATAGGCTTCGTCCCAGCTGATCGGCTCGAACTTGCCCTCGCCGCGCGCGCCCACCCGCTTCAGCGGTGTGGTGATGCGGTCCTTGTGGTACATGTACTGGGTCAGCGCCAGCACCCGCGGACAGGAGCGGCCCTGATTCCAGGGATGGGTCTCGTCCCCCTCGATCTTGACCATCTTGCCGTCTTTGACGTAAACCTTCTGGCCGCACCCTCCGTGGCAGCCAGCACCCGCGGACCAGGCCACAGTCCGAAACATCTGCGTGTCGTCCTTGGCCAAGTCGTTCGTTGCACGGTCGTTCATCGATTTACCCCCTGATACCCAAGCCGTCATTAGTCAAACTGGTTCAGCGGTGCATCGGCAAAACTGACTCGCCTTGCCTGAAACCGCCGATACCAAAGGAATCAGCAAATACTAGGGTGAAGGCGTTTTCGACGATTTGACGTGTATCAAGCAAGCACTAGGTCAGGCCGGTTTTCCTCCTGTCGCCGCCGCTTTCCTATTGGCGCTCGATGTGGCGCGTCTCCACCGTCTGCTGCCAGCGCTGGATCTCGGCCTCCACCTGTTTGCGCAATTCATCGGGCGTGGAAGGCGCGGCATTGCCGCCGAGTTCGGCAAAGCGTTTCTGCACATCCGGCTCGGCCAGAACGCGGCGCACGTCGCGGTTGAGGCGGTCGACGATTCCGGCGGGCGTCGCCGCCGGCGCCGCCAGGCCGAGCCACGACTGGAAGACAAACGCGGGGACCGTCTGCGCGGCGGCGGGCACATCCGGAAGAAAGCCCGCCGACTGGCGCGAGGTGACCGCCAGCGCGCGCAACTTGCCGCTTTTCACATGCGGCAAGGTCAGCGTCATGGTCTCGAATATCAGGTCCACCCGGCCGGTCATGACCTCGGTGACCACCGCCGTGCCGCCTTTGAACGGCACATGCAGCATTTCGATGCCGGTTTCGGCACTGAACCACTCGGGCAGCATGTGCTGTGCGGCACCGGCTCCGGTTGTGCCGAAACTGATCCTGCCGGGGGCCGCCTTCGCCCTGGCGACCAGGTCAGACAACGAACTGATCGGCGACTCGGGGCGGGTGGCAATCACGAACGGATAGGTCGTCAGGGTCGTGATCCAGGCGAAATCCTTGACCGCATCGAACGGGAGCTTGAGCATGATCGCGGCGGCGGTCGAATGGCCTGCCGTGGCGAGCAACAGGGTCAGACCATCGGGCGCCGCCTTGGCGACGATGTCCGAGCCCAGGATTCCGCCTGCCCCCGGCCGATTTTCGACGATGACCGGCTGACCGAGCAGCGGACTCAGGTGCTGCCCGACCAGGCGCGCCACGATGTCGGAACTGCCCCCTGGCGCGAAGCCCACGATGATGCGAACCGGTCGGGCCGGATAGCCTTGTGCGCCGGCTGGCATGGCGCTTAGCAAAACAACAGATAAGGCGGCTGCGCCCAATAAGGCGCGCTTGAGTACACTTTTCATTTTCTCCCCCAGGGTAGGATCACTCGGAAGCAATTACAGCGTACTTTGCTTCGGCATTCGTTTATCCCATCGATTTGAAAAGTTGCAACTTCGCAACTTTTCAAATCGACGGGACGTATTAAAACCCAAATCGTCCTACTGGGGTTAATTCCCGGGCTTCGCCGTCAAGCCGTCTGCCGGCTCCCCGGTTATTTTCTGCGACGAGGTTCTCTGCTATTTAAGCGGCGTATGGGTATAGAGAACCACGCGGGAGCGCTCGCGCATTTTGGGCGCCAGATCCTCGGTCAGGCCGAACTCCATGCAGGCGGCCTGGCAGTGCTTGACGCAGGCGGGCGCCTCGCTGCGCTGCAGCCTGGCGGTGCACAGGTCGCAGTGGTCGGTCAGGAACGGCAGAAAGTCGATCTTCACCCGCTTGCCC
>CAIOLO010000167.1 GCA_903859155.1 uncultured beta proteobacterium
GCGGGCACCAGGGACCTGAGCCAGCGGGTCATCTGGATGTTATTGCGCCGGACCGACGCTTGCTGCATGGACTGCGGGTCAATCTCGGCGGCGAGCGTCGAGCCGATGCGTCCAATCGTAGCCAAATCGGTGCTCAGGTCTTTTTCAAGGACCAAAGCCAGGTTCTGCACGCTGGTGCGCGCCGTGTCTGTTGCGCTCTGCAGGGAGCTGAAAATCTGGTAGCCGACCAGCGCCGGGAACAGGACGAAAATCAGCAGAACAATCCAACCGTAACGGGAATTCAACACGCTGGCGAACCCCTTGCCGACATTGGCGGCCGATTCGGGAGCGCAAGCAACGGCTGTTCGCGTATCAACAGGAGTTGCGAGGCGTGGGTGGGGGCCGGTATCGTCCACTCTTAGATTCTCATCGCTCGATCCAACCACGGGGCCTGGGAACACGGCTCGCCGGCAAAACTTTCGACGTACTGCCGATCGTCACCAATGCCATCGCGATGCTGCGGGCGCCACAGATGCTCAAGATAGCCGAAAGTGCGGACGAATAAATTAAGATTTGTTGAGATTTGTTGAGCCCGCAACGGCGTTGTTTCACCCGCCACGCGGTTTTCACCCCATGGCGGCACAAACAATGCCAGAGCGCATGCAGCGCCGGTGCTCTACCGGCTATTGAAAGCGGTACGCCGCGCTGAGCAGAAAACTGCGCCCCACCATCGGGTAGGCATTGAAAGAGGTGCCCGCGCCGTTGCGTATGGCATAGGTGTAGTACTTTTTGTCGGTCAGATTATTCCCGGCCAGAGTGATAATCCAGGGCCCGACCGTGTGGATCAATTTGGCATCGGCAGTGACGAACGAAGGCATTTGCCCGGGATAGGTGTTGGCCTGGTCGTTGTCGAAATACTGCTTGCCGACATACCCCAGCGCACCGCTCAGGCGCGTCTTGTCGGCAAGCTGCCAGGTGAGCCCCAGCTTGGCGGCATTGCGCGGCACCAGGGGCACATTCTTGCCGCTCAAATTAACCTTGATGGGGTTGAAGCTCGGATCGAAGCCATCGTAGATGCCTTCGCGAAACACGGCCCGTGCATGGGTGTAGCTGCCGAACAAGTCGACGCTCCTGCCTAACCGGCGACTGCCCTCGAATTCGACCCCGTCGCGCCGCGTTGGCGACAAGTTCATGTTGGTGAAAGTGATCGCATTGAAGTGGATTTCGTTGCGCAGATCCATCCGATACATTCTTGCCTGCAGGCGACCGGCGCCGGATTTGTACTCCGCGCCGATTTCATGGTCACGTGAAGTTTGCGGCTCCAGCGGTGTCACCATGGAATCGAATGCCGGACCGCCGAATTGACTATAGATTTCGTCCACCGTCGCCACCCGGAAACTGGCGCCGAGCTTGCCAAACAGGGCCAGCGCGGGCGTGAAACTGTGGCGCAGCGCGAGTTCCCAGGCGCGCGGACTGCGCGCGCGGGAGGTGTTCGCATAGCTTGCCGGATTGGCACGGTCATTGGCGGATATTTCCACACGCTGCAGGCGCGTGCCCAGATTGAGTTTTGTCGCCGCCCCCAGCACGGTGGAATTCTGAAAATAATAGGCGCGGTCCTTTTGCGTGGCGGCGAGGTCGACCTGCGGTGCGCCCAATCGCTCGAAGCGGGCCGCGCGCAGCCCCCTGTAATCCCAGATGTCCGCATCCATGCCGACAACAACCGCGTTGTCGCGGCCCAGGAACTCATAGGTTTTCTTGAGGCGCGGCGTCAGCGCCCAAACGGTGGCGTGGGTGTCGACGAAGGTGCTGAAGCCGCCGCCGCTGTAGTCATCATAAAAGCCAATGCGCCGGGTATCCCTGTAGGCAAGGTCGAGCGCAAGCTCCGCCGAGTCGAGCGCATAGCGGCCCGAGAGCGTGGCCTCCTTGCCGTCGCGGGCGCTGTAATCTCCCGCCGTGGCGCTGCCGCGAGGGTCGGAGTCCAGTTGCGCCTTGGTGCGCGCCCCGGGCAGGCGCAGGCTCTGGTTGTCCAGTCCGAACTTGAAAACCAGGCCGCCCCGGTCTCCGCTCCAGCGCAGGTCACCGAGCACGTTTCCCTGCTCCAGGCGGTTGTTGACGCGGTAGTTGTCGCTGTTGTGTTGACTGGCAGTCAGGGAAAACCCGCTGTTGGCACCGGCCGCATTGAGCGTCGCATGCAAGTCGTTGGTGTTATGGCTGCCAAAACTGCTGCTCAGCGTCGCACTCTTGTCGCCCGCAATCGGCGAGCGGGTGATGATGTTGATGGTGCCGCCGGTGGCGCCTCCGCCGTACAGCACCGCACCACCGCCGCGCTGGATTTCGACGCGCTCTATCGCCTCGAGCGGAATCGCAGACCAGCGCACGGTGGTGAGCTCGATATCGTTCAGCCGCTGTCCGTCGAGCAGCACCAGCGTGTTCTGGTCACCGCTCGCGCCGAAGCCGCGCATGTCGATCGACACGTCCGGGCTGGCGGTGTTGTTGCGCGTATTGATACCGGCATAGCGCGAGAGCAAGTCCGGCAGGGTCGTGACTGCACTGTTGGTGATCTGCTCGCGGGTGATGACCGTGACCCCGACCGGATATTCGAGCTGTTTTTCCGGAAAGCGCGTCGCCGTGACCACCACGGCGTCTTCTTGGGCAAATGCCTGCGTCGCCAGGGCGAGCGCGATGGCGGAGATAACTGATTTGGATTGCATGGATTTTCCCCGCAGCCGGCGTCCCCGCAAGCTGCACAATTAAAACAACAACGGAATTGCCGGGGAATTTGAAAACGCAATCGGCGCAGCGCATCCCCGCAGCTTTTCCACTTGTCGCGCAAGGCCGGTCTCCGGGCTCGTGGGATTGGATTTGTCGCCTTCCCGCAAGCGTTAGCTCACAGTGGCATAGTGACAAACCCGCGCTCACATACCGTTGCGGGGGCAGCACAGGCTTGGACGTGCACGCACGCTGTACCTGTTTCCCGTTTCACCCGACTGCAGGAATCGCAGCCGGACACCTTGAACGAGTGCGGCGATTCTACTGAGTAACCCCGGTCCAGGGTTGACAATCGTCAAATGGCATGTCGACCGCGATGAAGCCATCCATGCACAGGCAGCGATCTTTATATCACCCGCTTTTTGCCGCCAAAGGAGCTCTCAGGCTTTCAATCCCTGCTTCTGAACCGATTACTCAGGCTTTTCCGGCCGCCTGCAAGGCGCTCCACACCCGCGCCGGGGTGGCCGGCATGTCGATGTGCTCGACCCCCAGCGGGTGCAGCGCGTCGAGCAGCGCGTTGATCACCGTCGGCGGCGAACCGATGGTTCCGGCCTCCCCGATCCCCTTGATCCCCAGAGGATTGGTTTTGGCCGGGATCTCCACGAAAGCCGACGATACCTGGGGCATGTAATCGGCGCGCGGCATGCTGTAATCCAGAAAGCTGCCGGTGAGCAATTGGCCGGTCTTGCGGTCGTAGGCGGCATGCTCCATGAACGCCTGCCCTATGCCTTGTGCCAGACCGCCGTGCACCTGCCCCTCGCAGATCAGCGGGTTGATGACGATGCCCACGTCATCCACCACGGTGTAGCGCTCGATGCTGGTGACACCGGTCTCGACATCCACCTCCAGTTCGCAGATATGGCATCCGTTGGGATGATTGGGCGGATTGGTGGCAAATGTGCCGCTCGCCTCGAGGCCGACACCAAACTGGTCGGTGATGCCCATGGGGTAGTAGAAAGCCTGGGCGACCTGGGTAAATGTCATCTTCCTGTCGGTACCGGCGACGCGGAACTCACCTTCGACAAACTCGATATCGGCGGCGGCCGCCTCCATCAATGCCGCGGCCATGGGCTTGGCCTTGGCAATCATGGCCTCGGCCGCTTTCTTCAGCGCGTTGCCCCCGATCATCGAGCTGCGCGCGGCATAGGTGCCGCGCCCGAAAGGCACCTGATCGGTGTCTCCCTGGACGAAACGGATGCTCTCGAAGGGCACGCCCAGCCAGTCGGACACCATCTGCGCGTAAGTGGTGGCGTGCCCCTGTCCGTGGGAGAAGGTCCCCGCGACGATGGCCACGGTGCCGCCCGGGTCGCAGCGCAACTCCATGCGGTCGTTCATGATGCCGCCCTGCTCGACATAGTAGGTGACGGCGCGCCCGCGGCGCTTGCCGCTTTTTTCCGATTGCGCGCGGCGCGCCTCGAATCCATCCCAGTCCGCGGCGAGCAGGCCCTTCTCCAGCACCTGGTGGAATTCGCCGCTGTCGTACTCGTAGAAGGTCGGCGTGGTGTAGGGCATCTGATCGGCGCGGATCAGGTTGCGCCGCCGGATTTCTGCAGGATCGATGCCCAGTTCGCGCGCTGCGCGGTCGAGCAGGCGCTCGGTCACATACACGGCCTCGGGACGGCCGGCGCCGCGATACGGCCCCAGGGGAGCGGTATGGGTGAATATCGCCTGCATCATGACGTGCACCGCCTGCACATCGTAGGGGCCGGGAATGAAGCGCATCGAAAAGATCGACGGCACGATGCCCGCAGGAATGAAGAAAGCGCCCAATGCCTGCAACGCCCGGGCGCGCAGGCCGGTTATTTTGCCATTGGCATCGAGCGCCATTTCGCAGTGGACCACCTGGTCGCGCGCGTGGCTGTCGGTCAGCAGGCTCTCGGCGCGGCTGGCGCGCCACTTGACCGGCCGCCCGCACAGCCGCGAGGCCCACAGCACCAGCGCATCCTCGGGATAGGCATCGGCCTTCATGCCAAAACCACCTCCCACGTCCTCGGCGATGACGCGCAATTTTGTTTCGGCTATGTGCAGAACCTGCGAGAGTTCCTGGCGCACGCCATGCGGGTTCTGGGTGCAGGCGTAAAGCGTGTATTTGCCATTGGCCGGATTGAATTCCCCCAGGCAGCCGCGCGGCTCGATCGGATTGGCCGTCACGCGGTTGTTGGTCAGATGCAGGGATACCACATGCGCCGCCTTGGCGAACGCGGCATCGGCCACTTCCTTGTTGCCGAACATCAGGCCATAGGCGACGTTCCCACCCGGACAATCGTCCCAGACCAGCGGCGCGCCGGCCGCGACGGCATCCTCGATATAGGACACCGCGGGCAAAACCTGGTATTCCACGTCGATGAGTTCGGCGGCGTCGCGGGCCTGCGCCTCGGTCTGCGCAACCACGAAGGCGATGCGGTCGCCCGCGAAGCGCGCTTTATCGGTGGCCAATGGCGGCATAAAAGTGCGGTGCCCCGGTGGCGCACCCAGATTCTCCGGCATCATCGCCGCGGTCAAACCACCCAGTTTTTCGGCCAGCACCTGCGCGCCCGTAAGAACGCACACCACCCCCGGCGCGGCGCGCGCGCGCGCGGCGTCCACCGACTTGATCAGCGCATGCGCATGCGGCGAGAGCAGCAGCGCGCCATGGCACTGGTGCGGCAGGTTGATATCGTCGATGAAGCGGCCGCGGCCGGTGATAAAGCCCTGGTCCTCGACGCGCCGAACTGGCTGGCCAATGCCAAATTTATTCATGCTGGTAGCTCCATTCGGAAGTGAAGACCGGAACACTCTACCGCAAAGCGCGGAAATTTGACGCCGCCCCCGTTGACGCTGCCTGCCCGGCGTGGATACCATGGTCCGGCCGTCGCGCCGTGCTCTCCTGCCGGCGGCGATGCGCGGCAGATGCCGCGAAGGCGCTACCACCACAATGCCGGATTGCTCTGGGCCACGGGAATCAATCAATGGAAAAATTCGGTATCGGCCAGCCGGTCAGGCGCGTCGAAGACAAACGCTTTCTCCTCGGCGCCGGCCGCTTCGTCGACGATATCAACCTGCCGCGCCAGTGCCACGGCGTGGTGCTGTATTCGCCGCACGCGCATGCGCTGATCCGCGCCATACGCACTGGCGCGGCGCGGGCGGCGCCCGGGGTGCATTGCGTGCTCACCGGCGCCGATGCCGAACGCGACGGGCTCGGGCCGCTACCGAGCCGCCTGCAGCCCGAATCGATGGGGTTTCCCAAAGCCTTCCAGGGGCTGCGCAGCATTCTTGCAACCGACCGCGTGCGCAGCGTCGGCGACCGCGTGGCCTTTGTGGTGGCCGAAACCGCGGCTCAGGCGCGCGACGCCGCCGAACTGATCGAGCTCGACTATGAACCGCTGCCGGCGGTGGTGGATATCGAAGATGCCGTCGCCGCAGGCGCGCCGCTGGTCTGGGAGGACTGCCCGGACAATGTGGCGGCTAAAATCTGGTTCGGCGACGCGGCGGCCACCGAAGCGGCGTTCGCCGGTGCCGCCATAAAAGTGTCGGCGCGCCTGGAGGCCAACCGCCTTTCACCCAACAGCCTGGAGATGCGCGGTTCGCTCGGCGAATACAACTCAGCCGAGGACGCTTACACTCTCTACAACAGCACGCAGAACCCCCATGGCGTGCGCAACATGCTGGCCCAGGACGTGCTGCGCGTGCCCGAGACGAGCATCCGCGTGGTGACCTACGATGTCGGTGGCGGCTTCGGCCTGAAGGGCGCGGCATTCCCCGAGGACGCGCTGGTGCTGTGGGCGTCGCGACGCATCGGCCGGCCGGTGAAATGGATTCCCACCCGATCCGAGGCCATCATGGGCGACTCCCATGGCCGCGACCAGGTGGTGCACGGCGAGATGGCCTTTGATGCCGCCGGCAAACTGCTCGCCATCCGCGCAAAAGCGGTGCACGCCATCGGCGCCTACACCTGCGGCACGCTGGCACCGATTGAAATGTCGATGCGGCTGATCCCGAGCGTCTATGTGGTGCCGGCCTTCTACGTCGAATCGCGCGGCGTGCTCACCCACACGGCGGTGCTGTCTTCCTACCGCGGCGCCGGCCGCCCCGAGGCGGCGGCGCTGGTGGAACGATTGCTCGACCTGGGAGCGCAGGCGGCGGGCATCGGGCCCGATGAGATACGCCGGCGCAACTTCATTGCCCCCGAGGCCATGCCCTACAAAAACGGCACCGGCCACGTCTACGACAGCGGCGAATTCGCGCGCGTGATGGACCGCTGCCTGGCGCTGGCCGACTGGAACGGTTTCGCGGCGCGCCGCGCCGCATCGCAGGCGCGCGGCCTGCGTCGCGGCCGTGCGCTCGCCTGTTACATCGAGATCGGCGGGCGCATGAACGAGCGCATGGAACTGCGCTGCGATCCGGGCGGGAATGTCACCATCGTCGCCGGCACGCATTCGCACGGCCAGGGCCACGCCACCACCTACGCGCAGATGGTGACCGAGTGGCTGGGCGTGCCCTTCGAGAAGATTCGTTTCGTGCAGGGCGACACCGACCAGGTGCCCTTCGGTCGCGGCTCCTTCGCCGCGCGCGCCTCGATGCTGGGCGGCTGCGCGCTGCTGCTCGCCTCGCAGGAGATGATCGAAAAAGGCAAGCGCATGGCCGCGCACCTGATGGAAGCTGCCGCAAACGATATCGAGTTCAGCGGGGGAAAGTTCCGCATCACCGGCACCGACCGCGCCTTGCCGTTTGGCGAGGTGGCGCGTGCCTTCTACCGGCCGGCCGGCATTCCGAAAGATCTTTCCGTGGGACTGGAGGCCAGCGGCTCCTGGTCCTCGGAGCCTTCCAATTATCCGAACGGCTGCCACGTCTGCGAAGTCGAAGTCGACCCCGACACCGGCCATGTGGCGATCGAACGCTACACCGTGGTGGACGATCTGGGCCGGGTGGTGAACCCCATGATCTGCGCGGGCCAGATCCACGGCGGCCTGGCGCAGGGCATCGGCCAGGCGCTGATGGAAAAGGTCGTGTACGAGCGCGATACCGGGCAACTGCTCTCGGGCAGCTTCTCCGATTACGCCATGCCGCGCGCCGACGACATGCCCTCGTTTGCCGTCGACTATGTGGAAGTGCCCTGCAAAACCAACCCGCTGGGAATCAAGGGCGTGGGCGAAGCCGGCGCCGTGGCCACGCCGCCGGCGATCGTCGGCGCCATCCTCGATGCGCTGCAACCGCTGGGCGTAAAACACATCGACATGCCGGCCACGCCGGATCGCGTCTGGCGCGGCATCGCCGCTGCCGGCCAATAGCATTGCCAAAGGAAAGACCCATGGCCGACCCGGTCAACAAATTCGGCATCGGCCGCCCGGTGCGCCGCGTCGAGGACGGCCGCTTTCTCACCGGCCGCAGCCGCTTCGTGGCCGATGTCGAACTGCCGCGAATGTGCTTTGGCGCGGCGCTGATGTCGCCGCACGCGCACGCGCTGATCACGCGCATTGACACTGCCCGGGCAAAATCCGCTTGCGGTGTGCTGTGTGTGCTCACCGGCGCCGATGCCATCGCCGACAAGCTGGGCTCGTTTCCTTCGCGCTTCATGCCCGAGGACCTGGGTTTTCCCAAGGGCTACCGCACGCTGCGCCCGGTGTTGATTGCCGAACGCGTGCGCTGCGTCGGCGAACGCGTTGCCTATGTGGTGGCCGAAACGCTGGAGCAGGCACGCGATGCCGCCGAGCTGATCGAAGTGGATTACGCGCCGCTGCCGGTGGCGGCGACACTGGCCGATGCCATCAAGCCCGGGGCGCCGAAAGTCTGGGATGACTGCGCGGGCAATGTCTCATTCTCCATCTGGTTCGGCGACCAGGCCGCCACGCAAGCGGCGTTCGCCGGGGCGCACCGCATAGCACGGCTCCAGACCGCATCCAACCGCATCAGCGCCAATACCCTGGAACCGCGCGGCGCGGTGGGCGAATACCACGGCGCCGATGAAACCTGGACGCTCCATACCAGCTCGCAGAACCCGCATGGCGTGCGCTCGATGCTGGCGGGGGAGATCTTCAAAGTGCCCGAAACCTCGATGCGCGTGATCACCCCCGATGTCGGCGGCGGCTTCGGCATGAAATCCACGCCTTATCAAGACGACGCTCTGGTGCTGTGGGCCTCGCGCCGCGTCGGCCGGCCGGTGAAATGGGTGGCCACGCGCTCCGAATCGCTGCTCGGGGACGCGCATGGGCGCGACCAGTTGATTCAAGGCGAACTCGCGCTCGATGCCAATGGCAAGATCCTCGCGGTGCGTGCCGAGGGTTATCAGGACGTCGGTTGCTATACGGTGTCGGCAACGGCAATCCCGAGCGAGATTTCGCTGAAATTCATTCCCAGCGTCTACGACATCCCCGCCGCCTGGCTGATCACGCGCGGCGTGTTTACCAATACCTCGCCGCTCACTTCCTATCGCGGCGCCGGACGGCCCGAGGCCATCACACTGATTGAACGGTTGATGGACAAGGCGGCGCTGGAGATGGGCATCGACCCCATCGAGATGCGCCGGCGCAATTTCATCAAGCCGCAATCCATGCCCTACAAGACCCAGACCGGCTTCGTCTATGACAGCGGCGATTTCGAGAAACTGATGGACCAGGGCATGGCGCTGGCCGACTGGAACGGCTTTAACGAGCGGCGCAAGGAATCAGAATCACGCGGCCTGCGTCGTGGCCGCGCCCTCAGTTATTACATCGAAATGGGCGGCCGGTTCAACGACCGCATGGAATTGCGCTGCGATCCCGGCGGCACCGTCACCATCGTCGCGGGCACGCACTCGCACGGGCAGGGGCACGCCACCACCTACGCGCAGATGATCTCCGACTGGCTCGGGGTGCCATTCGAATCCATCCGCTACCTGCAGGGCGACACCGACCAGGTGCCCTTCGGCCGCGGAACGTTTGCGGCGCGGGCGTCGCTGGTGGGCGGCGCGGCCTTGCGCGAGGCTGCGCTCGCCATGATCGAAAAAGCAAAGCTGATGGCGGCGCATCTGATGGAGGCGGCCGCCAGCGATATCGAATTCCACGAAGGCCGGTTCCGCATCGCCGGCACCGACAAGAGCATGAGCTTTGCGAATGTCGCAAAGGCGTTCTACCGTCCGGCAGGCATACCAAAGAATCTGGGCGTCGGCCTGGAAGCCAGTGGATCGTGGGATGCCGATCCGCCCAACTACCCCAACGGCTGCCACGTTTGCGAACTGGAAGTCGACCCGCATACCGGCCAAGTGCGCATCGACCGCTACACCGTGATCGACGACCTGGGGCGCGTGATCAACCCGCTGATCTGCGAGGGGCAGATCCACGGCGGCCTGGCGCAGGGCATCGGCCAGGCGCTGATGGAGCACATTGTCTACGACCCGGAATCCGGACAACTGCTCTCGGGCAGCTTCAGCGATTACTGCATGCCGCGCGCCGACGACTTCTCGCCGGTGAAAATCGAATACGTCGAGATCCCCTGCACCACCAATCCGCTGGGCGTGAAAGGCGTGGGCGAAGCCGGCGCCGTGGGTTCGCCGCCCACCGTAATCAACGCGATTCTCGATGCGCTGCGGCCGCTGGGGGTCACGCACATCGAGATGCCGGCCACGCCGAACCGGGTGTGGCAGGCAATACAGTCCGCCGCCGGCAGAACTTAAATTTCTAACAATTAATTGGAAAACTCTATTTTTGGCGTTTGTTAATAGTTAGTTATTATTTTAATTTAGGATACCTTACAGCTTCCTTTGCTCGTTGCTCGCGTTGGCCTGCAGGCCTTCTTAATTGGGGCCGTCGGAGACGTGCATAGGGAGTGCCTGCCGTCGGTCATCAACCGACGTTCTGGACAGGAAGAAACTTTACCGTTGCACGTCGACTGTCGGCTGATCACCAGACAATCGGAGGAACGCCAGTAGTGATGGGAACCGGCGGAAAAGCACAAGCCATTGCTTTTTGACGATTGGCAATTGAGTAACCGAGTAATTGCCAGTGTCCCGGTGGCAAGGTTAGCAACCTGTTGTATTCCTTTACAACGCCCATCGGTGTTGCTATGATTTACAACATGCCAGCCGTTCTGATTCTCGATGATCGCTACCCGCAAGGGGATCAGGCTTTTGTCGCTGTGCGTGTATTTCGGGTGCCGGGCCACGTTCCCGGCAGCACGCACGACCTGAAGTACAGCTTGGCTTACGTGGTGGATGGGGTGTGCGTACTGCGGGTCGACAGCGAGTCCGGCAAGGGCGACCATTTCCACAGGGGCGACACGGAGGTGCCATACGCCTTCACCTCGCTGGAACAGCTTTTGACGGACTTCTGGGCCGCCGTTGACGATTGGAGATAGTGATATGACCAACACCGTAACCATAGGCATCGCTTCGCGCGAGGAGATCAAAGCACGTTTCACGCGCGCAATGACCACAGGCAAGCGAGTGGCGCCTTTCATCGGTTTTGTCGATGAGCGCGCGCTATGGGGCACGTTGACGACCCTACGTTGGGACATCCTCAAGGTAATGACCGGTGCCGGGTCTCTTGCGTTGCGGGAAATTGCGCGGCGTGTGGGGCGAGACGTGCGCGGCGTGCATACCGACGTGCATGCGCTACTTGTTGCAGGATTGATTGAGCGTGACGCGTCGGGATTTTGTTTTCCGTACGACGCGGTACATGTGGATTTCATGCTGAACGTGGCCTGACTTTCCCAAGAAAGCTGGCAACTCAGGTCAACTGAAGGCCCGGGCAACGCCGGACGCGCAGAAATCCGCACCGATGCCGACCTTGAGATGCACGCAGGAAGAGGTACCGGGCGCCGCTTTTGCAAGACAAATACCCGGGCTGGCCGGTTTTTCCAAGCCGCGTTTGCAATTGCACCCAGTCTTGATGCAGATCAAGACTCACCCATTCAGCGCGCAGCAGTATCGACTGCGGGATTGTGAGGCCCATGGTCCTCGCGGTCTTCAGGTTCACCACCAGCTTGAACCTGGTTGCTCGCCCGATTGCTGGTCGATTTCCATGCTCGTCAACACGAACCACAGCGGCGCCGCTCTTCCAAGGCGCCGCGGGGATCCATAGAGATAGGGGAAAAAATGAGTGAAATGCGTTTCGAGGCGCCCAAGACGCTGCAAGCCGCAGTCGCCCTGCTTGCAGCGGCGAACGGCAGGGCGCGAATTCTGGCCGGCGGCACCGACCTGGTGATCCAGATGCGTTCGGGTCGAGTCGAACCGGAGCTTCTGGTCGACATCAAGGGCATTCCCGAAATGAACGCGATCGCCCTCGACAATGGCGCCTACCGCTTCGGCGCGGCGGTCGGCTGCATGGATCTGATCGAGCATGCGGGGCTGGCAAAAGCCTGGCCGGGCGTGATCGACGGGGTCAAGCTGATCGGCTCCATCCAGGTGAAGGCGCGCGCCAGCGTGGGCGGCAATCTGTGCAATGCCTCGCCGGCGGCCGACAGCGTCCCGGCGCTGATCGCCGCAGCCGCCGTGGCCAGCATCATCGGCCCCAAGGGCAGGCGCGAAGTGCCGGTGGAGAACATTCCCACAGGCCCGGGCAAGACATCGCTCGCCCCGGGCGAGATCGTGGTCTCCATTTTGCTGCCGCGGCGTCCGCCGCATTCGGGCGATGCCTATGTTCGCTTCACGCCGCGCACCGAGATGGACATCGCGGTGGTCGGCGCCGGCGTCAACCTGACGCTGGACGGCGGCGGCACCTGCGTGCAGGCGCGGGTCTGCCTGGGCGCGGTCGCCGAACGCGCCTTGCTGGTGCCTGAATGCGCCGCGGCGCTCGTCGGCACCAAGGTCGACGCCGCCGCGCTCGAGCGCCTTGCCGCTGCGGCCAGCGCGGCCTGCCGGCCGATCGACGACAAGCGCGGCACGCGTGAATTCCGCATCAAAGTAGCCGGGGTGATGGTGCGGCGCGCCGCCGAACTGGCCCTGCAACGAGCAAGGGGAAACTAATGACCAAGCACCGTGTGAGCGCGACAGTAAACGGCGATGCCGTCGAATTCCTGTGCGAGACGCAGCAGACGCTGCTCGATGTGCTGCGCGACGAGCTCAAATTTACCGGCACCAAGGAAGGCTGCGGCACCGGCGATTGCGGCGCCTGCAGCGTGACCGTGGACGGGCGCCTGATGTGCTCGTGCCTGATGCTGGGGGTCGAAGCCGAAGGCAAGTCGATCCAGACCATCGAGGGCATGGCCAGCGGCGATTCCCTGCACCCGCTGCAGCAGAAGTTCCTCGAGCACGCCGCGCTGCAGTGCGGCATCTGCACGCCGGGAATGCTCATCGCGGCGCGCTCGCTGCTCGAGCGCAAGCCCGATCCGACCGAGGAGGAGGTGCGCTACTGGCTGGCAGGCAATTTGTGCCGCTGCACCGGCTATCACAAGATCGTCGAGGCGGTGCTCGATGCCGCACGCGAAATGAGGGGGGCCTGACATGTCGACCATGGTGAAGTACGAAGAAAAACCGCTGAAGATCGTCGGTACGCGGCCGATCCGGCCCGACGGCGTGGACAAGGTGACCGGGCGCGCCCGGTTCGCCGCCGACTACAACCTGTCTGGCCAGCTGATCGGCAAGGTGCTGCGCAGCCCGCACGCGCACGCACGCATCAAGTCCATCGACACCTCGGCCGCCGAAGCCCTGCCCGGTGTGAAAGCAGTCATCACGCGCGAGGATTTTGCCGACCTGCCGGTGGAATTCGCGGCGGCCGGCGAGCTGACCATAAATTTTCACGATGTCACGCGCAACATGATGGCGCGCGAGAAGGTGCTCTACGACGGGCATCCGGTGGCCGCCGTCGCGGCCACCAGTGAATCGATCGCGCGCGCGGCCCTGAAGCTCATCAAGGTCGAATACGAAGTGCTGCCGCACGTGATCGACGTGGTCGAGGCGATGAAACCGGACGCGCCGCTGCTCAACGAAAACCAGTTCACCGAAGGCGTCACGCCCAAGCCGGAGAAGCCCTCCAATATCGCCAAGCGCCTGGTTTTCGCGCGCGGCGACCTCGATGCGGGCTTCAAGCAGGCCGATATCATCATCGAGCGCGAGTTCAACACCATGCCGGTGCACCAGGGCTATATCGAACCCCAGGCCTGCCTGGCCAACTACAGCGAGGACGGCAACGCGGAATTGTGGACGGGCAC
>CAIOLO010000168.1 GCA_903859155.1 uncultured beta proteobacterium
ATCATCTGGAGGAACTCGTCCAGGCGCGCACCGTGGCGTTGTCCATCGCCCGGGAGGCCGCCGAAGACGCCAGCCGCGCCAAAACCATCTTCCTCAGCAATATCAGCCACGAATTGCGCACGCCCATGACGGCGATCATGGGCATGACCGAGCTCGCCTTGCTGCGCGCGACCGATCCCAAACAAGCTGATCACCTGGAGACGGTGGAGCGCGCAGCGGCGCAACTGCTTGCGCTCATCAACAATATTGTCGACATTGCTGCGCTCGAAACCAATCGGCTTGGCCTTGAACAAAACCGCTTCGCCCTGGGGAGCGTGCTCGATGCGCTGAGCGGTTTGTTCAGCCAGGAAGCCGCGAACAAGGGGCTTGCGTTGAGCGTGGTAGCCGATCCCGCGCTGGCCGACTTGCCGCTGCTGGGGGACCCGCTGCGCCTGGGGCAAATACTGCAGAACCTGAGTGCCAACGCGATCAAATTCACCAGCCAGGGGGGCGTGAGCGTGGCGGCCTCTTTGGCCGAAGAGACGCCGACCGACGTGCTGGTCCGCTTCGAGGTGCGCGATACCGGCATCGGCATCGCTTCCCAAGACCAGAAGCGGATCTTCAACCTGTTCGAGCAGGTTGATGGTTCATCCACGCGCCGCTACGAGGGCACCGGTCTGGGCCTGGCGCTGAGCCAGCGCCTGGTCGAACTCATGGGCGGCAGCATAGTCCTCGAGAGTCAGCCCGGATCGGGTTCCGTTTTCGACTTCAGCGTGCGCCTGGGCAAGACCGGCGACCCTGCGGCAAAGCCTTCTGCGCGCAAGCCGCGCAGCTAGCTCGAGAGTTAAGGACCAGAAGTGGACCAACGACTGCCCCCGCCTGGCAGCTCGTTACGGATGGGAGAAGCCCGCATGACCGACGCAAGACAGGGGGCGGAGGCCAAACCTAGTATTCTGGTGATCGACGATACTCCGGAGAGCCTGCTGGCCCTGATGGCCGCGCTGGAAGCTGAATTTCGTCTTCAATTCGCCTCCTCTGGCGCAACAGGTCTTGCCCTGGCCGAAGAGGCGCCGCCGGATCTGATCCTGCTCGACGTGATCATGCCGCATATGGACGGCTACGAGATCTGCCGCCGCCTCAAGGCCAACCCGCGTCTAAATAAGATCCCCTTCATTTTTGTCACCGCTCTCACCGAGAGCGACGCCGAGAGCCACGGCCTCGCGCTGGGCGCTGCCGACTACGTTACCAAACCCATCAACGTCGAGGCCGCCAGGTACAGGATTCGCAACCTGCTTGAGCGCGAGCAGTTGCGCAAAGAAGTCGAAGCCCAGCGCGACCAACTAAAAGAGGCGGCCGAAGCCTTGCGGCAGGCACGACGGAGGGAGATTGAGGTCGGCACCAGCATCCAGCGCACCCTGCTGCACGGCGAGGTGCCCGAAAAAATAGAGGGCGCGTGGCTGGCCGCGTATGCCGATGCATCCCAAGTCATCGACTGCGTCTTCTATTCCGTCCGCCAATATCGCCCGGGCTGCTTTGAAGTGCTGGTGGGCGACGTCATGGGCAAGGGCGTGCCGGCGGCGCTGATGGGCGCTGCGATCACCACCGCCTACAGTGATGCGGTCGCCGATCTGCTGCTCGCCGGAGGGAGCGCGCTGCCCACGCCGGCCCAGATCGTGAATGCCATACATCAGCTACTGACGCCGCAACTGATCGCACTTTCCTCGTTTGCTACGCTTGCCCTGTACCGCTTCGATCTGGATGAAGGTACGCTCATCTGGGTCAACGCCGGGCACACGCCCGGGTTGCTCACGCGCGGCCATGATTCGCGCCCTGTGGCCATCTTCGGGGACAACCTGCCGATCGGGGGCGTTCCCGATGAAGTCTATGTCCAGTCCTGCCTCACCGTCGGACCGGGCGACAGCCTGCTGCTGTTCTCCGATGGCATCACCGAGGCGCGCAACGCCGCAGGCGAGGACTTCGGTCTGGAGCGCTTGTATGGTCTGATTGAGCCGGGCAATATTGCGGACCTGCCCCCTGCCACCGTGCTGCATGCCCTGCGCGGGGAACAGCGGCGTTTCAATGGTGGCGGGCCGGGGACCGATGACTTGAACGTACTCATGGTCAAGCTGCATTCCCGGCGCCGCGCGCCGCGCGGGGGCATCGAGGATCGCCTCGAACCTTTTGTGTTCACCCTGCCATGGAATCTGGAGGGATTGGGAGATTTGCGCGCTCGAATTCGGGAGTGCACCGCCATGCTCTCCGAGGACGATGCCAATGCGCTCATCCTGGCCAGCTTCGAGGCGGCGACCAACGCCATTCGCCATTCGCGGCTGCTGGTTGGGGACGCAACGCTCACCTGCCGCATCAATCGCGAGGACGATGCGGTGGTGGTTGAACTGATCTATCCGAGCGCGGTGTTCACGCCGCCCGCAAAAGTGCAGCCTGACTTGAGCGGCCAGAGCGAGAACGGATTCGGTCTCTATATCATCGAGCAATCGGTGGACTCGGTCGAATACGCCAGTCCCATGCCCGGTATCGCCAGCATCCGCCTGCTCAAGCGCGCGAGTTCAGTAGCTGCCTGACAGACTCGGGCAATTCTTCAGGCGCACTCAGAATCCGGCTTCCCTGCGGATCACCGCCGCGACCGATTTCGCCAGGCCGGCGAGCGGCGCATCGGGCTCGCCGAAGATCAGCAGATGGCCGCGCACTTCCTGGGGCGTGCCCGGCGCATAGACATCGATCGGCGCAAGCGTTACGTGGTACACGGCCTGCTCTCCTGGCTTAAACATTCTTAACGGACGCGGGGCTGCATTTTTACCAAAATGTCGACCGGCATCACGTTAGTGTTTTTTCGTAATTGTTTCACGCCGTATCAACCATTTGGGCCATCTGCACTTGCCGTTTGCATAACTGCCTTCGGCGCAACCAGTGTTCACACAAATTACCCAGAGGAATGTCATGAGATCTTTGCAAAAAGGATTTACCCTGATCGAACTTATGATCGTTGTCGCGATTATCGGAATTCTGGCGGCGGTGGCGTTGCCGGCGTACCAGGACTACGCAATACGCGCAAAAGCCTCGGAATTGATTCTGGCCGCAACCGGGGCGCGTACCGCGGTCTCCGAGAAATTTCAAACGGCCCCGACCTCACCCACTACCGCGGGCAGCGGAGTGACCATTCCCATCGTCGGAAAGCTGTCCTTTGCGAGCGTGGGCGATAGCGGCACCATCGTCATCAATGGCAGCACCGCCTCCAGCAGCACCGGCCAGGCGATCACGATCACGGTGACACCGACCTACAGCACCCTGACCGGCACTATCACCTGGTCATGCGTGGGTTCTCCGTCGCAATACATGCCAGCCAGTTGCCGCTAGCCCGACTTCATTTGGCTTCCTGTTGATACGGGAACAGCCGTTGCTTGCGCTCCCGATTCGGCCCCCAGTGTCGGCAAAGGTTTCGTCACCGTGTTGAAAACCCGTTACGGTTGGATCGCTCTGCCGATTTTCGTCCTGTTTCCGGCGCTGGTCGGCTATCAGATTTTCAGTTCCTGGCAGAGCGCAACAGACGCGGCGCGCAACAGCGCACAGAATCTGGTGTTGCTCCTCGAAAGAGACCTGAGCACCGATTTGGCTACGATTGGACGCATCGGCTCGACGCTCGCCGCCGAGATTGACCCGCAGTCCATGCAGCAAGCGTCGGTCCGGCGCAATAACATCCAGATGACCCGCTGGCTCAGGTCCCTGGTGCCCGC
>CAIOLO010000169.1 GCA_903859155.1 uncultured beta proteobacterium
CATGCGCTGCAGCATGCTGGTGATCTCGTTGGTCGCGCCTTCCGTGGTCTGGATCAGCGTGATGGCGTCGCCGGCGTTGCGCACCGCCTGGTCGAGCGAGCGGATCTGCTGCGTCATCCGGGTCGAGATGGCCATGCCGGCGGCGTCGTCCGCGGAGGAATTGATGCGCTTCCCAGTAGACAACTGCTGCATCGCCGTCGTCAGCGAGCGGTTGTTGATCTGCAAAGCGTTTTGCGCGAACAGCGCCTTCACATTGGTGTTGATGACAGTCATACTCTTGCCTCCTTGGTCGTCGGTCACGTTGGGAGCCGGCAGCGACCGGTCCTCGTTTTCGCCAGAAGCCTTAAGCAGAACCCGTGCCAAACACAAAGGCTGTTTAAACTCAGATATTTACTGGAGATGATAAATTTATGACACCAGAACACAGCGCAGGTGGCAAAGGATTGGCAAAGAAGAGGCAGAAACTTGCCGCCGCTGGCCACCACGCAGCGGCACCGCCAGCCGGTGTCGGTGTCTGTGTCGGAGTCAGTGCCGGCGTCGCAGAGCATGACGCCAGGACGCTCGTGCGCCGCGCAACACCGTGCATCGACCGATTGCCTGCTCGAAATTTCAACCCGGAGCTCGCCACATGAATAAAGCCGCTCCATCCCGCCCGCCGCACGCGCCTGCATTTGTGTTTGCACTGTGCGCGCTGTTTTCTGCAGCAACCCCTGCGTGGCCTGCCGCCGGTCCTGTCCCGGACGCTGGCGTGCAGGCGGGTCGGTGGCCACCGCCGCCGCCCGGCAGCAGCCGACCGGCGCAGCCGGCTGCCGCGCCGCGGCAGTTGTTGATTTCCGTGCGTTATGGCGGCCCGGGAGAATCAGCCGGCAGCCGCAGCGTCACAGCGGGCAGCCGTGATGCCGCCGGCGACGAACAGCGCATTCGGGGGCAGGACGGACAATGGACCCTTATTGCCAGCAGCCAGAGTTCGTCCGCGGCGACGCAGCGCTACGCACGCACGGCCGGTACCGCCGCGGAGTCGGGTTCGATGATCGAGGTGTTGCCGACGCTTTCGGGCAATACGGTGCTGGTGCGGATGCTTGCCCGGCGGCAGACGGCCAGCCCGAGCGGATCTGGCAGCGGACAGGGGCAGCAGCTGGACACCTCGCTCAGCATGTCTCTGGGAGAATGGACTGAAGTCAGCGGGAGTGGCCCCTGGGCCGCGAGCGCAACCCATGAGACTGCGTCTTCGCGTGATGCGCGCAACGATGCCCGCAGGGTATTCCTCAGAATCGACGAAATCAGGCGCTGAGCCCGCGGCACACGCCGGTTGCCTGCGCGGGGCTCTAGGCACAACGGATCGGGCTTTCTTTTTCGCTGCAAACGCGGCTACTTCAACCTTCGGGAGGGCATGGCATGGAAGCACACGAAACCTCGGAACTGATCGAGGCGCATCACGGTGAGGACCGGCGCAAGAATCGCACTGCGCTCACGATTTCTATCCTGGCCATGGTACTGGCCATTGCCAGCCTGGGAGGATCGAACTCGGCCAAGGAGGCGACGCAGGAGAACATCCTGGCGGCAAACGCCTATGCCTTCTATCAGGCTAAGACCATCCGCCAGGGCGCGCTCAAGATCGCCGTCACCGAGATGGAACTGCAACTGCTGCGCGAGCCCGCCATGCCCCCGGTTGCGAAACAGGCCATCGGGGGCAAAATCGACGACTACAAGAAAACCATCGAACGCTACGACTCCGAACCCGAGACCAAGGAAGGCAGGAAGGAGTTGCTCTCCCAGGCCAAGGAGCACGAGACCGCGCGCGATCATGCGCTGCGGCAGGACCCGTGGTTCGACTACGCCGAGGGTATGTTGCAGATCGCCATCGTGCTGCTGTCGGTGTCGATCATCGCCTCACTGCCCGCCCTTTTCTACGCCGGCGCGGTGCTGGGCTTGTTCGCGTCGCTTGCCACCCTGAACGGGTTTTTCCTGCTGGTTTAAATAGCCGTGCAAGGCACGGCGAGGGGTCCAATCGATATTTGGACCTGAAACATTGACCCCAACCAGGGGCGGCCCTTCGCCGCCTGGACCCGTGGCTGCGCCAATGTCGTGGCCGGCTACTCCGAATATGCGGGCTGCACCGAGTGTGCGGGTCAGGCAACGACATAAATTCCCTGCGCTTATTGAAGCTTTGCACCTTGGGGCAATTGTTTCGCGATGCCATCTCTATAAGATTACCGATCATGAGCCCGTATATTTTTCAATCTTTGAGTGCTCGGACTGTCGTGAGGGTGATTGAACAGTCCCTGTTTTTTGGAAAATATTGCTTTGTAGTTCCACCGCCATCTAGAGGGGCAACGCGTGGATAATCGAGTGCTGATTGTCGGTCAGAGTCCTGAAATCAAGGGCGTGCTGCGCTTGATCGAAGTGTTTTCCGCGTCAATGGCCACAGCACTTGTGACGGGTGAAAGCGGATGCGGCAAGGAACTCGTCGCACAGGCGCTTCATCGCAAATCACCGCGCGGAAAGGGACCGTTTATTCCGGTCAACTGCGCGGCCATCCCGCGCGAGTTGCTCGAGAGCGAACTCTTTGGCTATCGCAAGGGCGCGTTTTCCGGCGCCCTGGCCGACCGTATGGGGCGCTTCGAACTGGCCAACGGGGGCACGATTTTTCTCGATGAGATTGGCGACATGTCCCTGGACATGCAGTCAAAGATGTTGCGCGTGCTGCAGGAAGGGGTGGTCGATCCGATAGGTTCCTCGCGTCAGGTGCGCGTCGATGTTCGCGTCGTCGCCGCGACCCATCGCGACCTGGAGGCCGATTGCGCTACCGGGCGATTCAGGGAAGATCTTTTTTATCGCCTCAATGTCCTTCCGATTACCGTGCCGGCGCTGCGGGATCGTAGTGAGGACGTTGCGGATCTTGTGGCGTTTTTTGCTGCAAAGCACGCCGTTCCCGGCACGGCGCCGGTGGAATTTGATGATGAATTTCAAGCGATTCTGAAGAGTTACTCCTGGCCCGGCAATGTTCGTGAGTTGTCCAATCTCATCAATCGCCTGGGAATAATGTATCCGGGTAAGTGCCTCAGCTGGCGGGATGTTCTGCCGCAGATGTTTCCCAAGAGAATGCGTGAAATGCTTCCGGCCAGGTCATTTCCGGAGCCGCAGGCTACGCTCGAAGACAGGGTGCCGGTACAGACGCTGTCCAACAAGGTGTCTGAGATATTTCCGGTCAGGGCAACTGCGGATCTGGAGGCGATGCCTGAAACCAGCGTAACGCAGCCAGCCCCGTTTGCTGCGTCTGGGTTGCCGGCATCGGCGGCGGCCACCAATCCTGTCGAAGAAATAATTTTGATTGCGCACGGCAAGCTGGATTTCCCGGTTGACGGCGTTTTCCTGAAGGATAGCCTGGCCGAAATGGAGAAGAAGGTCATTTCGCGTGCGCTCGATCATACCGGTGGCAATATTTCGCGCACCGCCGTACTGCTCAAACTGCAAAGAACAACCCTCATTCAGAAATTGAACAAACTCAAAGGTATTGGTATCGACGAAGACGGTTTTCATGCCTCGCCCGCATCCGTAGCCGCTTGACGGACGGAACACGCCCGGCTGTACTGTCGCATCGGTAGCGGGAATTCGAGATTTTTTATGAACTCGGCAGGCTGGTTGAGCCCCAGCGGCGGGGCGGTGTGGCATTTGCGCGCACTGCGCCGCCGGCGCTATTGGGCGGGATTCATCTCCCATATCGGAGCATGGCTGGAGTCTTGGCAGCACCGTTGCAGCGGGCTGTTGCTGCTGGGGCCCAGTGCCGGGTGGTGTCTGCCTGATCGCTTCCTTGGCAGTTTTTCGCGGATACATGCGGTCGATATCGACCCGGTTGCGCCGTGGGTCTTTGGTCTGCTGCATGGGCGAACCCTTCGGCGTAGCGGTACGCTCCTTACCTGGCAGCGTGCGGATCTGTTCGCCGAATTGGAGCACCTGCTCCAGGCGTATCCGGAGCACGCCATCCTTTTCGCCAATGTTCTGGGGCAGCGCGCCCTGCACCAATGTGGACCCGGGGTCGCCGAAGCCGAACTCGGCGCCTTGTCGCTGCGGCTCGCCGGACGCCGGTGGGCGTCGTTTCATGACAGGCTGTCCGGACACTGGCCGCGGGACAGGCCGATGCCGCTCCCCATAAGGCTGGCTGCCGCAGAAAGCGCGCAAGCACTGGCCAGACGAGTGTCTGGCTCCGGGGAATGGTGCGATCATCTCACCACGCATATACTTCCGGCGGACTGGCCCAGGCTTATCCTCCCCTGGCCGATCGGGCCGGGGCGAGTTCACTGGATTGAAGCAGGGTACATTGTTTGAGCAATCACCTTTGGTACGCCTCGCACAGCAACTGGGTGACCTGATTCCGAGGGCAGTTCGCGTCGCTCGCGAGTCGCGTATGGCGGGGAGCTTCAATGCGGCACGCAAGTGGCGGGTTGGCGTGCTGTTGCTGGCGATTGTATTCTCGGCTATTGGATGCGCCCTCGATGAAACCACCGAAGACGGCCTGCAGGCGTTCAACCATGGGAAATATCGCGAGGCGGTGCGCATCTGGCGAAAACTCGCGCTCGAGGAAAATCCCGACGCCCAATTCAACCTGGGCCGGATTTACGAACTCGGCCTGGGCGTGCCCCGAAATTATGAAACGGCGGCGCGCTACTATGCGATGGCGGCGCGCCACGGCAACCCCTATGCGCAGGGCAATCTCGCGGTTCTGTACGCGCACGGCAAGGGGGTGCCGCAGGATTTCGTGCAGTCCTACGCCTGGTCAACGTTGGCCGCGGCAAACTATGCCAAATGGGCCAGGGACGAGCGCGCCGCGGCAAACAGGAACCTCAATATTGTTGCTTCTCGCATGACTGGAGTCGAGCTTGAAGCTGCGCGACAACTCGTCGAGGAGCGGCTCTCGGGGGCCGATCACTGAGCGCTCCGGTCTCGCCGCGGAAGGCGGGCCTGGCGGCTAGAACGGAGCCTTGGTCAGCTTGCCGCAATAACCCTTGATTAGGTCGATTTTTCGGTTATCGTTCAACGTAAGCGACTGCAGGAATTCGCCGGTGGTGCGATCGAGCGTGAACTGCTCGCCGGTCACCATGACGCCAAAGCGCTCGAAAAGCGCCGGACGACTCACCCTGGCCACGCTGCCCTCTTGGGTGAGAGAACCCTTGCGGGTCTCCGAGATTGCAAACTGTCCCTGATACCAGCCGGTTTTATTGTCGAAGTCCAGGCCGCCCAGCAGCATTTCCGTGTAGACCTTGGGGGGAGAGTCAAAGCCGTTCACCGGCAGCGAATGAGTCGCTTCGCAGACTACGGTGAGCTGGCCATTGGCGATCTTTTGCGCTGCGGGGGGTGGTGCGTGCGGTGTCGTCTGGGAAGCACCAGGCAGGCTGAACTCGTCCCGGCCCTGCTCGTAGGTAATCCAGCCCGCCACGGCAAACACGACAATTGCTATCAATAGGCTCAGCAGGACCATGCATACCGTCGAGGGTTTCTTCATGATGTTTCGTCCTTTTTTTGCCCGATCTGCATCGGGCTCGGCTGAAGGTGTTCAAAAATCGCGGCAGTGCGGGCATACACGAACGACGCTCTCGCGCTCGCCGCGAGTGTATCAGGGGCGCTCGAGACTTGGCCGCCAATTGGGTTTATTGCGTGAACCGACAAAACGCGACAAGCACTATTTATTTGCAAGACCTTTGAACAGCGCACGTCGGGTGTGTTCTTCTAAATAAATCTCAACAGATTTGAGGCTTCAGTTGTGGCAACGTAGCCTCATGGGAAGACCTGATAAATGACGGACACGCCAGAACAATCCGGAGTTCCACTAGCTTTGGCGCCGGCGCTTACGCTGGCTGATATGTCCTTCCTTGTCTTTCTGGCAGCCATCCTGATGGCGGTGGTTTGGCTTGGACGCATCGCCTATTTGGAGGGCGTGAAGACCGAGGTTACCAAGGCTAGCGGGGAGGCATGGGTTCAATGGTTCACAGAGGCGAGTCCGAAGCGCTTCACGCCCGGATTTGAGCCCTCCTCCTGCGCCGGCGGGGCGTCGCCCGCCGGTACTAACGGCAAGTCAGCCGGCAGCGATGCCGGTGCAAGCGTCAATCCGGTGCCGGAGCGTCTCTGGGAGGGGTGCCTGGAATCGCTGATGAAGGATGTCGAACCGATTGCCGGGTTGCGCAATCCATTTTCCGGCAAGCCGCTCATGTTCGCCGCCAAGTGCGATACCGACGACAGGTCGCTGGTCGGAGCCATGGTCCTGGAAAAACTCACGCCCACGCCGCCGGGGTCGGCGGTTGCGTACACCACTTCGTCGCTCGTGGGAGCCGATATCATCGAGCGCAAGCTGCAGCTGCGGGTAACTGTCTGCGACAAGGGGGCCTACCCGATCCGCATTGCCGAAGTGGAATTCTGAGACGGACTGCCATGGATACCATTGATAATCTGGCGGACAACCAGCCAAAACTTGTCGGTCACGATCATGTGGCCCAGATAAACCCGTTGCTGCCCCTGCGCAAGTGGCTGTACTCCTGGCTGTTCGATCCGGGGATTCCCGGCAACCATCAGAAGGCGGTGGATCGCTGGATCAGCATCCTCATCGTAGCCAACCTGTTCGCGCTGCTGTTCGAGCATGTGGATGTGATCTACGAGGCCAACAAGCACTGGTTCCACTGGTTCGATATTTTCTCCGTGGCCATTTTCACCGTCGAATATCTGGTGCGGCTTTATCTGGCGCCGGAGGACCGGGAATTCGGCGGGAAGAAATTTCCCCGCCTTCGCTACATCTCGAGTCCGTTTGCGGTCATCGATTTTCTGGCGGTGGCGCCGTTTTTTCTACAGGCGGTGATAGCGGTGGACCTGCGGTTCCTGCGCTCGTTGCGGCTGCTGCGGATCCTCAAGTTGTTCCGGGTGCTCATTCCCGCCTGCAGGCAGTTCGTCAAGGTCAATGCGGGCCGAACCTTCCGGCAGAAAGTGCACGCGCTGGTTTTCGCCGGCGAATACGGCGGCACGCTGCACAATATATTCGACATGTTCATCGCGCTTTGGGTGGTGGTTTCCGTCGTTGCGGTGGTGCTCGAGTCGGTGCAGACCGTGCATTACGTCCTTAACCTGCAGTTTGTGATACTTGATGCGGTCGCGGTGGCCGTCTTTACGGTCGAATACTGCATGCGTATTTACTCCTGCGTGGAGGAGCCCGGCTTCCAACGGGCGGTCCTGGGACGGTTCAAGCAGGCGCGCACCCCTTCTGTGGTTATCGATTTCCTTGCCATCCTGCCGTTCTTTCTGGAAGTGTTTCTGCACCACCTGTTCGACCTGCGCTTTCTGCGCGTGTTCCGCCTGGCGCGCTTGCTCAAGCTCACCCGTTATACCAGCGCCACGTCGACACTCACACGCGTCATCGTGCGCGAGTGGCCGGTGATCAGCGCTGCTGCTTTTGTCATGCTGCTCCTGGTGGTGCTCACTGCGAGCCTGGGCTATTTGTTCGAGCACGAGGCGCAGCCGGACAAGTTCGAGAATATCCCGCAGTCGATCTACTGGGCGGTGGTCACACTGGCCTCGGTGGGTTACGGCGATATCTCCCCCATCACGCCGGCCGGCCGCGCCATGACCATCATCCTCGCCCTGTTGGGAATCGGCATCTTCGCCATTCCGGCCGCGCTGTTCTCAGCGGCTTTCAGCGACGAGCTGACCAAGGAGCGTGAAAAGCTGAAAAGAGATCTCTACGAGATGCTGGCCGACGGGGTGATCTCTCCTGATGAAGCGGCAATTATCAACCGCGAGGCCAGGCGCCTGCACCTTCGCCAGAATGAGGTTGATCACATGATCGAAAAGGCCCGCAATGACAGGGAGTCCGTGGCCGATTTGTCGGGCTTGCCCATCCACCGGATCGCGGCGAAGCCCGAACACGCTATCGAGCATTACAAGGCATTGCTGGGCCAGATTCGGCAGTTGGGTATCCTGACCGATGGGCTGCAATTCGAGCAACTGGCGCGCCAGGCGGACCGCCTGACATCGAGCGAGCTTGCCCTGTGGCGGCAGATCCATGGTAATCACCAGTCTCAACCCTGAGGCCCTTTTGTGAACGGCAAGCGTTCCGATGGCCGCCGCGAATCAGTGTATCCGGGTACGGGCATGCGCTTGCCGGCGCCGCCGCCGCGCCGACTGAGCAGACATTAGACATGTCGGTGCCCGTCGCAACAGATCATCCAAGGAAAAACGCCGGCGTGTTGGTGCTGGGGGCGCTTGGCGTCGTTTTTGGCGACATCGGCACATCACCCCTGTATGCCCTGAAACTGTCGGTCGAGGCATCCTCGGCCGGCGCCGGCGCGGCCGATATGGTTGCCGCGGTGTTTGGCATCCTCTCGCTGATCACCTGGTCGCTGCTGGTGGTGGTGACACTCAAGTACGTCATGATCATCATGCGCGCGGACAACAACGGGGAAGGCGGGGTGTTTGCGCTGACAGCGCTGGTACTGGAGAAAGTGGGGGGCAGCCCCCGCGGGCGATGGGCCGTGACCATCGCAGGCACGCTTGGGGCGGCACTATTCTTCGGCGACAGCATGATTACGCCGGCGATTTCCGTGCTGAGCGCAGTGGAGGGACTGAACGTGATTTCGCCGTCCTTCAAACCCTACGTGGTCTATATCGCCATCGCCCTGATCACGGCTTTGTTTGCGATGGAACGCCTGGGAACCGCCAAGGTCGGGGCGTTGTTCGGGCCTGTCATGCTGGTCTGGTTTTTCTCTCTCGGGATCCTGGGTCTGGTGGAGATTGCTCTTGAGCCTCGCATACTGGCGGCACTGGATCCCTTTCTGGGCGCGCAGTTTCTGCTGGATCACAAAGCGTTGTCGGTCGGCATCCTGGGCGCAGTGGTGCTTGCCGTCACCGGTGGCGAGGCGTTGTACGCGGACATGGGGCACTTTGGCCGTTTGCCGATCCGGCGCGCATGGCTGCTGGTGGTCTTTCCGGCGCTGCTTCTCAATTATTTCGGGCAGGGGGCGCTGCTGATCCGCGAGCCGGCCGCGCTCGATAACCCGTTCTACCGGCTGGCTCCCGGCTGGGCGCAGATTCCCCTGCTGCTGCTGGCATTTCTTGCAACCATTATTGCTTCGCAGGCGGTAATCTCGGGCGCTTTTTCGATTGCAAAGCAGGCGGTCCATCTCGGTTATCTGCCGCGGCTGAGGATCCGCCACACTTCGGCCGAAGAGATCGGCCAGGTGTACGTGTCCAAGATCAACATACTGCTATTCGTCGGTGTGATCGGCCTGGTGCTCGCGTTCCGGAATTCCGAGAGTCTTGCCTCGGCCTACGGAATCTCGGTGATCGGCGCCATGGCCATCGATACGGTGTTGGCGGCCTTTTTCGTCCTGGCCATACTCGGGTGGAACAAGTGGCTGTTTGTGCCTTTGTTCACAGTCCTGCTGATGATCGATATGACCTTTCTGGCCGCCAATTGTTTCAAGTTCTTCGAGGGAGGGTGGCTGCCCGTGGCGGTGGCCGCGCTGACGCTCATTTTCATGATCAGCTGGATTCGCGGCCGCAACCGCCTGCTCGCCGCGCGCTGGCGCGGGGCGTTGCCGTTGTCCGATTTTCTCTCCATGATCGAGGCACACCCTCCGCAGCGGGTGCCCGGCACGGCCATTTTCATGGTGCCGGTCGACGATATCGTTCCCATGGCGATGTTGCACAACCTGAAGCACAGCAAAATCCTGCACGAGCGCAACGTGCTCATGCGGGTGCAGGTCGAAAATGTGCCTTACATCAAGGATGCCGGGCGCGTCCAGGTCAGGGACCACGCGCTTGACTTTCACTCCGTGGTGGTCAAATACGGATTCATGGAAGAGCCGAACATTCCGCGCGTGCTGGCGCTGCTTCGGGTGCGGCAGTTTCATTGGTCCCTGATGGAGGTTTCCATTTTCGTTGGCAAGGAGAAAATTGTGACCAGGGGGCCGTCGTCTTTTTTGCTCGGACTGTTCATATTGGTGCACCGGGCGATGCTTGGTGCAACCGAGTTTTACAAAATTCAGCCCGGTCATGTGGTGGAACTTGGCGGGCATATTGAAATCTGATTTTCGCTCCATGCGGCCGGGTACCCAATCGAAGCCATTCCGGCCGAGGTTTGTTGCGGGTAATGCGGCTGTTCCGGGGCATGCAAACGGGCACGGCAGTTTTGAACATAGGGAAGAAACATGATACGAATAATCGTCGATGGAGTGGTGGTGACCTTGCTGGCAGTCGTGCTGACACTGTCGGTGGTCACCTGGATGAAAGCAGGTTCTCTCGAAGCGCAGCTTGCCACGGTACAGAAGGGCCTGAGGGAGACAAACAAGAAAATCGCCGAGAGCGAGGATCACGCAAAAACCGCGGACGCCGGGGCGTCGCACGGCGCGCTTGATGCGCCGCACTGGGGGTACGAAGGCGAGATGAACCCGGCCAACTGGGGAAGCGCATTTCCGGTTTGCGGGACCGGCCAGGCGCAATCGCCGGTGGACATCCGCGGACCTTTCGAGAAGTCGGACCAGTCCATTCGCCTGGATTACAAACCGACGCCACTCAAGGTGCTCAACAACGGCCACACGATACAGGCGACAGTCGGCGCCGGGAGCACCATGACGGTCAACGGCACGGCGTTCGAGTTGCTGCAGTTTCACTTTCACCGGCCCAGTGAAGAGCACGTCAATGGCAAGCCCAGCGCGATGGTGGCGCATTTTGTTCACAGGAGCGCGGCGGGCAAACTCGCCGTTGTAGGAGTATTGCTCAAAGAGGGCAAGGACAACCCGGTGGTGCGCTCGATCTGGGCCAACGCGCCGCAGAAAGAGGGGCCGGAGGTGGCGGTACCCGGGGCGGAGATCAATCCGGCCTCGATGCTGCCGGCGCGACTGGACTATTATTCCTTTGAAGGTTCGCTCACTACGCCGCCTTGCACGGAAGGGGTTACTTTTTATATCCTGAAATCGGCAAGTGACATTTCGCTTGCGCAGATAGACGCGTTCCCGTTCAAGGCGAACGCGCGCCCGATACAGCCGTTGAACGGCCGCAGGATAACGGCCAACTGAGCGGGCACTGCTTCCCCCATGTTCCTCCAGGACAGATGGCCGGTGACGGGCGAGGCGGAATGAACATCCGTCTGCGTGCGGCCTGTCTGGTCGGCCTTGCTTTGCTGGTGCTGGAAATCGCACCCGGCGCATTTCCGGGTGCGCCAGGGCAGTGGGAAAAGTGGAGTCCCGTTGCCCGTGCGTTTGCGTACAAGGTCAAGCAAGTCTGCGAAGAAAAGCAAACCAGGAGGGGGCTGGAAAAGAAATGCAGGTCAGTGTTGCTGCCGGCAGAGACCGTCAAGAAAAAGGAGGCCCCGTCGGGGGACAAGAAGGACGCGCGTTCGAAGGATGCGCATTCAAGCGGGCCGGCAAAGCACTAAGGGATGGCGCAAATGGACTTGGCCGATATCGAGCGTTCATTAGAAGCATCCAGCGATGCGGTATTGGTTCCGCGAGTGCACGATGGACACTCCTGACAAATCCGGGGCATCTCAGCCTCGTCGCCGGCCGGCGCCGGAGAGTGGCGGCGAATTTGTTGATTATGCCCCGGGGGAGGGCATTTTTCATAAAGGCGCCAGTGCGCACCATTTGTCGATCATCCTTGAGGGCGAGGTCGAGATCTTCGAACCGGACGATGGCAGGGCTATCGCCGTATTGGGCAAGGGGGCTTGTTTCGGCGAGCAGGCAATTCTTGCAGGCGGAGTGCGAAACGCATCCGCCCGGGCGGCAAGCGCGGTAAGTTGTCTGGAAATCGGCACGGTCCCTCTTCGTGCTTTGCTGGAAGCAGATCCCGGTTTGCTGATGCAGGCAATTGAGGCGCTGTTGCTGCAACTGTGCATGGCCAATCACCTTTCCCGGTATGTCTCTTTACCGCAGGAGCAGCCGGTTTTCGAGGTGGTGAGCCAAGGGGCAATAACTACCATTCAAGGACAAAGGAAGCTGGCCCAAGCGTATTCCAGAAGCGACTCGGTCAGCCATGGTCTGAGCAGCGAGGAGTTGATGTTTCTCAAGTTGCAGGCCTCCCACAGGCTCAGTTCCGGTTTTTTCGACGCGGGTCAGAGATTGACAACCCCGTCGGCGGATCACATCGGATCGGCGTTCGTGATCGTCAAAGGAACTGTGGAGGCTGTCAGCAAGGAGCGACGCTATCGCCTTGGTGTCGGCAGCGTGCTGGGTCTGGCCGAAGGATTGTCGAATACCCCTTTCAGCTGGGCGCCAAGCGCGGCAACTCATGTGACGGTATTGGTTCTGCCAATTGCGCGGATTTTGCGCGGAATAGGCTCAGCCAATCCTGGAATCAAAGGAATTGTCCGCTATACCTCGGCCCGGATCATCGAGCTGCAGAAGACCTTCTAGCCATTTTAGATTAGAGGCAAAGTGCAATGGCCCGTGAGCTAATCCCAACAGGAACCAATGATGGAGCAATTGCTGACGATCTTCGAGGCGGTCTATTTGCTTATAGAGCCGTTTTTTGATCCGAAAAACAGCTGGAACGGCCAACCACAAGAGCATCTTTGCTTTCGTACGCTTCGTGAGAACTACCCGGACTTGAGCGGCGAGCAGATTGTCGTCCTCATCTCTGAGGTCCGCCGCAAATACACGACATTACGGTTGCAGCGGCAGAGTCTGGGAGGATGACAGGATTCGCCGGGGATTGAACCATTCGAGGGCTTTAGCGGAAAGAATGCGAGCATGATCGTAAGGGTGGCCGACAAGGCCGACGTGCTGATAGTGGATGAGGAGCCTGAAAACCTGCACCTGCTTGCGCAGATGCTCAGGGATGATTTTCTGGTCCACGCATTTGCCGAATTCGCCCGTTTCGTGGCCCATATTGAAATGGGCAAACCGGCTGATTTGATACTGCTGGATGTGAACATGCCCGGGCGCAATCCCCATGCGGTGTGCGCCTGGCTGCGCTGCAAGCGCGCTCTGGTGCATGTGCCCATCATTTTCCTTGGTTCGCGTGGCAGTCCGCAGGACGAGGGCAGGGAATTCGTGACCGGCGCCGATGATTACATCAGCACGCCATTCCTGCCTTCGATAGCGATTCCGCGCCTCAGGCACCACGTTCATCTAGGCCGATCGCTGCGCATCATCGAGGAGAAAAGCGGTAATCTCGAGAAAGAGATGCGCGAACGCACCGAGGAACTGGAAAAAGCAAACAAAGCCTTGCGGCGAAAGTCCGACGAGGTCGAGAGAGTTCATGATGCCACTATCATCGCTTTCACCATGCTGGCGGAAACTCGAGACAACGAAACCGGGATGCATCTGCGCCGCACACAAAACTACGTGCAGCAACTCGCTCTCTCGTTGAGGCATCATCCGCGCTTTGCCGGCGAGCTGGACGAGTTGGCGATCCAGTTGCTCTTCAAATCGGCCCCGATGCACGACATCGGCAAGGTTGCCATCCCGGACCACATTCTGGATAAACCGGGCGAACTCACCGCGGAGGAGTTCGAAATCATGAAAACTCACACTACCCATGGCCGTGATGCGATTTTCGCCGTCGAGCGCAGCCTGGGCGATGAAAATGATTTCCTCGTCGCGGCACGAGAAATCGCTTACTGCCACCACGAGAAATGGGATGGCAGCGGCTACCCCCAGGGGTTAGCCGGGGAGGATATTCCGCTGTTTGCCCGTATCATGGCGGTGGCCGATGTCTACGATGCGCTGATATCCGTGCGTGTCTACAAGACCGGCATGCCCCACGCCAAGGCGGTGAATATCATCCGCGCCGGCAGGGGCTCGCATTTTGATCCTGACGTGTGCGACTATTTCCTGCGGATTGAGGAGCAACTTGCGGTCATTGCCGAGCGATTCGGCGGGGAGTCGGATATGCAGCGGGTCGCTGCGGCAGGCCCACCGGAGCGCGCATGTGCAGTGGCGCGCGAACCCTATAAACCGGGCGCTTCAATTGGTTGACGAAATCAGTTCTTGCGCTGGGAAGTGGCAAGCGGGGCTGCTGCATGTTCCGCGGCGTTGGGGGTTGCGAATTTGTCCGGGGCAACTGCAGGGGCAATAGCAGGTTTGCGCGTGCACTCCTCCAGTATGGCAATCTGCTGGCCCGAAGCCGCGATGCCTATCTGAGCGGCGCACAGCATTTTGAGATGCCTGGACCACTCCACCAGTTCGAGCGCCTTCTGAAAGGTACTCAACGTTTCCGGGTCGTCTGTTCCCTTGATCAACAAGCGCAATCCCCCCAGCGCGAGTTGTTGTTCCGCGGCGGGGGCGGCGGTCTTGGTGACGGCCGTTTCGAGGTCTGCCAGGAGTGTGCCGCTGCCAAGAGCGGCTTTTGCGGCCTCCAGTTGCCCTTCTTTCAATAGCAGTTCCTTCATTCTTTGCTGGTCAGATTGCTTGCGCAGTTCGGATGCCGCCAACTGCTCCTTCAGGGACGAGGTTTCCTTCTCCATGTCGCTCAGTTGCATCTGGATCATTCCGGCATATCCTGCTGCGCCTACTGCTGCCAGCAGGATGATTGCTTCAAACGCGACGCGAAGCGCGGATTGCACTTTCATAATTGTTATTGGGTTGCCGCGGCCGCGTCGGCAGAGGCGGGTGTTTGCCGCGGCTTGCCAGCCCTGTCTGCTTGCGGTGCGGGGTATTGGATGAAATCCTTCGACTTTTGTTCAGTGGGTTTTTCCCGCTCTCGCGCAATCGGTTCCCTCTCTCGCGCAACCGGCGGGGTTTGTCCCGTTGCCGCAAGGCGCGGCTTTTCATTGAAATTCGTGAGCAGGATTTCGAGGCTGCGGGCAACGCCCAAGGTCTTGGATACTTCTGCTCTGGATGCACTTATCAGTTCGTTCATCCGGGTTATGGAGCGGCCCTGCGCCTGCGTCTGAGCCTCGAGCGCTTTGATCTGGGTCAGCAGCGACTGATGGCGTGCATCATCCTGTTTTGCAGTATTTTCCGTCGCTGCTGCGGCAGTTGGCTTGCGTGTCTCTGCCAACGCGGCGTCGAGCTTTGCTTCAAGCTTCTGTGACTGCTCGGGTCCTTGCTTGTTTGCAATCCCCGCGAGGACGGTTTCGATGCGCTTGAGGTTTTCGATGCCCGTGTTCATCTCGACCGCCCGTTTCCCGACCGCCAGCAAGGTTGCGTTGGTTTGGGTGAGCCTGCCGCTCAATTGGACGGAGACCGCAAACAGTGCTCCTGCCGTGGTTACGATCGACAGCGCGGACACCCCCAGCACGACTGCCGAAGTCATGCGGGCGCGCGAGGTGGCTTTGCCAAGGTCGCCCACAGCGGCAAGAAGGCTTTCGGTGGATGACGCCGCAATCGAGGCGGACCGGTTTGCAACGCCGGCCGAATCAAGAACCACGTTCACCAGTGCATCGAGGCTGGTCGCCTCGGGTTCGCCAGAATGCGCCTGCGTTGACCCCGGGGAGGCGACCGCAAGCGCGGGCTCGGTGCCGGAAGTCGCAGCCAATTGATCCAGCGGTTTTGGCGTTTTTTCCGTACTTGTCATGGTGTTGTGCTCCATGTTGATATTGCTTTGTGCAGATCTGCGTTGATCCGGCTAAAGGCGCAGGCCGATCGCGTGGGTTTGCAAGAATCGAATGCGAACGGTTCAGTGCCGTGAATCCGCCAGTTTCGCGGCGAGTTGGTCAAGCTGCAGGTTCAGTTCCGTGGTTTTTTGCTGCTCGGTGTGGAGGCGCTCAATTGCCTCCGCGCTGATCGAGAACTTCTCGCCGCCGGATGCATCAAGTGAGTGCGGGGCGGCCGGTGCATCAAGTTCGTCATTGGCAAGAAGATTGTCCTGTGAGTGTTCGCCCGGTGCGTCTTGCAGCCGCGCCGTGACGGGGCTTTTCAACTGCTGCGTGGCGGTCTTGCCCGACGCCAAAGCAGGCGCGGCATTCAACGCTGCCCGCTGGCGTGTGAGTGCCGGTTCGGGCGGAATCTGCAGGGGCAGGTCGTCAGGTTCGGGGTCCGCGTGCACTATCGTCGGTGCGACCGGCAGCCCGGGCACGAATACCGGCGCAGCTCTGGTCGAATTGTCGGGGCTTGCGGCCGACTGTGAGACAGGATGTGCGGTGCTTGTTTGCAGCAAACTGTGCGCCGCCGCGTTGGGGGCGGGGGCGAAGACCGTGGCTGCCATCTGAGGCGGTTTTTGCTCCAGGATGGTCGTCGGGGATTCGCCGGCGCTGGCCGCGAGCTCTTTGTGCGAATGCATTTCAGTGCGGCTTACCCGTACAAGCGCGCCGGGCTGGGGACCGTTCTCGATGGCGATCTCGGTATGCGTATGTTGCGGATCGGCAACCGGCCTGCGCAGCAGGCTGGATGGGGATTCGCCGGCGTCTTCGGGCGCAGGCAATGCATTGTCCGGTGTTGAGGTTTCCACCGGCGCGGTCAGGTGTGAGTCGCGCGTGGCCCGCCCTGTTTTTTCATTGAAACTCAGCATATGGGGTGCGCTGTTGGTCAGCAGATCGAGGTGTTGCCCCCCCTCACTGTTGGCAATCGGGGCGAGACGGCTTTCGTTCTCATCTGTCATTTGTGTTGCTCACGGAAAAATTTCCTTTGGGCAGCGCGTTGGCCAGGGATGCAGCGGTTCTCAACCAGGGCTCGGGGGGGATGTCTACCCTCTTGCTGAAGGCTTTCGCCGCTGTCAGCGAGTCGAAAGGCCCCGAGAAGACCACAAATTTGAGACTGTTGGCAGGCCCCGATAGAGCGGGGACTACAAGGCTTTTTGCCAGCCCAGGGGTGGCTTTTTGCCACCTCTGCGCTTCGGTATAGGAGTCCAAGGCTACGTGCTGTACAAAAATATACTGCGCTGGCGTTGCATGCACCTGTTGCATAACCGCGCGTATTGGATCGTCGTTGCTGGATTGGGCGGTGGCGGCCGCGGCCGCCTTTTTGACAGGTGCGGCGGGCGGGGCGGGGCGCGGCCTGACCTCTTCAGTGGTTGCAGGGTTCTGGGGTTTTGAACCGCTTTTGAGCGCCGCAATAGCTTCCCGAGGAGGCTCTACCGGCGCTGCGCGGACCGGCGGAAGGCGCTCGGCGCCGAGTTGCTTCAGAGTGCCCGAATCCCCGGGGGCGAGGCTGCTCGCCGGCGGGGCCGGGATCTTCTCCTGTGGTTTGGCTTCAAGGCGCGGCTGATCCTGAGTGACTTCAGGAATTGTCGGACCCCGCGATGGCGCCGAGGCGGGCGCGACGGGAACCTCGGGGAGGGCGGGCATAGTGGCCGCGGTTGAGTACTTGTCGACCAGGGTCAAATGCAGAGCCTCGGTCTGGCGGGGGAACAACAGGGTGACGACCAGGGTTGAGATTGCAACCATGGCAACTGAAATGAGAGCCGTGGAAACCACCGAGCGGCCACTGCGCGGGTTGTCCTCCGGTTCGTCCTCCGGCTCGTCCTGCGGATCTTGCACGCGGCGCTCCGGTTCGGGCATGGGGTCGATATCAACCGAGTCATCGGTGATCAGGGTCGCTTGCAGGGGCGGTGGATTGAACAGATGTGGGTCGAGTTTTTGCAGCAGCCTCATGGTTTCGTTCTCATGATTACCCTCCCTGGCAGCCTCGATCATCGCCAAGGCATCGTCCCTGGAGGGCAATGGCACGAACCAGCGCAACAGCCGCTTGCCGAAAAGTTCCAGCAAAGTTTCCTGCGACGAGTCGGTGTGCAGGAGGATAAGTTGGGTGTTGGCGCCGGGGAAGCTGTTGACCAGGCGCGCAAGCAAGCGTCCGCTCGCGGGATTGATCTGATCAGCATTGCCGAGGATAAGCAGCCGCATGGGCGCCAGAGGGTTGCGCCTGTCCATTGCCTGCGCAGTGGACAAGGAGGTGAGGATTTCATTGAAACGGTCCAGGAGTTCCTCGGTGCTGGTAGGGGAGTGCAACTCCAGCCGGGCATCGGGAAACGCTCTGAGGCGTTTGACGAGCATCCTGCAGTAGTGATCGGCACAGGCCTGGTTCGCGCCGATGATCGCGAGGCTCATCCCGTCGTTGACGATTTGCTGGCAAAGCCGCTCGCGCAGGGCGTTGTCCTCGGCACGAAAGAATATGTCGCGATCTTCGCCGGCATAAGGCGTCTCGCCGGGCATCACAAGTGACGGACCTCTGGTCATAGGTTTGTCTCCTCGGTTGATATTTTTCCTTCGCGATCGAAGCGCAGGTTTCTGGGCACTTCAACTGCCGGCCTCGGAGCATTGCCCATGCCGGGCTGGAAACTGTTGAGGCTGAACACGTAGGCGATGACCTGGGCAACCGCAAAATACAGATCTTCGTGAATCGGCTGGTTGAGCTTGGTCGTAAAGTAGAGGGCGCGCGCCAGCGGCGGGGCCGGGAAGGTGTGCACGCCCGCATTCTTTGCCTCGCTGATAATCCTGAATGCGAGGGAATCGACGCCCTTGGCCAGAAGAATGGGAGCGCCGTCCTTGGAGGGGTCGTATGCGAGGGCCACCGCGAAGTGCTCCGGATTGGTGATGATGACATCGGCGTCCTTGATTCGTTCCATCATGCGCGAAGTTGCCATCTCCCTTTGGCGGCGGCGTATCTGGGCGCGCACTTCGGGGCGTCCCTCGGCGTCTTTCATTTCGTCGCGGATTTCCTGCTTGGTCATGCGCATGCGTTTGGTGAACTCGTTGCGCTGGTAGAAGGCGTCTATGAGCGCAATCAGGACGAAAGACAGTGAGATGGTCATCGCGGACCGGAAAATCAGTTCCGCGGCCGCGGCCAGGGCGGGTTCGATGCTCATGCCACCCAGTTGCATGAGCGCCGCCAGATTATCGTTGACAACCCAGGCGACGGCGGCGGTGACGACAAGCAGTTTGAGCACGGCCTTGGTCAATTCGACAATGGCGCGAAGGCCGAATATTCGCTTTACTCCGGAGAGGACGTTCAGCTTGGCAAAGTTGGGCGCCGCGGACTTGATGGAAAACAGGTAGCCGCCGGTCAGCCCCGAAGCGGCGATCGCAGCCACCAGCGTGAGCGCCAAAAGCGGCAGAATGACAAGAAAGCCCTGTAGCAGGTGTTCGGCCAGAATCGCCGGCAGAATGTCCCCCGCCCGAACAATGCCCTGGTCGAATACAAAACCCGAGGCGAACAGGGTCTTCAATTGAGCGGCCGTTGAGCCGCCGCCCAGAAAGAGGTAGGCCGTCGCCGCGAGCAGCACCCCGGCGGCAGGAACTTCGATGGAGCGCGCGACATCGCCTTCCTCCCGGGCTTTCTGCAAGCGCCGGGCTGTTGGTTCTTCGGTGCGGTCGGCGGAGGCGCTGTCTTCGGCCACTATCCTATCCCCAGCATTTCACGCACCCTGGCGAATCCCTGCAGCCACAGCCACTGGATCCTGTTTGCAGTGCCGCCCATGGAAATGAGCAGCAGCAGAAAGCCCGCGACTATCAGCGCCGGGAAGCCGACGGCGAAGATGTTGAGGCTGGGTGCGGCGCGTGTAACCACCCCCAGTCCCAGGTTGATCAGCAGCAGGCTCGCAATGACCGGCAGTGCGATCAACAACGCTCCCAGAAACATCATGGAACTCCATCGCAGCAGGTTCGTGATTGCCGACAATCCAAGCAGCGACTGTCCCACCGGGAGCAGGCTGAAGGTGTCCAGCAGTAGCGATATCAGCATCAGGTGGCCGCCAATCCCGAGAAAGATCATGGTTCCCAGGATCACCAGGAACTGGGAAAGGACCGGCACGTTGCCAAGATTGGGATCCAGAAGGTTCGCCATCGACAGGCCCATGGCGGTGGAAATGGATTGTCCGGCCACAATCAGCGCGGCGGTGACCACCTGCAAGGTGAGTCCGGTCATGACGCCGATCGCGATTTCGTTCAACAGCGCGGCCAGGCCGCGGGGTGAAAACGGATCGATGACCGGCCAGTCGTAGAGCGGAAAAACGAGCAGCGTCAGCGCGACGGCGAGGGTGATGCGAATGCGCGCATTGGCCGCCTCGATCGAGAGGACCGGCACGGTCATCAGCGTGGCTGCGATGCGTGTCAGCGGCCAGAGGAATCCGTAGAATTTCGCGATGATGTCGGCCGCAAGGAGTGTCATGTCGTATCGCCTGTTGCGCGAACGTATGTAAAGTCAAAGAAACAGGGTCGGGATGCGATGAAAAATGTTGCGGATGAAATCGCTCAAAACCCCGATTTGCCAGCTGCCGAACAACACCACCGCAACCGCCATCGCAACAAGTTTGGGAATGAAGCTCAGGGTCATTTCGTTGATCGAGGTGGCCGCCTGTATCACGCCGATGAGGACCCCCACCACGAGCGCCACGCCCAGTAGCGGCGTGGAGACGATAAGGGTCACCCACAGTGCTTCGCGGGCCAGGTCTATGACGGTTGCGGTTTCCATGTTTCTCCTAAGGCATGACGAAGCTGGCGGCCAGGGATCCCATGGTCAGGCTCCATCCGTCGACCAGCACGAACAACATCAGTTTGAAAGGCATCGAAATCATCATGGGCGAGAGCATCATCATGCCCAGCGACATCAAGGCGCTGGCGACTATAAGATCGATGACGACAAACGGGATGTAGATGAGGAATCCGATGGTGAAGGCGCTTTTGAGTTCCGAGGTGATGAATGCCGGCACGAGAGTCGAAAATGGCAACGACTGCGCGTCGGGTGATTGTTTTTTTCCGGCGATTTGCGTGAAAGTGGCGATTTCTTCCCGGCGCGTCTGTTTCAGCATGAAGCCGCGAAGCGGACTCTCCGCCGCCGCGAGCGCTTTGTCGAACGCCAGGCTGTTGCTGAAATAGGGCACCACCGCCTGGTCATAGACCGAGTTCAGGACCGGCGCCATGATAAAAAAACTCAGGAACAGCGAAAGGCCGACGAGGACCTGATTGGGAGGGGTTTGGCCGGTGCCAAGTGCTTGTCTGAGCAAGGACAGCACAATGATGATGCGGACGAAGGGTGTCATCATGAGAAGCAGGGACGGCAACAGCGTCAGCATGGTCATCAGCACGACCAGTTCCAGGCTTACGCTGTAGCGCGAGCCCAGGTTTCCGTCGTTGATGACGTTGACCAGCGGGAAGCCCTCTGCCAGGGACAGGGCAGGGATTGCCATCAGGGTGATGAGGATGAGCAGGCGCAGATGTTTCATTGTTTGTGTTTGCTTTGGAGGCTGCCAAGCAGTTGCTGCAGTGTGGTGTGGCTGCGCGCGCGCCCTGCGGGTTCCCGAAGGGATCCATTGGCCGGTGCGCACTTTGCCAGTTCATCCGCCGACCACGTGGCCAGCGTCGTAATCTGGTTCATGGTCATGCCAAGGAGGATTTCTCGGTCTTTGGCGCGAACCAGGACAATGCGCTGCCGGTTTCCGACCGACTGGCTCTCGATCACACCCATTTGCTTGTCGCATCCGACGCGCAGCCGGCCCCCGGCTAGCCGTTTGAGCAGGAAGTAAAGCGATGTAATGAGCAAAAGCACGAAGGCGAAGCTTGCCGCGAACGACAACCAGTCAGTCAGGCCCAGGGGAGGGGAGGCGGCCATGGTTTCAGATGTTTTTCAGCCGTTCCGCGGCGGTCACCACGCGGGTGAGCCGGATGCCATAGCGGTCGTTCACCAGAACGACTTCGCCCTGTCCGACCAC
>CAIOLO010000170.1 GCA_903859155.1 uncultured beta proteobacterium
AAGCATGATATGCACCGGCATGCTGCCGCCGGCTTTTGTCGAATACGCGCTGCGCCGCGGGGCTGCGGGCGTATTGGTGACCGGTTGCCGCGCGGGCGGCTGCGCCTTTCGCCTCGGCAATCGCTGGACAGGGGAGCGCTTCGCCGGAATGCGTGAGCCGCATTTGCGCGCCGCTTCACCGGGCAAGGCACTGCGCGTCGCCTGGGCCGACCGCGGCGAGGAGGCAGCGCTTGCCGTCGTGCTCGACGACCTGCGGCAGGCGCTGGCAGAGGAGCTGTTGCACAATACGGATCCGAGCGTGAATACGATCGCTTCATCAACGAGGATGCCAGCGCATGGCTAAGCCGATATCCTGGATGGGCCAGGCGCTGCTCTACGGGCTGTTCGCGCTGATCATCGGCTATTTCTCCAACGCACCGCTGTACCGGCATTTGCCAGCCGACCAGGCGCTGATCAAGCTGAGCTTCAGCCATGAAGGAAAATTGGCATCGGCGTGCCGCCAGCGCACGGCCGAAGAACTCGCAAAACTTGCGCCGAATATGCGCGCACCCATGGACTGCCCGCGCGGGCGTTCGCCGGTCACCGTGGAAATCGATCTGGACGGCGCGCCGGCCTTCCGGCATGTTGCCGTGCCCTCGGGGCTGTCTCGGGACGGCGTCTCCGCCGTCTATCAACGATTTCCCGTACGCTCGGGAGAGCATCGCCTGGCAATCCGCCTGAACGACGATGCGCGCATCGCGGGCTTCAACTACCGCCGCGAGGAGACGGTGACCCTGAAGCCGGGCAAGGTGCTGGTGATCGATTTCAACCAGGAAGCAGGCGGGATCACCCTGCAATGAACGCGCCGAAGATCCCCCTGCCAGAGTACGCGCTCCCGCCGCCGGACGGCCCCCGGCAAGCGCTGGCGCGGGCCTGGTTGTGGCTGGGCCTGCTTTCGCTGATCGGTTCGGGTGTGTTTTCGGTGTTGCTGGTCCTGTCGCGCACCCCGGTTCTGCAGAATATCTTTCCCGTCGCCGACTTCTTCCACGTGGCGCTGGTGGCCCACGTCGACCTGTCTGTTCTGGTTTGGTTTATCGCCATTGCCGGCATGCTGTGGAGCATAAACAGTCCTACGCGTGCCATGAGTTGGGGCTGGTTCGCGCTGTGGGGCTGCGCGTTCGGCGTGGTGCTGATGTCGCTCGCGCCGTTCATTGGCCGCGGTGTACCCATCATGGCGAATTACATTCCGGTGCTGAGCGACCCGATCTTCATCTCGGGGCTCCTCGTGTTCGGAGCCGGATTCGCCGCGCTGGTGCTGCGCAGCCTCGTGCTTGCACCGGTGCTGGGACTCAGTTTCAACGGCGGCGGGGCACTGAGCTTCGGCCTCAACGCGGCTGCAGTCTCCGCTGCCGTGGCGATCATGGCGTTCGCCTGGTCCTATGCCTCGGTCCCCGAATCGCTCGGCGGCAAGGCGTATTACGAAATCCTGTTCTGGGGCGGCGGCCACGCGCTGCAATTCACCTGGACCCTGCTGATGCTGGTGGCGTGGACCTGGCTCATCAGCGCCTGTGGCGCGCGCGTGCCCCTGAGTCCGCGCGTGGCACTGCTGATGTTCCTGCTGGCCCTGGTCTGCGTTTTCGTCACTCCTTACGCCTATCTGGCATATGGCGTCGCCTCGGTCGAGCACCGCAATCTGTTGACCTGGGCCATGCGCTTTGGCGGCGGTCTGGCTATCCTGCCGATGAGCCTGGCGGTGATGGTGGCGCTGCGCCCGGCCGCAGGCATGCGCGAGGACGCAAGGCCGCTGCGCGCGGCGCTCGTTTCCTCGGTGGTGTTGTTTGCGGTCGGCGGCGTAATCGGCATTTTCATCAGCGGCAACAACGTCAAGATTCCCGCCCATTACCATGGTTCCATCGTCGGCGTGACGCTCGCCCTCATGGGGCTGGTCTACCACCTGCTGCCGCAGCTGGGCTATGCCGCACCGGCCGGCCGACTTGCCACCTGGCAGCCTGTCCTCTACGGCGCGGGGCAAATGATGCACATCACCGGCCTGGTATGGTCGGGCGGCTAC
>CAIOLO010000171.1 GCA_903859155.1 uncultured beta proteobacterium
ATCTGTTCGCGCATCTGCTCGATCGCCAGCTTCAACTCCAGGCTGGCATCGGAGAGCTCCTTGGACACCGATTTCGATCCCAGTGTGTTCGCTTCGCGGTTAAGCTCCTGCATCAGGAAATCCAGGCGCTTGCCCACCGCGCCGCCGGCACCCAGAATGCGCTGCACCTCCTCCAGGTGCAGGGCAAGCCGGGACAGTTCCTCGGCCACATCCACCTTCACCCCGTAGAGCGCCATTTCCTGGCGGATGCGGTCCTCGTCGGCGGCGGCCAGCACTTCGCGCAGGCGCGCGGCGAGTTTTTCCTGGTGTGCGCGGATCACCCCGGGCATCAGCGGGCCGATACGCGCGAGCGTGCGCTGCATCGCCACGACGCGCTCGCCGATCACCGCCTTGAGTTTGTCGCCCTCGCGCGCGCGGCTGTCGGTGAAATCCTGCAGGGTCTGCGCGAACAAGGCGAGCGCGCCCTCGCGCAGAGCCTCCTCGGCGGCGGCCTCGCCGGTGAGCATGCCCGGCCAGTTCAACACCTCGGCCACACGCAGCGGCTGTGCCCCCTGGACGGCCTGCTGGACGCGCCGCGAGGCATCCGAGAGCGCCTCCAGCAGGGGTTCGTTCAGCGCCAGCCTGGGCGCGGCCGCGGCGGCCGCGGCGACGCTGATGCGACATTCGATTTTGCCGCGCTGCGCGCGCGCGGCAAGCCGCTCGCGCAATGCCGGCTCGAGGCTCCTCAGGTCGTCGTGCAGGCGGAACACCAGATCCAGATAGCGGCTGTTGACGCTCTTCATTTCTATCGACAGCGAAGCCCTTGCGATCTCGCAGGTGCGCGAAGCGTAGCCTGTCATGCTCGATATCATGAGTCTGGAACCCCGGTGAAAATGTGAAAAAATGACGCTGGCGCGTTTGCAATGTCCCAACCAGCAACGGACAATCCCGCAGGCCCGTGGACAAGCGGGGCATTGTCGGGATCGACGCGGCGGCAGACAGCACCAGAACGACCGCCCGGAGACTCCCGATTCGCGACTAGCGCAATCATAACGTTTCAACGGACCGCATGCCATCGCAAGCCAATCAGCCGCTGCCGGATGGTTATGTCCTGATGAACTACCGCATCGCCGGCATGCTCTCCTGCGGCGGTTTCTCGATCGTCTACCTGGCCTACGACGCGAACGACCTGCCGGTGGCGATCAAGGAGTATCTCCCGGCGCAGCTGGCGCTGCGCAGGGTGGGCGCCGCGCTGCCCTCGATCGTCGAGGAAGATGCCACCGCCTTCCGCTACGGCATGCGCTGCTTCTTCGAGGAAGGCCGCTCGCTGGCGCTGCTCTCGCACCCGAACCTGGTGCGCGTGCTCGATTTCTTCCGCGCCAACGAAACCGCCTACATCGTCATGCGCTATGAGCGCGGCCGCACGCTCCAGGAGCACATCCGCGCGCGTCGCGGCACGCTGGGCGAGGGCTTTCTGCGCAGTGTGTTCGCCCAGCTCATGAACGGGCTGCGCGAGGTGCACCGCAACCGCCTGCTGCACCTGGATATCAAGCCGGCCAATATCTACATCCGCAACGACGGCACCCCCCTGCTGATCGACTTCGGCGCGGCGCGGCAGACCCTGTCCACCGAGGGCGCCCGGCTCAACCCGATGTACACCCCGGGATTCGCGCCGCCGGAGCAGTATTCCAGGCGCGAACTGCTGGGACCCTGGAGCGACATCTATGCGGTGGGCGCGACGCTGTTCGCCTGCCTGGCGGGCATGGCCCCGCAGGCAGCGGACATGCGCGAGGAGAACGACCACTACGTTTCGGCCACCAAGATCTGGGCGGGCAAATATTCGCGGGCGCTGCTGCAAACCATCGACTGGTGCCTGGAACTGGATCACCTGAAGCGTCCGCAAAGCGTGTTTGCGCTGCAAAAGGTGCTGCTCGAGGAACGCGAACCGGTGGTGCATGGGAAAAATGCCCTGTGGCAACGCCTGGGCGGGGCGCTGCACCGCCTCTTGCCCCGCCTGCCTTTCGGGTAGCATCCGGCCCTTGGCATGGAGAAAGCGATTCGATGAATTCTGCGGCAGGTAATCCGGCGACACGCGCGAGCGGACGCGCCCCGAATGAATTGCGGCCGGTGCTGATCCAGCGCGGCTTTGCCCGGCACGCCGAAGGCTCGGCGCTGATCGAGTTCGGCGGCACCCGCGTCTTGTGCACGGCAAGCGTCGAAGAAAAGGTGCCCGCGTTCCTGCGAGGCCGCGGTCAGGGCTGGCTCACCGCGGAGTACGGCATGCTGCCGCGCGCCACGCACACTCGCACCGACCGCGAGGCCGCGCGCGGCAAACAGTCCGGGCGCACTCTGGAGATTCAGCGGCTGATCGGGCGCTCGCTGCGCGCGATAACGGACTTGAAGAGCCTGGGCGAGCGCACCATCCAGATCGACTGCGACGTGCTGCAGGCTGACGGCGGCACGCGCACCGCCGGCATCACCGGCGCCTTTGTGGCGCTGCACGATGCGGTGACCTCGCTCTCCGATCGCGGCCTGTTGACGCAATGGCCGATCCGCGATTTTGTCGCCGCGGTGTCGGTGGGCATCGTTGGCGGCGAACTGCTGCTCGACCTGGACTACCCGGAGGACTCTGGCTGCGATACCGACATGAATGTGGTGATGACCGGCGCCGGCGGTTTCGTCGAAGTGCAGGGCACCGCCGAGGGCGCGCCGTTCACGCGCGCGCAGATGGAGGGGTTGATGAGCCTGGCCGAGCGCGGCATCCGCGAGTTGATCGTCAAGCAGCGCATGGCGCTGGATCTCAGATAGGGGTTCTCCGAAAGCAGCCCCCATGGCAGGCAAGCTCAGCAAACTGGTCCTCGCCTCCTCGAACCCGGGCAAGCTGCGCGAGATCAGCGCGGTGCTCTCGCCCCTGGGCATCGCAGTCGTGCCGCAGTCGCTCCTGGGGATCCCCGACGCCGAGGAACCATTCAGGACTTTCGTCGAAAACGCGCTCGCCAAGGCGCGCCACGCCGCGCGCCTGGCGAACCTGCCGGCCCTGGCCGATGACTCAGGGCTGTGCGCCCATGCGCTGGGTGGCGAACCCGGGGTGCACTCGGCGCGCTACGCAGCGACCGGGGGCGCGACGCTTGCGCGCGACGAGCAGGACCGGCGCAACAACCTCAAGCTGGTGCAGGAACTGCGCGATCAACCGGATCGCAGCGCCCATTACCATTGCGTGATCGTGCTGGTGCGCCATGCGGATGATCCCGAGCCGGTGATCGCCGAGGGCAGCTGGAGCGGGCAGATCGTCGCACAACCGCTGGGCGAAAACGGCTTTGGCTACGACCCGCATTTTCTGCTGCCGGACCTGGGGCTGACCGCGGCCGAGCTGGCACCGGAGCAGAAAAACCTGGCCAGCCACCGCGGCAAGGCATTGCGGCGCCTGATGGCAAGGCTCAGGGAAGCCCGTTGATATTATTTATTTGGGATGACAATTCACCGGTGATACCCGCCATTATTGGAAAATAGTTTCTAAATGTTTGAGAATTTGGCGCGATACCACTTCCGGGGCCTGCGCTTCCCCCTCAGATACAACTCAAATGCGAAACTGCGTGGCACGCTTGGAGCTAACGCGGTAGCCGACAGCGATAATGGCGCCGAAACTGTTGCCTGAGGGTGCGCCGAACCGCCCGACCGCCTTCGTCTTGAACTACCGAGAAATCCTCGGTAGTTCGTGATGGTTAGTCCCCACCAGCGCCGAGCACATCTGATAACCAGATTTCGCGCCGCAAGGTTCGAGCCGCAGGAGCGAACATCGTTATAATCCATCCTGGAGAGTGAAATCATGACCGAAGACACAGAAAACCTGGTCCTTGAACACCTGAAAGCCATTCGCACCACTCTCGCGCGACTGGAAGAAAAGGTTACGCTCATCACCGAGCGAACGTCGTCGATAGAAAAGCAGGTCGCCGGAATTCACGTAGACATGGCCACCATTCACGCCAGAATGGACAGCCAGGAAAAACGACTGGACCGCATCGAGCGCCGCTTGGAATTGACATCCGTCTAGAAGCGGAGAAATCCGGGGGAGAAGCTCGATCCTGTCCTGCCGCCCAAGAGCAATCAGCTGAGTTTCGTCCGCCACTACGTTCTCAGCCAAACGCGGCGAGAACATGAATCACGCAATAACGCAAGACGCCCTATCCACGTGCCTTTCCGGGCCATTTGCCCGCCAAAATAGAGGTTCTGATACGCGAATGAGCTAGTGCGGGCGGTTATAATCGGCACCTTTCCCGATTGTCCTCGCATGGAACCCGTCTACAACCCCCAAGTGATCGAACGCGATATCCAGGCGCAATGGGATCGCACCGGCGCGGCGCGCGCGCGCGAAACGCAGGACGGGGCGGACGGGCGGCCCAAGTTCTACTGCCTGTGCATGTTCCCCTACCCCTCGGGAAAGCTGCACATGGGGCATGTGCGCAACTACACCATCGGCGACGTGATGAGCCGTTTTCACCGCATGCGCGGTTTCAACGTGCTGCAACCGATGGGCTGGGATGCCTTCGGCCTGCCGGCGGAAAACGCCGCCATGGCCAACAAGGTGCCGCCGGCCAAGTGGACCTACGACAACATCGCCTACATGAAAAAGCAGTTGAAGTCGCTGGGGTTCGCCATCGACTGGGAGCGCGAGCTTGCCACCTGCAAGCCCGATTACTATCGCTGGAACCAGTGGCTGTTCCTGCGCATGCTGGAAAAAGGCCTGGTCTATCGCAAGTCGGGCGTGGTCAATTGGGATCCGATAGACCAGACGGTGCTCGCCAACGAGCAGGTGATCGACGGGCGCGGCTGGCGCACCGGCGCCATCATCGAGAAGCGCGAGATCCCGATGTACTACATGCGCATCACCGCCTTCTCCGAAGAACTGCTGGCGGCGCTCGATACGCTCCCCGGCTGGCCCGAGCGCGTCAAGACCATGCAGGCCAACTGGATCGGCAAGAGCCACGGGGTCAACATCGGCTTTCCCTACGAACTGGACGGCGCGAACAAAGTGCTGCGCGTTTTCACCACGCGCGCCGACACCCTGATGGGCGTCACCTTCTGCGCCGTGGCGCCCGAGCACCCGCTGGCCGCGCACGCCGCGCGCACCGATGCGAAGCTTGCCGCCTTCGTCGATGAGTGCAAGCGCGGCTCGGTGATGGAGGCCGACCTCGCGCAGATGGACAAAAAGGGCATGCCCACCGGCCTGTACGTCACGCACCCGGTGAGCGGCGAGAAGCTCGAAGTCTGGGTGGGCAATTACGTGCTCATGACCTACGGCGAGGGCGCGGTGATGGGCGTGCCGGCGCACGACGAGCGCGATTTTGCCTTCGCATTGAAATACGGCTTGCCCATCAAGCCGGTCATCGATGTCGCCGGCAAGCCCTATTCCACCCAGGCCTGGCAGGACTGGTATGCCGAGCACGGCGTATGCGTCAACTCCGGAAAATATGACGGCCTGGATTTCGAGCGCTCGGTGGATGCGATTGCGGCCGACCTCAAGGCAAAAGATCTTGGCGACAAGCAGGTCACCTGGCGCCTGCGCGACTGGGGCATCTCGCGCCAGCGCTACTGGGGCACGCCGATTCCCATCATCCACTGTGAAACCTGCGGTGATGTGCCGGTGCCCGATGAGCAACTGCCGGTGGTGCTGCCCGAGGACTGCGTACCCGACGGTTCGGGCAACCCGCTGAACAAGCGCCAGGATTTTCTCGCCTGCGCCTGCCCCAAATGCGGCAAACCGGCGCGCCGCGAAACCGACACCATGGATACCTTCGTCGACTCGTCCTGGTATTACATCCGCTATGCCTGCCCCGACCAGTCCGCGGCGATGGTCGATGCGCGCGTCAAATACTGGCTGCCGGTGGACCAGTACATCGGCGGCATCGAGCACGCGATACTGCACCTCTTGTATTCGCGCTTCTGGACCAAGGTGATGAACAAGCTTGGCCTGGTGGAGTTCGAGGAACCCTTCGCCAAGCTGCTCACCCAGGGCATGGTGCTGAACGAAATTTTCTACCGCAAGGCAGGCGAAGGCCGCATCACCTATTACAACCCCGCCGATGTCGATTTCGTCACCGACGAGAGCGGCAAGCGCAGCGGCGCGGTGCTGCGCGCGGATGGATTGCCGGTTGCGACCGACGGCATCGGCACCATGTCCAAATCCAAGAACAACGGCGTCGACCCGCAGCAGCTGATCGAACAGTACGGCGCCGACACGGCGCGCCTGTTTATGATGTTTGCCAGTCCGCCGGAGCAGACACTGGAGTGGTCCGATGCCGGCGTAGAGGGCTCCTACCGCTTCCTGCGCCGCCTGTGGGCGTTCGCGCACCAGGCGCACGCGCCTGTCAGCGCGGAATCGGCGCGCCGCAAGGGGGCCGTCGACGGCTACGAATTCCCCGCGGATTTCGCCGCCGCCTGGCCGCGCCAGGCCGCATTGCGCCGCGAAGTGCATGCGGTGCTCAAGCAGGCGAGCTTCGACATTCAGCGCAATCAGTTCAATACCGTGGCTTCGGCGGCGATGAAACTGCTCAACGCGCTCAGCGGATCGCTGGAATCCTCCGACGAGGCGGCCGGCAGCGCGGCTACGCCCGCGCCGGCATTGCATCAGGCGGTTCTGCACGAAGGCCTGGGCATCCTGTTGCGCGTGCTCTATCCGATCACACCGCATGTCTGCCACGCGCTGTGGTCGGAACTGGGCTATGCCGGGGACCTGCTGCATGCGCCCTGGCCCGAGGTGGACGAGGCGGCCCTGCGCCAGGACGAAATCGAACTGGTGCTGCAGATCAACGGCAAGCTGCGCGGACGGATGACGGTCCCCAGCACGGCGACGCGCGAGCACATCGAGCGCCTGGCCGTCACTCAGGAAGCGGTGCTGCGCCACAGCGAAGGCCGCGCGGTGAAAAAGGTGATCGTGGTGCCTGGCAAGCTGGTGAATGTGGTGGTATAAAACCCGCATGCCTGCCTTCCACACCCCCGCAAAATTTCGCCGCGCGATAAGCACCCTGTGCCTGGCGGGCACGGCGCTGCTGTGCGCCTGCGGCTTCCAGCTGCGCGGCCAGACCACGCTGCCCTTCGAGACCCTTCATGTCCAGGGGGCCTCGTCGATGCTGGTGGAATTGAAGCGCAATATCGCCGCGGGCAGCCAGACCAAGCTGGTCGAGCGGGCCGAAGGCGCCGACGCGGTGCTGGCGGTCAGTCTGGAGGCGCGCGAAAAAGTGATCCTTTCACTGGACACCTCCGGCCGCGTGCGCGAATACCAATTGCGCTACCGGGTCGGGTTTTTCGTGCATGACGCCAAGGGACAGAACTGGATTCCGACCAGCGAGATCGCATTGACACGCGATATTTCCTTCAACGACGCGCAGATCATCGCCAAGGAAAACGAAGAAGCGCTGCTGTACCGCGACATGCAGACCGACATGGTGCAGCAGATTGTAAGGCGCCTGGCGCGCGCCCAGCGCAGCGGCGGATGACGCGACGCGCCTGATGTGAGCACGATACGCGTCGATCAGCTCGAAGCCCATCTGGCCAGGCAGCTTGGCAATGTCTATGTGATTCACGGCGACGAGCCGCTGCTCGCGATCGAGGCCGCCGATGCGATCCGTTCGGCCGGACGCAAAGCCGGCTTCACCCAACGCGCCGTGCTCGCGCCCGAGCGCGGCTTCAAATGGGGTGAATTGCGCTCGGCGGGGGCCTCGATGTCGCTGTTCGGCGACAAGAACCTGACCGAGCTGCGCCTCGCCGGCGGCAAGCCGGGCACCGAGGGCGGCGAAGCCATCGTTGCCTATTGCGCCAATGTCTCGCCCGACACCCTCTTGATGGTGAGCCTGCCGCGCCTGCAAAAGCGCGATCAGGGTGCCGCCTGGTTTGTCGCGCTCACGCGCGCGGGACACTGCATCGACATCTGGCCGGTGGAGCGCGCCCGCCTGCCCGAGTGGATCTCGACACGCCTGGCGCGGCAGAAACAGC
>CAIOLO010000172.1 GCA_903859155.1 uncultured beta proteobacterium
AGTTGTGCGTTGCTCATCGGGCTTTGCGTGCTCAGCAGGCGCTCGGTGATCTGCCCGGTGCCCGGGTCCTGGTCCAGTGCGAACAAATCGACGAGGTTGGTCGGGTCGGTGGTAAAGCCGACGAATTTGACCCGTTCGGTGGTTTCCTGGGCGATGCCGGCCACCGGCAGGGCCGCCGTGCCTGCAAGCACTTCTTCGACAAACACATAGGCCGGTTTGGTATTGGGTTGGGTGAAGATGCCGAGGTTGGCCGCAATCGTGTGGGCCGACACATAGAACCCCTTGGCATCGGCCTTGAGCGTTCCCTGGAACACGATACTGTCGCCGATCTGCAGCGGCGCCTGGCGCGTCGGGTCCGTCGGACAGCCGGGGCCGGGGCAGCTGATACCGGTCGGCGCGCGCGCATTGGGCGGGTCCATCACGAACGTCGTGCAGTAACCCGAAGTCTGCGGCGGAAAGGCCGGAATGCCCGTGGTCGAAGGAAAATTCTGGCAGGCGGGCGCGACCGGGCGGTTGGACTGCGGACACAGCGGATCAACGCCCGCGGAAAACGGATTGACGCGGGGAATGCACATCGGGAAACCGGTGGTGGCGTGCACCGTGGGGTTGTCGGTGTCGGGGGCGAAACGCGGATCGAAACCGGCCTGCTCGACGCAATCGGCGGCGCCGCCGCACTTGCCGATCGGCGCGTGGCGCTTGCCGAAGCGGCCAATGGTATCGTTAAGACTCACGCGCGCCACGCCGGGCGGTACCGGGTTCGGGCAGGCCTTGCCGGCGCTCGGATCGATGGGCACGCCGCCGACCTGCAGTTCTCCCGCGGCGTAATCGATGCAGCTGATCCGTCCCTGACCGGCGTTGAGCGACTGCTGGGAGATGAACACCAGACCGGCGATATAACTGCCGTTGACGATATTGCCGATCACGCGAATTTCGTAGGAAGGCAGCGCGGCACTGGTGCGCGTTTGCAGCGTGGCCGAACTGTCCGAGCGCATTTTCATGGTCAGCAAACCCGGTGCGGCGAGCGCCACGGTCGCGCCGGTGGAGGAGCCGATAAGATCGGTCAGCGCCAACCCGCTCTGGCCGGCCGGTGTGATGTCCGCGGGGAAAGTGCCGTTACCCGGATTGAACAGGTCGGCCCACGACATGGTGTAAGCCGGCATCTGCAGCACCGTGTTGCACGGAATGATCACCTTCAGTCCGTTCAGCGTGACCGTGCCGCCGGCAAGGCGCGCGTGGGCCGGATTGCAGATGGCGCCTGTCTTGTCGAGGGTGGCCTCCTGGATGAAACCGGTGATGTCGAAACCCGCCGGGACGGACGCCACCGGATGCACCAGCGCCGCTGCGAAGGTCCGGGTCTGCGCGAACGCCGGGGCGCCGAACGTGTACACCAGCAAAGCAATGCCGCACGCCGCGACCTTCATCGACACACCATTCAGATCACGCTGCCAGCCACCGTTTAAATGCATGCCGCCCTCCGGGTTGGATTCCGTTTCCCGGGCCGCTCGCTCACTTCGCGTGAGCGCAGCCAACCGTCGGATACGAGTCTATGCAAACTGCCGGGGGAGTCCGTCCAAACCCTGTATGCATGCTGTAACGCCGGGTAACGAGCCCCCGGGCGCCTAAGCGCAGGCGGCCTCAGAAGCCGACTGGCGAGCGCATCAGGAACGGCTGCGGGCCGGACGAAGGCTCCGCTGGCGGCGACGCCGGCGCAGACTGCGGGGGCGCGGCGCCCGCTGCCTGCCCCGCAGGAGCGGCCGGCGTATCACCGGCTGCGGGCGCAGGCGCGCCTGCCGTGACCGCCGCTGGCGCAGGCGGCGCGACCGCGGGGGGAGGAGAAGGTGGCGGTGGAGCCGGCTCTGCACTCGCAGGCTCGTCGCGGGGGGTGACCGACACATCGGGCGCGGCGACAGGCGGCGCAGCGCCGGCGGATGCCGCTTGTGGCGCATTGGCAGGCTGGGGGAACGGCGCCAATACCGGCACGCTGCTGCCCAGCGCGGAGGGAATGAAATTGCGTCCCGGCGTTGCGACGGCGCTACCGTATTCGACCGGCACACCGCCGGCGGCGATGAATTTCCAGTCCGAATAATGCTTCGCCTGACTGAAGCCGTCGTATTGCTTGGGAAAACCCGAGCGCTTGAGCGGTGCGCGCGTCGATGCCGAATGCACGCCCACGATCTGGCCGTTGACATCGAGTATCAGCGTCCACCCGCCCGCCTCGGGCGCGCCCGCCGCGTCCCGGTCGAGCATCGGATCGCGATAAATATCGCGCAGGTAGCGCTGCACCCCCGGCTGATTGGGGTCGCGCAGCAGCCATTCGAGCCGCCGCGGAAACGGGTTCACGCCGGCTGAGTTCTTGGCGTGGTAGGTTTCGATGGCACGCCGGATCTCGTCACCGGCAAACAACAGCTGCGACTCCTTGTCGCGCCTTTGCTCGTTGCCAAGCAGCCGCGCGCCGACCGAAACCGCCAGCGCCGCCGTGACCACGGCAAACAGCAGCCCCACATAGGTAAAGCCGGGCTCCCGGCCGGCGCTACCAGTCTTCATAGCGCGTACCGTCGCGCGGCACCCCCTGGGCGCCGCTGCGCACGTCCCTGACGCCCGGCTCCGTGCCGGTGGCAGGCCGCACCGCCACCCAGGTGCCGGCTTCGCGCGTGACCGGGTCAAGGGGCATTTCGCGCAGATAGCGGTTCTTGACCAGATCCTCCAGCGCCAGCGGCCATTTGCCGGTGTCCTGATAAAACTGGTCGATCGCCTCGCGCATCACTTTCAGATTGGCGCGCAACGCCACTTCGCGCGATTTCTCCAGACTGTTGAAATAGCGCGGCGCGGCGATCGCGCCGAGGGTGGCGATGATCGCCATCACCACCAGCAGCTCGATCAGCGTGAAACCGAGCGAGCGCCCGGGACGACCCACCTTGGTCTTCATCATGATCCGATCACCATTCCCGGTAGGCGACGCCGTTCATTCCGCGTCCGCCGGCCAGCGAATGCACGTCGAATACGTCGGCGCCCTCGCGCGGCTCGTCCGGCGCGCTCGCGTAACTGCGCTTGCCCCAGGTCTGCGCCGGCGGAATCGCCGGATCCGGATGCAGCGGGTCGCGCGGCAGCCTTCTCAGGAAAAATATCTTTTGCCGGTCGGGTGTGCTGATGTTATCGGTGCCGCCGGCCAACTCGTCGAGCGATTTCGGGTAACCGCTGTCACCCGCACTTGCCTTCACTTTGCCCTCGTCCACCGCGTGCTTGTATGCGTCCAGCGCACCCCGGATCTCGCGCAGCGCCGCGCGCAGCTCGCGCTCCTGTTCGCGCTTGACGACTATCTCCTTTACCGGTATCGCAAGGGACACGAGCACGCCCACGATCGACACCGTGATCATCAACTCGATCAACGTGAAACCGCGGGCCGCTTTCATTGCGTTTTGCCGGGCGCGCCGGTGACTTGTATTTGCATCGGCCCGCCGCCCTTGACCGCCATGAATCCGCCGCCGGCAACGGCCGGCACGGCGGTAGCAACATGCACCTGTGTCTGACCCTGATTGCCCGAGGCACGGAAGGTGACCGCCAGAAGCGCACCTGCGCCGCGCGCTCCGCTCGCCGCGGCGCGGCGTATGCCCGCATAGACGCGCCCGGTGGACGCATCGGCGCGCTGACTGAAGGTGGTCTGCGCGTTGTCGCTGCGCAGCCACTCACCCTCGGTGACGCTCACCACCGACAAAGCCGCCGGATCGAACAACAACTGCAGGTCGGCACCGTTGAGTTCAAGGTTGCTGCTGCCTTCCAGCGTGACGGTAAACTGTTCCCCCGGCTTCACCTGGGCCGGCCCCTTCCACGCAAGTCCGAACGCCTCGGCCGATGCAGTCGCCGCTGTCGTTGCCGTCGCTGCGGTGGTCGTCGCGGACGAAGCCAGGACCGTCGCCGCGGCGCCCGCGCCCGGCAACCGCGCGGCAACCGTGACCGCCTCGGCAGCCCGATTCAGCAATGGCGCCGCGGTGCGGTAGGCGGCCTCGGTGCCCGACCAGAGCGTGGCCACTTCCATCGACGGGCGCGGCACGTTGCGCACGATGCGCGGCGTGATGGCCAGCACGATTTCCGTTTTCTGGCCGTCGCTGCGGGTGTTGGAGAACAGCTTGCCGAGCACCGGGATGTCGCCCAGTCCGGGCAGACGCGCCGCGCGCTCGATGTCGTCGTCCTGGATCAGGCCCATCAGAGTCTGCGTCTCGCCGTCCTTCAACTGCAGCACGGTGGCCGCGTTGCGCGTGCCCACCCGGAACGCGACGGTGCCATTCTTGCTTGTCACCGCGTCGCCCAGCGTGCTCACTTCAAGATTCATCTTGATCATGACACCGCCGTCCATATGGATGTTGGGTTCGATATCCAGTTTCAGACCCACGTCAAGATACTGAATCGTGTCGGTGATCACCGGCGAGGAGACGTTCGGGGTGACCACCGAAGAAATCACCGGGATGCGGTTGCCAATCAGGATCTTCGCCTTCTCGCGGTTGCGCACGCGGATGCGCGGGTTGGACAACAGGTTGCTCGCGCCAACCTCGCTCTTGAGGTTCAGCGAGCCCGGTATCGGCGGGCCCATCACGCCGCGCGAGTTGAGTTGCCACTGGTCGGGGAAGCCCACGCCGAGCTGGCTCAGTCGCGAGCGCAGGATTTCGAGCACCTCGATCTCGAGCACGACTTCCGGCTCGGCATGGTCCTGCACCGAAATCAGGCTCTCGGCCAGCCGGATGACCTCGGGGGTGTCGCGGATTACCAGCAGGTTGATCTTCTCGTCGATAAAGGTGTCCTTGATTTTGAGCATGGTCTTGATCATGGACTGCGTCTGCTTCACATCGGCGTTCTCGAGATAGAAGCTGCGAATCACCAGGTCCTGGTATTCGCGCACCTTGGCCGCCGTGGCCGGATAGATAAGAAGCGTGTTCTCGTTGAGCACCTTTCCGGCGAGCTGGTTGGGCTCGAGCAGCAGCGCCACCGCATTTTCTATCAGCACATCCTTCACAGATATGCTGACGCGGATATCCGGGCGGACCTCCTTGTCAAAAATGAAATTCAGGCCGCTGTTCTTGGAAAGCGCGTCGAATACCTGCCGCAATCCGGCGTCGCGGAACTCCAGGCTGATCGGCATCGTGTAGCGCGCGCGCAATTGCGGCGTCGCGATAATCTGCTTGAAGCGGCGCGTCTGGATTTCGCGCCGCGTGTCGCGCGCCTCGCGATACTCCGGATTTTCGGCAAGCACCTTGTTGAGCAGGTCGAGCGCCAGTTCCACCTGCCCCTTCGCCTCGGCCGTCACCGCGAACTGTACGTCGGCGCGGTGACGGCGCAGCCGCGCCACCGAGTCCAGGCCGGCGCGCGCGCGCGGATTGCCCGACTCCAGCGCCAGCACGCGCCGGTAGGCGTCCTCGGCATGCCCGTCGCGCCCCGATGCAACGTCGTTATCGGCGGCGGTGAGCAGTTCGAACAGCGCCCGCTCGCGCTGCGCGATGAGCGCGGTGCGATAGGCGAAATCGCGCGGCTCATTGATCGCCGCGTCGCGCATTTTTCCCAGCCCTTCCTCGACACGGCCCTGTTCGAGCAATTCACGCCCCTCCCGGGCGAGCCGCTCAGCGCTGCATCCGGCCAAAGTGAGAAACAGTGCGGCCACAAACGGCGCCACGAATCGTTTTTGTGCAAATCTGGCAATCATGGGCCTACTCCAATAGTGAGGCTTTGCCGCTCTTGCAACGGCAGGTAGTTAAAGACGAGCACGCCGCCATCGGCGCGCTCCAAAAGATAGGTTCTGTCGATGCTTTCGCCCACCTCGACCGACAGGGCGGCGGTTCCGCGAACCAGGAAAAAAGTGCGCTTGCCCTCGCCGTCGTCGATCTGCCCCATGAAGCGAAACGGCAGGGGCGGGGCCCGTGGCGCCATCGGCGGCGCAGGCGGGGCGGCGGGCGGCGGCGGCGGAACCACCACCCAGCTTTTGGCGCCGAAGGCGTCGGTGGCCTGGCCCAGATCGCGAGTACGCGCCAGCAAGTCCAGGCGCACCGCGCCTGCTGCGGGGGTCGCGGCCGATGCTTCGGGTGAATCCGGCTGCATGCCTTGCGCCGCCGATACCGCACCGCGTTCGGACTCGGCGGCGATGGCGACATCCAGTTTCAATCTGAGCGGGGCGGCCCGCGCCGCCGTTTCAGGAGCCGGGGCGTTTGCGGCGCGTGCGCTTTGAACCAGCGTGAAATCCAGGCGCAGAGGCAGCCCGGTAAGCGTACTGTCGCTGCTTACAGAGACATCCCCGCCGGTCACCCCCAGTCCAAGCAGCACCACCGCGCAGACCCCCGCCAAAATGAGCCAGGTGCGCCGCATCAGCGCACCCCCCGATGGAAGGCGCTGAAGCGAATCTGGGCCTCGATCGCCTCTTCGCCCACGTTGGGGCGCTGCAGCGCAACCGAATCCAGCGCAACCGAGGGCAGGTCCTTCAGAACCCGCCGCGTGAACGCGCGGATCGACGGGTAGGGTCCCTTGACCGGCAGCGTGATCTGGTAGCGCAGCATGCCGAGGCCGGCTTCCTCCGAGAGCTTGTATTCGCCTCGCTCGAGCACCAGTTTTTCCTTTTCGGCGGCGGCGTGGATCTCGCGCAGGACGCTGTTGAGTTCGCCCGCATCCGGAAAAAACCGCTCGAAAGCGCTGACCTGCTCGGCCGGACCGCTGTCTTGCGTGCGCGTGATTTCGCGTCTGTTGCGCGGCGATTCGCGCACCCGGCGCACCCGCTCCTGGAGCTCCTCGGCCTCGCCGAGAACGGGAAGCGTCTCTGTCGACAATTCGATTGCCGCGAGCGCCAGCAGGACCGCTGCCAGCGCACCGAGCCATCCAAGGCGCAGTGTCAGCCGGCGCAGGTCGCGGCTCAGTTCTGTGCGTGTTTTGCGGATATCCATGATGCTGAGAAAGTGAAACGAATCGGACGGCTGGGATCTTCGATCATGACCTGGTGAGACAGCAATATCGCGGGCGAGAGTCGTCCGTCGCTGCGCAGGCGCTCCAGGTAATCGATCATCGCCTTGGTATTGCGCGCCTCGGCGGCGGCGCGCACTTCGGCGCTGACCGGGTCTGACTCCAGGCTGAGCATGGTGACATTGCCGCCGGTGGTCGACTCGATCGCCTTGAAGACATCTTCCCAGGGCGTACTCAACTGGCGAATCACCCGGTTGGCGCGACGCACGCGATCCTCAAGGTCGGCACCGGAGCCGGCGCCGCGCGCCTGACGCTGCTGCTCCGCATCGCGCTTGACGCCGAGGGAGGCCAGCTCCGACTCCTGCTCGGCGACCCGTTCGTGCGCGAGATCGGATTGCCACATCACCAACACCAGCAGCAGCGCGCCCAGCGAACAAGCGAGCATGCCCGCCATGCGCGGGCGCTGCTGCGGCCGGCCGAAGTCCAGCGCCAGTGCTGCCGCGCGGGGGCGGCCGAGCCGCTGGACGATGGATGCCAATGTCTCTACCAGAGTCATCTCATTCTCCCGGCGCGAGTCCCAACCCGCGCTCAGCCGGGGTATAGCGGACACCCTTGATCTGGGCGAGGTCGACGTACTCGGTTTGCGCGTCCGGCGCGATGCCATCGAACCCGAGCCCGTGCGCGCACACGTAGACGCGGCGCGGAAACAGCGTGCCGCCAACCTGCAGCTTCGCCTCGCGCAACTGCGCCGGTAGCGCCAGCGCGAGAGGCCCCTGCAGTGGCGAGCCGGCAAGCTCGGTCCAATTGCCCTCGCGCACGCAGGCGAGCATCAACAGCCCCGGTTCGGCGTGCGCAAACCAGAAGTCGCCCGCGGCGATGTTGCCGCGAAAGCGGTTGAAGGTGCACGCCAGCAGCGGCTCGATCGAGCGCACGCGCAGGCGCGCAGCCGCGAGCGAGGCGCGCAGCCTGTCGAGAAAAGCGCGCTCGAAGGCTGCCGCGATCTGCCCTTTCCCCGACAGCAGATTGCCCAGCCTGACCTCCAGGTCTTCGCCCGCGCCGCCGTGAATCTGCTGGAACTTCAGCCGCGCGAGCGCGACCTCGTCGGCGATGCTAATCAGGTGGGGGCTCGCCGGAACCACCGCGTAGCGCACCAGCGCGCTGGAAACGAGTACCTGCGCGTCGGCGCCGTGCCAGCGCGAGTCCTTCAGCGCGGCATCGAGCGTATCGAGCGCAGCCGCCCCCGGCGTGGCCGGCTGCACCAGCCGGTGTAGCGCGGGCTCGGCGGAAAAACGGCGCGCGCGAGCGAGCACCACTTTGTCGGCATAAATGCCGATATGAACGGTATCAGGAAACAAACGTGACACGATTGATCTCCTGCAATGTCGTATCGCCGTTGCGCACCAGATCGAGCGCAGCTTCGCGCAGCAGCCGGGTGCCGCCCTTGCGGGCGACTTGCTTGATCTGGCGGATGGGTGCGTTGGCAATGATCATTTCACGCAGCTCGTCGTCGAGCACCAGGAATTCGGCGATCGCCTTGCGGCCCTTGAAGCCGGTGCCGCGGCAGGTGCCGCAACCGCGACCGGCCATGAAATTGAAGCCCCCGTCGCGCAGGCAATCGGCGTCCAATCCGGATTCGGCCACCAGTTCCGCATCCGGGCGCACCGGGTGGCGGCAATCGGGGCAGTTCATGCGCACCAGGCGCTGCGCCACGATGCCGTTGAGGGCCGACACGAAACTGTAGGGGTCCACGCCCATGTGCTTGAAGCGCCCGATCACGTCGAAAGCGCTGTTGGCGTGCACCGAAGTGAACACCAGGTGGCCGGTGAGCGCCGACTGCACCGCAATCTGCGCGGTGTCCGCGTCGCGGATCTCGCCCACCAGAATCTTGTCCGGGTCGTGGCGCAGGATGGAACGCAGGCCGCGCGCGAAGGTGAGCCCCTTGCGCTCGTTTACCGGAATCTGCAGCACCCCGGGCAACTGGTATTCGACCGGATCCTCGATGGTGACGATCTTGTCCTTGCCCAGATTAATCTCCGTCAGGGCCGCATACAGCGTGGTGGTCTTGCCGCTGCCGGTGGGCCCGGTCACCAGGACCATGCCGTAGGGCTCGTTGGACAGCTTGCGAATGCGGCGGATCGAATCGGCATCGAGGCCTAGCGCTTCCAGCCGCAGTTCGCTGGAGCCCTCGGCGAGGTTGCGCTTGTCGAGTATGCGCAGCACCGCGTCCTCGCCGAACATGCTCGGCATCACCGATACGCGCAGGTCGACGGCGCGGTTGCGCACCGAAACCTTGAAACGGCCGTCCTGGGGGACGCGCGTTTCCGAAATATCCAGATCGGACATCACCTTGATGCGCGAAATGACTTCCTGCGCAAGCGCGTGTCCGGGGACGCGCCCGACCGAGGTGAGCACGCCGTCCACCCGGTAGCGGATCATCAACCCGGCGGGTTCGCTCTCGAGGTGGATGTCGCTTGCGCCGGATTTGAACGCGTCGTACAGCGTTGAATTGACCAGGCGCACCACCTGGCTCGCATCCTCGGTAATCGCCGCAAGGGAAAGCTCCTCGATCGCCTGCGTGGCTTCGCCGGCGCCGCCTGAGAGGCCGAGCAGTCCGGTCATGGCGCTCATCGCCTCTTCCTGGCGGGCGAGGAACGCGGCGAGATCCGCGCTGTGCGCCACGCTCAGCGGCGTGTTCGCAGGCAGCGCAAAACGCGCCCACTCGCGCAGCTCCCGGTCGAACGGGTCGGCGAGCACGAGGCTCAGGCCGCCGTCTTCTATCTGCACACAGACCGCGCCGCGGCGCGAAGCCTCGGCAAAGGGCATGCGCTCGAAATCCGGCGTGGCCAGCTCCAGATCCTCCGGCGACAGGCAATTGAGGCCGAAGGTCGCCGCCAGTGCGGCGGCGAATTCGCGCGGCAAAAGCCCGCTCTTCTCCTCCAGCACCTCGATCAGCGCGCGAGCGCCGCCAAGCGCCGCGGCACGCGCCGCCTCGACGGCCTCCGGGTTGAGCATGGCCACGGCGAGCGCGGTTCCGGATATGCGGTCGTTCATTTCACGCTCCCGGCAAGATCGAATATGGGCATGTACAAAAGCACCACAATGCCGCCGATGACCAGACCGAGCAGCGCCATCATCAGCGGTTCGAACAGGCGCGAGGCCCACTCCACCCAGCGCGTGGTCTCCTCGTCGTGGTAGTCGGCGATGCGCGCGAGCATGTCGGCCATGCCGCCGCCGCGCTCGCCCACTCCCAGCATGCGGTTGCCCACCGCTGTTGTCAGCGCGTTGCTCTCGAGCGCGCGCGAAATCGGCTCGCCCTGCGCTATCTGGCGCGAGGCCTGCGCGAGCTGATCGCGCAAGGCGCCGCTGAGCATGCTCGCCGCCAGCGAAAGCGCCGGCACGATCGGCGTGCCGCCGCGCAACAGCATGGCGAGCGTGCGGTAAAGCCTGGCCAGTTCATACACCCGGATGTGCTGACCCACCCCGGGCAGCGCACGGATGCGCTGTCCGAACCAGGCGCGCACGGCGGCCCGCGAAAATGCCGCGACCACGCCGAGCACCAGCGCGAGCACGGCGCCGGCACATTCGAACGGATGCGCACCGATCAGGCGGCCCGCTTCGAACAGCACAGCCGAGGCCCAGGGCATGTCTCCGCCCGATTCACGGTACACGGTGGCGAACTTGGGCACGACAAAACCGATCAGGAAGGCCGTCACCAGCATGCCCACCACCAGCAACAGCGTTGGATAAATCATGGCCGCGATGATTTTCTTGCGCGCCTCGTCGAGGCGGCCGGCGTAATCACAGTAGCGCTGCAGCGCCTCCTCCAGGCTGCCGGTGCGTTCGCTGGCGCGCACGCCGGCCACCAGAATTTGTGGAAACACCGCGCCCGCCTGTTCAAGCGCCTCCGAGAGGCGGCCGCCCTGGCGCAGGCGCAGCAGCAGCGATTCGACCACGGTGCGCGCGCCGGCGCCGCCTTCCTTCTCGACGATGGTCTCGAGCGCGCTCACCAGGCTCAGCCCGGCCCGCAGCAAGGTGAGCAGCTCCTGCGCGAAGCTGTAGACGTTGAGCCGCGCAGCGGCGGCGCCAAAGCGCTTGCCGCTGCCGCCGCGCAGCGGGCGCGCGAGGAACACCGACAGGCCGCGCAATTGCGCCTCGCGGCGCGCGTCGGCCTCGGCGGGCGCGTCGATGCGCAGCATCGTCACCTTCCCCGTACCGGAAACCGCCTTGAGTTCGAACAACATGGCGCCCGACCCGATCAGTTGTTGCGCAGATCGGCGGACTCGCCCGCACCGCCGGGCGCGCCGTCCTTGCCCAGGGAAACGAGGTCGAAATCGCCGCGCTCACCGGGAAATTTGTACACGAACGACCGCCCCCACGGATCCATGGGCAACTCTTTTTTCAGATAAGGCCCGTCCCAGCGCGGTTCGTTGGCCGGCTTCTTCATGATCGCGACGAGGCCTTGCTCCTGTGTCGGGAAATGCCCGGTGTCCAGGCGGTACTGTTCCAGCGCCTTGTCCAGCGCATCCAGCTGCGCCCGCGCCACCTTCACCTCGGACTTGCCGATCTGGGCAAAATAACGCGGCCCCACGTAACCGGCCAGAAGGCCGATGATCGCCATCACCACCAGCAATTCAAGCAAAGTGAATCCCCTGTTGGCCGAGGCCCGGAGCGTCTGACTGCGTGTGTTCAGGCGGCCCATCACTTCGCTCCCGCCGCTGTCGGATACACCGGGCACTGGGGGCCATCGACCACGCTCATCGGTGCCTGGACGGACGAATCAGGACAAGCGGCCACGCCGTACGTAACCGCATAGATTCCCGCCGTGGCGTGCAAAAACACCCCCAGGAACACGCTCCCCATCCAGAACTGCAGTTGCAGCAATGAGAAGCCTTTGCAACCCGGATCCAGGAACATTTCCTTCCACAGTTTCGGTTTTTTCATGCTTGCATCTCCTTATGTCTTGGCTGATATCGGGCCGCTGGCCACAACGCACACTGTGCCTGTGGAGCGGCTCTCGCCGCCTTGTCCCGCATCCATCGCGATTGGCAGCATGGTATGGAAGGGGCGACCCCGCGTCTGTTTCAGACGTGTGGACGTAACGTAACAACGTGTCACCCACCCGCAGGCAGGCCACGCCTACGTTTGGCGGTTCAGTGGAGCGCCGGTGCCTTCCGCAGGCCCCGGAGCAGGGACTGAGGCGGGGGCTGGGGCGGGAGCCGGGCCTAAGGCTGAGGCTGGGACTGGGGCGGGGACTGGGACTGGGGCTGGGGCTGGAGCCGGGTCAAACCGGCAGGCCTGTCGGCATAATCAGCCACAGGCGCCGAAGAGGCTCCCGCGAAAGCCGGGCGGTTGATTGCGCAGACGTGCCTCTGGCACCACTTTGTCGAGCACCCCCTTCAGTCGGGCGAGCGACACCGGCTTGGCAAGGAAATCCGCGGCCCCTGCCTTCATCGCATCGACCGCCAGTTTGATGCTCGCCTGCGCACTGAGCATGACGATGCGCGCCCGCGGTTCGCGCTGGCGCAGAATCGACAACGCCGCCAGACCGTCCATGCACGGCAGGGTGAAATCGAGCACGATCACATCGGGCGCGAGCGCCGCCGCCCGCTCCAGGCCCGCCTCGGCCGAGCCGGCTATTTCAACATCCCAACCGCCATGAGCGAAAAAGCTCGCGATGTTCTTCGCCAGCGTCTCTTCGTCTTCGATCAGCAACAACCTCGCGACCTTCGCCTCCGCGGCAGGCCGATCACCGGCGCGGTTGCGCTGCCCGCAGCAGGCCTGCTTCGCCGCAGCTTCGCAGGCCGGTTTGTTGCAAGGGGAATTGCCGGTATTAAGCGGGAACATCATTTTTCCTCGGTTGACTCACGCCAGGCAATACGTATGCAAATCCGATGCCAGCTTCGCATTACCGCATGCATTTTTTCAACCGCATGAATCTGTTACTTATTTGATTCAAGAGCCATTTGCATTTGCAAAGCGCGTGCCTGCCAGCGAACCACAATTGGCTCACTACACCAATTGCCAATTGGGTCACTACACCCAACCACCCTCCGCCAATTGCAGCCAACTTTCCCGGCGACTCCGACGCAAAAACGCACCGCGGTCCAAAGACCGCGGTGCGCCGGAAATACAGCCGCTTGCGTCGCTTGTCGGCTGCGGCCGCTTACTGCACCGTGGTCTGGGTACAGGCGCCGAAGGTCGGCGAGTACACGTACACGGTGCCCGGGCGTGTCGCAAGCGCGGTGGCACCGAAGGCCCATGCGCCGTTGCCCGCCACCACCGTGCTTGCGATGCGCGTGCCGGCCGCCGGATTGTTGCAACCCTGGGTGCCGGTGGCCGCATTGGGAATATACAAGCCGACCGTCTGGCCCTGCGCGATGGACGAAGTGCCGGTGGCATCGATGGTTCCGAGTTGCCCGGCTTTTTTCGGCGCCGTCCAGCGCGCGCGCTGCACGGTCAACACTTCGCCGGCCGTAACTACCGCGGACACCACACCGGGATCGGCAACCACTCCGGCGCGATCGCTGAAGGTGTAGGCCATGGTCCAGTTGCCGGCGCTCGGCGCGTTGAACACCAACCCGCCCGCCGCGTTGAAGCTCGCGGCCGCCGCCGCGCAGACGCCTGTGGTCAGGTTGCACGGCGCCTGCGTCATGCGCAGCGACGCCAGATCGATGCCAGCCGGCGCGAAGTCGTTGGCGATAACATTGAAAGCCGAGGGCACGTTGGCGATCGAGGTCAGTCCGAGGTCGTCGCGTGCGTCGGGCAGGCCGTTGAGGTTGCCGACGTTCACCGTCACCTGCGCACGCGCTGCGCCGGCAACAGTGTTCGCCTGATACCAGAACGACTCCGTAATGCCGCCGAGGGCCAGACGCGGCGTGTAGATCACGCGGTTGTCCGCGGTGAGCGACAGCCGGCCACCCGAAGCGGTGCACGATGGTGAAGCCGTGTTCGCCACGCAAACCGTTGCCGCCGAGGGCACGCCGCAGGTGCCGCCCACTGCCGCCGTGCAGATCTGCAGCGCGGGGGTCGCCGACACGCCGATATCGTTGCCCAGCACCGCGATGGTCACCGGCACGTTCATCGCCGTCGACGCCACATCCGCCTGCAGGATCGCCGTGCCGGTGGCCGAGCCGGCGTACATCACCGGTTGCACATCACGCCCGCCATTCGACGAGGTCACCGTGACACTGCGCGGCGGAACGCTCACGTTCGGGATCACCGTGCTCATCACCGCAAATTTCTCGCCGGCAATGGTCTTGAGCTTGAAGTCTATGGGCGCGCCGCTCGCATCCTTCGCCGGCAGGCCGTAGGGGTCGATGGTCAGGCAGGGCAGCGCACAGTCGGCATTGGCCGCCGTCTGCGTCGACGGCGTCGGCGCCGCGAGCAGCGCGCCCGATTCGGCCGTCACCGTCAGGGTCTTTTGAAAGCTGTCCCAAATCGCCTGCGAAATACGCAGCTCATCCACCAGCGATATGTTGAGCACGGTCGCGGGCGTATCGCTGATGACGCGCACCCGCGCGCTCGTCGCAGCCGGCTTGCTCAGCGCTGTGGCGGGCACACCGGACTGCTTCGCAGCGGTGGTGCCCTGGAAAAATTCGAACTTCGGCTGCGTGCCCGCGGCCGCGGACAGGGCCATGCGCGTCATCGCCAGTTCGGCGGTCTGCGCGGTCGGCGCGGCGGCATCACCGGAGAACAGGCTCATCCCCACCGCAGGCGTTGCACCGCCGGCCTTTTGCTGCACCGTCGCCCACACGCCCACCTGAAAACCGTCTGGCGCAGCGCCGGCCACCGAAGCCACCGCCTTGTAGGTGGCGCGGTCGATCTGCGATACGCCGGGAATGGCGCCTTCGAACAAGCGGCCGAACAACTGGAAACCGGTGGTGGTGTAGACCGACTCGGTCAGCGCGCAATTGCCGGTGGCCACACCCGGCCCCTCGACCAGAACGTAGTTGGCAAATGGCATTGCCTTGATCTCGGCCGGGATCCAGGCCTTGGTGCTCGCGCGCAACGGATTGGCAAGATCGCTGCCTGTCACCGGCGTTCCCACCGCCGCATAATCGGCAATGTATTTCTTGCCATCGGGGCCGATGAAGGGCGCCTTGACAGCGCCTCCGGGCGTGGCCGACCACCGCAGGAACGGGCCGGTAGTGCCGGCGAGCGGGCCATCGAAGCTGCCGATGCCGATGTCAGAAGTCTGGAACATGCGGCCGCCCTCGGCGCCGACAAACGTTTGCGGCGCGTTATTTGGCGTGTAATAGGTGTAACTGCCGGTGCAGGCAAGATTGTCCTGCCGGACGCGCCAGCGGTTGAAGGTGATCTGCGATCCGGGCGTGGGCGTGCCGGTGGCAAACGACCCTTCAAGGCCCATGTTGACCACCAGCCTGCCGGCGCCGGAAATGGGCAGCCCGGTTTTCTTGTCGAGACCCGCGGTGTTCAGCGTCACCGCGGCAAGGGTGTAAAAATGCTCGGTGGCCCAGTTGGCCGGAAACACTTCGGGTACCGTCTGCACACCGTTGGGCACAGGGCCGGGCAACACCGCGCAACCACCCGCGGCGAGCACTGTGGCATCAAGGTTGACGCACAACTCCAGCGCCACGCCGTTCTTATCAAGATACCAGTTCGGAAAACCGTTGGCCGGATCAACCGGGCCGGCGCGATCGAGCACGGCAAAGGCTGAAGGGGCAAGACCGATGGCAGCGATACTCAGGGCGATGGTCTTAAAAAAACGGGAACGCATGGCCGAATTCCTTCCTGGATGAGGTTGTAACGCCTAGCGCTTCAAATCGCGCGCGGATAATTCTGTTCACACCCGAACCGGCGCCCAACACGGGCAGCCACGGCGTCAAGTCTTCTTCACACCACATGCTACGAATAACGCAGGCATGCGTCAGTCGCGTCCTTGTGGGAAAAATGTAACCGCGCGTAACCGCTGCAATGCGTCGTCGCGCGGCGACATCACCTGAAAACCCGCACCAGACGGGCATTTCCAGCCACTTCGAAAAAAACACCCCGGGTCTGAAGACCGTGGTCCTGACAATCCTGGCACCAAGGAAAGATTCACCTGGTGCTGACGATCCTGGCGTCAAGGAAAGATTCACTGAGCAGATGGGTTGAAACACCTGCTCACTGCATCCTCATCGTGAGGCTTGGCCGCGGCGGCGCTTGCCTGCCGCTGCGGTCTTGCCCTTCATCAGAGGTGTTTCCCCCCGCCGCCACTGCTGCGCGAACGGGGGTAGCACCCTTGCTGCAATACTGCTTGCTGCTACTTCAATTGCTCTTCAGGCTTACTTGACCGTGCCCTGTACGCAAGCCTTGTAGACGGGCGAGTACGCGTAGACCGTGGCCGGGCGCGTCGTCAGTGCCGTGGCACCGAACACCCAGGCTCCGGCCGCCACCGTGGTGCTGGCGATCCGGGAGCCCAGCAGCGGGGCGTCGCAACCGTTCGGGCCGGTGGCCGCGTTCGGCAGGTACAGGTTGATCACCTGCCCCAGATTGACCGTCGAGGTGCCGTTACCGGCGAGCGTGCCGAGCAGACCGGCCTTCTTCGGCGCGGTCCACAGGAAGCGGGTCGCGATCAGCGCTTCGCCGGGAATCACGTTCACCGTCACCACGCCGGGATCGGCAAGCACGCCGTTCGCGTCGTTGAAGGTGTACTGCGTCGTCCAGTTGCCTCCGCTCGGCGCGTTGAACAGCAGCCTGCCTGCCGCGTCGAAGGTGGCAGCCGCCGCGTCGCATACACCGAGGGTCAGGTTGCACGGCGTCTGCGTGATACGCAGGGTCGCCAGGTTGATGCCGGCCAGGGCGAAGTCGTTGGCAATCACCCTGAAGCTCGCCGCCACATTGGCCACCGAGCTCAAGCCAAGGTCGTCACGCGCATCCGGCAGGCCACCCAGCGAACCGACGTTCACCGTCACCTGTGCCCGTGCAGCGCCCGCCACCGTGTTCGCCTGGTACCAGAACGATTCGGTGAGGCCGCCTACGTTGGCGCGCGGCGTGTAGACCACCTGGTTGTCCGCCGTCAGCGCGAGGCGACCGCCGGAGATCGTGCAGGAAGTCGAAGCCGTGTTGGCCACGCAAGTCGCCGTCGCCGATGGCACGCCGCAGGTACCGCCCGTCGCAGCCGTGCAGATTTGCAGCGCCGAGGGCACCGACACACCGATGTCGTTGGCGAGCACCGGGATGGTGACAGCCGTGTTCAACGGGGTCGAGACCAGGTCCGGTTGCAGGATTGCCGCACCGGAGGCCGGGCCCGCGTACATCACCGGCTGCGTGTCGCGGCCGCCGTTGGACGAGAGCACCGTGATGTAAGCTGGCGGCACGTGCACGTTCTGAATGACCGTGCTCATCACCGCAAACTTCTCACCCGCGAAGGTATTCAGCTTGAAGTTGGTCGGGGTGGTGCCATCTGCAGCGAAGGCCGGCAAACCGAACGGGTCGATTTTCAGGCAGGGCGCCGAGCAGTCGGCATTGGTCGCCGTCTGCGTGGCCGGCGTGGCCGTGACCAGCAACGCGCCGGACTCGGCCGTCACGGTCAGCGTCTTGGTCGCGCTGTCCCACAGGGCTTCCGAGATACGAAGTTCGTCCACCAGCGGCAGATCCATCAGTGTGGCCGGCACGTCGCTGGTTATCCGGGCACGCGCATGGGTGGCTGCCGGACGGGAGAGGTCAACGCCTGCTCCGGCCTGCTTGGCCGCCGGCGTTCCCTGGAAGAACTCGAACTTCGGCTGCGTGCCTGGCGTGGTCGGCAGGGGCTGGCGCGTCATCGCGAGTTCCAGCGTCTGGCTGGTCGGCGCCGCGGGGTCGCCCGAGAACAGGCTCATGCCGAGGGTCGGCACCGGGCCGGTCGCTTTCTGCGCCACCGTTGCCCAGACGCCGACCTGGAAGCCATCGGGCGCGGCGCCGGCCACGGAAGCCACCGCCTTGTAGGTGGCGCGCTCCACCTGGTTGACCGACGGCAGGATGCCTTCGTAGTAACGGCCGAACAGGTTGAAGCCCGTCGTCGTGTAGATCGCCTCGGTCGCCGCGCAGTTGCCCGTGGACACGCCCGGTCCTTCGACCAGCACGTAGTTGGCAAACGGCATGGCCTTGATTTCCGCCGGGATCCACGCCTTGGTGCTGGCGCGCAGCGGGTTGGGCAGGTCGCTGCCGGTCACCGGGGTGCCCACAGCGCCATAGTCAGCGATGTATTTTTTGCCATCAGGGCCGATGAAGGGTGCCTTCACCACACCGCCAGGCGTAGCCGACCACTGCAGGAACGGACCGGTGCTGCCGGCCAGCGGACCGGTGAAGGTGCCGATGCCCACATCCGAGGTTTCGAATATCTTGCCGCCTTCGGCACCTGCATAGGTCTGCGGCGCGTTGTTCGGCGTGTAGTAGGTGTAGTTGCCGGCACAGCCCACGTTGGTGTGCGTCACGCGCCAGCGATTGAAGGTGATCTGCGCGCCGGGCGTCGGAACGCCTGTGGCGAACGAGCCTTCGAGGCCCATGTTGAACACGATACCGCCTGCGCCGGAAATCGGCGTGCGCGTCAACTTGTCCAGGCCCGCGCTCAGGAGTTTCACCGAAGCGAGGGTATAGAAGTGTTCGGTCGACCAGTTGGCCGGGAACACTTCGGGCACCGTCAGCACGCCGGCGGGGGGCGCGGCGGGCAGGACTGCGCAACCGCCGGCGGCGAGGACTGCCGGATCGATGTTGACGCACAACTCCAGCGCCACGCCGTTGCGGTCGGCATACCACTGCGGAAAGCCGTTGACCGTATCCACCGGCCCGGCGCGATCGAGCACCGCGAAAGCCGACGGCGCAACGCCGATGGCCGCGATGCTCAGCGCAAGGGCTTTGATGAGATGAGAGCGCATTACACGTACTCCTTTATTTGGGTTGGCTGCGTCGCGATGCGGCACAGCGGAACTTGCTTGTATGAAATTCATGATCTGTCCTTGTGTGTGTCGGCTGGGAGTGCCCGCCCCCCGAGGGGCGGGCGACTTCCGGTCCGGCTCGTTACTGGACCGTGGTCTGGGTGCAGCCGCCGAAGGTCGGCGAGTACACATAGGCCTGGGTCGGCTTGACGTTGACACTCAGCGTCACCCCGGCGAAAGTCCACGCACCTGCCGCACCCACCGCGGTGGTCGCGAGCAGCTGGCCCGCGGCCGGGTTGGCGCAGCCGTTCAGGCCGGAGGCCGCGTTCGGCAGCATCAGCTGGATCGGCTGACCCTGGGCGATGCTAGAAACACCGTTGGCGCGCAGGCTGCTGGTCGTCGTGCCGGCTTTGCCTGCAGTCCAGAGTGCCCGTGCGAACGAGAGCGTTTCGGCGCCGAGCGCATTGACCCCCACCACACCCTGGTCGGCGACCATGCCGGCTTTGTCGGTGAAGGTGTAGGCCATGGTCCAGTTGCCGGCCGACGGCGCCGTAAAGACCAGCTTGCCCGGGGTCGTGGTGAAGCTTGCCGAGCCCGCGGCGCAGGTCGGTGCCACCGCGGTGAAGGTGCAAGGCTCCTGCGTGATGCGCAGCGTGGCCAGGTCGACCCCAGCCGGGGCGAAGTCGTTGGCCACCACGTCGATCGTCGCCGGGACGCTGGCAACCGCGGTATTGCCGAGGTCGTCACGCGCATCCGGCAGAGCGGCGAGGTTGCTGATCACTGCGTTCACCTGCGCCACCGCAGTGGTGCCGTTGGCGGTCGAGGCCTTGTACCAGAACGTATCGGTCGTGCCCCCCATGCCAGCCGGCGGCGAATAGGTCACGAGGTTGCCGGTCAGCATCATGCGCCCGCCGAGCGCGGTGCACTGCGCCGAAGGCGTAGCCAGGGTGCAGGCCGTCTGCGCGTTGGGAACCGCACAGGTCACACCGGCGGCATCTGCGCAGATCAGCAGGTTGGGCACTGCGGCCACGCCGATGTCGTTGGCGAACACATCCACGTTGACCGGCGTGTCCTTGGGCACATTCACCGTGTCGGCCTGGAACAGCGCCGCTCCGGTCGCCGAGCCCTGGTAGATCACCGGCTGGCGATCGCTGCCGCCGGCCGAGGACCTCACCGTGATGTACGAGGGAGGCGTCTGCACGTTGGGCACCACGATGCTCGCCACCGGCGCCGTCGCGGTTGCGGCCGTCTTCATCTTGTAGTCGATCGGGGCAAGGGCGGCGTCTAGCAGCGGCAGGCCGTAGGCATTCAGTGTCAGGCAGGGGATGGAGCAGGTGTTGTTAGTCGCAAGCGGCAGGGGCCTCGTCGGCGTGGCCGTCGTCGGCGTGGCCTCCTGCAGGTAGGCGCCGGATTCGGCACTCACCGTCAGCGTCTTGGTGACGCTGTTCCACACCGCCTGGTTGATGCGCAACTCATCGACCAGCGCCACGTCCACCGTAGTGGGCGGCGTGTCGGTGATGACGCGCACGCGGGCGTTGGTGTAGACCGGGTTGGGCAACGCGGTGGTGCCGCTGGGCTGCGTCACGGAGGTCATGCCCTGGAAATACTCGAACTGCGGCGTGGCGATCTGGCCGGCAAAGGCCGGCGTGCCGGCGGCGGTCTGCGCGCCTTCCATGCCGACTTCGGCGGTGCTGCTGGCCGGGTTGGCCGGGTCGGTGTACCACAGGCTCATGCCGAGGCGGGGCACCGGCTTGCCGGCTTCCTGCGTGGCTTGTGCCCAGGCGCCGATCTGGAACATGTCGGACTTGCCGTCGGCATTGGTGTCCACCGCGCGGTAGGTGGCGCGATCAACGCTGTTGCGAGACGGGATCGGGCCTTCGAAAAGACGGCCAAAGAGCGAGAAAGTGTTGGTGGAGTAGACCAGCTCGTCCAAAGCGCAGTTGCCCGTCACGACGCCGGGGCCTTGCACAGCCACGTAGTTGGTGAACTTCATGGCCTTGATTTCCGGCGGCACATAGGGGTTGGTGCTGGTGGCGAGCGCATTGGGAATCTCGCTGCCGGTGATCGCGCTGCCGACACCGCCGCCGTCGGACAGGTACTTCTTGCCATCCGGACCGACGAACGGCGCCCTGGGCGCACCGCCGGGCACGTCAGTCGACTGCAGGAACGGGCCGATATCGCCCGACATCACGGCTGCAGGCTGGCCCATGCCGGTGTCGGTGGTTTCAAAAATCTTGCTGCGTGCCACGCCGGCAAAGGTCTGCGGCGACCGGGTCGGGGTGTAGTAGGTGTGGTTGCCGGTGCAGGCCACATTGCCGTGGTTGACGCGCCAGCGTGTGAACCACAGTTGCTGGCCCTCGGTCGGCACACCGTTGGCGAATGAGGCCTCCAGCGCGAAGTTGAAGGTAATGCGGCCGGCACCCGGTGTCGGCACAGCGACGTTGCCAAGATTGCCCTGGCCCGCCGGCGCGAGGCTCGCACTGGTGAGTGTGTAGAAGTGCTCGGTGGAGAAGTTGCCAGGAAACACCTCGGGTGCCACGGACACGCCGTTGGGCGCGGGGACGTTGACGATGGCACACAAACCGGCGTTGACAACCGCGAGACCGACAGCATCCGGGCTGTTGATCGAGCAAACCTCGAGCGCAACACCATTGCGGTCCTGGAACCATTGCGGGAAGCCGTTGGCCGGGTCCACCGGACCCTGACGCTGCAGCACGGCCAGCGCGGGTTGCGCCAGCAGCATGGCCGCGACACTGGCCACCATGGTTTTCTTGAATACTTGCTTCATTTTTTGTCTCCTGAAATGTGGGTTGCTGCAAGGACCAGCGTGCTGGCTTGCGTTGCAGGCGAAATGGCAGTGACGACAAAGTCATTGCCTTCTTTTTCAATCGCGAAATGCACCTTGTCGTAGACCTTGAGACCGTCGAGCAGTGAGGCCGGGCGCACCTTGAATGCCATGGTCATGGCACCCATGCTCATGCCCTTCCATTCGCCGTGCTTGATGACGACGCGGCTGGCATCGGTATCGAGCTTGCGGATCTCGCCATCGGCGCTGGCCGCCTGCGCCATGGCCGCACCGGCCAGCAGTGCCATGACGGCGCCACAAGCAAGCTTGACTGCGATTTTTCGGGTTTCATGTTTCATAAGGTTCACTCCTGGTTTCTTGACATTTCACGATCTGTTTGACTTCTGCAAATAACTTGATCGCTGGCTCTGACCATCTTTCGATGACACCCCAAGCGTAAATAGGCAAGGCAGTGATGTCAGTTGCAGCTTTGTTCCGGCTGTGTAACTGCACGTCAATTCCCTAAGGAAAGTACGGCATTGACAGGCTTGCCGGTTCCGACCTTGGCCTCGGCCAGCAGCTCTGCAATCAGGCTGCGCAGGGGTTCAGCCTGCGCGTCGATGGCGCCACGCACGACCCAGCGCGCGCGCATATGGGTGTCGAAAACAACGGTGGCCGGCAAAGAGGAAAAACGGAAGTCCTGTGCGTCGGCAGACAAGCGCAGTGAGGGCAAATTAGCGGGCATTCTGCTGCGCATTTTTTCAATCGCGGCATTGGAGTCGCCGGTGTTGACCAGCAGAGACTCCCCCGGCTGGCCCTGCGTGGACGCGGCCAGTTGCGCCAGCAGCGGCAGCTCTTCGCGGCAGGGTGCGCACCAGACGGCCCAAAAATTGGCCACCACGATCTTGCCCATAGGCGCAGCGCTATCGAAACGCCGACCGTCCAGCGTGTCGAAAGCCAGCACGGGAGTGTTGCCCGAGGCCCAGCGCACGGCCTGCGCCGCGTGGACCGAAGGCATGGCGACCAAGAGGCCCAGGGCCATCAGGCTGGCATGCAGGCAGCGGGCCAAAAGACCTGCTGCTGGCGCGTTCATTGCGCACCCTTGGTGATATTGAACCCGGCCAGTTCCAGTTGACCGTCTTGAATCACCAGGCTTGTTTCCACACGGCCGGCGCGCGCTGCGCCACGGTACAGCGGCAGGCTCAGCATCATGGTGCGCGGGTCCGGCAGCGCGTCCTGCGGTTGCACGCGCACACGCAGACCCGCCGGCAGACGCGCACGCAGTTGCTGCAACCAGGCCTTGCCGTCGATCGCTATCCAGCGCTCTTGGTCATAGCGGAAATAGCGCAGCTGCTTGTGCTTTTTTCCGGGCAACAGCGCGGCCGTTGCCAGCACGTTTTCTTTTTCGCTGCCGATGAGCAAAGGGCTCTCGTAGCGCGTGCCGGTCGGGTCAATGCGCACCATGTCAGCAAAGGCCTCGGGGCGGTAGGCGCGGTTGCGAAACAACAGCTGCGCTTGCCGGGCGCAGCCATCGCCTTTGCCAATCAGGCAGTACTCTGCATAGAAAAAATCCTGCAGACCGATGGTGGCGACGAATCCGCTGGGCCCGATGTGGCAATCCGTCCAGCGGCTCTGCGGGCCATAGTGGATGGCACTGGTTTGCAGGCATTCGGTCTGAATCCGCGCGAACTCGACCTGGTCCTCTGGATTGGCCGGGACTTGTTCCAGCGGCCGCTGCAACCACTCGATTTTTTCTGGCGCATGGACATGTTTTTCATGGGCCTGCGCTGGGAGCGAAAAAAGTGTTGCCGTCAGCACCACGGCTGCGAGACCGGTGAGCCAGTTTGTGCTGCGCTTCATAGTGAGTGTTCCCGCAAATAGGTACTGGCTTCGGGCAGCCCGGCCTTGGCCAACTGACGCAGCAGGCTCTGCCCCTGTGCCGGGTCTTGCGGCACGCCGCGCCCTTCCAGAAAACACAGGGCCAGATGGAATTGGGCCAAGGTATTGCCGCCGGCGGCAGCCTGGCGCAGCAGGTCAATGGCTTTAAGCGGATCAACACGCACTTGCTGACTGTCGAGCAAGAGCACGGCGAGTTGCGCCTGGCCATCGAGATTGCCGCGTTCGGCTGCCCGCTCAAACCAGTAGGCGGCTTCATGTTCATTGCGTTCTACACCCCAGCCATCGGCAAACATCGCGCCCAGGCGGCTCTGCGCCACCGCATCGCCCTGGCGAGCGGCCTCGCTCAGCAGTTCAAAGGCCATGGCGCTGTGCTGTTGCACGCCATTGCCATCCAGATACATCTGCCCCAAAAGGCTTTGCGCCAGCACCTCACCGCGGCTGGCCGCCGCATCGAGCAGGCTGGCGGCCAGGTCCACATCCCTGGGCACGCCCTTGCCTTGCAGATGCAGGGCACCGAGCGCGTACTGTCCGAAGCTGCTGTTGGCAGCGACGGCTTGGCGGATCAGGCTCAGTCCGGTTTTGAGTTCAGCCGCAGTGCCATTGCGAACCAGCGCCAGTCCGAGTCGGGCCTGGCCTTCTGCATCGCCCGTGGCGGCTGCTTTGCGGTACCAGACCAGCGCCTCACGCTCGCTGCGCTCAACGCCCAGGCCGGCCTGATGCAGGTCGCCGATCGCAGCCAGCGCAGCGCTGCTGCCAAGGGCGGCCGCTTTGCGAAACATTTGGAGGGACTCGTCGAACAAACCGCCGACCAGGGCGACCTGTCCCTGCGCAAACCATTGGGCGGCGCTGGGCGGCGCCGGCTCCGCCGATGCCGTCTCGTGGCTGCTGGCGTGCGCGGCGGTCAGCGCCAGTGAAAAAAACAATGCGGCGCACAGCTTCAGTACCAATCCAAAAAGAACGCGGGCCACAATCAATTCAGAAAAGCGCATGGCTTGCTCATCTCAAAGCGTGTTGAGCACGGTGTACACATTGCGCGCCGAGGTGTTCAGCGGAACCATGGCCCAGCGGTTGTTGTTGTCGTCGATCAGGCGACCGGTGCTGCTGTGCAGGGTAACGTCACGGTCACGCTCCGGGTCGGGGTCCACAAAGCCCTGCGCGTGGCGCAGCGTATCAATGTCCGACTGCTTGCCGGTCAGGAACAACCAGCCGGGCTTGACTTCGAAAATGTCTTCGGCGTATTCCTTCAGGATGGGCACGGTGTCCTGCTCGGGTTGCAGGGTCACGGAGTAGAAGAACACGTCCTTGCCCATGCGCTCGCCAAACATGTCCTGCACCTTGCGCAGGTTGGCATTGGTGGTGGGGCAGCGCCCCTCGCTGCAGCTCACCACAAAGAAGTTGAGCAAGATAATGCGGTCGCGCACCAGATCGTCGTAGAAATTGAAAGTTTCACCGGTGTGGGCCAGCAGCGGCACATTGGGCAGCATGCCAAAGCGTGCGGCGTAGGACAGCGGCCGCTCGGCCACGGCCTGCGCTGCCGAAACCTGCGGTGACACCAACGCGCCGGCCGCGCCGAAGGTGGCTGTCACCGGGGCGAGCAGCCCCGCGCCGAGAAACTTTCTGCGGTTCATTTCAATCCCCTTGGAAGATCAGTTGCGCGGGGCGGGCTTAAACAATCTTCCACATGACCATCATTCCGTGGTCTTCGTGGACCACGTTATGGCAGTGCATCGGGTAAATGCCCTTGTAGTCGCGAAAGCGCATGGCCGTGGTGATAGTGGCGCTGGGGTCGAGCCGGTAGACGTCCTTGCGGCCGGTCTGCAGAGCTGCGCTCGGGTCGGGCTGGGCCGCGCCGCTGTAGCTGAGGATGCGCCCCTCTTCGTAGTGCGGGTGGATCGGGTGCGACCAGGAGCCGCCACCGTTTTTGTGCGTCCAGACTTCGGAGGTGCCTTCCGCAACGGTATAGGGTGCGGCAAAACGATCGAAGATCTGGCCGTTGGCATTCCAGCTGCCCGACGCACTGCTCCAGGTCCACAACTTGGTCTTGGCCGTAGCCGTGTTCACAGCGGCGGGCAGTGGGCGCAGCAGCGTGCCGTTGACGATATTGGTGCTGACGTCGGTCAGTCCCGGGCGCGCTGCTTCGACGATGAATTTGAGCGCATCATTGCCCGTGGTGAGCAGCTTGCCCGAGGGGCCGCGGCCACTGGTCTGCTCGCCGCGGTTGGTCATGAAAATCTCAGTGCCGGGCTTGAACTTGGAGAAGTCGATGATCAGGTCAAAGCGCTCGGCCACACCCTGCTTGAAGTCCGTTTGCACCACGGCGCGCGGCAACAGGTTGCCGTCGTTGGCGATCACGGTCATGGGCAGGTAGGTGGCGCCGGTTGCACCCTGGCGCATCCACCACCAGTAAAAGCGGGTCGGGCCGCCGTTGTACATGCGGATACG